>CAZPLR010000009.1:0-27312 GCA_964587555.1 uncultured Oscillospiraceae bacterium
CGCGGGACTTGACAGTGGCGGCAAGATGTGGTATGATTAAAAGGTATATTTATACCATAAGAAAGGAAGGATTCTGCTTGACCCAACAGGAAAATCTTGAGCTTGCAAGCCTTTTGTTTTCTGATATTACGATGACTCCGTCGGATTATGAGGCGCTTTACCCGCCGCGTGAGCTGAAGGAGGGCGCGAAAGTGACGCGCATTGCGCCAAGCCCAACCGGGTTTATGCACTTGGGCAACCTGTTTGGCGCAATCACCGATGAGCGCTTGGCGCATCAAAGCGGCGGTGTTTTTTATCTGCGCATTGAGGACACCGATTTAAAACGCGCAGTTCCGGGCGGTGTGGAAACGATTATCCGCGTTTTTAACCGTTTTGGGCTGCGGTTTGACGAGGGCGCGACTCTGGATGGCGATAACGGTGTTTATGGTCCGTATCGACAGCGTCAGCGCAAAAAGATTTATCATGCCTACGCCAAAGCCCTTGTGGAAAAGGGGCTTGCATATCCGTGCTTCTGTACCGAAGCGGATTTGGAGGCGCTTCGCCTTTCCCAAGAGGAAAAAAAGCTTACGCCGGGTTATTACGGCGCGTTTGCCCGCTGCAGGAATCTCTCGCTGGATGAGGTTAAGGAAAATATTGCAGCAGGAAAACCGTATGTACTGCGGCTAAGAAGTCCGGGCGATCAAAGCCGCAGAGTAAAACTGACCGATCTCATCAAGGGCAGCCTTGATATGCCGGAAAACGATCAGGATATTGTGCTGCTTAAGGTTGACGGCATCCCGACCTATCATTTTGCGCACGTTGTGGATGACCATCTGATGCGCACTACTGTGGTTGTACGCGGTGAAGAGTGGCTCTCCACGCTGCCGATCCATTTGCAGCTTTTTTCGGTGCTTGACATGAAGCCGCCGAAGTACGCGCATACTGCGCAGCTTATGAAGATGGATGGCAATTCTAAGCGTAAGCTTTCCAAACGTAAGGATCCGGAGCTGGCGCTTGGATACTATGACGAGCAGGGCTATTGCGTTCCGGCAGTGATCGAATACCTTTTAACGCTGTTAAACTCGAATTATGAGGATTGGCGGCTGAAAAATCCGCAGAAGCCGTACACCGAATTTCCGTTCAATCCAAAAAAGATGAGCGTTTCCGGCTCGCTGTTCGATCTGCAAAAGCTACAGGACGTCAGCAAAAATGTTATTTCCGTTATGTCTGCCGAGGAGGTCTACGGATATGTGACCGAGTGGGCGGAAAAGTATGATACGCAGCTTGCCTCGTTGTTTACCGCTGATCCGGATAAGGCGAAGGCTATTCTTTCTATCGGAAGAGGCGGTAAAAAGCCGCGCAAGGATTTTACCACTTGGGCGGATGTTAAGCCGTATGTTGGCTTTTTCTATGACGAGCTGTTTGAGATGCAGGATGCGTTCCCGGAGAGGGTTGAGGAGGACGACCGCAGGAAGATCCTCCGGACCTATCTGGACGAGTATGTTCCGCAGCCGGATAACAACGCATGGTTTAGCTGGGTCAGCGGGATGGGCGCGCGTCTTGGGTTTGCGCCGGACACCAAGACCTATAAGCAGAATCCCGATGCCTTTAAGGGTCAGCCGGGCGATGTGACTATGGTGCTGCGTGTCGCGGTCTGCGGCAGACAGAATGCGCCGGATCTGTTCGAGGTCATGCGGATTTTGGGTGAGGATACGGTTAAAGCCCGTCTTGCCGCCGCGCTGGAAGAATGAATCATCAAAAAGGAGTATCCCGAAATCCATAAATTTTTCGGGAGGTTGTAATATGGAAGAGTTTTCAAACTTTATCACTGAAATTGTTGACGCTGATTTGGCAGAGAATCCGGGATTAAAAATTCATACGCGTTTTCCGCCGGAGCCAAACGGCTACCTGCACATCGGCTCTGCCAAGGCGATCTTCATCAATTTTATGGTCGCCAAAAAGTACGGCGGGCTTTTCAACCTTCGTTACGACGACACCAATCCTGCCAAGGAGGATAACGAATACGTTGAGTCGATCCGCGAGGATCTGGAATGGCTGGGCGCGTCGCCGAACGGCGGAATCTACTACGGCAGCGATTATTTTGATAAATGCTACGAATTTGCCGTTAAGCTGATACAGGACGGCAAGGCGTATGTCTGCGATTTGTCCGCCGACGAAATGCGGGAATATCGCGGCACGCTGACCGAGCCGGGGAGGGAAAGCCCGTACAGAAACCGTTCGGTCGAGGAAAATCTCGATCTGTTTGAGCGGATGAAAAACGGCGAATTTGCCGACGGCTCCCGCACGCTGCGCGCCAAGATCGATATGGCAAGCCCGAATTTGAATATGCGCGACCCTGCGATTTACCGCATCACCCGTAAACACCATCATCGTCAGGGAGATCAGTGGGTTATCTACCCGCTTTATGACTATGCGCATCCGATTCAGGACGCGCTGGAGGGGATCACCCATTCGCTCTGCTCACTGGAATTTGAGAATCATCGCCCGCTTTATGACTGGGTCATTGAGAGCATTGGCTTTGAGCCGCACCCAATCCAGCGCGAATTTGCGCGCTTAAATGTGACCAAAACGGTCATGAGCAAGCGTTATCTGCGTCAGCTTGTGTTTGAGGGGCATGTGGACGGCTGGGATGATCCGCGTATGCCGACGCTGTGCGGTCTGCGCCGCCGCGGCTATACGCCGAACGCGATCTTTGATTTTGTTCAGCGCGCGGGCATCTCCAAATCCAACAGTCTTGTCGATATTGGTATGCTGGAACACTGTATTCGTGAGGAATTAAATGATACGGCGCAGCGCCGTGTGGCGGTGCTTGATCCTGTGCGGGTTGTTTTGACCAATTATCCGCAGGAGAAGGAGGAAACCTTCGAGCTGCCAAATCATCCGAATCATCCGGAGCAGGGAACGCGCAGTGTGCCGTTTACCCGTGAGCTTTATATCGAGCGCTCCGACTTTATGGAGAATGCGCCGAAGAAATTCTTCCGTTTAAAACCGGGCGGGGAGGTGCGTCTGATGCAGGCGTATGTCATCCGCTGCGACGAGGTCGTCAAGGACGAAAACGGCGGCATTACCGAGCTGCGGTGCAGCGTAGACTTTGAAACGCGCGGCTGCAATCCGCCGGACGGGCGGAAAATCAAGGGTACGATCCACTGGATCAGCGCGAAATATGCAGTAAACGCGGATCTTGCGCTGTATGAGGATCTGTTTACAAAAGATAATTTGAACGATCTGGGAGAGGACGAGTCTTATCTGGACTATCTCAATCCCAATTCGCTGACGATGATGACGGGCTGTAAGGTTGAGCCTTGCTTGAAAGACGCCGCAGTCGGCGAACGATTCCAGTTTGTACGCACCGGTTACTTCTGCAAGGACAGCAAAAACGCCGATACCTTTAACCGCATTGTCGGACTGAAGGACAGCTATAAATAATTTTGGGATAAGGGAAAGCCTTCGCATCATCTGCGGAGGCTTTCTGTTCGGTATAAATATTATATGGAGGTGTCTGGATGAGATTATATCATTATTCTGTCAATTCCTATCGGGGCGACGCCTTTCTAAAAAATGATTACAACAATCAATATGAGTTTGCGGAGCCGTATTTATCAGCGTTGGAAAAGGGCAGAAGCGTTTTTGACGCTGTGTTTTACGCCACGATGTATATGGGCAGGGAGGTTCGCGTGTGAATCCGTAGAGGAGGCAGTTCGGTACATAAAGGAGGACTGCCTTGATTGCGGACTTTTTACCAAGGATCAGGACTGCTATGATCAACGCTTTGGCAGGGGGTCAGACGTTTTCTGCGCCGCCAAATCCTCTGGCTCGACCGCTTCCACCGCAAACATCCGACCGGAAAGCGCCCTTAACGAGATCGCCAGCCGCATTGCGCCTTTCTTGTCCGGCGCGGCGGTGATTTTTTCCGGCGTGTTGATGACCGTGCCGCCGCTGAAGCGGCTGTCGTCGGTGTTAAGAAGCTCCCGTATCGAGAGGATGTTTTCGGCAGGGAGCAGGTAGTTGTCCCAGTCGCAGTCGCAGAGGTTGAGGATGACCATCACCGATCCGACTCCTTTTCCGCGTTGGTAGGCGTAGACCACGTGATCCGCATCGTTCACCATCAGCCACCGGAAATATCCGGAATGGTAGTCGTCAGCCCAAAGAGCAGGAAGACTGCGGTATAGTTCATGCAGTTTGCGCCGATATGTAAGGAAGGAATCGTGCATTGGAAAGCGCAGCAGGCTCCAGTCCAGCTCCTTTTTCTCATCAAACTCGCGGATCATGGCGAACTCGTTTCCCATGAAGTCCAGCTTTTTGCCCGGATGGGTGTAAAGGTATAGGTATAGCGCGCGGCACTGTGAAAATTTTTGCTCGTAGCTGCCCCAAAGCTTATCGACAATCGTCTTTTTCGAGTGGACGTTTTCATCGTGGGAAAACGGCAGCAGAAATGTCTCGCTGTAAAAATACATCATCGAAAAGCTGAGCTTGTTGTAATGCCATTTGCGATAAAACGCCGGCGTTGCAAGGAAATCAAGGGTGTCGTTCATCCAGCCCAAGTCCCATTTGTAGTCAAACCCCAGCCCGCCGTACTGGGGCGGAGCGGTCACTTTGAGGAAATTGGTGGAATCCTCCGCGATCAGCATCGCCGTCGGATGCAGCTGGTGCAGCCCGGAATTCATAGCGGCTAAAAACGCAACCGCCTTATCGTTCACCCCACGCCGCTCGTCTCCATGCCAGTAGATCGCACGCGAGATCGCGTCCATCCGCAGCCCGTCGAAGTGGTATTCGGTCAGCCAGTAGTTGGCGCAGGATTTTAGAAAGCTTGCCGTTTCGCCGCGCGTGACGTTGAAATTTTTGGTGCCCCATTCGCTGTAGCCGGTGTCGTCGCTTGAATATTCGTAAAGATAGCTGCCGTCGAAATAGGAAAGCGCATATCCGTCCAGTGCGAAATGCACCGGCACAAAGTCGAGTATCGCGCCGATACCGTTTTCATGCAGCCGATCAATGAGCTTTTGCAGCTGGCGCACCGTCCCGTATCGTGAGGTCGGCGCAAAAAAGCCGGTGTTCTGATATCCCCAAGATGCGTCCGCCGGATGCTCTGAAAGCGGCATAAATTCCACATGGGTGTAGCCGTTTTCTTTTAAATACGGGATTAGCACGTCCGCCAATTCCTCGTAGTTGTACCAGTCTGCCGGAAAATCTCCTGTGTTGTTCTTATGCTTGAAGCCGCCGGCATAAAGCTCGTAGATGTTGATCGGCGATTTGTGCCCGCGCGTGCGCTTTTCCAGCCAAGCGCTGTCGGTAAAGATCGTTTCGTGCAGGCGGCGCACGATTGAGGCGGAATTGGGTCTTAGCTCCATCCCAAATCCGTATGGATCGCAATGGTCAATTACCTGCCCATCCGGACGCTCGATCTGAAATTTGTAAAGATCGCCCGGCTTGATCCCCGGCAGATAGACGCTCCAAACGCCGTCGGAAAGCTTCATCTCCTTTGCTTCCCACATATAAACGCTGCTGATGAGCGAAACCCTTTTCGCCGCAGGAGCAAACACGCGAAAATTGCAGCCGTTTTCGTCCGGATGCGCGCCGAAATATTCGTATGCGTCGAAGCTTCTCCCCTCAAAAAATGCGTGCAGATCAAATTCGCTTTCTATCATGATGTATTTCCCCTTTGCCCGTATTTTTGCTCCCGGAAATGTGATAAAAATTTGGGATGCTGTGTCAGTATTATCATTATATCATACACCAAAGGTCCTTTCAACAGACAAATACGATCAAATGTCACATTTTTGAAGAATCTGAAAAGACATGCGTATCTGCTGACCGTTATGTGTATAAAGCTGGAATTTTTTCCCATACTCCTGACAGAAAACAAAGAAAGAGAAGGGAAAAACATGACGATCCGATCCATCAAGTACTCATATATCTCGCTGGCGGCAGTGCTTTTGCTGTTAGCGATGCTGCTTGAAGCCACCGCCGCGTTTGCACAGACCTACGACGGACTGCAAAGCGAGGTGTTCCGCCTGCACATTCTGGCAAACTCCGATTCCGAGGTGGATCAGAGCCTCAAGCGCGCGGTGCGCGATGACATCGTTCCGTTGGCAAAGGAGCTTTTTTCCACCCTTGAGGTGGAGCAGCAGGGAGACGAAACCTATGCCGAAGCGTTTGCTAACGCAGCAGAAGAATATCTCCCCATGTTGACAGAGCAGGCGCAGCGCTCCGTTTACGCGCATGGCGGAACTGACGCCGTCGCCGTTTCGGTTGCGTTTACCCATTTCCCGATTAAACAGTATGAGGATATCACAATGCCGGCGGGAGATTATTGGGCTTTGCGTATCGTTATCGGTAAGGGGGAAGGGCACAACTGGTGGTGCGTTTTGTATCCGCCCCTCTGCATCAGCCCGTTTACGGCGGAGGACGCTTTCGATTCGTCGGAGTGGACGCTCTTAACCCACCCCGAGCAATATCGGTTCCGTCTTGCGATATTGGAATGGCTGAAATCGCTAAAAAAGGAATAAATGCGGAAAAAAGCCTGAAATCACGCTATTTTATCCGAATCTCCCTCCCCAAAAACAGCGAATAGATCAGCTTTTCCTTGACCGCCTTTTTGTTTGGGAAAAGATCGGCAAACAGCGCGTTGAGCGCATCCTCGTAGATATCGAGCTGTTTTTGATAACGGGTGACAAACTGCGCTTCACTGCGCAGCCGGTCGGTCTTATAGTCGATAACAATAAGGCCGTCGCTTTCCAGCAGAATGCAGTCCGCGATGCCTTGTACGATAATCCGCTCCGCATCACAGCAGGATGGAATCTCCTTTTCAAGCAGCGCGGCTGGCAGTTCGTGGATGAATGCATATTCGCGCAGCAGACGGTTTTCCTTCTGCGCCGTCAGGATTCTTTCGCAAATCCGCGAATGCAGGAACTGTATGACTTCGTTTTGCTCGATCAGCTCCCGCTCGTCGGCGCGCAAAAACGCGCTTTGTACCAGCCGCGAAAGCTCCTTTTCAAAATCTGCCCGCGCCGCTTCAAAATCCGCGTACTGCAAAAACGCATGGGTCGCGGTTCCGCGTAAAGCGGCGGTGGGCTTGTCTTTTGGCAGGAATAGTTCGGTAATATTTTGCAGATTGTCCAAATTGTCCGGATCCCATGCGCGGTCGCCGCTGTCTGAGAAAGCGTCGGTAAAAATGTCTTCGTAATAGTCGATGCGGCGCTCCTCCTCTGTCTGCCGCCGGCGATCAAACCGCTCTCCCTCGCCGTGTGAAAGCGCTGTTACCGACGCCTTTGCTGGAAGTTCTGTCACCGCCTCGAATGGATAAGGCTTGGTCATCCACGCAAGCGCTTCCTCGCCGTTAAATGCGTTTTCCCTTTGTGTAACGGACGGCGCATCGGCAGGATCAAGCGCGTTTTCACTATATTCTCCGGCACGGCGGAGCATCAGGGAAAACGGCAGCGCGGTCTTTTCCTCTGGGCCGAACAGCGTGCTGACCGCATCATAGGGCATAACCGGGAGCGTCGGATAGTCGTACGATTGCAGCGTCTGGACGCAGGATGGCAGCGTGAGGAAACCCGGCAGCAGCCAGCTTAAAAAACTGGAGGCTGTTTCGGTGAGTTCGTTTGGTACGACCCTACAGTCCATATGTTCTGTCGCTTTCAGATAATCCTTTGAGAGCTTCTCCAATGTACCTTGCAGATTTTTCACTTCCCCGACGCAGATCAGCTTTTCTCTTGCGCGGGTGAGCGCTACGTAAAGCAGCCGCAGCTCCTCTGAACGCATTGCGCTGCTGAGCTGTGTTTTTACCTGCTCGCCGAACGCATTGTAGACGCGGATACACTCCTCCTCGCTGCAATAGGGGAGGGCAAGCCCATGGGTGGGGTGCAGCAGATAGCCGCTTTGCAGTTCGGCATTATTGAATTTTACTTCGCAGGAGGTCAGGATACAGATTGGCGCTTCCAGCCCCTTGCTGCCATGGATGGTCATGACCTGCACCACGTCGTCGCTTTGCAGCAGGGCGCTTGCCGGTTCGATATCCTCGTTTAGTTCCAACAGCTTCTCTACATAGGCAAGATAACCGTCCGCGCCGCCGAAGTTTTCATTTTCCCAGCTTGCCGCATCCTTGATGAATAGGTCGAGATTTGCACGTTTTTGCGCGCCGTCCTCAGTTGAGGAAAGAATGGAGGCAAAGCCGGTTGTTTCAAACGCATAGCGTAAAAAATGCGAAAGGCTGTTCTTCATCAGCGCGTCGCTTAAATCGGATAGGGTGGAAAGCGCCTTCTGCGCTTTCGCGCCGATGAGCGCATCCGGGGTGCTTGCCGCCGATAAAAGCGCATCGTAGACGCTGGCGGCGCCGATCCCGTTTGCATGAATCCGCAGTGAAGCCGCATCGTCAAAATCGAAGCCGCAGAATGGAGAAAGTAAATAACTCCAAAGTGCAAGGTCGTCCTTGGGGTTGCCGCAAACCTTTAAAAGGGAAAGGCAGGCGGAAATCTCCGATGTTTCATAAAACGCTTTGATTCCAGCGGTGCGGTAGCTGATATGATACTCCTCGAGCGCTTTTAGATAGTCGGTAAGCCGGCTGCGCGAACGCATCAGCAGCATGAAATCCGAAAACCGGCATCGGCGCAGCGTTTTTGTGTCCCTGTCAGTGACAGGGAACCCCTCGCGCACCATCGACGCAATCAGCGCGGCGACATAACGCGCCTGGTCGATCGGCGGCTGTTTCGGCAGATCCTTGCCCTCACGCTGGTCAAGCAGATGCAGTTCCGCCGCATCGGAAAATCCGCCCGGCAGCGGCGGGTAGGGGAATCCGGCATGCATCGCGGCAGCCGCATCGTAGGTAAGCTCGCCCGTGCGTACAGACATCACCCGCGCAAATAGATAATTGACCGCTTCGATGACGCTTTTCCGGCTGCGGAAGTTGTCCGAAAGCACAATAGCTGCTGGTTTTTTTCCGGAGAGCGCACTTTCCGGGGTGATAAGCTCGCTTTGCGCCAGCCGGTCGGTGAATAGTTCTGGCTTTGCGTGGCGAAAACGATAGATGCTTTGCTTGACGTCCCCGACGTAAAACAGGTCGTTTTTGCCATAGGTCAGCATCCGAAATATTACGTCCTGCGCGCGATTGTTGTCCTGACATTCGTCAACCATCACGCAATCATAGCTTTCGGCAAGCTTTCTCGCCGTTTCGGTCGGCGAAAAGCAAAGGCTGCCGTCCTCATGCAGCGTTGTGTCGCACAGCAGCGCGACAGTGCGCTGCTGTAAATCTGCAAAATCCAGAAGCGAACGCTCCTCTTTGCGCAGATCCAGCTTTTCAAGCAGCCTTCGCGTCAGCGCGTAGGCTTTTTCTGTGGCTAGAAGGACGACCCTGTCCCGCTCAGCATGCGGGACTCTGACCTCCAAAAGCTGTTTTTTGATCGCTTCAAACGCTGCAAAGCAGTCGTTTACCTCAGCAAGCTCCGGCTCCTTCCGGATCAAGCCATAATCCTTTATCGTCAGCTTTGGCAGGCTTTGCAGGGCATTTTTCATGCTATCGGGATCAAAGCTGCCGCGCGCCGCCTGCGCAGCCTCCTCCAATTTGTCCAGCGCTCTTTGGTATAGCGCGACGCTCAGCGCGCGCTGCTGAGCCTTGCTGTCAAAATCGCGCGTTTTCCGTTTCGGATGCTCCGTTCTGTCGGCAATGAACCGCATTGCGGCGGCTAGATCCGGTAATTTCCGCGCGATATCTTGACACCCCTTTTGCAGCCCGCCGATCAGGCGCTGATATTCGGTCAGACTGTCCTCCGCCGCTTTTTGGATATAGCGCAAGCTTGCGTCCATCCATGCTTTTGCATCTGGCTCGGCGCGGCAGGTGTGGTAAACGTCTAGGATACAGGCGCGGATACGCTCGTCGGAATTGTTTTCTAAAATGCTCCTGAGTGCCGTAAAACCCTCGTCTTCTTGGCTGTATGCCTCTTCGATCACCTCGTCAAGCACAGCGCTTTCCAGCTCGGCAAGCGCACCGCCTTGTATGATGGAAAAGTCAGGAGAAAGCTTTGCTTTTTCAAAATTCTGACGCAATATCACACGGCAGAGCGCGTCAATCGTCGATATCTGCGTCTGCGGCAATAGCCGCCGCTGCTGTAAAAGACGGGTATTCTGCGGCTCTATGGCGATTCTTTCCTCTAATTCCCGTGTAATCTTTACGCGCAGTTCGGCGCTTGCCGCCTTGGTAAAGGTAACAATAAGCATTCGATCCGCGCTGACCGGCGCGCCCTCCTCTCCGGAAAGCAGCGAGATCACACGCTTGGAAAGCACGGAAGTTTTTCCGCTTCCGGCGGCTGCGCTGACAAGTATTTCGCGCCCGCGCAGCTTGACTGCAAGCTCCTGCATGGGTGTAAGCGGCATCAGGATTCCTCCTTTCCCTCTGTTGAAATGATTTCTGTAAACGCTTCGCTGCTGCTAAGCTTCTCCTCCTCGAGATTTTCGACCCGTATATCCCTGCCGCAAAGCGGCTTATAATCGCAGTGTGCGCAGCCTGCCTTGTATAGCGGAGAAATGTCGCCTTCTGAGATATTTTCAGCCATTTTTATAAGCTTTCTTCTAATATATCCGGAGATCGCCTTATACTCTCTTGGAGATACTAGGCTGCTTTGATCGAGCCTTCCTTTTTTGTCTCGACCGACTGGGATGTAGTAACGCTTCAGTTCCTTTTCCATCGCGCTGGTGAGCGGCAGGTTTTGATCCGCCGCGTCGATTACTAAGCCGTCCATGCAAAAGCCGCTTAAGATATGCTCCCTTCGCTCTTTTAGATCGGCGTTTGGATCTTTTAAATTCTCGAGCCGCCTTGCCGGATAGTACAGTACGCCGGCAGGGAGCAGTTCCCCCGTTTCCTCGAGCGCCATCTCATAAAGCAGCATCTGTAAATTCTGCCCGGAAATTACTCCGGCAAACGAAAAATCCTTTCTGCCGGTCTTATAGTCGATAATGCGGAAAAAAGTCTGATTTTCCTTTGTATATGTGTCCAGCCGGTCGATCCTGCCGCCGATTTGAAGCAGGTGCGCTCCTGCCCGGATGGAAAGCGGCGGATATCTTTTTCCGCCGATCTGCTGCTCGACTGCATGAACAACGAATTTGCTCTGCCGCTGTTCATCGTAGATATTCATTGCGATGCGGGAAAGCACCTTCACCATCCCCGCTGCAAGTGATTTGTCGCGTTCTGAAACTCTGCCCGGATTTTCAAACCGTCTGGAAAGCTCCTCAAAAAGCGTTTTTCGGCAAAGCAGCGTAATCTGCTCTTGCAGTACACCGTCTTCCTCGGCGAAGCCCGCGCCGAATCGCGCCGCGTCTCGTTTTGCCATTTTGGAAAGCGTGGGAGTCATCGCAGCGACTACCTCATGCGCAATGTTGCCGCGCAGGAGCGGCTGAAACGCCGCTCGCTCCGGAACGCGCAGCCGCAGCCCATATTTGACGAAATACGCAAAGGGGCAGGTGAAATACAGCTCAATCTCACTCGGCGAAAGCATCCGATTGTAAATGCGATAGAGCGCAGCAGCGCTTTCTTTTTCGGTCAGTGCAAAAAGACGTTCGTTCTGCGCCTGCTGCGCCCTTTGCGCCGTCAGACGCAGCGGTGCGTATTCCTCTGGCAGCCGGTCGATGGCGGCAAACAGTGCGTCAGACTGCGTTTTGTCCTTTTTGAGCATCGACAGCGCTGTGTCGAGCGCGGCCTGCGGCGTCGAAGTCAGAGCCGCTTCATCCAGCGAAAGGAGATTTGCGCTTTCGCCGAGGATTCGCTCCAGCCGCCAGATCAATTCTCCGGGGAGCTGATCCTCGCCGCCCAAAAGCCGCTGCCGGCAGGTGACATACAGCGCCTCCGACGGCGCGCAGATCATCTGATAGGCGGAAAAACGTTCCTCGGAAAGCTGATCCTCAGCGGTCTTGGAAACCGGCAGATCCAGCTTTGAAAGAGCGATGCACTCCCGATCGGAGAACAGCCCGCTTCCGTTTTCCGGCGTTTTTGGAAAAACGCCCTCGTTTGCGCCGAGCAGCCAAAGCAGCTTAGGATCATGCAGCCGAACGGTGTCCGCGCTTCCCACAATCACGCAGTCCATGGTCTGCTCAACCGCTTTAATCCTGCTTTCGCGCACTGCAAGCAGGAAGCTTTCGGCGTATTCTCTTCCCGAAACCTTTTCCTCGGCAATCGCGTCGGAAAGCCGAACTAGTGTGTCGGTCAGATTGTTTTTGACCCGCTTTAAGCGCTCGCTCTCCGCAAGCGGCGCGCGCTTTATCTGCATGGTGAAGCGCTCCAGAACGCCGGTTTTTTGCAATGCCGCCAGCAGTGCCTCGCCAAACGCTCTGCCGTTTCCCTCCCGTATTTCCAAAAGCGGAAAAAAGCCCGCCATTACTGCGCTTCTGACCCGTTCCGCCGCTGCGGTTTCAATCGGACCTGCGGCGCTTTCCTTCTGCTTGGAGGGAATCTCATATCCCGAAAGACTTGCGGTAAACGGCGTTTTCCATTCGCTTAGGCTGTTTGGACGCCAAACATTGATATAGGCGTCGAGCGATGCAATCTCGTCGGCTGTGACGGGAAATAGCCCGCTTTTGACGATACGTGCCGGACAAAGCCGGTCAAATTGTAAATACGCACCCTGTAAAAATGCCCGACAAACCGTAAAAAGCGGCTCAAATTCCGGACTTTCGCCGCCGTCAATGCAATAGGGGACCGAAAACTTCTTTGCCGCCGCCTCAAGCGCGAATCGATATTCCTCCGTATCGCGGCAGACTACAGCGACGTCCTTGTACCGCAGCGCGCCGTTTTTTTTCTGGATTTCTGCCTTGATCGTCCCAAGGCAATATTCCGCTTCGCGGTATTCGTCCCGGCAAATGCCGTAGGCAACGTCCGGATGATCGGCTGTAAACGGCTTACATCCGTCCAAAAACAGGTTTTCTTTGATGTAGGAAAGCGCGGTTTGGGGAACAGGAGGCGCAAAAACGCGTTCGGAAAAATGCCCGTGGGCAAGCGCACAAAGGCGGTCGTAGGTATCCAACGTGACCGCAAATATACTGGTCAGATCGCTCTGCGCCTGCCTGCGGTTCAGAGTCAGAGAAACGACGACCGACGCGCCTTGCCGCAGCATAAGCTTTATCATCTCATATTCAGGGTAGGTGAAGCTTTTGAAGCCGTCGATCAGGACGGTCTTTCCGGCAAAAAACTGTGCTCCGCGCGCGCCGGCTTCTGCAATACGTGCATTGGCAGCCGATAAATCGTCCAGGCTGTCGCGCCAGGAGGCGGAAAGCCTTGCTTCATAGTGCAGCGCGAGGGTACTCAGATCCTTTGTTTTTGCGCGCAGATCAGGGGAGAGCGTGTCCTGTGCCGACGTTTCCAGCAGTGCCTGCGGCGTGATCCCGGCATACTTGGTTTGCCGCATAAAAGCGATCAGCTCCTTGCTGAAGGCAAGATCGTTTTTCTCCGCCTGTCGAGCGTAAAGGGTTAGCTTGTCCTTACAGTCGGAAAGCGCGCGCCGCATGAGGATCAGCTTGCAGAGGTTGTCGGCGTAGCGCCCGGCGACCCCGCCTAACGTTTTCATCACCGTGTGGGAATAGCGGTTAAAGCCGGTGACGGTCATCTTGCGCCTTGCAGCCGCCGAAAGCGCGTATAAAAGCGCGCGCTCCGTTTCAAACGCAAACTGGTCCGGCGTCAGCCAGAGAACCGGCGCGGCATCAAACGCAGTCGTTTTTTGCGCGGCGCGCTCCGCCAGTCTTAACAGATATTCCATTTTTGCATGCTTATCGGTTCCGGTGAGAATTTCCAGCATCGGCGTATCCCTTTCTTACCCTGAAGTGTTGTTTCCACTATTATAGCATATTTTTTCGGAAAATGAAATCCGGCTTACAAAAAGATCGGCGGATTTAGAAGAAAATACTGCGCTAGGCAGGGCGGAGCGAATTTTTATCGCGCCGACGCAGAAAAACCACGCAAAAAGGCTTGTAATTGCCTATAAAAACATGGTATAATAGTAATATTAGTACGCTCACGCCTGCCGCATGTTTTGCGGTAAGCGGATCGTCCGGTTTTATTTTGAGAAAATACCGCCGGCAGGCGCGGATACTTGCCGCCTGAAATAGAAAGGATAGCTTTCCCGTGAAGGGAAAGCGCGTAAGATATATGGAAAAAAAAGCTTATTCCAAAAATTCCCGTCCGCTGCGCAAAAACGCCGTGCTGAAGGCGCCGGAGGATATTGTCTGCGGGCGCAACGCAGTGACAGAGCTGCTTTCTTCCGAAAAAACGATCGACTGCGTTTACTTTGCGAGCGATAATGAAAACGCAAAAAAAGGACCGCTTGCCCGCATCTTTGCACAGGTGAAAAAGCAAGGGCTCGTCATCCATGAGATTCCGACCGAAAAGCTGAATGAGATTACCGGAGGCGTATATCATCAGGGCGTTGCCGCAAGACTTTCTGCGGTCGACTACTGCACGGTCGATGATATTCTGGCGCTTGCGGCGGAAAGAAATGAACAGCCGTTTGTCATTGTCGCCGATGGGATTGAGGATCCGCATAATTTGGGCGCGATCCTGCGGACGGCGGAGGCCTGCGGTGCGCATGGGGTAATCATCCCCAAACGGCGCTGCGCCGCTGTGACTGCGACGGTTTACCGCACCTCGGCGGGCGCGGCTGCGGTTATACGAATTGCGCGCGTAACCAATTTGGTTGCTGAGATGAAAAAGCTGAAGGAGAAGGGAATGTGGTTTTACTGCGCCGATATGGATGGCAAACGTTGGGATACGGTCGACTACTCCGGCAGCGTCGGTTTGGTCGTCGGCGCAGAAGGAGAGGGCGTTTCGCGTTTGGTCAAGGAAACCTGCGACAGTACGGTTGCGCTTCCAATGCGCGGAAAGATCAATTCGCTCAACGCCTCGGTCGCCGCTGGAATCCTCATGTATGAGATTCTGCGCGGCAGACTGTGAAAAAAGCGTCCTGAAAGGAGTTTTGACTTATGCCTGAGAATAACAGAAAAACCCCGGAGGAGATCCTACAGGAGCTTCGCAGTATGACCGCGTCGGCAGGACAGAAAAAGCGATCGGAATCGCCGCAAGCGGCTGTTAAGGAAGAAACGCCTGCGAAAAAAGAGCAGCCTGCCGCACAGGAGACGTCTGATGCAGGAGAGCCGGAGCCAACGGTCAAAAAGGAATGGAGCATTTCTTGGACCGACGAGCTGAACGTCAATACAAGCGCGTACGAACGCTATCATACGGTGCATAGTGAGCAGGAGAATACGCACGCGGATTTGGGGCTGACGGAGGAGCGCAAGCTTGCTATACGCCGGAAGGTTGCCGATCAGCTGCGCGCCGCCTCCGGTCAGCCGGTCGCGCTCGATACGCCGAATCCGGATGGCAGGAAAAACGTGCCGCAGGAAAAGCAGCCGCCAAAGCCGGACGGCGCATCCACTGCGGAGCTGTTGGGCGACGTCAGTGCTGCGGAGGGCGATCTGTTTGACCAAGAGGCTGAAAGGCTTTCCGCTGAGAAAAAGGAGGCGGATACGCTTTCGGCTGACAGCGTGAAATCGCAGAAAAAGGACGCTGCGCCGGCGGAAAAGCGCGGCGTTATCACCGACAGCGGCGAGCAGGCACCGCCGTTTAGCTATACTGATTTTAAGATAAAGCGCGCCGGCGTCGTACGTGATTTTTTTAATAATATGCGCGACTTTACCTTTACCCGCACGAATCAGGAAGAGATCGAGATGCTGCATATGCACCCGCAGCAGGATTCTGAAGCGAAAGCGGGGAAGCAAGAGGACACTTCTGACGCGAAGTCTCCCGCATCCGAGACGGATAACGCTGTTTCCCGTGCGGAAAATCTGCACACCATCATCCAGACTGAGAAAAAGTACAGCTTTCTGCGATTTTGCGTAACTGGGGTGCTGACACTGCTGTCGTTTTTGTTTCTCACAGCGCGCGCAGACAACGGACTTGTCGCGCTGTGCGGCGTTAAGATGGGCGGCGCGGTATTTGGACTATTGCAGCTTTGCGTGCTGCTTGCCGGCGGGGCGCTGAGCGTGAATATGTTTTTGGGCGCATGGCGGCTGATTAAGAACAAACGCTTTGGGAAAGAGGTGTTCGGCACCGTAATTTACGCGGCGGGGCTGCTTTATGGGCTGTTTTGCCTGATTTTCTCCGGCGTGATGCAAAAGGAGTACTTTACATCCTACGTGCCGTTTTATCTGCTGACCGTCTGCCTTTACCATCTGGGGATGTATTTGCAGATGCGCCGTTTAAGGCGTCAGCTTGCCGCAGCGCTTTCAGGAGGGAAGCTGCAATATTCGCTTGAGCCGCTTGAAAACCGTTTTCTGCTGCAAAATTTAGGGCATGGCGCCGCAGATCATACGCTGGTGGTCAAGCAGGTTTTGGGCGATACCTTAGCCGGATTTGAAAATCATAGCTTCGCGCCGGATTGGTTTGATAAGCTCTCGAAATTTATCACCATCTTTCTGCTTGCTGCGGCGGGTATCGCGGCGATTGGCGCGGCGCTTCTATCTTCTGATTGGATGAAAGCGGTCTTTGCATTCACCGGCGCGTTTGCGTTTTGCAGCCCGTTTTCCGCGATGTTTGCGGCGGAACTGCCGATGCAGCGCACGGAATATGAACAACGCGAGGCAGCGCAACGGCTTGGACAGCACTATTCGGTGCTGCACTCCGACGCTGTGGAGCTGATGGCGGACGCGGGTGCTGTTATTGTCGGCTGCGACGCGCTGTTCCCGCCGGAGTCGGTGCTGCTGCACGGGATGCGGCCGGCGGCGGGCGTTCGCGTGGATGAGGCGATTTTGGATGCTGTTTCGATCCTGACCGCAAGCGAAAGTATCTTGGCGCCGACCTTCTTGCAGATGATCGCGAATAAGACCGAGCTGCTGAAGCCGGTCGATTCGCTGACCTATGAGGACGGTCTTGGGATTTCCGCTTGGGTCGATAATAACCGCGTGCTGATCGGCAGCCGCAGGATGATGGAGAATCACAATATCCTGATGCCGTCACAGAACATCGAGCAGGCAGAGTCGGATAAGGGGCGGATGATCCTTTACCTTGCCCGAAAAGGGGAGCTGATTACTGCGTTCTCGTTAACCCTACATATTCTGCCGCAGGTCAAACGGTTTTTAGGGCAGGCAAGGGCGCAGCGTGTACAGATCTATGTGAAGTCGGTCGACTGTCTGGTGGAGAATAACCTGATCGCGCTGTTTGGCGAGGATGCGGATATCATCGGGATTTTACCTTCCCATCTGCACGCCGACTACGATAAAGAAACGCATAGGAAGGACGCGGCGCTCTCGCTTATTTTAAGCGACAGCAGCGTGTATTCGGCGCTTGGCGCTTTGATGCAGCTTCAGCGGCTGCGCGCCTCGCTTGAGATTCTGCGTTTAATAGTGATGGTCTTGCTTGCGCTGACCAGCGTGTTCTTCGCCGCCTCAGTGATGGCGGGATATCCATTTTTGTATTGTTCGGCGGCAGCGCTGATCCCGGCGGCGCTTTCGCTTTTGCTGCTTGCAATCTTTCCGCCGCGCTCATGATGCGCTGGAGAAAAGGAGTGATATATTATGTCTGAGATTCATTGTGAAAATAAAGAAAAGAAGCTTCACGTTTCGCTTGGAGAAAAAAGCTACGACATTTTCATCCGCCGCGGTATTTTAAAGGACGTCGGAGAGATGCTGAAAACGGTTCATAAGGGGAACCGCGTCGCCGTTGTCTGCGATTCGAACGTCGCGCCGCTTTACGGCAGGGAAGTAAAAGAAGTGCTGGAAGCAAATGGCTATCTTGTTAAGCTTGTGTCCTTTCCGGCGGGCGAAAAGAGCAAAAATCTGCAAACGGTCGAGCTGCTTTACGACGCGCTGCTGCTTCCAACGCCGTTTGCAGTTACCCGCAGCGATCTAATCATCGCTCTGGGCGGCGGCGTCACAGGGGACATGGCTGGTTTTGTCGCTGCAACGCTGCTGCGCGGCGTACCGTATGTGCAGATTCCGACTACGCTGCTGTCGCAAGTAGATTCCAGCGTCGGCGGCAAGGTTGCGGTCGATTTAAAGCAGGGAAAGAATCTGGCTGGCGTTTTTTATCAGCCGAGACTTGTTTTGATCGATCCGGATACGCTGGACACACTGCCGGACAGGGTCTTTTTTGACGGTATGGGCGAGGTCATAAAATATGGCTTGATTGCTGACACAGTACTCTATGAGATCATCCAAACGAGCGCGGATCGCGCGGCGCTGTGCGCGCATATGGAGGAGATTATCTACCGCAGCGTTGACATTAAGCGCGGAATCGTCGAGCGCGACGAGCTGGATTTGGGCGAGCGGATGGCGCTGAATTTTGGTCATACCTTCGGGCATGGCTACGAAAAGGCGGGCAATTACGAGCAATTCATGCACGGCGAAGCGGTCTGCTGCGGGATGGAGCACATGCTGCGCTTGGGCGAAGCGCAGGGGTTGACTGAAAAGGGGTGCGCTGCTGAACTGCGCAAGATATTAACGCGGTTCCATCTGCCGTTTACCCCAGAGAGGATTAAGAAGGAGCAGCTTTATTCCGCGCTTTCCCATGACAAAAAAGGCGCCGGAGAGAATATCACTATAGTTGTCGTAACAAAACCGGGGACGTATCGGCTCATCAAGCTGACCAAGGAAAAACTGCTTGCATGGGATGCAGCATTAGAGGAGGGTACGGTATGCGAATGAAATTAACACCTACATCGCTTCAGGGCGAGGTGCTGATTCCCACCTCAAAGAGCATAGCGCACCGCGCGCTGATTGCCGCCGGATTTTCAGGAAACTGTCGGGTGGAAAATGTTAGCTTTTCGGCAGATATTGAGGCGACGCTGCGCTGCCTTTCCGGACTCGGCTTTGTATTCAGCGTGGATCGGGAAAAGGGCGAGGTTGTCTTTTCCGACGAGAGAAAGCCGATTGTCGGAAGGCCGCTGCTTGACTGTGGGGAATCCGGCTCGACATTACGGTTTTTTCTTCCGATCGCCGCGCAGCTTTGCCCAAAGGGCGCGTTTTTCACCGGAAGTACAAAGCTGCTTTCCCGTCCGTTAGAGCCGTTTCTGGAGCTGCTTGCCGCGCATGGGGTGCGCTATATCAAGGAGCGAGACGAGATATTCATCAAAAATGCGCTTTTGCCGGGACGGTATCGGATTCACGGCAATATCTCTTCCCAGTATGTTACAGCGCTGCTGATGGCGCTTTCCCTTTGCCCAGAGGGGGAAAGCACCGTCAGCATGATGGATACGTTGGAATCGCGCGGATATGTTGCGATGACGCTGGAGGTGATGGAGGCGTTCGGCGTTCATGCGGACAATTACAGCTTTACGGAATTTGTGATAAAGGGCGGTCAGTCCTATCAGCGGGAAAGCTTTACGGTCGAAGCGGACTACTCTCAGGCGGCGTTTTTCCTGACTGCCGGATATTACGGTTTTCCAGTGAAAGCGCTTGGCTTAAACGAAAATTCGCTTCAAGGCGATAAAGCGATCCTAGAGTTGTTAGGAAAATTAAAGCAGCCGGGCGACCAGAAAATCGACCTTTCGCAAATTCCGGATCTTGCGCCGATTTTAGCGGCGGCTGCGGCGGTGCGCACCGGCACGACAAGGCTGTATAACGGCAGCAGACTGCGTTATAAGGAGTCGGACCGCATCTCCGCGACGGTGCAGGAATTAAGCATGCTGGGCGTGCAGATTAGAGAACGTCCAGACGGCATGGATATTGTCGGCAAAAAGGTGCTGGGCACCAGCGGTACGATCTACTGCGACAGCCACAATGACCATCGGATTGCGATGACCATTGCGATTGCCGCGCTGAAATGCGCGCCGAAATGTACGATCATCTTAAACGGCGCGGAGGCAGTGAATAAATCTTATCCGGATTTCTGGAAGGATTATCGCTCCTTGGGCGGCTTGGCGGTCAAAGCTTAAGACAGAGGAAAGGTATTGTAAATGGCACAATTTGGATATGAAATTTTTGGCGAGTCACACGGGCCGGCGGTCGGCGTGGTGATGAAGAATCTTCCGGCAGGGATCAAGCTGGATATGGACGCGGTTATGGTCGATATGCGCCGCAGGCGCGCGAAATCCGACGGCACCACAACCACCCGCGTTGAGGCGGATATTCCGGAGATTATAAGCGGTGTTTTCGAGGGGCGTTTGACCGGCACGCCGCTTTGCGCGATCATCCGCAACGAGAATACCCGCTCTGGCGATTATGCCAACCTGAAGACGCTGCCGCGCCCGTCCCATGCCGATTATACCGGATTTGTGCGCTACAGCGGTTTTGCCGATTATCGCGGCGGCGGGCATTTTTCCGCACGCACTACAGCGCCGCTGGTTTTTGCGGGCGCGGTAGCAAAGCAGATTTTGCGGCAAAAGGGGGTCGCAGTTGGCGCGCATATTTTGCGCATTGGCACAAAGACCGATACGCCATTTGATCCTTGTACGGTGAATCGGGAGCAGCTATCCCGTCTGAATGAAATGGATTTTCCGGTGCTGGACGCAGAAAAAGGGGAGCTGATGCGCGCGGAGATACTCGCGGCAAGGGCGGATGTAACCAGTGTCGGCGGTGTTATCCAATGCGCGGCAGTCGGGCTTCCGGCGGGCGTCGGTCAAAACGACTGCGATAGTGTGGAGAGCGTAATCTGCCGCAATCTGTTTGCGCTTCCGGCAGTGAAGGGAGTCGAGTTTGGTTTGGGATTTGGGTTTGGCAGTGCCTATGGGCACGAGGTCAACGATCAGATGTATGTTGAAAACGGCGTAATCAAGACCATAACCAACCATAACGGCGGTATTTTGGGCGGTATCACCAATGGAATGCCGGTGGTGTTTCAGGCGGCGTTTAAGCCGACCGCGTCTATCTCCCGAAAGCAGCAAACGGTAAATTTAACCACAATGCAGAATGAAACGCTTCAGATCAAGGGGCGGCATGATCCTTGCGTTGCAGCGCGCGCGGCGGTGATTGTGGAGGCTGCGGCGGCGCTGTCCATTTTGGAATTGATGTAACTTAGGTCGGAAAGGAAATGTTGACAAGGATGGAGAATCATCTTGATAAAATAAAGGTTTGCTATTGCGGTATTCCGGGCAGCTACGGCGAGGAAGCGGCTTACGGATATTTCGGCGAGGAGGCGGAGTATCTCATGACCCGCTCATTCCGGCAGGCGTTTGAGGAGGTTGTATCCGGGAATGCCAAATTTGCAGTGCTGCCGGTAGAAAATTCTTCAACCGGCAGTATCAATGCGGTTTTTGATCTTCTCAGTGAGAACGACTGCCGCATTGTCGGCGAGTATATCGTCAAGGTTAAGCACTGCATTATGACGCTTCCGGGGGTGGAACTGGACGAGATCACTGAGGTGTTTTCTCACGAGCAAGGCTTTTTGCAGTCGGAGTATTTCTTGGACGAGCATCCAAGTTGGAAGCTTTCGCCGCTTTATAACACCGCCGCCGCCGCCGAGATGGTCAAAAACTCCAAAAGCCGGCATTTTGCCGCGATCGCAAGCCGACGGGCTGCCGAGCTTTATGGACTTGAGATCAAGGCGGACAACATCAATTTCAAGCAGCACAACGATACTCGCTTTGTCGTGATTGCAAAGGATTTTCCGCGTTTCTCCACCGGCAAGAAGCTGAGCATCATGTTTACAGTGCCGCACTCGGCAGGTGCTTTATGCGATATTCTTCTGGTATTTAAAAAGCACAACCTCAACATGGTGCGTATCGAGTCCCGACCAATTCCGGGGAAAAACTGGGAGTATCTGTTTTTCGTCGATTTTTTGCGGGAATCAACCGAGGTGGATCTTTCCTCAGCGCTTTCCGAGCTGCTTTTGACCACCAGCTCGCTGCGCCTGCTGGGGCAGTATGACCCGGCGCTTGAGCGGATGAAGCAAGGAACCCCGCCTGCCCCATTTTCCACAGAGGAGCCTTGAAAGGACTGGAATACATATGAATAATATCGTACTGATCGGTATGCCGGGCAGCGGCAAAACCTCGGTTGGAAAAAGCCTTGCCCGAATGCTTAAAATGCATTTTGTAGATACGGACGAAAAACTGGTGAGCGACACCGGACGCAGCATTGCGGATATTTTTGCAAAGGACGGAGAGGCCGCGTTCCGCGCGATGGAAGCAAGCTGCGTGAATGATTGCGCGCAGATGCAGAATACGGTCATTTCTACCGGCGGGGGCGTGGTGCTGCGCGAGGAGAATATGAAAGCGCTTGCACAGAACGGCAGGATTGTCTGGCTTAACCGCCCGATCGCGGATATTGCCGCGATGAATCTAAACGATCGCCCGTTGGTCGGCGAGGACACGAAGCGTGTTTATGCGCTGTTTGCCGCCAGAGAGCCGCTTTATAGAAAGTATGCCGCGTTAACGGTGAACAATAAAGGCTCCGTTTACACCGTTGCAGCCAAGCTGATTTCGATGCTGCCAAAGCGGCTGAATTTGGCGGTGATCGGCGACCCAATCACGCGGACCAAATCGCCGCAGATCCACAAGGCGCTCGCCGATCTTGCTGGGATTGACGTCTGCTATGAGGCGGTCAGAGTCAAAAAAGAGGAGCTTGCGGACTTTTTCTCCCGCGTGAAGCAGGAATCAATCGACGGATTCAACATTACGATTCCGCACAAATCTGCGGTGATCCCGTACCTGACCGAGATCGATCCATATGCCGCTTCCTGCGGTGCGGTGAATACCGTCACAGTTCAAGATGGAAAGCTGACTGGATATAATACCGATGGCGACGGCGTGCTCTGCGCGCTGCAGCGGCTCGGCGTGGATGTGAAGGGCAAGCGGATAACGCTTTTGGGCGCAGGCGGCGCGGCGCTTTCGATCTGCCGCAAATCCGCGTTGGCGGGCGCGGCGAAGGTAAACGTTCTCTGCCGCAGCCGTTATAAAGCGGAGCCGATGCAATATCCGGATGGAAAGCGCGACCAGACCATTGCGGTCGACGGTATGACGCCGGAGATCATGCGCGCATATGCCGGCGAAACCGACGTCCTTATCAATACGACCCCGCTTGGCATGAGCGATATGCCGGACGATTTTACCGATTTCAGCTTTTTGGACGCCCTTCCAAATACCGCCGTTGTCTATGATATCGTCTATAAGCCGCCTGTTACGACGCTGCTGTCGGAATGTCAAAAGCGCGGCATTCCTTGCGGAAACGGGCTTTCCATGCTGATCTTTCAAGCGATTTACGCCTTCGAGCATTTTGCGGGCGTAAAGTTGGATCATCAGGCCGCTTATGACGCTGTGGAAAAAGCGCTGCATGAGCAGATAGACGGATGAAAATAAAAAGCTGCAAGCAAACATTCGCTTGCAGCTTTTTGCTTACGCCAATCTTACAAAAATGTCACCTTCGCGCCCGAATTGTAAGCTTGTTCGATGGCAAAATGAAAGGCTGCGTGCTATAATAAAAGCACGACAGAGAACATAGGGCGACCGTGTGCAAACGAAACGATAGAAAAACAGGAGGTAACATTTATGTTTCAATCAACAGGCAGAGCGCCGCTGATGACGGTAGAGCATATGCAGAAAATCTACACAACCCGTTTTTCCTGGGCGCAGGTTAAGGCGTTGCAGGACGTTAGCTTTACCATTGAGCGCGGGGAGTTTGTCGCGATTATGGGCGAATCCGGCTCCGGCAAGACCACGCTGCTCAATATCCTAGCCGCTCTTGACCGCCCAACTTCGGGCATCGTCAAGCTGGAGGATACCGAACTTTCCAAAATCACCGAGGAGAACCTAGCGAAGTTTCGCCGGGAAAGCCTTGGCTTTGTCTTTCAGGACTTCAATCTGCTGGATACCCTTTCGCTGCGCGACAATATCTTTCTGCCGCTTGTGCTTTCCGGAACGCCTGCCGAAACGATGCAGAAAAAGCTGTTTCCAGTCGCAAAATCACTGGAGATCGGCGATATTTTAGACAAATACCCCTACGAGGTGTCCGGCGGTCAGAAGCAGCGCGCCGCAGTCGCCAGAGCGCTGATCACCGATCCCAAAATCCTGCTCTGCGACGAGCCGACCGGCGCGCTTGATTCCCGTGCGTCCGAGCGGCTGCTGCATATCTTTGAGCAGATTCATCGGTCTGGGCAGACTATCCTGATGGTTACGCACTCGGTCAAGGCGGCGTCCTACGCAAGCCGCGTTTTGTTCCTGCGTGACGGTATCGTCTATCACCAGCTCTATCGTGGAAATCAGCCGCAGGAGGTCATGTTCGGCAGAATATCCGATACGCTGACCACCATTGTGGCGGGAGAGATGCCATTATGAGAGGACTCTATTTCCGTCTTGCCGCTGGGAGCATGCGCAGAAACGGTAAGTTTTATCTTCCGTACCTGCTCACCGGCTGCGCAATGACCGCGTTTTTCTACATTATGGCATATCTTGCGTCGGATGGCAGCTTTGCAGCGCTGCTTGACAGCGGAACTGTGACCACAATTCTGGGGCTTGGCGTTTGGGTGATCGCCGTTTTCGCGGTAATCTTCCTATTCTACTCCAATAGCTTTGTGTTCAAACAGCGTAAAAAAGAATTCGGGCTTTATTATGTCCTTGGCATGGAACGCCGTCATATTGGGCGGATGGTGTTCTACGAAGCCATAATGACGATGGCGATTACGATTATCGGCGGGCTGATCGTCGGCGGGATGCTTTCTTTTCTGATGACGCTTCTGCTCTGCCGGATTACAAAAACAGAACCTACGGGAAAATTCTCAGTCTCAATTTGGGGCGTTGCGGTAAGCGTTGCGCTGTTTGCCGTTATCAATCTGCTGATTGCGCTGCGCAACCAGATCTCCCTGCGCCGCCATCCGCCGGTTAATCTGATGCGTCAATCGGTTTCCGGCGAACGCGAACCAAAGGCGAAATGGCTGATTGCTCTGCTGGGGACGGTCTGCATGGCGATTGGATACTATCTGGCGATCACGACGATAAACCCGCTTGATTCGCTCGGCATTTTCTTCGTTGCGGTGCTGTTTGTTATGGCAGGGACATGGCTTTTGTTTACCGCCGGAAGTATTGTCGTGCTGAAGCTGCTGAAGCGGAATCGAAAATACTACTACAAACCGAACCATTTTACCGCCGTTTCCGGACTGATGTACCGGATGAAGCGGAATGCGGTCGGCATGGCGAACATCTGTATCCTTTCGACGATGGTGCTGGTTATGGTCAGCACAACGGTGAGCCTTTATGTCGGAATGGAAAATCTGCTCGCAACCCGTTTTGAACGTGAGGTGAGCGTTTACACCTATAAAAACATTGAACCTGAGCCGTTTCGGGACGCCATCCTTGCGCAGGTTGAGGACGATGGATTTCGGGTTGACGAGCTGCGCGTTGATCAGCGGCTGCCGCTCACGATCGCCGGTATGATCGACGAATCCGGGCATATGGAGGTTGTACGCGGCAATTCGCAAAACTATTATGCTGCTTATATTATGAGTACCGAGAATTACACCCGTTTTACCGGAAAAGTGCTGACGCTTAGCGACGGGGAGGCGCTTGCCTACTTCGGCTATGGAGAGGATATCAAAAGCTTAACGATGTTCGGGATGGATTTTACGGTGCAGAAGGATGAGGCGCTCGCCGATTATATAACGACTTTTTACTCGATCCCACAGGCGGCGATCGTCTGCAATCCCGAAACGTTCGACACGCTTTGCAAGACGCTTTATAACGAAGAAAATATTCTCGCCAAAACGGAGGTGGAGTTTAACCTGCTCCATTCGGACGGCAGCGCGCTTTCCCATGAGGAGCAGCTTGCTGAGATTGCACAGCTTCGTACGACGGTGAAGGATTACTGCGGCGGGATTTCAGCCGAGGATAAGGTTGTCGGCTATTTGGAGACAAGGGAGGAAAACCGCCAAAGCTTTTATGAGCTGTACGGCACGCTTTTGTTCTTGGGGATCTTTTTAGGGCTTGTATTTATCGCCGCAACGGTATTGATCTTATACTATAAGCAGTTGGTAGAGGGATATGAGGATCAGCGGAATTTTGATATCATGCAGAAGGTGGGGATGAGTCAGAAGGAGGTTAGAAAGAGCGTCCACAGCCAGATGCTGCTGGTATTCTTCCTGCCGCTCATCACGGCGGGCGTCCACACTGCTGTCGCGTTCCCGATGCTCTGCCGGATCATGACCTTAATGAATCTGTCCAATACCAACCTATTCTTGATTTGCACGCTGATTGTCTATTTGATCTTTTCGCTGGGCTATTTTGCCGCCTATGCCGTCACCTCAAAGGTATATGAGAACATAGTCCGTTCGCATCAGATGGGCAAACGTTCGGCATAAACAGCCGCTTGTTACGCGAATCAGAAAACCCATTTTCTCTCAATCATACGAAAAGCCGGAAGGGATTTCCTTCCGGCTTTTCGCGCTGCGTTGTTTTGCTTTTTATCGTGCAGTGCAGATGATTGTTGCTTTTTAAAGAAGGCTGGCGTCGTCGTCCTCCGGCGGCAGGGAGTTGCGGATCATCAGCATCCGCCGTTCGACGTCAGCGATGTCGAACGAGCATTGACGTAGCTGCGCTGTGATCTCCTCGCCGTTTGGGATTTCCTGCTTATATTTCAGTTCATGCTCTAAACTCGCCCAAAAATCCATCGCGATGGTGCGAATCTGAATTTCAACCAGCATTAGCTGCTTGCGGTCGGAAAAGAAAACCGGAATTTCGACGATCATATGATAGCTGCGATAGCCGCTTTCCTTCGGCTGTTTGATGTAATCCTTGACGCTCACCACCCGCACGTCATCCTGCATGGAAAGCATGTCTGCAATTTTGTAGATATCGTCGGTAAACATGCAGATGACGCGGATGCCGGCGACGTCCTTGACCTCTCGCTGCACCGCTTCAATCGTGACCTCGTTGCCCTTGCGGATCAGCTTTTGCACAATGCTGCGCGGCTGCTTGATGCGGGAGGTAATCGTTTCGATCGGATTGCGCTTTTGCGTAATCGAAAGCTCGTCGTTTAAAACCTCTAATTTTGTGCGCACTTCCCGGATGGCACAATTATACATCATCATCAGCTCTTGGAATTTTTTCGTTTCAATAAAATAGCGCTGCACCTCCTCATAGGATGGCGGTCGCTTGAGTACGATCTGTTCTGCGTCTGCCGCAACGGTTGCCATGATTTTCGTTCCTTTCTATCCGGTGAGAAAAGCGATCTGCCGGTATCTCATATTTCCCGCGGGTCGTTTTCCCGTGTATCATTATTATAACATAGATTCTACTGGGTGAAAAGAGAAGAATTGTAAATATTTATAGACAAATCCAAAAAGAAACCGTTAAATATTTTTTGGCGCCAGAAAACGCTTTGATTGTTGCTTGTCAAACCTTTTTCGACATGGTATAATGATGATAT
>CAZPLR010000009.1:27412-55565 GCA_964587555.1 uncultured Oscillospiraceae bacterium
GAGGAAAAGGGATGTATCGCATTTTGGTTGTCGAGGATGACCGCACGATTGCGGGAATTATCTGCGAGCAGCTTCGCAAATGGGGCTTTGAAGCGGCGCAAATCCATGATTTTTCGAATGTTTTGGACGAACTTGCGTCCTATGACCCGCAGCTTGTGCTGCTGGACATTGGTCTGCCGTTCCACAACGGTTATTATTGGTGCGAGCAGCTACGGCTTGTCAGCAAGGTGCCGGTGATCTTTCTGTCCAGCGCGTCGGATGACGTCAATATCGTCATGGCAATCGAGATGGGTGCGGACGATTTTATCGCAAAACCGTTTGAGATGACCGTCTTGGTTGCGAAGATCAAGGCGCTGCTGCGCCGAACCTACGATTTCAGCGAAAATGCAAAGCTGCTTTCCTGCGGCGGCGCAATGCTGAATTTGAGCGAGGGCAGCTTAGCCTACCATGGGGAAACGCTCTCGCTGACCAAAAATGAACTGGGGATTTTGGAGCTTTTGTTTGAGCATAGCGGGAGCGTTGTTTCCCGCAGCGAAATCATGAAAGCGCTTTGGGAAAGCGATGCGTTTGTGGACGAAAACACCCTCACGGTTAATATTGCGCGTCTGCGCAAAAAGCTGGAGGGGATTGGACTGACCGATTTCATCCGCACGAAAAAGGGGCTTGGCTACTCGATTTCTTAAATGCCAAAAAATGTCTAAATTTGCAGGAAAAGGAGCGAATATGAGGGATTTTTTACTCTATCTGCGCCATCGTGCGCCGGTCATGATCTGCTTTGTGGTTTTTTCTTTGATTATCCTGTTTGTGCTGTATCTGGGGAGACAGCCGCTTTCCTACTGCTTATATGGCATGCTGCTCTGCCTTTTTCTGCTTTTGACGCTTGCCGTCCCTGATTGCATTGCCTTTATCCGGCGGAAACGGATTATGCGCCGGCTGATCGCAATGGAGGATGGGCATATGGAGCTGCCCGCGCCGCACGGCGTTGTGCAGACGGATGACTTCCTGCTCGAAAAGAGGCTGCTTGCGCGCCTTATGGAAGAGCAGACGGCGCATCAAGCGGCGTCGAGCCGTCAGGCGGAGTATTTTTCGGCGTGGGTGCATCAAATCAAGACGCCGATTGCGGCATTGCAGCTTATTTTTGATACCGCTATGCCGCAGTCGCGCCGGGCTGAGGCAAAGGAGCGTCTTTCAGAGATCGAGCGCTACGCCGGAATGGCGCTTTACTATCTGCGCTTAGATGCGACTGAGCGGGATCTGGTACTGGAATGGTGCGATTTAGACGAGGTGGTGCGCCAGGCAGTCAAGGAATTTTCAACGCAGTTTATCCAAAGCGGGATTGCGCTGCGGTATGAGCCGCTTTCGGTAAAGGTGCTGTCCGACCGGAAATGGCTTCGTTTTGCGCTGGAACAGGTGATCTCGAACGCAGTGAAATATACGCCTTCCGGCTATGTCAGCATTGATTTTTCGGATCATGCGCTGCATATCTCTGACAGCGGTATCGGTATTGCGGCGGAGGATTTGCCGCGTATTGGCGAGAAGGGCTTTACTGGATACAATGGCCGTGCGCACCATAAATCGACCGGACTAGGGCTGTATCTGGTCAGGAGGATTTTAAAAATGCTCTCTCACGGCTTTCATATCGATTCCAAGTTGGGGGAGGGTACGATGGTTTCGATTGTTTTTTCTGCTGATGCAGTGAAGAAAGCATAGCGGTTTGACATTTCCTGCCGCGTGTAGTATAATGGAGGCAAAACAATAAGGAAAGCCGGCTTTTTCCGGCATTTTCTTATGCTGCTGTGATAGAAAGGAGCAAAGCTTATGCGGTATCAAATTGGATTTATCGGCTGCGGCAATATGGCGGGGGCGATGATCCGCGGGATGGTCAAAAGCGGCGTGTGTACGGCGGAGCGCATCATTGCATCCAACCGCTCTGAGGGGAAGCTTTCGCAGATACAACGCGACTGCGGCGTCATTGTGACCGCCGAGAACACTGTCGCCGCAAAGGACGCTGCTTTTGTCGTTCTGGCAATCAAGCCGGTTTATTACCCGACGGTGTTGGAGGAGCTGAAGGAAATCTTGACCGACAAACAGGTTGTGGTTTCACTTGCACCCAGCTATACGTTGGAGCAGCTTCACGCGATTTTGGGCTGCTCGCGCAGGATTGTGCGCGCGATGCCGAACGCGCCGGCATTGGTCGGCGCGGGAATGACTGCGCTGTCGCCGGATAAAAATGTCGCGCCGGAGGAGGTAAAAGCGCTTGCCGCGCTGTTTTCGGGTTTTGGCGAAGTTGAGCTTGTGGACGAGCGGATAATGGACGCGGTGGTTGCGGTCAGCGGCAGTTCGCCTGCGTATGCGTTTTTATTTTTAGAGGCGATGGCGGACGCTGCGGTGCTTGCCGGTATGCCGCGCGCGCAGGCGTACCGTTTTGCTGCGCAGGCACTGCTTGGAAGCGCGAGGATGCTGCTGGAAAGCGGCAAGCATCCGGGCGAGCTGAAGGATATGGTCTGCTCGCCGGGCGGAACAACGATCGAGGCGGTGAAGGTGCTGGAGCAAAAGGGCTTTCGCGGCGCGGTTATCGACGCGATGGGTGCTTGTGTGGAAAAATGCAGAAGGGCATGATACCGCGAGAATAGAAAGGGAGTTAAGCAAACATGCAGGTTAAAGAGAGGATTTTGGCGTTTCAAGCGCTGTTAAAGGAGCGGAATGTCGACGCTTATGTGGTGCCGACTGCGGATTTTCACGAATCGGAGTACGTTGGGGATTATTTTAAGGTGCGCGCCTTTTTATCCGGCTTTACCGGATCGGCGGGAGTGCTGGTCGTCACGCCGGCGGAAGCGGCGCTTTGGACCGACGGGCGCTATTTTATCGCTGCCGCCGCGCAGCTGGCGGGCAGCGGCGTGACACTGATGAAGATGGGCGAGGAGGGTGTTCCGACCATCGAGCAATATTTGGTGAAGGTTGTTCCGGACGGCGGCGTTTTGGGCTTTGACGGCAGGGTGGTCAACACCTCGCTTGCGCGCGGCTTTGCAAAGGCGTTTGCCGACGCCAAAAAGGAGGTTATGATCTCTGCAAAAGCGGATTTAGTCGACCTGATCTGGAAGGAACGGCCGGCAATCTCCACCGAGCCGGCATATCGGCTGGCGCTGCGGTATAGCGGGAAATCGACGGCGGATAAGCTTGCCGGACTGCGGGAAGCAATGGCGCAGAAGGGCGCTGATGCGCATCTTCTGACAACGCTGGACGATATTGCGTGGCTCTTTAACCTGCGCGGAAACGACGTCGCCCACTGCCCGGTTGTGCTGGCGTTTTCATTGATTACGCCAAACGAGGCGAAGCTGTTTCTGCACGAGCAGGTGCTTTCGCCGCAGATCAAGGAGGAGCTTGCCGGCGAGGGCGTGACGGTGCTGCCATATGAAGGGATTTACGATGCGGCGGCGCAGCTCCCTGCATCGAGCAGGGTGCTGCTGGATGTGGATAAGGTAAATTTTGCGATTACGAGCCGTATCCCGAAGGGCGCCGTATTGCTGGAGGAGATGAATCCGACAACCACCATGAAGGCGGTGAAAAACCCAACCGAAATCGAGAACACGATTCAAGCGCATATCTATGACGGCGTTGCGTTTACGAAGTTTATGTATTGGGTGAAAAACCGCTATCGCGAGATGGAGATCACAGAGATTTCCGCGTCTGACTATCTGGAGGCGCGCCGCAGGGAGCAGCCGGATAACCTAGGCTTAAGCTTCCACACAATCGCGGGCTTTGGAGCAAACGCGGCGATGATGCACTACGCGGCGACCCCGGAAACCGATACGCGCGTGACCGACGGCGGGTTGCTGCTGGTGGACTCTGGCGGACACTATTACACCGGCACGACCGATATCACCCGGACGATGGTGTTCGGCGAGATTTCCCCGGAAATGAAGAAGCACTTTACTGCTGTTGTGCGCAGCTGCCTCCGTCTTTCCGGCGTGCGGTTTTTGCAGGGCTGCTGCGGACTGAATCTGGACGTCTTGGCGCGCGGACCGATCTGGGATATGGAGCTGGATTATAAGTGCGGCACTGGACACGGCGTTGGACATTTGCTCAATGTCCACGAAGGTCCGAACGGGTTCCGCTGGCGGATTGTGCCGGAGCGCAAGGACAGCGCGCCGTTTGAGGAGGGCATGATTACCACCGATGAGCCGGGAATCTATCTGGAGGGGCAATACGGTATCCGGATCGAAAACGAGCTTGTCTGCCGCAAGGGCGTGAAAAACGAATATGGTCAGTTTATGTATTTTGATATCATCACAATCGCTCCGATCGACCTAGACGGCGTCGATCCGACACAGATGGAGCAGGCAGAGATCGATATGCTCAACCGCTATCATGCCGACGTTTATCAAAAGCTTTCCCCGTATCTGACTGCGGAGGAAGCGGCGTGGTTAAAGCGCTATACCCGCCCGATTAGCAGGTGATCCGGCTTGGCTTGGAGGTTATATGCCGTATTTTATTTTTGATATGGACGGAACGCTGTTGGATTCGATGTGGGTCTGGCGCTGCTTTGGCGCAAGGTTTCTGAAAAGCAGGGGCATCACGCCGCCGCCGGATATTGTCAGCCTTGCGCGCAGCTACGGTCCATACCGTTTAGCAAACCGTTTGATCGCCGATTATCGCTTAAACGATACCGAGGAGAGCATCATCGACTGGATTTGGGAGGATATTTTGTTTCAGTACCGGCATCATGTCGTTCCAAAGCCGGGAGTAAGGGAGTTTTTGCAGAGCTGCAAGAAGCGGGGCTTCCCAATGGCGATTGCGACCTCGACCGCCCGCGATATATCTGAGGAGGTGCTGCAAAGACTTGGGCTGCGTGATTTTTTCACGACCGTCCGCTCCTGCAAGGATTTCCATACCGAAAAGCATCTGCCGGATATCTATCTGCGTTGTCTTGCTGATCTGGGCGGAAAAAAAGAGCAGGCGGTTGTGTTTGAGGATGCATACTATGCGGCGAAAACGGTGCGTCAGGCGGGGATGTATTTGGTCGGGATCGCTGAAGAACTTGAGGTAAACGAAGCGGGCGTGAAAGAAATGGCGGATCAATTTATTACGCGGTATGAGGATCTGGACTGGGGGAAGCTGCCAAAATGAGCAAGAAGGAAATTGATCTGGCGGCAAAGCGGCTGTTTTTATTTGATATCGACGGTACCATTGCTTTGGACTCCACGCTGATTGATGGCACGATGCAGCTTTTGCAGGAGATACAAAGGGTCGGCGGTAAATATGTCTTTATCACCAATAACTCCACCAAAAGCATTGCAGACTACATGCAAAAGTTTGACGCATGGCGGATACCAACTGATGAAGCAAGCTTTGTTACCGCCTCGACCGCAGCGATTTCTTGGCTGAAGGAGCATTTTACGGGCAAGAAGATCTTTGCCGTCGCAACGAACTCCTTTATCAAGGAGCTGCAAAACGAGGGACTGCGGGTGACGCGGCGCCCGGAGGAGGACGTTTCCTGTCTGCTTGTGGGGTTTGATAATGAGCTGACCTACCAAAAGCTTTGGGACGCCTGTCTGCTGCTTGCAAAGAACCCGACGCTGCCGTTTGCGGCGACCAATCCGGATCTTTGCTGTCCGACGTCGTTCGGTTTTGTGCCGGACTGCGGGTCGATCTGCCAGATGATAGTCAACGCGACCGGGAAAACCCCGACGTATCTCGGCAAGCCGAACCGCGTGATTGTGGACATTGGTCTGCAAAACAGCGGCTTTTTACCGGAGCAGACCTTGGTCGTCGGCGACCGGCTTTACACCGATATCGCCTGCGGCATTGCCGCCGGGGTGGATACCGCCGCTGTATTAACCGGCGAGGTGAAGCGGTCAGATTTGAGCAATACCGCTTATCCGCCGACGTTTGTATTTGAATCGGTGAGGGAATTATATGAAGCATTGTCGCGCGCAAACGCGCAAGCAAATAGGAGGAATCTAGGATGAAAGCAGCGTTAAAGCTCTGCCGGGATTTTACGATAGGGAAAGTGGACGAGCGGTTATTTGGATCGTTTATCGAGCATTTGGGACGCGCGGTTTACGGCGGCATTTACGAGCCGACGCATCCGCTTGCGGACGATATGGGCTTTCGCAGGGATGTGATCGAGCTGGTCAAAGGGCTGAATGTGCCGGTCGTGCGCTATCCGGGCGGGAACTTTGTTTCCGGATATCGCTGGGAGGACGGCACCGGTCCAAAGGAGCTGCGTCCGCGCAGAAGAGAGCTTGCTTGGTCTTCCACCGAAACAAACGAGGTTGGCATCGATGAGTTTCAGGAGTGGGCAAAGCGCGCCGGCGCAGAGGTGATGATGGCGGTGAATATGGGTACGCGCGGACCGGAGGAGGCAAGAGATGCTGTCGAATACTGCAACGTCAAAAGCGGCAGCTACCTCAGCGATAAGCGCGTCGCAAACGGTTTTTTAGAGCCGTTTGGCATCAAGCTTTGGTGCTTGGGCAACGAGATGGACGGCGACTGGCAGATAGGGCATAAGACGGCGGAGGAATACGGACGCGCCGCGCACGAAAGCGCAAAGCTGATGAAGCTGGTCGATCCTTCGATCGAGTTGGTTGTCTGCGGCAGCTCCAGCCCGTCTATGCCGTCCTTCGGCAGATGGGAGGAAACCGTTTTACTGCATACCTATGACGATGTGGAATATCTGTCGCTGCACTCCTACTATGAAAATAGTGCGGACAATATCGACGCATTTTTGGCAAGCAGCGAAAGGATGGATCGGTTTATCACCTCCGTTATTGCGACCTGCGACCATGTTAAGGCGTTAAAGCGTTCGAAAAAAACGATGTATCTTTCATTTGATGAGTGGAACGTTTGGTTTCATTCTGCGCAGCAGGATAAGCTAGTCCCACCTTGGACGATAGCGCCGCCGCTTTTGGAGGATGTTTACAACTTTGAGGATGCTTTGGTGGTCGGCGGACTGCTGATGACTCTGCTCAAGCACGCCGATCGTGTGAAGATCGCCTGCCTTGCGCAGCTTGTCAATGTGATCGCGCCGATCATGACCGAAAACGGCGGCAGCGCGTGGGCGCAGACCATCTATTACCCGTTCATGCTTGTTTCCCGCTATGGGCGCGGTACAGTGCTGATGCCGAACGTGAAGGCGGATACCTATGATACCGAGGAATACGGACCTGTTTCTTATGTGCAGAGCATTGCGGTTGAGGATGACAGCGGGCTGACCGTCTTTGCGTTAAACCGCAGCGGGGCAGAGGAGATCGCATTTGAAATCGATCTGCGTGATTACGAAGGTTATGCGCCGGTATTCCACATCGAGCTTGCCGGCTATGACCTAAAGGCGGTCAATACCGCTGCCAATCCAAACGCAGTTGTTCCAACGGAAACGGGAAAAACTGCTTTAGAGGGCAAGAACGCCGTTTCGACCCTAAAGCCGCATAGCTTTAACGTGATCCGTTTTGAGAAGAAAGCATAATCCTGTCAACCCGTTCCCGTTCTCCGATGACAACAAGCGTTACCACACGCTGCATTATTATCTCAAGCAGCGTTTTTCACAAAAGGTCTGCAAGGTGGCGCTCAATGCCGGATTCACCTGTCCGAATATGGACGGGACGGTGGCCTTTGGCGGATGCAGCTATTGCTCGGCCAAGGGCAGCGGTGATTTTGCGGGCGATCCGTGCGCATCGATAAAGGAGCAGTATCTTTCGGGGCTTGCAGCCATGCGCCGAAAGTGGGAAAACGCGAAGGGGATTGCCTACTTTCAGGCGCGCACCAACACTTACGCGCCGCTTCATACGCTGCAAAGCGTCTATGCGCAGGCTCTTGCGCTGCCGGATCTTGCCGGAATCAGCATTGCGACCCGCGCCGACTGTCTGCCGGATGAGGTTTTAGAGCTGCTCTCCGCGATCAACGAAAAGACCTTTCTGACGGTGGAGCTGGGCTTGCAGACCATTTTCGACCAAACCGCGCAGCGCATAGGGCGCGGACATGATTATCAAGCCTTTTTGACGGGTTATGCTGCGCTTAAGGAGCGCGGGATCAAAGTTTGTGTGCATATCATCGACGGACTGCCGGGAGAAACGCCGCAGATGATGTCGGAAACTGCCGCCGCGCTTGCAAAGCTAAGCCCGGATTTTTTAAAAATTCATCTGCTGCATGTCCTGAAGGGAACGCGGCTTGCGGCGGAATATGAAGCGGGAGCATTTCAAACGCTTTCGATGGAAGAATATATCTCGATCGTCTGCAATCAACTGGAATTGCTGCCGCCGCAGGTCGTTTTGCAGCGTCTGACGGGGGATGCGCCGCAGAAGGAGCTGATCGCCCCGCTTTGGAGCAGGAATAAGAAACAGGTCTTAAACGGCATTGATCGGGAGCTGATAAGGCGCGATAGCTGGCAAGGAAAGCGCTGGAAGGAGTAAGTGCCGCCGCCATGACCGACAAAGGCAAAGTTTATACGCCGGTAATCGATAAATCATATATGAAAGAGGAGATCAATATGACCAAAACGCAGATTTTTGAAGACGTCGTTCGTGTTATGCAGCAGGACGCCTCCTGCTGCAAAGATGAGCATGGCGCGGATGTAAGCGTATATCGGGCAAGAATTACCGACGATATGGATAATGAGAGCTTTATCTATGTGATGCAGTCCTACCTTGCCACCTTCCATGTCAGAAGCCATGTTTCTTTCTGCGGCGAAGCGCGCGGAAAGCTTGCTTTCGCTGTCAGACGTTATCAGAATGCGCTTTATGTATACGAAGCGGCGGATGCTTCCGCGCTGCGAGTCGGTGATAAAATCGTCCGGATCGACGGCGTTTCTGTCGATGCGTTTGCGCAAAGCCATTCCGAACTGCTTTATGACGAGCCGGAGGAACGGCAGTCCTACTGCTGGTTTTCGCTGCTGAGCTTCGCAAAGAAGGTCACAGCGGTTAAAGCGGACTCCGGTGAAGTGATAACCTATCCGATTACGCTGGTGGATGAATGGGTGTCCGGCGCGCGTTATGCGTGCAAGCGGCTGCGGGAGAATGTCGCCTATATGCGGTTGAAGGATTTTTCGGACGAGCAAGCGCTGATGAAGCTGTACGAGGAGAATGACGCGCTGCTGCGCAGCTGCGTATATCTAGTGATCGATGTGCGCGATAATAGAGGCGGAAGCGATACCGCGTATTTGCCGCTGTTTGCGTTCTGTCTGCCGTGCGGCGCACGGGTATCCGAGCTGCCGGACGATATTTTCGATTCCGGCTCAGAGATCAATTACACGGTCAGAAATTGCGACATCCGCTTGCACATGCTGGAGGAATACTTGCAGATGGACGTTCCGGACGAAACCCGCGCGCTGATTTCCCAGATGGTTGACACGCTGAAGCAGAATCGGGGAAAGGGTTTTGTGAGAGAGGAAGATTTTGATACGGAAAGCCTTCCGTATGTCGGCTTGGCACTGCCGAAGAAGGTGTATATCATCACCGATGAAAACTGCGCTTCCTCCGGCGATTCCTTTGTAAATAATATGCGTAAATCCAGCAAAGTGACGGTTGTCGGCCGTCCGACAATGGGCATCTTGGATTTTTCCAATTGCGCGTCTTTGAACTATGGTGATATTTTGTTTTTTTATCCGACGTCCAGAGCAATGTATCTGGATAACGGCGTGCAGATGCGTGGACGCGGCGTACCGGTGGACATTGCGGTTCCATGGACGCCGGAGCATCTGAAGCGCGACGTCGATCTAGACACTGTTTTGGCGCTGATTGAAAAAGATGCTTAAAAAAGCTTGACAAGCGCTGTCTCCCGTGCTATAATAAACTTAATTTGAAAAGAGGAGCGTGGAATATGTATATCAAGTAATGCAAAACAGGAGATTTAAACCGCCGGTATTTGCCGGATGTTTTTGCTGCCTGTCTTGGATTGCTTGAAATGGCATATTTTGCGCTTTTTGCGTCTATTTGGTGGCAATACCTTTGATTCCCCGCATATGCCCCTTCAGCGTTCAAGCTTTGGCAGAAAACCATTCCCGCATAAACCGAGCAGAACGTTTGGAGGGATTTTTTATGCTAGAATGCAAAAATATATCGCTTTCCCTGCGCTTGGACGGTAGGGAACTTATCAAAGATTTTTCTTTTGCGCTAAACTGCGGGGAAAAGGCGGCGTTGATTGGGGAAGAGGGAAACGGCAAATCGACGCTGCTCCAATATATCTACGATCCGGCGCTTGTCGAGGATTACTGCGACGCGGCAGGACGGGTGATTGCAAAGGGCAGACTTGCTTATCTGCCGCAGGTGATGCCGAAGGATTATGAAGCGCTTTCGTTAGCGGAGTTCTTTGCCGGAGCGAGTCCTGCGGTGCTTCCCGGTGTTTTTCGACAGCTTGGGCTTCCGGTGGAGCTGGCGGAATCAAGCCGGAGCATGAAAACGCTTTCGGGCGGCGAGCGGGTTAAGGTGCAGCTTGCGCTGCTTTTATCCGAAGAACCGGACGTTTTGCTGCTCGACGAACCGACCAACGATCTGGACATTGAAACGCTAAGCTGGCTGGAGGGTTTCCTGCAAAGAACCAAGCTGCCGGTCATGTACGTTTCTCACGATGAAACGCTTATCGCGGCGACAGCGAACGTGATTATCCACATCGAGCAGCTCATCCGCAAAACCAAAAGCCGCATTACAATCACCCGCGCCGGATACGAGGAATACCTATCCCGCCGCTCGCATGACTTTGACAAGCAAGCGCAGGTCGCGGCAAAGCAGCGGGCGGATTATGACAAGCAGATGGAAAAGTGGCGGCAGATCTATCAGCGGGTCGATTTTGAGCAGGAAAACATCACCCGCGGCGATCCCAGCGGCGGAAGGCTGCTGAAAAAGAAGATGCACGCCGTTAAGGCGATGGGAAGACGTTTGGAACGAGAGAAGGAGGACTTTCTTGATTTTCCGGAGAGCGAGGACGCGATCCTAACCAAATTTGATCCGGATATCCGCTTGCCGAACGGCAAGGTTGTTCTTGATTACCGGTTGGACGCGCTGACGGTTGGTGAGCGCGTGTTGGCAAGGAATATTGCGCTTTTTGTCTCCGGCAGCGCGCATATCGGCATCGTTGGGAAAAACGGCGCGGGAAAATCGACGCTGCTTGCAAGGCTCTGGGATGCATTGTGCGGGCGGAAGGACATCACGCCGGCGCTGATGCCGCAGGATTATAGCAGTGTGCTGCCGTTCGACCTTTCGCCGATTGAATTCCTGACTGGGCAGTATGTCAAAAGTCAAGTTACCAAGGCGCGAACCTGTCTTGGAAGCATGCGTTTTACGGATGAGGAGATGACCGGCAAGATCCGTCGGCTCAGCGGCGGGCAGATGGCAAAGCTGCTTTTTTTAGATATGGTGCTGAAGCGTGCGGACGTTCTGATTTTGGATGAGCCGACCCGTAATTTCAGCCCGCTTTCCGGGCCGGTGGTGCGCAGCGCGCTCAAAAGCTTTGGCGGCGCGATCATCAGCGTTTCGCATGACAGGAAGTATTTAGCCGAGGTCTGCGATACTGTGTATGAGCTAACCGAGGATGGACTGGCTCTTTCTGCGCGCCATAGCGAAGGCTGACTGCACCGTGCAGAAACGCACCTGTTTTTTTAAACCAGTATATCAATTATAAAAGGCGAGGACAGCACGATCCTCGCCTTTTGATTATTCTGTTAAAATTCAGATGCAGAGCCGCAAATCAGATGCAGGTATAACCGCCGTCGACGGCGATATTCTGACCATTGACATAAGAGGAAGCTGGGGAGGCTAAGAATAGCGCGCAGCTGTCAAGCTCGCCCTCGTTGCCATAGCGGCCCAGCGGGATTGCGCCCTTGGCGTAAGCAGCGAACCAATCGGTTTCCAGCGTGTCCTTGGTTAGCGGAGTCCAGAAATAGCCCGGGCAGATCGCGTTGACTGTGATGCCTTCCTTCCCCCATTCCGCTGCAAGCGCGCGGGTAAGGTTGACAACGCCGCCCTTTGCCGCGTGATACGGCGAACAGGTGGCAGCCATATTGCCAACTAAACCGTACATCGAGGCGATGTTGATGATACGGCCATAGTGCGCCTTAATCATCTCTTTTGCAAATTCTCTCGCGCAGATGAAGGTTCCAAAGAGGTCGATCTTCAGCTCGTTGTTAAACTGTTCGTCGGTGATCTCGACAGCCGGAGCAACAGCGCCGGTGCCGGCATTGTTGACAAGGATATCAACGCGGCCAAATTTACGCATGGTCGCAGCGACGGCGTCCTTGACCTTCTCGGTATCGGTGATATCGCAGGCGTAAGCCAATGTCTTTACGCCAAATTCCGCCTCGATTGCCGCAGCGTTTTCGTCGAGCAGGTTTTGGCGGCGGGCAAGCAGCACAACATTTGCCCCTTGGCTTGCGAACGCCTTGGCCATCTGTAAGCCTAAGCCGGTGGAAGCGCCGGTGACGACTGCAACCTGATCGGTCAGATCAAAATAGTTTTTCATGATGAATCTCTCCTCGTTTTTTTATTTTGTCAGCGGTAGATAGGGAACTATGGACAATCCTAGGATCGTATCTGTCACACAAACCACTGTAATATGATTATAGCATAGTCGAGAGAAAAAAGCAAGAGGCGCATGAAAAACTGTGGTCCGGAACAGATTTTATGTAAGGGATGGAATGTCCTGAGCCGGCAGCTTGACTGGTACCGCAAGCAGATTGCGTCGTTAAAGGGGAGATGCTGTGATCAAACGGCAATATTTCTGCATATTCCGATTTACGCCTATCGTCCGGCATATCAGGCGGCGTTTCCGGCGGCGCCCGAGCCCAAAGCTGTTACGCTGGCGCAAAGCTATGGCGCTGACTGCTGGGACGCGGCTATGAGAACTCGTTTTGTGTGGCGTATGAGGAAATTTGCTCCTATCCGTTGGAGAATGGGGGTTTTTGATGTGGTTCAGAAGCTGCATGCAACGCAGAATATCGTCGCTGGCCACGGCCATACCAACAACTGGGTGGTCAATTATGAGGGCGTAAGGTTTATCTACACCACCAAAAACCGGCAAGGTGCTGTTCGATGGATGAAGCGGCATGGCAGCGGCAGAATTGGCATAGCCGGAGCGTCTGCCACAAAGCCTTTTCCGCAGGGAAGAAATACCCCAAGAAGTGCGGGCAGACGCGGATGGATATCGACGAAAAGATAATTGCAGTAATGGATCGCTGGAAACAAAAGGAAAATAAAAGCTTATATGTTTAAAAGGCTTTGCGGCGCTTGAACAGGATGGCGAATAAAAGCCCAAGGGCGAGAACGCCGGCAGAAATTCCAATCCATATCCAAGAATCGGAAGGATTTGACGCCGACTGCCCGGATTCGTTCATCCGATTGTTTTCGTCGGGCGTCCCATTTTCATCCTGCTTGTCGAAGGTTCCAGTATCTGGGGCCATCCCGTTTCCACGGTCGGGAGGCGTAAAATTGATATTGCCATCATTGAAATTATCACCGTCTGGCGTTTCGGAGCTGCCGTTTGGTGTTTCGAAGCCGCCGTCCGGCATTTCGGGAGCGGCGCTGCCGGAATTTGAATCCTCGTCCATTTTTTCAGGCGGCGTCTGCATAGGAGCGGAGGATTGCGTGGAATAATCGGCGCGATCCGTATTACGATCCGGAGGTTCGGACGCGCCTGCATCGCCGGAGTCGTTTTGTGGGAATTGCGTATGACTGTCCATCTGATCGCCGGACGTTCCCATTCCGCCGCCCATGCTGTTGTTCATAGAGCCCATATCGGTAATCTGAAGATTGCCTGCATCAATCAAGGTATCGCTTTTCTGCGTGTCCGAAGTCGAGCCGATCGTTCCGTTTAACTGCCCTGCGACGCTTTTTGCACGAAGCAGGCAGAATTCTTTCAGCGTAGAAACGCCCGTTTCAAATTCCTCATAAGTGCAGAATTTGGTCGGATCCTTTTTTACATAAGGCGCTATCATAGAAGAGACGTTATCTATCTGCTCCTCGAAATATCCGCTGTCGAAATACTCAGATATGAACTCCGCAAAGTACTGATGATACAGCTCTGTATATTCCTCGTTTTCAAAGATCCATGCGATCATCGGCCTATCTTCCGTATTGCCGCCGGATACGGGAGAGTCTATCGGGTAATTGACGAGGCTGGAAGCGTCGCTCGCAGCTTCAAAAGCGCCAAAGGCAAGGTTGTAGTCCCACGGGATCATCTGCAGCTGTCCGTCTTTTTCGTAGAGGTAATAGTTATGGATCATCGAGCCGGTATAGCTGTCAAAATTTAAAACAAAATTATGCACCACGAAATAGCGGATCACTTTCTCAATATCGACGGTATCCGTAAGCGCTTCACCGCTGTTAAGTTTCTTAAGCGCCGCGATCAAGCGCTCCTTATCGCTGTCGGAAACGGCGGTTTTGGCATTATCAAAGATATTGGCGTAGCTTTCGAATGTATCGTCGATATATTTTAGCAGCACATCGTCGCTTCCGTTGGTCATGCCGCCCTTGTTCTCACCCTGCGTTATATCGGGCGCTTGATCTCCGGCACTGGTGCCGAAGGACGCATCGCCGTCCGGCGGCTCTTTCATAGGATCTGCGGCATCGTCTGCCGTTTCGTTTTCTGTACCTTGCATACTGTCAAGGGCTTCGGATGCGGTATGATCCCCCAAAAAGTCATCGATATCGAACTTTTCGCCATTTCCTCGTCCGCCGCCCATGCTTTGGCTGTCGGGCTTGTAGAGATTGCCGTAGCTGCTTCCGTAATTTCGTTGCAGGAAGGCTTCTTCGATGCCTTCCACCGCAAGATACAGTCCCCAATCCTCGCCGTTCACAGTCACATAAACATAGCTGCAGAGGGGTGAAGCCACTCCCATATCAGCCATCATCTGATAGCATAGATAATCCTTCATATAGGTATTATCCTGGATGATATTGTTTAGGCATAGCTTATCTAGTCCGTAATAGGTATTAGCGGCATCATAATGGTCGAATTCGATTTTGAAGCTGTATCGATCGTTTCCATAGGCATCAACCTGTGTCAGCGAAGTATTGCCTTTGCCGCGGATCGCCACATTTTTATAGACGTCGTTATCAATGATAACCGTGCAGCTATCGTATTCTTCACTTTTGCAGTTTTCTATAAATTCGTCCCAATCCTCCATAACAATTTCAATCGTGTGGACGATAGAGGTATTAAACAGCTTGCTTTCGTACCCCATGACGGCAGACGCCTTTTGGACGCCGAAGCTTTCGGCATTCATGAATAATATGGTAAGAAGCAGCGAAACGGCAAGAACAGCACAGCAAATTTTATCAAAATGCTTATGTGTTGACATAGCGCGCCCCCTTAACCCATGTATTCGCCGTTATAGCTGACAAGGACTGCGCTGCTGACGCCGTCCATCGCAGATAAGGTATTGATAAAATCGGTGTTGTCATTTTTCATGCGAATCTCAAGGTTCAGCTCAATCATACCTTTTTGAGCGGTTTTGCTTTTAACGACACATTTTGAAACCTGTTTGTCAAGGAATTCTTTCGCGTTCTTTTCGGCTGCTGAATCGACGCAGGAGAGTACGACGATGTAAGGATTGCAATGCGACTTTTTGTTGACAAAAACGAGAAGGATTACGCCGATAATCACGCTGCCGATCACGGCAAGAGAGATCATGCCCGCCGCCAGCACGATTCCGACTGCGATCGCCCAAAACAAAAAGGCAATATCAAGCGGTTCCTTGATTGCCGCACGAAAACGAACGATAGACAAAGCGCCGACCATACCGAGCGAAAGCACCACATTAGAAGTCACCGCCAAAATAACCACGGTTGTAATCATCGTAAGCGCGACAAGCGTCGTACCGAAGCTGGAGGAATACATAACCCCCTGATAGGTCTTTTTATATACCAGAAAAATAAACAGACCGATCCCAAATGCCAGCACCAATGCCAGCGCCATATCGAAAATGCTTACGCTCGTAATGTTTTCCAGAAAACTGGATTTAAAAATATCACTGAAAGTCATAATAAAATCCTCCTAATAGTTTAATCGCTTTTCAGCCGTAGATTCTGCATGCGGCATATTTGGAAAACGCTCCGGCCCGCCGGTTTTCCAGCTGAACGGCGTCCCGGATAATATCTGGCAGGTATTCGTCCCACTTTACCTCTAAAATGATAGGGGATCCGCCTACAGGGACGGTAACGCTGTCCGGATTCAGAAAATCCATGTTGTGCATCCCTGTTCGAATGTTGTAATCCAAGGTGATGCGCACATTGCCGGGGATAAAGATAAAAGGCTCTCTTGTATAATCGACAATGGTTTTCGGCTGAAGTCCTCCGCCCTTCATTTTACTGTAAAGCTCTGTTATGAGAGGGGCGTTCTCCTGCGTTGGCAGACGATGCGCTCCTTCTAATATCGCCCGCGTCTGTTGCAACGTCAGCGGTACGCTTTCTTTTCGGGAAAGCCCGTTTATCTTGCTTTTTTTCTCCAGCCTGATAAAGGATAAATCCCCGTTATAATACCTGATTCGGAATTTTTCGCGGATATTTACACCGTCTGTTTTCTCTCGCAGAGCCTTATCTGTTAGGGTATCAAAGTAAAGGCTGCGGATTTCATACCTTCCGCCAATGGTATGCGTATCGCTTTTTGTAATTGCCGAAAGCCGCCGCCGCAGTACCAGCATGTCGCCGTAGGTGATCTCGTGCTTCCATTCGTGCCGGTATTTCATTTTCTCACTTCCTTTGCTTATTTTTTGCGCATAAAAAAGCCTCCTGTACCTTGAAGCAGCTTCATTGTACAGGAGGAAGATTGAAGTTTCATTGAAGTGATGAAAATTTTTGTATCGGTATTTGAACCTTGAATTCCACCAGGCCGTTATCGCAATGCACACCGATTTTTCCGCCATGGGAGTGTGCGATTGCTTTTGCAATGGCAAGCCCCAAGCCGTAGTGGCTGTTTTCGCCGTTTCGGGCAGGATCCATGCGGTAGAACCTTTCAAAGAGCAGCGCCCGTTGCTCTTTCGGGATCTCTTCGCACGCGTTGATAACCGACAGCTTAGCCGTCCCATGCTCAGCCCTTAATATTAGCTGAATTTCTTTGCCGCTGCCCCCATGACGGATAGCGTTATCCAGCAGGATAGAAACAAGCTGTTTCAGCTGCACGCTATTTCCCTCGACAGTAATATCGTCCGCTACGCTGCAATTTAAGGTTAGCCCATTTTCATAAGCTACGCTTTCAAAGGGCAGCGCCTCTCCGTTTACAAGATGGGAGAAATCGATCTGCTCTGTTTGCGGCATGGCGTTTTCGACGCGGGAAAGCTCCAGCAATTGCGTAATCAACACGCCCATTCGCTCATTTTCGTATTGAATATTGGCAAGCCACTGGTTATTATTGCCAAGCTCTCTGGATAGAAGCTCGGCGTTGGTGCTGACGATCGATATTGGCGTTTTCAGCTCGTGTCCCGCATCAGAAATAAATTGCTTTTGCTTCTGATAGCTTTCTTCCAGCGGCTGAACGATCCGCTTTGCGAGACAGATCGCAAGGAAAAACAGGGCAATCATGGCAAGCCCGCCGAATATCAGCGTATAACGAAACAGGGTGTTCATGCTTTCATGAATGATTGTGTTGTCCTTAAATGAAGCGAGCATATACCCGCCCTTATCCACAACATAATAGATCAGATTGTTTTTCACGCCTACCGTTTTGTTCTTCGCCAGTATATCGAGGGCGAGGCTTTTCAACTCTTGATCGCTGTGTATGGTTTGCTGCGGATTATTTATTTCAAGGATCTCCCCTTCGTAGGTCATCGCGACGGTATAAAAGGTGGAAAGCTGAAAGGACGGAGAATCCGAATAATACGGTTTTTCCATGGCAGGCTCCGGCTTTGCAGGCGGGAGTGCGCCGAATGGCTGCGATATGACATATTCATCGGCATGCTCCTTCAGCATCCCGCGGTTTTGTTTTGCCATTTCATAATAGCTGGAAGCGTAAATAACGACAAGCGTTCCTATCCATAGCAGCGCCAGCACAGACATAATGGCGGCAACGATCCTTTTCCGGGATTTCTTAAACATTGCTGTACCTCAATTCATACCCGATACCGCGAACCGCTTTAATCTCCGTTTTCGCTTTTACAAAGGAAAGCTTTTTTCGGGTAAAAGACATGTACACTTCCACATTGTTATATTCCGCCCCATTATCAAAGCCCCAGATTTTTACAGCAAGCTGCTCACGCGTTAAAATCTGTCCTCCATTGGCAATCAGGTATTCAAGAATACGGTATTCCTTTTCACTGAGCCGGATACTCTGTTTGTTGGTTGTACAGAAAAGGGAAGACGTATTGCTGTCTAAGGAGATATCCCCATAGGTTAATGTCCCGTCCGCAGAGTTTATATTTCTTCTGACCAGAGCGCGAAGTCTTGCAAGCAATTCGCGCGTCTGAAACGGCTTGGTCAGATAATCGTCTGCTCCGCTGTCAAGCCCTGTGACCTTATCGTCCAGCTCGGCTTTTGCGGTAAGCATGAGGATCGGCGTGCGGATCCCCTTTTGACGCGCTTTTTTTGCGATCTCATATCCGTTCATTTCCGGCAGCATGACATCGAGAATCGCGATGTCGTAAATATCGCTTTCAATAGCCGTTAAGCCATCCGCCCCGTTGGCGTAATGGTCTACCTCATATTTTTCAAGACGCAAAATCTCACACAGAGCCTGCGCCATTCTTTTTTCGTCTTCGACAAGTAATAGTCTCATTTTGATACCTCCGCTTATTACCATTATAGCACAAAACATTGAAAAATGATTGAAGAAATGAAAAAAGGAGCAACAGTCATCCTATCGCAGCGGCGTAGGAAGAATCAATCTGCATGAAAGCAAAAAATACCCAGAGATGATGAATCTCTGGGTATTTTTTAATTCGCGCGAAGCTTTGCAACAAGATAATCTGCAAAGAAAAATCAATGCTTTGCGGCAGTGTTCAAATTCGCGCCATCTGGCGGAGAAGGAGGGATTCGAACCCTCGATGGGGTATAAGCCCATACACGAGTTCCAGTCGTGCGCCATAAACCGGGCTAGGCGACTTCTCCATGGTTCCTAACCGAACGAGTTATATTATATCAGAAAAAAGGGCATATGTCAAGCCCTTTTTTCAAATTTTTTCTGCTAAATTATTTTTTGCGCTTTTTGGTCCAGCTTTCGGAACAGCGCAATCAGTACCGCAATTGCCGCAATTGCCAAAATGAACTCCGCGAAAAGCTGCGCATATGCAAGCCCGTAAAGCGGAAACATCCAGTTTAGCAGATATAAAGCCGGAATCTCCAATACGATCTTCCGCAGAATCGCGAATATAAGCGAGTGCTTGCCCATGCCGCAGGACTGAAATACGCCTACCGCCGTAAAGTCCATGGCAAGGCATGGCGTCGCAAAGCACATCGCGCGCAAAAAGCTTGTCCCATAATCGATGATCGACGGAGTTTTTATGAACAGCTCGATAAGATTTCCGGCAAAGATGAAATATCCGACGGAAACCAGAGTTAAAAAGCTGAGAGAGATTTTGATCGTGAAGGCGACGGTTTTTTTCATCCGCAGGACATTTCCGCTGGCATAGTTATAGCTGACGAGCGGCATGATGCCCTGTGAAAGTCCCATGGCAATCTGCATCGGCACCATATTGATCTTCTGGCAGATACCCATAGCAGCAACTGCGTCCGACCCAAAGCTGGAGGTGAAGTTGTTGAGCACCGTCATGCCAGTCACGTTGAGAAGATTTTGGATCGCCGCCGGGACGCCGACTCCACACACCCCCAAAACAATTTCCTTGCGGAAAGAAAACTTCTTCGGATTGACGCAGACATAGGTTCTTTTCCGCTTGATAAACAGCAGGACGAAAAAGTAGCAGCAGGCAAAGCAGTTGGAGATAAAGGTCGCGCAGCCCGCACCCGCCGCGCCCATATCCAGTCCCCATGGCAGGATGAAAATCGGGTCGAGGATGATATTAAGCAGACATCCGCTCATTGTCCCGACGCTTGCGTGCAGCGAAGCCCCCTCTGCGCGCACCAAATACGCAATTACGACGTTTAATATCGCAGGTGCTGCGCCAAAGCTAACCGTCCACTTCATGTAAGCGGCGGTCGCAGCCAGCGTTTCCGGCTTTGCGCCGAGCAGCGTCAGCAGCGGGCCCTTGTATACCGTGCAGAGCAGGGAGAAAAGTATGCCGCAGAATAGACTGCAATAAAAGCCGAACGCGCTGCTGCGGCTGACCGTTTCATAATCCTTTCGTCCAAGCGCGCGGCTCATCATGCTGGAAGAACCCACGCCGAATAGGTTGTTGACTGCGTTAAACGCCAGCAGTACCGGGGCGGCAAGCGTCACCGCCGCATTCTGCACCGGATCGTTGAGGAAGCCGACAAAATAGGTGTCGGCAAGATTGTAGATTACCATTACCAGTGAGCTGATGATGGTCGGTACGCCAAGCGTCATGACCGCCTTTGGAATCGGTGTTTGTTCAAATAATGCTGTCTTTTTTTCGTCCTTCATAGATATAACGCTTCCTTACGATTTTGCATTTACAGAATACTGCTTAGAAAAATCTCACATTATCGCGCCGTTTCCCATCTTGCTTCTATCCGGTTGCCGCATAGGTGGCTCTTTTTGCTTACGGCGGTAAAGCCCTTTTTCCTGCGCGCGAAGGTCAGAGGGAAACGTTTGCCGTTCTTATTATATCAGATAATCTTGAATATTTAATGAACAAGACACGGAGAGGAAAAATAGGTTGTAATGGAAGAAAAAATTTGCTATAATGAAAGAAATCGGGCTTATGTCCTGCAATCTGTCAATGAAGGGAAGGATTTCATGATGCTTAATACAAAAATGCAGCAGCTGGGCAGCAACCGCTCTGTCATTCGCGAATTGTTTGAGTACGGAAAAAAGCGCGCCGCAGAGATCGGTGAGGAGAATGTGTTTGATTTCAGCCTTGGGAACCCAAGCGTTCCAGCGCCAAAAAAGGTGCAGGAAACCATCGCGTCGCTGAATGAAACGATGGATCCGGTCGCGCTGCACGGCTATACCTCCGCGCAGGGGGATGCAGCGGTTCGCCGCACAATGGCGGATTCCGCCAATACACGTTATGGTGCAAATCTTGATCCGGAGCTGATCTATATGACCTGCGGTGCGGCGGCGAGTCTTGTTATTTCGCTGCGCGCGCTCTGTGTGGAGGGGGATGAGTTCGTCGCATTCACACCGTTTTTTCCGGAATACCGCGTTTTTGTTGAAGGGGTCGGCGGAAAGCTGGTTGTCTGTGAGTCGGAGGACGGCACCTTTCAGATCGATATAGCGCGGCTGGAGACCTGCGTTACCCCAAATACCAAGGCGATCATCCTCAATTCGCCGAATAATCCATCCGGCGTTGTAATCATCGAGGAAAATATCCGCAGGATGTGCGCTCTGCTGGAGAAAAAGCAGAAGGAGTATGGACATCCGATCTACCTTATCACCGACGAACCGTACAGAGAACTGGTTTACGGCGGCGTTAAGGTGCCGTATCTAACGAATTATTATGATAATACGATTGTCGGCTACTCGTTCAGTAAGTCGCTTTCGCTGCCGGGCGAGCGCATCGGCTATATCGCGGTTTCACCAAGGGCAGAGGATGCAAAGGCGGTTTACGCCGCTGTTGCCGGAGCGGGCAGGGCGCTGGGCTATGTCTGTGCGCCGAGCATGTTCCAGCGGGTTGCCGCTGCCTGCGTCGATCTGACCGCCGACGTTTCGATCTATTGTGAGAACCGCGATCTTTTGTACAACGGGCTGACCGATCTGGGCTATACCTGCGTCAAGCCGGACGGCGCGTTTTATCTTTTTGTCAAGGCGCTTGAGCCGGACGCGAACGCCTTCAGTGAACGCGCAAAGCGGCATGAGCTGCTGCTGGTTCCAAGCGACGATTTCGGTACGCCGGGCTATGTGCGCATCTCATACTGCGTTAAGACCGAAACGATCAAGCGCGCTATGCCTGCTTTCGCTGCGCTTGCGGAGGAATATCGCAATAAAGCGGCGTTTTGACCGCTTTTTCGTATGGTCGGGTATGGAGGAGAGATAGCATGAGAAACGAAACCGCGATGTATCGGCTGATTTTAGATTTTGCCCGTGCGGAGGATAACGTTCGCGCGGTATGGCTCAACGGCTCGCGCGCCAATCCGGCAGCACCGAGGGACGCATTTCAGGATTATGATATTGTTTTTGTCGTGCGGCGCACAGCGGATTACATCGAAAATCAGGAGTGGATTTCCTATTTTGGCGAGATTGCGGTTATGCAGCAGCCGGATAACAGCGCGCTGTTTCCTCCGGAGCGCGGCGTCGGCGACGCATACGGCTTTTTGATGCAGTTTGCGACCGGCGAGCGCATTGACCTGTCGCTTTTTTGCAGGGAATTTGCGTTAAAGGAGTATGGAAAGGACAAGCTGACCGTTCTGCTTTTGGATAAAGACGGGGATTTTCAGCCGCTGGGCGCTCCGACCGACGCGGATTATTTGACGTCGACGCCAAGTCAGGCGGAATTTTTCTCCTGCTGCAACGAATTTTGGTGGGTAAGTACCTACGTTGCCAAGGGATTGTGGCGGGATGAGCTGCCATATGCAATGGAAACGCTTGATTTTTACGTCCGTCCGATGCTTTCTCGGATGCTTGTTTATGACGCCGGGTGCCGATCCGGTTTTCCGGTGTGTGCGGGAAAGCAGAACAAATACTTAAAAAAGCTGCTGCCGGCTGCGCAGTGGGAGGCGTATTGCCGCACCTACCCGCCGCTTCGGCGAGAGGAGCTGTGGGAGGCGCTTTTTACCGCCTGCAAGCTGATGGCGGAAACGGCAAAGTCTGTCGCGGAGTCGCTCGCGCTGAAGGAGGATACGCAGGAGATCGAAAATACGCTGCTTTACCTGCATCGGGTAAAGGACGGCGTGTTCGGGCCGCCGCTGACGCAGTGCGGCGAAAAAGCGTGAGAAAGCTCGGCTTTCAGAAAAAGAAAGCCGAGCTTTTCCATATTTTTCTGGGGTTAAGCAAGCATTCCCAGCATTTTTTCCGCGTCGCCCGCCGCCTTGACTTTGTCGTTGGCGTACAGAATCGTACCGTCCTCGCCGATCAGATAGGTCGTACGCACAGTGCCGCCATATACTCTGCCGCACATTTTCTTCTGCTTCCAGCAGTCGTACTGCTCGATGACCTTGTGTTCCGGGTCGGAAAGCAGAATGAACGGAAGATCGTGCTTTGCGGCAAAGCTACCGTGGGACTTGATGCTGTCCTTCGAGATGCCCACAACCACTGCATTCGCGCCGGCGATATCTGCATGATGATCGCGGTAGCCGCACGCCTGCGCTGTGCAGCCGGGCGTATTGTCCTTTGGATAAAAGTAAAGGATTACCTTTTTCCCGGACGAAAGCAGCGCGTAAAGCGAGACTTCATTTCCGTCCTTGTCCAAAAGTGTGAAATCCGGAGCTTTTTCATGGATCGAAAGCATTAGAAATTTCCTCCATTCCATCCCCATTGATCGTAGCCCTTGTAGCATACATAGACTCTGTCCTGTGGTAGATTTAAGACTTCGTTTAAGATTTTGCAGACATTTTGGGTCATTTTTTCACAAGCGGCAGGCGCGGCGCTTCCGAATACCTTGACGTCCACCATGGCGGCAGGCGTATTTTCGTCCCCGGCAAAGCAGATGCTGCACTGGTCGGTAATATCCACCATCAGCCAGCGCTCGCTTTTTCCCGGAAAAGCTTCGATCGCTTTCCCAAGCGCGCTAAAAAGTGCGGTTTTTTGTGGCTGTGTTACGGCAGCGGATGTTTTTAGGTTGATATACGGCATGATTTTTCCCTCCTAAGATTGGTTTTGCTTTCATTATACCCCATTTTTGATAAATGTCAACCGCAGCTTAAAAATATTCGGGATTCGGTTGCATTTTAGGTGCGTCCATGGTATAATCAATTCAGATCATTTTTCTATTGACTCTCAACCTTCCGTGAAGACCGAAGGCGGTAAGAGAAACTTTGTCCCCAGTGATCGACGAGCTTTCGCATGGTATTTTATTTTAATGCTCTGTGGCGCGGCGGGAAACTGCGCTGGATAGAGTAAAAACAAAGGAGGAATCAAAATGAGCGAAGAAGAATTGAGCAACATAATCTACCTGAATGACGAGGATGGGAACCAGGTCCCGTTTGAGTTTTTGGATCTGATTGAGTATGAAGGAGAACAGTACGTTGTGCTGCTGCCTGCCGAAGACGACGATGCTGACGAGGTTGTCGTTTTGCGGCTGGAGGATGACGACGAAAACGAAAACTTCTATTCGGTCGAGGACGAGAAGGTCTTGAACGCAGTGTTTGAGATTTTCAGGGAAAAATTTAAAGAAGAATTTGATTTTGAATAAATAAGCTCCGGTCGGTTTTCATGCTGACCGGATGCTTTATAGAAAGGGGAGCAGATGAAAAAGAGGGTTTGCGCGGTTTTGCTGTCCGCGCTGTTGATTACCGGCGCGTTCGCCGGATGCCAGAAAAATAAGGAGGGATCGTTGCTGATCTGCGCTGCGGCAAGTATGACCGATGTGATGAAAGAGATTGTAACGCTTTATACCGAGGAAAACAGCGGGGTCACTATCGACGTCACCTACGGCTCGAGCGGCGCGCTGAGCGCACAGATCGAGGCGGGCGTTTCGGCGGATCTTTTTCTTTCTGCTGCGGCAAAGCAGATGGACGATTTGCAGGAAAAGGGATACATTGCAGAGGATACCCGTGTGGATCTGCTGCAAAACGAGATTGTTTTAGCGGTTCCGTCGGATTCGCAGCTGATATTCGATGATTTTAACGATGCGGTGCAGGCGGGCGTTTCTCGGATCGGCATTGGGGATCCGGACAGCGTTCCTGCGGGACAATATGCAATGGAGATATTCCAGTCGCTGCAAATTTGGGATAAGGTAACGGCGAAGGCGGTCTATGGCAGCGATGCGCGCGCCGTTTTGACATGGCTGGAAAACGGCGAGATCGACTGTGGCGTTGTCTACAAAACCGACGCCGCCATTTCTGGCGACAAGGTGAAGGTTGTCTGCTTCGCGCCGGATCGCAGCTGCGAACCGGTGGTCTACCCGGCGGCAGTTTTAGAGTCCAGCGAGCATACCGCGCTTGCAAAGGACTTTTTGTCTTTCCTACAGGGAGAAAAGGCGGCGGAGGTTTTTACACGCTACGGTTTTATACCGCTTGCCGGCTGATTGAGGGGAAGTCATAATGAAGCTTTCCCCGCTGTATCTCGCGCTTTCGGCGGCGGAGGGCAGAGCAAAATCCGCAAAGAAGGCGGGTTGATATGGAGAAGAAATTAAATTCTTTTCCGCTGCGTGCAGCCGTCGACGCTTTGAAGCGGCGGGAGATTTTGGATGCCGCCATATCCTTTCGGCAGCAGCGCTAATGATAGAGAATGCCAAAAAATGTCTGTTTTTACTAAAGATATGCGCTTTTTGGACAGGAGAGGCTAAAACAGCCGCCTAAGGGGATTGCATCTCCCTTGGGCGGCTGCATATTTGTTAATTTACCTTTCAGAAACATTCAGCTCTTTTGCGGGATGGAAGCGGTTTATCCAGACTGGCAGCCGGATTCCGGTTTTTCCACTATGGAAACGGTGTGAGGATGCATTGCGGCAACGGCGCGCGTTGTCATATAACTTGATTTGACGATGGACGCACGCACGCAAGAGCTTCATTCGTCTCTCTTCGTCCTGCTCACACTGTGACGATCAAAATATCGCTGCGTCCGGCGGGCGCTTCCGCTGCAACTGCGCCGTTATGGAAGTGGACGGCGCCGCCGGCTGCGTCCGCGTCGCTCCTGCCTTCATCCGCGCAGTATGGATTGACAAGCAGTACGTTTTCGCCGCAGAGCGCAGCCTGCGCTGCATATTCCTGCTTGATGCGGCGATTCCATTCATCGGCAGGATAGTCGCACCAGACTGGCCATAAAATGATTTCCGCGCCAAGAGCTTTCATCTCCTCCGGTCTGCCGTCGTTCCAAAGGTCGCCGCACAACCCGATTGCAAATTTCCTCCCTTTGTACGGAAAGCTTGAAAAATGCGCGCCTTCGGCGTAGTGCGCGTCCGCATACGGCTCCTTCCAGCCGGGGCTGACGCGGTGGAAGTTGTGGATGATCTCGCCGTTTTCGTCGATGACAAGCTGGCTGCTGTACAGCGTTTCGCCGTGTTTTTCGATATACCCAAACGAAACGGCGATACCGCTTTCCTCTGCCGCATGGCATAGCTGCGTAATCTGCGGGTCATCCTGCGAAACGGCAATTCTGCGATCCAGCTCGTAATTCCAAGCGAGGCATTCAAATCCCTGCAAAGCGGACTCCCCAAACAAAATGAGATCGGCTTTGCCGGAGCATTGCCGGATCGCCAGCCGCATGGCAGTGAGATTGTAGGCGACGTCTTTGTTTTTTGCGGGAGACGACGCCAATGCGATTTTCATAAGGATTCTCCCTCCCATTTTGGGTTTCCGTGGTGTATCCGCCTGACAACCGGAATGTCGCAGATAAGCCTTTGTGTTGTTATTCGTTCATGGTGTCGTAAATGGTTTTTAACAGCGTGTGGGTTGAATCGCCGGCGTGCGACCAGTAGAAAATGCCGCCGCAGCCCTCGCGCTTGACATATTCGCTCTTTTCCTTCAATGACTGCGGATCGTCATAGGAGAGGAAGGTGCTGCCGTTGAACAACCATGGCGCTTTCGCTTCGTCATCCCAATAGCGGATATAGCCGTTTTTGTTGATGTAGTTTGCGGCAAGCTCGCCGTAGTTCGGACCATATCCGCCGCCGTTTTTGGAAATCTGCAAAAGTCCATGATTGCGGTCAGCGATGTTTTCCCATTTTCTGGAGTAGAACGCCGCACCCATCAAAAGCTTCTCCATTGGGAAGCCGTACTGCACAAACAGGCGCAGCGCTTGGTCGCAGCTATTGCGGAATATATCGCCGGTCGAGGAGTAAAGCTGAGTGTGGTGTCCGGCAAGCGCGTGGAAGCCGCATTTTAGGTCGTAAGTCATCAAGCAGATGTAGTCTAAGTATTTGTTTAATTCCGACAGCTCGACGCTTTCGCAATAATAAAGGTCAGCGCCTGCAGCAATGCTGAGAATATGATGCTTGCCGTCCGGAATCGCGTCGATACGCTCTCTGACCGCCTTGCACATCAGCGTGAAATTGCGCTTATCCTCCGGCGAGGAGTCCTGATTGTTCGAAGGGACGCAAGGGTACTCCCAGTCGAAGTCTACGCCGTCGAAGCCGTATTTCTCAATTACCTCGGCGCAGGCATTTGCAATCTTGGCGCGTCCTTCCTCGGTGGCGCAGCCGTGGGTGAAGGTGCCGCTGTCGGAGGATACCAGTGAAAGCACAATCTTGATATCCGGATTGTAGCTGCGGATCTCCTCTATCTTCCCATTTTGGAGGATCAGCAGATGGTCGGTTTTGATGCTGCAATCAAGCGGCATCTGCCCGAACGCAACGTTGATGTGGGTGAGCCTTTTGGCGTCATCCGACGTGATAATGCAGTTGTTCCCGGCATAGCCGAGGATGATTTTATTTGCTCGATTTGACATAATTGTTTCCTCTCTTTCTGGAGTAATCCCCATTCCGTCCGCCTAAGCCGGCGTGACTTTCTTTTCCTTATCATAGCATGTCGGCAGGATATTACAATGGATTATCTTGTTTTTTTTAGTTGAATAATTCCGATCTTTGAAAAATCTGCGCAAATACTAACTTCTTAACTATCCTTTGCCTATTACTAAATTTTGTTTATGGCGTCTAACAAAGGCTTAATATCAAAATGCGTGTATACGGTTTCGGTTATACCCGATCCCTTATGCCCAGCAGTTTTTTAATAACGCGATCATCTGCTTTCGCTTTGGCAAGCAGCGATATACAGGTATGTCTTGTGTCATGTGGACGACGCTCTCCGATTTCGACGCTTTTTAGCGCCGAGTCAAACTGGCAGCAAAACGAAGTATAGCCAAATTTTTCCCTTTTTGGTCGCCGCAAAATAGTCCCCTTTTTCTTTCATCCGGTCGGCGAAAAGCGGCAGCGTTCGTCTGGCTTCGTCTGGACGCCGCTGCTCGTTCTTGGGGCGGTTATCGCTTTTCCACAAAAACCTAAACATTCACCTAAACATTCAGCAGCATAAATTCAGATCAGCTTCTTGACAATCGCCCTATTTCCATGT
>CAZPLR010000010.1:0-6529 GCA_964587555.1 uncultured Oscillospiraceae bacterium
TTCCTCGAGCAAACCAAGTTCGTCCAGCTCTTCCTCGAGCAAACCAAGCTCGTCCAGCTCTTCCTCGAGCAAACCAAGCTCGTCCAGCGAAGAGAGTTCCGCGGCAGAGGATCCGTCTGCCGCTATGAAAAGCTGCGCCGATATTTATGCCGCTGCGACGGCGGGCGTATCCCTGCCGAATATGATGTCGCTTTCCGGAGATGACCTGAACGTGATCTACGGAGAGATTGACCTCACCGGGATCAGCGATTACAGCATCAATGTGGCAGCGATGATGGTACACGCGAGCGAGGTTGTGATTTTCAAGTATGAGAATCAGACCGGGCGCAAGAACGCGATGGAGATCATCAACACCAGAGCGGAAAATCTTGTCAGCCTGTGGGAGCGTTATCTTCCGGATCAGTTTGAGCTGGTTGAGGCGCGGCAGGTTGTGGAGAAAAACGGCTATATTCTGTTTGTCATCGCCGAGGACGCCGAACGGATCGTTTCGCAGTTTGAGGCTGCAGCAGAATAAGCAGAGATAAAAAAGAGCGGGAACGTGTATCTGTGCGTTCCTGCCTTTTTGTATGATATAGCGGAGTCAGCCGTCCTGCGGGGTTTACTTTTGCGATTTTATGTGGTAAAATAAAAAAGTAATCTCAAGAAAGGAAGGTTTTATCATGTCAGAGAAGAAGAAACTCAATTTCGATTTTTTATTCCATGCCATCCTCTCCCTAGAGTCGATGGAGGAGTGCAGGAACTTCTTTATGGATCTTTGCACCATTTCGGAATTGAAGGCGATGCTTCAGCGCATTCAAGTTGCGAAGATGCTCAGCGAACACATTGTCTACAGCGAAATTGTGGAAAAAACCGGCGCGTCGACCGCGACGATCAGCCGTGTGAATCGCTCGCTCAACTACGGCTTTGACGGATATCAGGAAGTTTTTGATCGTTTGGACAAGCAGGGGGTGCTGCCGCCTGCAAAAGCCGCTTGGGAGGACCATGAATAACGAGAACTACGGCTACGGCTGCTTTTCCTATGCTTACGATGCGCTGAATTCCTCCTTCCCGTATGAAGAAACCGCCGTTTATTTTGATAGCCTAATTAAGCGGTTTGGCGCGCCGGGGAAGCTTTTGCTGGACCTGGGGTGCGGCACTGGAACGATGACCTTTCTGATGGAAAAAATGGGTTATGACGTCACTGGCGTAGACGTCTCCGAAGATATGCTTTCGGTCGCGATGGAAAAAAAGATCGCTCTTGGAAGCAACGCGCTGTTTTTATGTCAGCCGATGGAAGAACTTGATATGTTCGGCACAATGGACGTCACCTTAAGCAGTTTGGATTCGCTCAATCACCTGCCGGATTTTGCGGCGTGGAAAAGGGTCTTTGAAAAGGTTGCGCTTTTTTCCCATCCGGACGGATTATTCCTGTTTGACTGCAATACGGTTTACAAGCACGAGCATACGCTGGCAAATGAAACCTTTGTTTATGATTTAGAGGATATTTACTGTGTCTGGCAGAATACGCTTCTGCCGGATGCGAAGGTACAGATCGACCTAGACCTATTCTCGCTGGATGAGGACGGCAGGTATTTCCGCGAAAGCGAATCCTTCTGTGAACAGGCGTATCCTATTTCAGCGATTAAGGCGCTGCTGAAGGAAACCGGATTCACGCTCCTTGGAATGTTCGACGGCTACACCTTGGCTCCGCCGCGCGGCGAGAGCGAGCGCGTTGTGGTGGCGGCAAGACGGATCGGCGAAAGGAGCTGCGGTTGAAAAATGCCATTTTATGCCGATAAAATCAGACATGTATCCGCATTTATCATATAGATGAAAAATCCATAACAAAAGGAATATAACAATGGGAAAAATCATTCGTTCTTTAACAGAAGACGCTTCGGCAGTTGCCTGCGTCATCGATTCAACCGATATCGTTTCTGAGATTGTCCGGATCCATCATTCGACCGCCACAGTGACAGCGGCACTTGGACGGCTTGCCACGGCGGGCAGCATGATGGGCTACGGGTTAAAGTCCGAGCGGGACGAGATCACGCTCCGCATAAACGGCGGCGGAAGCGCGGGAACTCTGATCGTCGTTTCGAATTACGAGGGCGACGTGAAGGCTTATGCCGCAAATCCGTTTGCCGACGCGCCGCGCAAGCCGAACGGCAAGCTTGACGTTGGAGCGGTTGTCGGCAAAGAAGGCAGCCTTACCGTAATCAAGGATCTTGGGCTGAAAGAGCCGTATGTTGGGCAAACGCCGCTTGTTTCCGGCGAGATTGCCGAGGACGTCACCAACTATTTTGCAATCAGTGAGCAGGTGGCGAACGTCTGTGCGCTCGGCGTTTTGGTCAATGCCGACGGCACGGTTCGCCGCGCCGGAGGGTATCTGGTGCAGCTGCTGCCGTTTTGTCCGGAGGAAACGATCGCGAGGATTGAGCAGAATGTCAATACGCTGCCGCCGGTTACAACGCTGATGGAGCAGGGCGTTAAGCCGGAGGAGCTGTCGCTGCGGCTATTGGACGGATTAAACCCAAATCTGCTCGACGAGGGCAATCCGCGTTATGCCTGCGATTGCAGCCGCGAGCGGATTGCGAGGGCGCTTTTGAGCATGGGGAAAAAGGAGTTGGAGTCGCTGCGGGACGAGCAGGAGGACACCGAGGTATGCTGTCATTTTTGCGATAAAAAGTACCATTTTTCGCGTGCGGACCTAACGCGATTGCTGCAAGAAGCCTCCAAGGGGTAAAACACAGATTGGAAAACCGCAATTTCATAAGCGTTACTGCTCTGCATAGGGCTTTCATAAAATCCCCAAAACGCTTAAATAAAGGATTTGCACTTATCCTTTTATACGGTTACAGCTGCGTTTATACTTCCCCTGCCGCCGCGCAAGGGCAAAAACAGAGGGAAATACGTAAGGCTGGAACGCAAAACCGGCAGAAAGCCTTGAAAATACAGTGTTTTAGAGGGGTTAATAGATAAATTTCGATTTATATTGCTGTTTTATGCAGATAAGAACATTTTTCAAAAGGATATGGCGCCGGAGATTCCGGCTGGGAGGGGCTTTTCTATGAAGATTATGGCAGTGGATTACGGGCAGACGCGCACCGGGCTTGCAGTCTGTGACCGCAGTGAATTTTTAGCGTCGCCGATCGGGGTGATCTACGATAAAAGCTTTGGCGGAACGATGAAGAAGATAGCCGCCGCAGTGGAGGAATACGACGTAAAAGAGGTCGTCATTGGGCATCCGCTCAATATGGACGGCAGTGCCGGCGAGAAGGCGCATCTTTGCGAGCGGCTTGCGGCAATGCTGCGCGAGATTGTCGCGGTTCCGGTTTATCTTTGGGACGAACGTCAGACGACAATGCAGGCGTACACCTATCTGGATGAAGCGGGGGTGTACGGCAAGAAGCGCAAGGAGGTCGTTGACGAGCTTGCGGCGACCATTATTTTGGAGTCATACCTCAATTACCGGCACAATCAGCAAAAAAAGAAAGTCTCTGAGAAAGAATGAGCGAGCTTTACCGTTTCTTATGCGAATATCGCGACAGTTCGCCGGTCAGAGGGCACGTTCCGGGGCATAAAGGAACGGCGCTGCTGCCAGAGCTTGCCGCCTGTAGTCCGCTTGACATTACCGAAATCGCCGGAGCGGATTCGCTTTTTGAGGCGGACGGGCTGCTGCTTGCGTCCGAGCGGCGTACTGCGCAGCTGTTTGGCAGCGAGGAGACGCTTTATTCCGTTTCCGGGTCGACACTGTGCATTCAAACGATGCTTGCATGCGCACTAAAGCCGGGAGAGTGCGTGATTGCCGGTCGGAATGCGCACGTCTCGTTCTTCAACTGCTGTATTTTGCTGGATCTGCACCCGGTTTGGGTGCTGCCGCAGTATCCCAAAGGATCGAATATTGCGGGGGTGATCACGCCGGAAAGCGTTGAGGAGGCGTTTGCCGCGCATCCGGAGGCGAAGGCGGTCTACCTTACTGCGCCGGATTATCTCGGCTGTTTGTCGGATATTCAGGCGATCGCCGCGATTGCCCATGCGCATGGGGCACGATGTTTGGTTGACAATGCGCACGGCGCATACCTGCATTTTCTAAAAACGCCGCTCCATCCGATGGATCTGGGGGCGGATCTTTGCGCGGATTCGGCGCATAAGACGCTGCCGGCGCTGACCGGCGCGGCGTATCTGCATCTTGCGAAGGGATGCGGAATCTCGCGCGATACCGCAAAGCAGCGGATGCACCTGTTCGGTTCGACCAGCCCATCTTACCTGATCCTGCTTTCGCTGGATGCCTGCGCAGATTATTTGGAATCCTGCGGAAGGTCCGAGATCGGCAGGATGGCGGAAAATGTTATGGCGTTACAGCAGAAATTACAGAAAAAGGGCGGGCTTTTGGAAACGGCGCGCAGGGAGCCGGGGAAGCTGACCTTTGATTGCTGCGCGCTTGGCGTCACCGGAGCGGAATTAGCGGAGCAGCTGAGACGTTTTACCCCGATGATCGAGCCGGAATATGTTTCGGAAAGCGAGGTCGTGCTGATGTTTTCGCCGATGACCGGCGCGCGGGATTACGCCGCTGTCGCCGCGTTCATCGACGGGCTGATCCCTAAATTGCCGATCCCAAGGGAGGATGCCGCCTTTTCGCTGCCGGAAATGGTTATGTATCCGCGAGAGACTTTTTACGCGCGGCAGGAGCTTGTGCGGGTGGAAGACGCTTTGGGAAGGATTGCGGCGGAAAACAGAGTGACCTGTCCGCCGGGTGTTCCTGTGGTTACAGCAGGGGAACAAATAAATAAAGAATCTATTAATTTTTTACAAAAGGCTGGTATTTCTTTTCTGAATGTGATATAATAAAGCCATGGAGAGCCGGAGTAGATTTCCTGCATTGCGGGGTAGGGGAGGAAACTCATCAGGTTATCAATGAGACTGGAGGGATACATATGAAGCTTATCTATGCGATCGTATCGAACGATGACAGTTCCGCAGTATCGACTGCGTTGACGAAGAGCGGTTTTTCGGCAACCAAGCTTGCTTCAACGGGCGGCTTTTTGCTCTCGGGCAACACGACGTTTATGATTTGTACGGACGACGACAAGGTTGACGACGCAATGAAGATCATCGCATCCAAGAGTAAGAAACGCACGCAGATGATTCCGTCAAGCGCTTCCTTTGGAATGGGCGGCGGTTATACGCCGTATCCGATGGAGGTAAGCGTGGGAGGCGCGACCATCTTTGTTACAAATGTAGAACGATTTGAAAAAATTTGATGCTGTACCGGCGTGAGCGCTTCTCACGCCGGTTTTTTTGAATCATTTGCATCGGCCTTGCTTGACCTGAACGTTTTGATTGCGCGCCCACCGCGTATCGCACGGCGCTAAAGGGATAAAATATTAAAATAAATTCAAAATTTCGCCACATTTGCCTATTGACTTTTTTGCCTTGCAGGAGTATAGTATATTTAGCACTCGAGGAAATAGAGTGCCAGAAAGCGAAGGGTTACTTTGCCAGCGCGGCAAGTGGATGGAAAGGTATGGTAAACTGGGATGAAGGAGCTTGATGCGCGTAAACGCGCAATTATGTCGATTGTTGTCGATGAGTATATCAAGGTCGGCGATCCCGTCGGTTCAAAGCTTGTACAGCAGCGGCTGGAAAAAAAGGGGCTTACCGTATCCTCCGCCACGATTCGCAACGACATGGCGTTTTTAGAGCGGCTGGGTTATCTCGAACAGCCGCACACCTCTGCCGGCAGAGTTCCGTCGTATCTAGGCTACCGCTATTATATCAATGAGCTGATGGAGGCGCAGCCAATTTCCGAAGAGGAGCGGACGCGCATTGACAGCATGATCGGCAAGGACTGTATCACAGCCGACGCGGTTATCGACAACGCCGTAGCGGTTCTTTCCGAGCTTACCGGGCTCACAGCCGTAAATACCGGCGCGCTGCCGCAGATCTCGGTTATCACCAAGGTCGAGGTCATTCCGGCGGGGCATCGCGTTTATGCGCTTTTGATGATTACCTCAATGGGTTCAGTGAAAAATAGGATGTGCAGGCTGGAATTTGACATTTCCCCAGAGCAGCTTCGCTATTTCCAAGACTTCATCAATGAGAATCTCCAAGGCGTCAACCCCGACGCGCTCACCGAGAAGGAGATGGAGAGGCTGGGTTTGGCGCTCGGCTCTTACATGCTTTCGCTCTCCCCGTTACTGCACGCGGTCTATGAGCTGGTGGGCGATTTGACTGTTCCGCGCGTTCGTTTGACCGGCGAGCAGAAGCTTTTGGCAGGGTCGGAGATCCAGACGGATCAGGCGCTGCGGCTGCTCCAGAGGCGTGATCAATTGGTTAAGGTGCTGGAGAATGCAACCGAAGGGATTTCGGTGCTGTTCGGAGAGGAGGACGGCAGCTTTGTGGTGTCGAACTCAAGCATGATCGTTTCGCGTTTTACTGTTGACGGCAGGCAGGCGGGCGCGTTCGGCGTGATCGGTCCGATGCGTCTGGATTACGCGAAGGTGATACCGTATATCGACTGTATTTCCGACAGCGTCAGCCGCTTGCT
>CAZPLR010000010.1:6629-10625 GCA_964587555.1 uncultured Oscillospiraceae bacterium
CCGAAGGAAGAAGCGCCGAAGGAGGAGAAGGAGCTGTCAAGCGAGCAGTCCGAGGACGCCGTTAAAGATACGCAGCCAGCCGAAGCGGAAGAGGAGATAACCGAGGAAGCGCCGGATGAGCTGGCAGACGCGCAAAAAAGATGCGAGGAGCTTACAAAGCAGGTTGAGGAATTAAACGATAAAATTTTGCGGCAATACGCGGAATTTGATAACTATAAGAAGCGTACCGCGAGAGAGAAGGATGCGATATACGATTATGCGGCCGGACAGACAATTCTAAAGATATTCCCGGTATTAGATGTGTTCGAGCAGGCGCTGAAGACTCAAACCGAGGACGAAGCGTTCTATAAAGGCGTGGCGATGATTTACGAGCGGTTTTTGAAGATTCTTGCCGAGCTTGGCGTGAAGGAAACGCCGGGCGTCGGCGAGGTGTTCGACCCGAACCTGCATAATGCGGTTTCACGCTGCGAGAGCGAGGACTTCGGCGAAAACACGGTTTGTCAGGTCTATCAGACCGGCTATATACTAAAGGATAAGGTGCTGCGTCCAGCGATGGTCGTTGTCGCCAATCCATAAATCATTCAAATTTTACAATGTTAACTCCAAAAAGTGAAAAGCTTTTTGATGCAAGGAAGGAAGATAAATTATGGGAAAAATTATTGGTATTGATTTAGGTACTACAAACTCCTGCGTAGCGGTCATCGAGAATGGCGAGCCTACCGTTATCACCAATCCGGAGGGCATGCGCACTACGCCGAGCGTCGTCGGCTTTGCCAAGAACGGAGACCGTTTAGTCGGTAAGGTTGCAAAGAACCAAGCAATCACCAATCCGGATAAGACTATCAGTTCGATCAAACGTCATATGGGTGAGAATTACAATGTCAACATCGACGGCAAATCCTACACCCCGCAGCAAATTTCCGCGATGATCCTCACCAAACTGAAAAAGGACGCGGAAAGCTATCTCGGCGAGCCGGTAACGGAAGCGGTCATCACTGTTCCGGCGTACTTTAACGACGCGCAGCGTCAGGCAACCAAGGATGCGGGCACCATTGCGGGCTTAGACGTAAAGCGCATCATCAACGAGCCGACTGCAGCGGCGCTTGCTTACGGTGTGGATAAGGAAGAAGAGCAGACCATTATGGTTTATGACCTCGGCGGCGGTACCTTCGACGTATCGATTATCGATATGGGCGATGGCGTACAGGAGGTTTTGGCAACCGCTGGCAACAACCACTTAGGCGGCGACGATTTTGACCAGCGTATCATCAACTGGATTATCTCCGAGTTCAAAAAGAGCGAGGGCATCGATCTCTCCGGGGATAAGATGGCGATGCAGCGCTTAAAGGATGCGGCGGAGAAGGCGAAGATCGAGCTGTCCGGTCTGACCAGCGTTAATATCAACCAGCCGTTTATCACAGCAGATGCGACCGGTCCAAAGCACTTGGATATGACCTTGACCCGCGCGAAATTCAACGAATTGACCGCCGATCTGGTTGAAGCGACCGTAGGCCCGGTAAAGCAGGCGCTTTCCGACGCGGATCTGACTCCGTCGCAGATCAACAAGGTACTGCTGGTCGGCGGTTCTACCCGTGTTCCGGCTGTTCAGGACGCGGTAAAGAACATTATGGGCAAAGAACCGTTCAAGGGAATTAATCCGGACGAGTGCGTTGCGGTTGGCGCGGCGATCCAAGGCGGCGTGCTGGCTGGAGATGTGAAGGGCGGCGTGCTGCTGTTGGATGTCACCCCGCTGTCGCTCGGTATTGAGACGTTAGGCGGCGTATGCACCAAGATCATTGAGAGGAACACCACGATTCCGGCAAAGAAATCTCAGGTATTCTCGACTGCTGCGGATAACCAGACTCAGGTTGAGATCAACGTTTTACAGGGCGAGCGTGAGTTTGCGAAGGATAATAAGCAGCTTGGCTTGTTCCGCTTGGACGGCATTGCTCCGGCGCCGCGCGGCGTTCCGCAGATCGAGGTTTCGTTTGATATCGACGCAAACGGCATCGTCCACGTTTCCGCGAAGGATTTAGGCACCGGCAAGGAGCAGAATATTACGATCACCTCCTCGACCAACATGTCGAAGGAAGATATCGATAAAGCGGTAAGGGACGCGGAAGCGTTTGCGGCTGAGGACAAAAAGCGCAAGGAAGAGGTTGATACCAGAAATAACGCGGAGCAGATGGCGTTCCAGATGGAAAAGACCTTAGGCGAGATGGGAGATAAAATCTCTCCGGAGGAAAAATCTGATATCGAGCAGAAGATTGCGGCGGTGAGAGAGGCGTTAAAGGGCAGCGATACTGCGGCGATCAAGGCAAAATCCGATGAGCTTCAACAAGCGTTCTATAAGGCTTCCGAAAAGATGTATCAGGCGGCGCAGGCTGCTCAGGGCGCACAGGGCGGTCAGGATCCGAATCAGGGCGGCAGCAATGGCGGCGATGGCTTCACTGACGCGGAATATAAAGAAGTATAATTTTCGCAGGAATGATCCAGAGGATGCTTTTGCTTCCTCTGGATTGCCTGTGTTATATGGGGGAAGCGCATGCATTTCCCATCCGGCGTCCCCAAGAGCTACAATCCGCAAGAAGGAGTTATGATGATAGAATATGGCAGATAAACGAGATTATTATGAGGTGCTTGGCGTTGAGAAGGGCAGCTCCGAGGACGATATCAAAAAGGCGTACCGCAAGCTCGCCCGCAAGTACCATCCGGACTTAAATCCGGACAATAAAGAGGAAGCGGAGCAGAAGTTAAAAGAGGTTAACGAGGCATACGAGGTGCTTTCCGATTCGGAAAAGCGTCAGCGCTACGATCAGTTCGGCTTTGCAGGGGTCGATCCGTCCTATGGTGCGGGCGCGGGAGGCGGTTTTGGCTCCGGCTATGCAGGCGGCTTTAGCGATTTTGATTTGGGCGATATCTTCGGCTCGATGTTCGGCGGCTTCGGCGGCTCTTCCCGCCGCACGAGTCCGAATGCGCCGCGCAGAGGCGGCAATGTGCGCGCCTCCTGCACGATCAGCTTTGAGGAAGCGGTTAAGGGCTGCAAAAAGACTATTTCGATCAACAAGGTAGAAACTTGTTCTGCTTGCGGCGGCTCCGGCGCAGCGCCCGGTACATCCACGCACATCTGCTCGACCTGTAAGGGAACAGGTCAGGTCACGCGTGTGCAGCGCACGCCGATCGGCTCGATCCAGACCCAGACTGTTTGCCCGGATTGCCATGGCGCCGGCAGGAAGATCGACACGCCGTGCAGCGCCTGCGGCGGAAGCGGGAATGTGCGCCGCAGCAAAAACCTTGAGGTGACGATCCCAGCCGGCATAGACGATGGGCAGACACTTGCTCTGCGCGGTCAGGGCGACGCCGGAACAAACGGCGGTTCTGCCGGCGATCTTGAGCTAATGGTCAGAGTGAAAAAGAGCGATATCTTTAAACGCGAGGAGTATGACATTTGGGTCGATGTGCCGATCTCCTTTGCACAGGCTGTATTTGGCGATAAGCTTGTGGTTCCGACGGTTGATGGAAATGTAGAATATTCGATTCCGGAGGGAACCCAGACCGGCGCGGTATTCCGTCTGCGCAATAAGGGCGTTCCGTTTGTCAATTCCAGTGGACGCGGCGATGAATATGTCCGCGTGGATATTGAAACGCCGCAGAACCTGACCCGTAATCAGAAGGAAGCGCTGCGTAAATTCGAGGATCTGACCGGTGAGCACCAGTATAAAAAGAAAAAGACCTTTGGCGATAAGGTGAAGGATCTATTTAAGTGATCGCAAGCATTTTCTTGCCGATTTTGATTGGTATGCGGTCTCTCTCGGTACAAGGGAGACTCGTGTTATGATCGGGGGAGAGGTTTCGTGAAGCTCTATCATGGCACCTCTGTGCCGGGAATCCAAGCGCTGAAAGCCATTCCACCCGCTGGGATAACGGAAAAATGCGCGCTTTACCTGACGTGAATCGGGCTTATGCGCTGTTTTATATCTGGGATTGCGCAAGGCT
>CAZPLR010000010.1:10725-22154 GCA_964587555.1 uncultured Oscillospiraceae bacterium
TGCTTTCCGCCAAAATTAAATTTTTTCCGCGTGGGCTTGACATTCGCTTTTTGCTGTGATATACTAAATAGAAATAAAAATTAAATTTGATCCATCCAATCAGCGATGATAAAGAAGAAGTAACCCCTTTTTTCAGATGCAGAGAACGCCCGGTCGGTGCAAGGGCGCGATGGGAAAGGGGCGAATACATCTTTTAGCTGTCCGGAAAAACCTCCGATTGGAGCAGTAAGCCGGACCGGATGTGCCCGTTAGCGCACACGGGATTCGCGTTATGCCGATCCCATAGAGGCTTTCCCTTTGGAAAGCAAATAAGAGGTGGTACCGTATAGATGATTCTATGCCCTCTTTCGGCTTTATGCCGAAAGAGGGCTTTTTTCATTGCATTGGACGGATGTGCCTATGGTGGCGGAGAAAGGAAGATTCAAATGAATTGTTATGAGGAACTGAAAGCGCGCGGGCTGATCGCACAGGTCACAAACGAGGAGGAGATCAGCAGGATGATCAACGAGGGGAAGGCGGTTTTTTATATCGGCTTTGACCCGACCGCCGACAGCCTGCATGTTGGGCATTTTATGGCGTTGTGCTTGATGAAACGCCTGCAAATGGCAGGAAATAAACCGATCGCACTGATTGGCGGCGGCACTGCGATGATTGGCGATCCGTCCGGACGTACCGATATGCGCCAGATGATGACCGTTGAAACAATTCAGCATAACTGCGAGTGCTTCAAGGAGCAGATGAGCCGTTTTATCGACTTCTCTGACGGCAAAGCGCTGATGGTCAATAACGCCGATTGGCTGCTTGATCTCAACTACATTGATGTGCTGCGCGAGGTCGGCGCGCATTTTTCGGTCAACCGGATGCTGGCAGCCGAGTGCTATAAACAGCGTATGGAGCGTGGTCTTTCCTTTTTAGAGTTTAACTACATGATTATGCAGAGCTACGACTTCTACGCGCTGTTTCAGAAATACGGCTGCAACATGCAGTTTGGCGGCGATGACCAGTGGAGTAATATGCTCGGCGGCACCGAATTGATCCGCCGCAAGCTCGGCAAGGACGCGCACGCGATGACTATAACGCTGCTGTTAAACTCCGAGGGAAAGAAGATGGGGAAGACCCAGTCCGGCGCAGTTTGGCTGGATCCGAATAAAACAAGCCCGTTTGATTTCTATCAGTACTGGAGGAACGTTGACGATGCGGATGTTTTGAAATGCTTGCGGATGCTCACTTTCCTGCCGCTGGAGCAGATCGAGGCGATGGATGCGTGGGAAGGCAGCAGGCTCAATGAAGCGAAGGAGATTCTTGCCTATGAGCTGACCAAGCTGGTTCATGGCAAGGAGGAGGCGGATAAGGCGCAGGAGGGAGCAAGAGCGCTGTTTGGCGGGAATGCCTCCACCGAGCATATGCCGACCACTGCGGTGAGCGCGGAGGAATTCGGCGAAGGGATGGGACTGCTGACCCTGATGGTCAAGGCAGGGCTTGCCGCCTCCAACAGTGAGGCAAGACGGCTCGTTGTCGGAAACAGCGTGGCGTTAAACGATGTGAAGGTGACTGATCCAAAATACACTGTCACTGCCGCTGATTTTAACGATGGCGCGTTGATTCTCAAAAAGGGCAAAAAGGTGTTCCACAAGGTGACGCTGTAAGCGTAAGGCCGGATATTCTGCGTTCTTATCGCATCGGGATGATTACAAAGCCCCGGATTTTTCCTTGCTGTCGGCAGGGAATCAGCCGGGGCTTTTTATGCTGCAAACTTGCTTTATTCTGCGTCGGATGCGGCACTCTTTTCGGAGAAAGGAGCGTCCTGTGGAAAAACGATCTCGATGGTCGTTCCCCTGTTCGGCGCACTGGTAAGGGTGATCCTGCCGCCGTGCAGCTGTGCGATATGCCGCACGATTGAAAGACCAAGCCCAGTGCCGCCAAGCGCTTTTGACCGGCTCTTATCCGCACGGTAAAACCGCTCGAAAATGTGGCTTTGATCGACCTTTGAGATACCAATTCCGCTGTCCTCGACGGTCAGCACGATCTTGCCGTTTTCCTCTCTGACAAAAACGCGCACAGCGCCGTTTTCGCGATTGTATTTGATCGCGTTATCGGTCAGGTTGGTAATCAGCTCGGTCATCATCCCCTCGTCGCAGATAAAATAAACCGGCTTCGGCGCGTCGCAGCTTAGCCGCACCTTCATCTCCTTTGCCCTTTCGGAGAGCTTGCCGCAAACCTCGGCTGAGAGCGCCGCAAGATCGATGCGCTTTAAAGAGAGCTTCTGCTTGCCCTCATCCATCGCGGAAAGCCGCATAATATCTCCGATCAGTTGGATCATCCTTCCTGCCTCCTTGCGGATGCGTCCGGCAAATTCCGGCAGATCCTTCTGCTGCACCAGCCTGTTCTCCATCAGCTCTGCGTAGCCCGAGATGACGGTCAGCGGCGTTTTCAGCTCGTGTGAAACGTTTGCTGAAAATTCCCGCCTCAGCTCCTCCTGCCGCAGCGAATCGGTGATGTCAATCAAGATCAGTACTGCGCCGCAGATGCGTTTCCCGCTTTGGATCGGCGCGGCGGTCGTGCGATAGACGCAGCCGTCCTTTTCCCAGCGCACGCTTGTCTTTTGTCCAGCAAGCGCCGAATCCAGCAGCGCGCAGATGCTCTGGTCGGTAAGATCCTGCACATGAATTGGAATTGCGCCGCTTTTGGCGGTCAATAGGGCTGAGGCAGTTCGGTTGCAGCTGAGGATTTTTCCAGAAGCGTCGCATTGCAGCAGTCCCTCCGGAAGATTCTTGGTGATGGTTTGGATCTCCTTTCGCGCCTTGGTCAGATCGTCAAGCTGTCTCTCGATCTGGATATTCTGGGTTTCGAGGTGCTGTGCGAGCGGATACAGCTCGCTATAGACCGGCTGCGGCGCTTTTGCATGCAGATCCCAAGCGTTTAATCTTGCGGTGATGCTGCGGGAGATGCGGTACGCCAAAAGCAGTGATAGCCCCAGCGAGATCGTTAGGACCACCGCAAGCGGCTGTCCGGTGTCCAGAATGAGTGAAAGCATGGTGTATTGATCCTGTGAAACCCGTATAAACGCGCCGTCGCTGAGGCGTATCGCACAATTGTTCGTCTTGACGGTGAGGGTGGAGGAGTAGCGCGCGCTTTCGCCTATGCCGTTTTCGATCGCTAATTGGATCTCTTCGCGTAAAAGATGGTTCTCCATCTGCGATGCGTCGGTCTTGGAGTCGTATTTCACGCTTCCATCCGGCGCGATCAGGGTGAATCGCGCGTCTGAAACGGGGATATCGCGCAGAAACGAAATGGGGTCGCCGGCGTCCTCCAATGCGGCTGCAAGAAGCACTGCGTTATCCCGCAGATGCCCCTGCTGCTTTTCATTGTCGTAATCGTACATCAGATACAAAATGAAGAAAAAGCTCAAAAGCGATAGGCTAAGCGACACCGAAAAGATTGCGGCAAAAATTCGCTTTGTCAGCGAATGGATTTTTTTATCGTGCATAGCTCTTCCCTTCATTCGTCTGAAAGCTTGTACCCAAAGCCGCGCACGGTTTCAATCCGTTTCCCTTCATCGCCAAGCTTTTGACGCAGGGTGCGGATATGGACGTCGACTGTCCGGCTTTCGCCGCTGTAGCTGTAGTCCCAGATACGGTTCAGCAGCTGTTCTCTGGTGAATAATATCCCCGGATTCTTCATGAAACAGACAAGCATCTCGTATTCCTTTGAGGTGCAGACAACGAGCTTTCCGCCGACAAAAATTTCGTGCCTATCCTCGTTGACTGTGATACTGCCGACGGAAAGAACGTTTTCTTCCGGCTTTTTTGGGAATATGCGCCCGCTGCGGCGCAGAAGCGCGCGGATGCGGGCGGGAAGCTCCATCATGCCGAACGGCTTGGTGAGATAGTCGTCGGCGCCCGCGTCAAGCCCGATAACCTTGTCGTACTCGGTGTCCTTCGCGGTGATCATCATGACCGGAATATCCGCCCATTCGGGGGTTGCGCGGATCTGCCGCAGCAGCGTGATGCCATCGATCTCCGGAAGCATGATGTCCAGCAGAATGCATTCCGGCACGGCTTGCTGCATGGCGGTTAAAAAGCCGCGGGGATCGGCAAATCCCTGCGCATCCATGCCTACGGCGCGCAGCGTGTAGATGATGAGTTCGCGGATTGCGTCGTCATCCTCGGTTAAATATATCATCAAAGCACCTTCTTTCTGAAATTGCGGAAGCGCTCCCCTCCGCTGTCATCCATTATATCAAATCTATATCAAAATGAAAATATATTCTTGTAAAATTCATGTTAAGCATCCTTCGAATGAGATATGCGCCGGTCTTTACAGCGCTTTTCTGATTTAACGCTTTCCAGCGTTTTTGAAAAAAGTAAAAATCGCATCGTTATAATCTTGACAGGAAAAGCTGATCGTGATATAATAATATTGATTTTTTTGTCGATGAAGACAAAAAAATTACGAATCTACTGGGATGATGATAGAAGGAACAATATCTTTGAGATTCTATCTTAAAAAACAGTAAAAAAATAGAGATTCCAGAAAATTTAGTTATAAAAAAGGATGAAACACCAATGTCAGTTCAGAATAAGAATTATCGAAGTGATAAAAGAATTTCCGAGCGGGTAATCCGCCGGCTGCCGCGGTATTATCGTTTTTTAGGGGAGATTATGCAGTCCGGCACCGAGCGCATTTCTTCGCGCGAGCTGTCGGAAAAAATGGGGCTTACCGCCTCGCAGATCCGTCAGGATTTAAATTGCTTTGGCGGGTTTGGGCAGCAGGGATATGGCTACAACGTGTCTGCGCTGCATTATGAGATCGGCTGTATTCTGGGGCAGGACGCGCCGCAGCGGGCGATCCTGTTTGGCGCAGGCAACCTTGGAACAGCGGTTACCTACTACATGGAAACGCGCACGCGCGGATTTGAGCTGTCCGCTGTTTTTGATAATAATCCGAACAAGATCGGGATGATGATCGGCGGACTTTCGGTTGCGCCGGTTGATAGCTTACCGGAGCTTTGCGCAAAGTTCAAGCCGACGGCGGCGATCCTGTGCGTACCAAAGGAGGCGGCGAAGGCGCTGATTCCGCTGCTGATTGAGAACGGGATCAAGGGCGTGCTGAATTTTTCGCATTATGATATCCTGCTGGATTATCCGCAGCTTCAGGTGGAAAATGTTCATATCAGCGACAGCCTGATGACGCTGCGTTATAAGCTGCACGAGAAGCAGTAACCGTCTGATATTGATTTTGGGAGAAAAAGATGCTGCTGCACACTGCCGACTGGCATTTAGGTAAGGTTTTGGACGGCGTAAGTCTGTTGGACGATCAGCGGGATTGGTTTTCCCGCTTTTGCGACGATCTTTCCGCAAGAAAACCGCAGGTGATCCTGATCTGTGGTGATCTGTTTGATTATAACGGCTGCACGCCGCAGGCAAAGACGCTGTTTGACGAGATCATGACGCGTCTTTTGAGTGAGTGCGGCTGCCCTGTGCTGGCAATTCCAGGCAACCACGACCGTTTTTCGTGGCTAAAAGCGTGCTGCGCACCGTATCGGGATAAGGGGCTTTTTTTGGCGGAGCGTCTGGACGACGCATTTTTGCCGTTCCCCTTTGTGCTGGATGGAAAGCGCGTGCAGTTTTTTCTGATTCCGTATTTTACCTCCGCGCTGCAGCGGCAGGCAGGCGGCGGGACGCCTGAGGCATGCATGAAGCGGGTGATCGAGCGGATCGAGGCAGTCTGGGATGAAAGCGCTCTGCATATTGCGGCGGCGCACGGGCTGATCCTGCAGCGCGATGATCCTGCGGTGAAGCGGCTGCTTTCGGAGAACCATGACGGCGGTGCGCAGCTGATTGACGCGGCACTTTTTTCGCGCTTTGATTATGCGGCGCTCGGGCATATCCATGCAACTTCTCCCGTTTCGGAGCGTTGCTGCTATGCCGGCACGCCGATGGTGTACGAAAGAAAGGAATTGCGGCAGGAGAAAGGGTATCTTTCGGTTGACTTTTCCGGTGATACGCCAAAAACAGCGCGCCATAGTCTGCCGCCCATGCGTCCGGTAGTTGAATATACCGGCGCGTTTTCCTCGCTGATCGCCTCCCCGCCGCAGCACATTCAGGATGCGTATCTTTATCTAAATCTGACCGACAGCGTTTTGCAGGCGGATGGCTTTGCACGTTTAAAGCGCGTTTTTCCGCATCTGCTGCAAATGCGCTATCCGCTGCCGGAAGAAACCGAGCCGCTGCCGTTGGATACGATGTCGCAGCGGATGGAAGATTTTTTAGCCATAAACGGCGTCTGCCTGACCGAAGCGCAGCGCCATATACTTCGCGCCGCTGAGGAAATGAACTCTGGGACGCTGAAAAAGTAAAAAGGAGCATGAATCGTATGAAACCATCCTATGAATCGCCGCTTGGCAGCCGTTATGCAAGCAAGGAGATGCAGTACATTTTTTCTCCGGATTATAAGTTTCGCACTTGGCATAAGCTGTGGGTAGCGCTCGCCAGAGCTGAGCATCGGCTTGGGCTGAACGTGACCGAGGAGCAGATCATGGAGCTGGAGGAGCATATTGACGAGATCGATTATGAAACGGCGGCCGCAAGAGAAAAGCTGGTGCGCCACGACGTGATGTCGCATGTTTACGCTTACGGCAAGCAGTGTCCAAAGGCGGCGGGCATCATCCATTTGGGCGCGACCTCCTGCTATGTCGGGGATAATACCGACATTATCACAATGCGGGACGCGCTTTTCTTGGTGCGCAGAAAGCTTGTCAATGTGATCGATCTGCTGGCGAAATTCGCCGGACAGTATAAGGATATGCCTTGTCTTGCCTACACCCATCTCCAGCCGGCGCAGCTGACCACGGTCGGCAAGCGCGCAGCGTTATGGTGCAACGAGTTTGTGATGGATCTGCATGAGGTCGAGTACCGCATCTCCACGCTGAAGCTGCTTGGCTCCAAGGGAACGACCGGAACGCAGGCAAGCTTTATGGAGCTGTTTGAGGGCGATACCGATAAGATCCATCAGATGGAGGAGATGATCTGCGAGGAGATGGGCTTTGAGGGGGTTGTGCCGGTTTCCGGACAGACCTATTCCCGCAAGGTTGATTCCTATGTGCTGAACACCCTTTCCGGCATTGCGCAGAGCGCCTCAAAATTCTCCAACGACCTGCGTATTCTTGCAAACTTCAAGGAGATGGAGGAGCCGTTTGAGAAAAACCAGATTGGTTCCTCTGCGATGCCGTATAAGCGCAATCCAATGCGCTGCGAGCGCATCACCTCGCTCTCGCGCTATGTAATGTGCGACTCGCTTAACCCGATGTTCACCGCCGCGACACAGTGGTTTGAGCGCACACTAGACGACTCTGCCAACAAACGCATTTCGGTTTCAGAGGCGTTCTTGGCTGTCGACGCGATTTTGATGATTATGATTAACGTTTGCGACGGGCTTGTCGTTTATCCGAAGATCATCGCACAGCGCATGACGCGGGAGCTGCCGTTTATGGCGACTGAAAACATCATGATGGAGGCGGTTAAAAAGGGCGGAAACCGGCAGGAACTGCACGAGCGCCTGCGCCAGCATTCGATTGCTGCGGCGCGCGTCGTCAAGGAGGAGGGCGGCGAAAATGATCTGGTCGACCGCATTGCCTCCGATCCGGCGTTTGGTTTGAGCAAGGAAGAGATCGTTGCGGTGCTCAAGCCGGAGAATTTCATCGGCCGCTGTGTGCAGCAGGTGGATGAGTTTATCGAAACCGAGGTTGCGCCGGTCCGCGCGGCATATGCCGACGTATTAGGCGAAAAGGCGGAGCTGTCGGTATGATCAGGCTTGCTGCAAGCGATGTGGACGGCACGCTGCTTGACCGGTCGCACAAGCTTCCGCCTGATTTCTGGGAAGTGGTGGATGCGCTGCGGGAAAAGGACGTTTGCTTTGCGATTGCCAGCGGGCGATCTTATGTCGCGCTGCGCCAGAATTTTCAGCCGTCCCCGCAGAAGCTTGCGCTGATCTGTGATAACGGCGCGTGCGTCGTGTTGAAAGGCGAGATGATTTATCAGGATACGATGGCGCATGACAGCTTTGTTTCGCTGGTGCGCTGCACGGAAGAATACAGCTGTTCCCGTCATACCGATGATGCACAGCAGATCAAGCTTCTGCTCTGCGGTGTGAACGGCACCTATCATCTGGATTACGGCGACGCCTATGCCAAGGAGATTGGACTTTACTACAACAATCGGGTGCAGGTGGAGGACTTGGCTGCGGTGCAGGACGAAATTTATAAGCTTGCAATCTACGATCCGCTGAATCCGCAGTCCGGGAGCGAGAAATTCCTATCGGCGCAGTTTCCAAATTTTTCGTTTCAGGTCAGCGGCGAATTTTGGATGGACGTGATGAATCAGGGCACCGATAAAGGAAAGGCGCTTGCGATGCTGCAAAAGCGTTTGGGTGTTTCCTATGAGGAAACCGCTGCTTTTGGCGACTATTACAATGACCTTTCTCTGTTTCGCGAAGCGTATTACAGCTACTGCATGGCAAATGGAGAGGACGGCGTCAAAGCGCACGCGCGGTTTATCGCGCCGTCCAACGCGGAATATGGCGTCACCGAAACCTTAAAGCGTTTATGCGGGATCGGATGATGGGAGAGATGGTATGAAACTGCTTATTTTATTTGGAAGCGGCGCGGTGGGGAAGATGACAGTCGGACAGGAACTGACCAAGATCACCGATTTGCGGCTGTTTCACAATCACATGGCGATCGAGCCGGTGATTGAAATCTTCGGCGGCTACCACCGTCGCGCGGTGGATCGGATCCGGGATGTGATCTTTGAGGAGTTTGCCGCTTCAGAAAACTATGGGCTGATTTTCACCTATATGTGGGCGTTGGACGAGCAGTCCGATTGGGACTATATCGCGCACATCCGGCAGATTTTTGCCCCTTACGGCACAGAGGTATATTTTGCGGAGCTTGTTGCACCGCAGTCGATACGCCTGCTGCGCAACGCAAGCGAAAATCGGCTGCAGCATAAGCCCTCCAAACGGGACGTGGAGCTTTCCGCTGTGCGGCTCAAAAATGAAGACAGCGGTTACCGGCTGGAAAGCAAAACGGGGGAGTTTACGGGTGAACGCTATCTCAGGATCGATAATTCCAATCTGACCGCCGCCAAGGCTGCGCAGAAAATCAAGGCGTATTTCGGCTTTACCAAGGAAGGAGAACAGTATGAACCAGATTACTCATCATGAGGACAGAGTATTGACCGTGAATCCAAATAAAGCGGGCGGAAAGGGTCATGTGGATATTGAGCATCTGATCTCGGATGCGCAGAAAAACGATAAGACCAAGCTGTTTGCCCGCGTGGTGATCGCGCCGGGATGCAGTCTTGGTTATCATGAGCATCATGGGGAAAGTGAAACCTACTACATCCTCTCCGGCGTAGGGGAATATAATGACAATGGGAAGATTGTCACAGTTAAATCGGGCGACGTCACCTTTACTCCGGACGGCTGCGGTCATGGCATGGAGAATTGCGGCGATGAGGACATTGTCTTTATCGCGCTGATTCAGAAGAATTGACAAAAAGAAACGGCATTCTTTTCCCAAACGCGCCGTTGCGAAATGGGGAAGAGAAGCCGTTTTTCGCTTGTCCGGCGGCATAGCCGGCGCCCTGCCGCGCTGTGATGTGGATCGCTGGATTTCATGACAGTCTGCGCCAAAGATGATGTACGGTTCGCCTTCAAAAGACGGAACGGAAATAAGGTCATAAAGGAACTCCTCGCTGCCTATAGGCGGCGAGGAGTTTTCTGTTTGCTTTTTCCGATAAACCGGGAGTGGTTTTCGTCTCTTTCGTAAACCATTCTGATTTCTGTATTGGGCGTGCCAAGCATGATTTCCGATTCTGTTCCGTCAAGACGAAATCCATATCTTTTGTAGAAACGGATCGCTCTTTTTGCCATGCCGCCTATGCCTATAAGAATACGATTTATATTTGGCTTTGTGTGATTACCAAAGGTCTGCCAGCTCAAGAATCAGTCTTTCGGTCTTTTCCCAGCCTAAGCAAGGGTCGGTGATGGACTGCCCGTAGACACCGCCGCATGGCTTTTGCGCACCGTCCACGAGGTAGCTTTCAATCATAAAGCCACGCACCATCTTCGCAATGTCCGCATTGTGACGGCAGGAGTGCAAAACCTCCTTGCTGATACGCACCTGCTCGTTGTACTGCTTTCCGGAGTTGGCGTGATTGCAATCTACGAGCAGACCAATGTTTTCCAGCCCTCTTGCCGCGTATAGCTCATAAAGCTGCACCAAATCCTCGTAGTGGTAGTTCGGAATGCTCTGCCCGTGTTTGTTCATGTAGCCGCGCAGGATGGCGTGTGCCATTGGATTGCCGTTAGAAACGACCTCCCAGCCGCGATAAAGGAAGGTGTGGCTGATCTGCGCCGCCTTAATTGCGTTGAGCATGACCGAAAGGTCGCCGCCGGTCGGGTTCTTCATGCCGACCGGAATGTCTAATCCGGAAGCGGTTAGACGGTGCTGCTGGTTTTCCACCGAACGCGCGCCGACAGCGACATAGCCGAGCAGATCGGAAAGATAGCGGTGATTTTCCGGATAAAGCATCTCGTCCGCACAGGTAAAGCCGGTTTCGACAATCGCGCGGGTATGCAGCTTACGGATCGCGATCAAGCCTTCGAGCATGTCCTCCGGCTTTTGCGGGTCAGGCTGAGTCGCCATTCCCTTGTAGCCCTCGCCGGTGGTGCGCGGCTTATTGGTGTAGATACGCGGAACGATCAGGATTTTGTCCTTAACTTGGCTGTCGATGCGCTTTAAGCGGTGGATATATTCCATCACCGCATCTTCGCGGTCGGCGGAGCACGGCCCGATAACCAGTACCATGCGGCTGTCTTTTCCGGTGAAGCAGTCGGCGATCTCCTTGTTTCTTTTTGCGATGATCTCAACCGTGCGGTCGGAGATTGGGAATTGCTCCTTGATAGTCATCGGGATTGGAAGCTTCCGCAGAAAATTCATGTTCATAATATAGCATCCTTTCTTTATTGCCGGTGGGTTATTGCCGGAAAACCCTCTTTCTCTTTGCTGTATTTTTTATCATAGCATAAATTGCGCAAAAACGCAATACCTTTTCCCGGATTTCCTCTTTCTTCTCTTTACAAAAGGGGTATGGAGTCAAACGGAAATAAAAAACGCGGATCGGCATTTTGCCGATCTGCGTTTGCTTTTTGATGGAAACTGTAGCAGGCGCTGGATTGCGCGTTTATCGGTTTTCTTACGGAAAAAGTGTTCGAAGAAATGCAGAAAGATTATTTCTGCTCCATTTTTACGGAATCATGAAACAGTTGACCTTATTTCGTCATTCCGCCTTTTACGGCACTTTTGCTCCGGCACGTCGGGACAATGCTTTTTCGATTAAAACTACCGCGACGCAAATAAAAATACA
>CAZPLR010000010.1:22254-49661 GCA_964587555.1 uncultured Oscillospiraceae bacterium
ACTGAAATCTCCGAAAGAACGGAAAGCAGGAAGCAGCATGCACAGCAAACATAGCAAATGATAGATCACATAAAGGATGCTTCCGGCATACAGCAAATTTAATACTTTGACGTACCGTCCCGTTTTGTGGTGTAAGAACAGCAAGATCCAAATTACGGCAACTAAGACAATGACTCTGCCGCCAATGCCGGCAAACAGTTTTCGCGCTACAGCAATTAAGATCGCAGCATAATCGTAATTGTGTGTGTGTGGGAGGATATCTCTGTTTTGTAAAATGAAAGCGTAGTATTTTATTTTTCCGACAATATTCCAATTCCATATTGCTTCGATAATATACCATATTGCGCACATAATGGGGAATAACCTAAACAGACCGCCTTTTTTGTTCTCCTGTCTCATACAAATTTCTCCTTTTTATTGCTTTTTGATGGAGATGCTGTAATAGGCGCTGGACTGCGCGTTTGTCTTATACAGCTTGATGTAGTAGGTCCCCTTTGAGAAGGTGCCGCTGGTAGAAAGCTCGTTTTTGCCGTTGTAGATGTTGTTGTAGCCGCCGATGACCGTGCTGCCGTTTGCACTGGAAACCTCAAGATATACGGAAGAATCCGCTTGGGTTGTAATGCTGATCGTAAAGGCGGTCGCCTTGGTTAAGGTCAGCTTGTAGTAATCGTAGGCGTAAGTTTTGTCGGTTTGGGTCAGCAGCCCCTTCTTGGATTTGCCGCCGACTGTGAGCGCGGTCGCTTTGGATTTGGAAGCGCCGGACTGGTCGGTGACGGCCTTGAAGGTGTACTTAAACGCGACGGTTTCCGTATTGTAGTCGTGGATTTTGATGTAGTAATAGCCCTTCTTGAGCGCGTAGGTCTTAGTGACGGAAAACCGCTTGCCGGTGGAATCCAGCGCAGTGGTGAGATAGCTGGTTTTGCTGATCGCTTTTTTGCTGCTGTTGAGCAGCTGCACGTTGAAATAGCTTTGATCCTCTCCGAAGGTCGCAAAGGTGAAGGTAACGACGCCCGGCTGGGTGACTGCGATTTTGTAGTACTGATCCGCTAAATCGCAGTCAAAGCCCGCGACATACCAGCCGTTTGCCTTGATGCTGCGGTTTGCCGCGCTGACCGCATAGCTGTAGACGGAGAGGTTGATCGTGGAATTATCGCCGTAGTTACGACTCAAGCTTATTTTTAAATAAGCGGTTTGCGCCTGTTGCGGGGCGTAAACGTCACTGTCATACGGCGCGCTTTCGCTCAGATAAAGCGAGTTACCGATTCTGGTCGTGCAGGCTTCGTCTGCATAAAGCTCTGCGGTTACAGAGGTAAACGGGGGGGTTCCTAAGACGCCCGCTTCGATGACAAGCAGTTCCTTTGATTTGATTACGAACGGGATGATTTTTTCCTTTTCATCCGGCAGAAAAATGATGTCGTTCTGCGCGTACTCTTGATCCTTCCACTGCGCATAGGTAGCGGAATAGGATGGAGTAATCGTGACCGGCGTATCCTCCTCGCTTGGAGCAGGCGCAGTTTCGGCAAGCGCCGGTGCCGCCGCGAATGCCGCTGATCCGATCATTACGGCGGAGAGCAAAACAGACAGCACGCGTTTTAGTTTGAGAAAGCGTTTCTTCATTTTAATTTCCCTTTCTAAAATGGATTTTGTTGGAAGTTCTCCAACTATTTTCATTATAGCATGATTTCGATCTGCCTGCAAGCCGATTGCGCGGGGTATCGGAAAATTTTTTCGGCGCTTCGGTGGGCAGCGCTTCTCTGTTTTCAACGGTTGTAACACAGGAAGAATTGTGCTATAATAAATATAAAATACAAAAATCAGCGCGGAAAGGAAAAATACATGGAGGAAAAAAAGCTTGTCAGCCGCTCCTTATCCAATCGGGGCGGCAGACTATATATCAATGAATGGGACGCGGCGGAATTGGCGCAGTGCTACGGCACGCCGCTTTATGTGATGGACGAGGATCTGATCCGCGAAAGCTGTCAGGCATATCAGCGCTCGCTTGACGAAAACTACAACGGGAACGGGCTGATCTGCTATGCGAGCAAGGCGTTCTGCTGCAAACAGATCTACCGTATCGTTCGCGAAGAGGGTCTGGGCGCAGACTGCGTTTCGCTGGGCGAGCTGTATACCGCCGAGGCGGTTGGTTTTGATCCGGAGCTTATCTGTTATCATGGCAATAATAAAACAAAAAAAGAGCTGACAGCAGCTCTGGAATATGGGGTCGGACGGATCGTTGTTGACAATCTTTCGGAGCTTATGCTGCTGGATCAGCTTGCCGGAGCGCACGGAGTAAAGCAGAAAATCCTGCTGCGGATCACACCCGGCATCTCAGCGCATACCCATGCGTTTATCCAAACCGGGCAGAATGATTCGAAATTCGGCTTTGCGATCGAGGGAGGTTTTGCGCTGGAAGCTGCAAGGCTCGCCGCAGCCTGCGGAAATCTTGATTTTGCCGGGCTGCACTGCCACATCGGTTCTCAGATTTTTGATGCGGAGCCGTTTGAGGCGGCGGCAAAGGTGATGGTAGATTTCATGGCGCTCTGCAAGCAGGAATGCGGCGTTACCCTGCGCGAATGCGATTTGGGCGGCGGCTTTGGCATTCCGTATCTTGCCGCGGACGATCCGGTGGATTACAGCGCGTATATGCGCCGGGTGGCGGCGGTGATGAAGGAGGAAGCGGCAAAATCTGGGCTGCCTCTGCCGTTTGTTATCTTGGAGCCGGGACGTTCGATTGTCGGCAGCGCGGGAACCACGCTTTACGAGGTTGGAAACGTCAAAACCGTTCCGGGCGGGAAACAGTACGCTGCGGTCGACGGCGGGATGACGGATAATATCCGCCCGGCGCTTTATGAAGCGGAATATACATTCTATGCCGCTGAAAAAATGGATGAGCCGTGTGATACGGCATATACCATCGCCGGACGCTGCTGTGAAAGCGGCGATATCCTTGGCGCGCAGATTATGCTCCCGAAGCTGGAAAGCGGAGATATCCTCGCCGTCGCTGCGACCGGCGCGTATTGCTTTGCTATGAGCGGCAATTATAACCGTCTGCCGCGCCCGGGCGTGCTGTTTGTGCGGGAGGGAGAAATGTATATGGGCGTTTCTCCGCAGACCTTTGAGGAACTGATGCAGGATGATATTTGACCAAAAATGTCTGAAGATCCTGAATATGATATGGAAAGGAGATACCTGATGCAGGAAAAACAGAGGCTTGCGCCGTGGCGAAGGATTGCGATCGCCGTTTTATCGGTGATCTTTGCGTTCTCGCTGTTTATGCTTATCTGGCAGCAGGTGCAGCGCGGAAAAGAAAAAGCCGATCTCAGCGCGCTTGCCGGCGCGTTTTCGATGCAGGCGCAGGAGGAGTTTTCCTCTGAAAGCAGCGGAATGCAGGGGGAAGAAAACGGCAGGGATTTTACCGAGCTGGAGCGCGAATACCTGAAAAAGCTGACCGAGGAAAACCCCGATACCGTTGCGTTTCTGCGGATCGAAGGGACGAATATCTGTTATCCGGTGATGTGCAGTCAGGAGGATAACGAGTATTATCTGCGTAAAAACTTCAAAAAAGAGTATTCCGTTTCCGGACTGCCGTTTTTGGATAATCACTGTGATATCGATCAGACGATCAATCTGATGATTTACGGGCATCATATTAAAAACGGCACGATGTTTCAGAATTTGACCTATTACGATGATGAAGCGTATTTTGAAGAACATCCGCAGATCGAGCTGTTCACTCTCTCCGAGCGGCGTGTTTACCGCATCTTCGCCGCGTTTCGCAGTCAGGTCTACGATAAAGAGTCGAGCGAATTTAAGTATTACCAGTTTTTCGATGCGCAGTCGCAAGAGGAATACGACGATTATGTTGAGCACTGCAAGGCGCTCTCGTATTACGATACCGGCATAACGCCGGAATATGGCGCGCAGATGATTACCCTTTCGACCTGCGATTATCATGTGAAAAACGGCAGGTTTGTGGTTGTAGGCGTGTTGGAGCAGGAAAGTTGAACGTCTTATCGATCCTTTACCTTGCCGATGATCGAGAAAAGCAGGAACATCGCAAGGTTGACCAATACGACTGCCGCGCCCGCCGGCAGCGCGAAGGCGAACGACAGCGTGATGCCGATGAAGAAGCAGACGACGGATAGGACCGCCGAGCAGAGAATCACCGAGAAAAATTTTTTGTAGACCCGCATGGCGGTCAGCGCCGGGAAAATAATAAGGCTGGAAATCAGCAGCGTTCCCATCATCCGCATCCCCAAAACGATGGTGATCGCGGTCAAAAAGGCGTTGAGCATGTTGAAAAGCCCGGTTTTGGTGCCGGTTGCTTTGGCGAAGGTTTCGTCAAAGGTGACTGCGAAAATGCGATTGTAAAACAGGATGAATAAAACCAAAACGACGGCGGATAGAACGACGCTTAGGATTACGTCCTGCGTACTCATGGCTAGGATGCTGCCGAACATATAGTTTGTCAGCTCGGCGTTCATCCCTTCGGAAACCGAGGTAATCATCACGCCGAGCGCAAGCGCGCTGCTGCACACGATGGCGGTCGCGGCGTCGCCCTTTAGCTTGCTGTTTGCGTTCAGCCGCAGAAGTAAGAACGCGGCGAGAATTACGACCGGTATCGCGACCGCAAGCGGCGCGAGGTTGCAGACCGCCGCGACGGTGAGCGCGGCAAACCCGACGTGGGAAAGCCCGTCGCCGATCATCGAGTATCGCTTGAGGACCAAGCTGACCCCAAGCAGCGCGGCGCAGAGTGAAACGAGCGAGCCGACAATCAGCGCGCGGACAATGAAATCAAAAGAGAGCATGGTCTGAAGCCATTCCAAAAGCTGCACTTTATTTTCCCTCCGTTTCCAAAAAGCGTTTGCCGAGGCTGCTGCGGACATATTCCTCAGTTGTGCCAAAAAAGGTTTGCGTTTTTCCCAGATGCAGGATGTGGGTAGCGTATCGGACTGCGCTTTCAACGTCGTGGGATACCATGATAATCGTAATCCCGTGTCTTTTTTGCAGATGGGAGATCAGCTTATAAAGCTCCGCCGTCATAACCGGATCCAGTCCTGTAACCGGCTCGTCGAGCAGCAAAAGCTCCTTGGTCGCGCAGAGCGCGCGCGCAAGCAGGACGCGCTGCTGCTGCCCGCCGGACAGATCGCGATAGCATTTGTTTTTGAGGTCTAGGATACCTAGCTGCTCCATTTTGTTCAGCACATCCTCTTTGTCGGCCTTGGTATAAAACGGGTGAAAGCCCTTTCGGGCGGAAAGCCTTCCAGACCGCACGACCTCATACACGCTGGCGGGGAAGTCCCGCTGCGCGGCGGTCTGCTGCGGCAGATAGCCGATGGAGCGCTGCGTCAGCCCATCGCCGAAGGAAAGCGTCCCGCTGTCGGGATTTTTGAGGCGCAGAAGACCTTTGATGAGGGTGGATTTTCCAGAGCCGTTCTCTCCGACAACGCAAAGATAATCGCCCTTTTCCACCTGAAATTGCAGTCCGGAAACGACTGGTACGCCGTCGTAGGCGTAGCTTAGGTTTTCACAGGTGATGACAGCCATGTTAAGAAAGCGCCTCCTTCAGATTTTCTACGTTTTTCTCCATCAGCGAAAGATAGCTTTCGCCCGCCGCAAAATCCGCTTTGGAAATATTGTGGCAGGCATGCAGCAGCAGCTTTTTCGCGCCGGTTTCCGCGCAGATTGTGTCCGCGATGGATTCGTTGGTCAACTCGATATGGAAGACGACCGGGATATTGTCCTCCTTGACCTTGTCGATCAAAAACGCCATCGTCTGCACGCTCGGCTCGCTGTCCGATGCGCAGCCGCTAAACGCGGCATAATATTCTAAGCCGTATTCCTTGGCAAAATAGAGGAATGGGAAACGGTCGCCCATGATGATCTCCCGCCGCACGCCGCCGTTGACCGTTTCGCGAAAGGATTCGTCCAGCGCAGCGAGCTTTTCCAGATAGCTTTCGGTGTTTTCAGCGACACGCTCCGCGTATTCCGGAAGCAGCGCAGCAAGCGTTTGGCTCATCTCCTCTACGATCCGCATGGCGTTTTTCGGCGAGGTCCAAACATGCTCGTCGTACTCGTGCGCTTCCTCCTCGTGGCTCCCATCCTCCTCTTGATGATGGTGATGCTCGGTCATTCCCTCGATCGTTTCCTCCTCCAGCGCCTCCACACAGTCGATTAAAGAGAGGATCCTCCGGCTTTCGGATGCGGTGCTTTCCAGCAGCGTATTGACCCACTCGTCGGATTCGCCGCCGGCATATAGAAATAGATCGGCGTTTTGCAGCGTGATGATGTCCTGCGGCGTTGGCTCAAACGAGTGGCTGTCGCCGCCCGGCTTTAGCAGCATGGTCAGCGTGACGTTCGGGACGCCCTTTGTCAGCTCCCTTGCAAAATCGTAGGGCGCGAAGATGGTGGAAACAATGGAGAGCGTATCGTCCTGCTTTAACGCGGACTGCCCGACATTCCGGCAGCCGGCAAGCGGCAGCAGCAGAAAAAGCGCTGTTAAAAGCGCAGCTAATTTTCGTTTCATAGGTTTTCCTTTCAAATTATTTGGCGTGAGCGGGCCGTGGAGCGGCGGATATCTTCGCGCAGCGCGCGCAACGGCCGTACAGCACCGTTTTTCCTGTGTCGAGGATAAAACCATGCTCATTTAAAATATGCCGCGACAGCCCCGCAAGCTGGACGCAGTGCAGCACAGAAACGCTGCCGCAGACAACGCAGCAAAGTCTGCCGTCTGTTTGGGCGGCGGAGGCGCCGGTTTGTCCGTCGGGCAGATAACGGTATTCGGCACTGCCGCTTTCAGCGGCCTTGCACTTGACAACCTGTCCCTCGGCGGTTAGACGCTCCAGAAAACGGTAGACCGTCGCGCGCCCGACTTTGACCTGCTCAGACAAAAGCTTGTCATGCAGCGCGTCTACCGTTACAAAGCTGTGGAAGCCTTGCAGTACGCGCAGAATTTCGTCCTGCTGCTTTGTTTGATAATGTCTTGACGGCATTTTGCATCCTTCCTTCTTTGCAAAAAAATGATTTTGAATTTGATTTTCAATTTCAAATTATATCAAAAAAACGGAATTTTGTCAAGAGCAGATGCGAAAGAAATATTATTACGTGCTGCTTTCCATCAGATTTCATAAAATCGAAGAAAACTTTAGATTATTCAGATAAAATTTTCATTTAGGGCTGGACAAATTTGCGAAAATGTGGTTTAATAATAAGTGTGAAAGACTGAGAGATGTAGGTATGTTTACTAAGGAAAGAAAGGAAGAGGAAGAATGAATATAGACCATAAGGCGCCGATCAAGCAAGCGGTCGCGGATATTTCCGGCGGCATCTATTTGTTCCATATGGGTAAGAATTTCGAAGCGCAGGACATTTTGGGCTGCCATAAGTCCCCGCTGGCAGAAGGCGGATACATTTTCCGCACATGGGCGCCAAACGCCTTGGCGGTTTCGGTTACAGGAGATTTTTCGGGCTGGAAGAATGACGTTTATCCGATGTACCGCATCTCAGAGAGTCTTTGGGAAGGGATTGTTGCGGACGCAAAGGAGGGGCAGCTTTATAAGTTTGCCGTTACCGGCGCAGACAGGCAGACGCGTTTGAAGGCGGATCCATACGGCACGCGGATGGAGCTGCGTCCCGGGACAGCCTCGATTATCTGCACCGAGAGTGCGTTCCGGTGGACCGACGGCGTTTACCTGAATAACCGTTCCAGACGCAAAATATTCGAGCGTCCGATGAACATCTATGAGCTGCACCTGGGGTCTTGGCGCAGGAAGGCGGACGGCAGCTACTGCAATTACCGCGAGATCGCGGCAGAGCTTGCCGCCTATGTCAAGCAGATGAATTATACCCACATTGAGATCATGCCGATTACGGAGTATCCATACGACGGATCGTGGGGCTATCAGGTGACGGGCTACTTTGCGCCGACTGCGCGCTATGGCACGCCGGATGATTTCCGCTTTTTCATCAATACGCTGCATAAAGCGGGAATCGGTGTCATCATGGACTGGGTTTGCGCCCATTTCCCGCGGGATGCAAACGGTCTGTTTGAGTTTGACGGCGGAAAGTGCTATGAGTATCAGGATGAGCTGAAGTGCGATCATCCGGATTGGGGAACGCGGATCTTTGATTTCGGCAGAAACGAGGTTCACTGCTTCCTGATCTCCAATGCGCTTTACTGGATTGAGGAATTTCATCTCGACGGCATCCGCGTCGACGCGGTCGCCTCGATGCTTTATCTCGACTACGGCAAGCAAAACGGTCAGTGGCGGCCGAATAAGGACGGCGGTCACGAGAACTTGGAGGCAAAGGCGTTTTTGCAGGAGCTGAACACGACGGTGCTGACCCGCAATCCTTCCGCTTTGATGATTGCGGAGGAATCGACTGCTTGGCCAAATGTGACAAAACCGGCGTCGATGGACGGCTTAGGCTTCAGCTATAAATGGAATATGGGCTGGATGAACGATATTTTGCAGTATATGAGTCTTGATCCGTTCTTCCGGAAGGATAATCATGGCAAGCTGACGTTCTCGTTCTATTATGCCTTTTCGGAGAATTATGTGCTTCCGCTTTCGCACGACGAGGTGGTGCATGGCAAATGCTCGCTGATCAATAAGATGCCGGGCGAATACGAGCAGAAATTTGCGAACCTGCGCGCGTTCTTCGGATACTACATGGCGCATCCGGGCAAGAAGCTTTTATTTATGGGCGGCGAGTTTGCGCAGTTTATCGAATGGAATTTTGAGAAAGAGCTTGACTGGCAGCTTTTGAATTATCCGGCACACCAGCAGTTTTTGGAGTATATGCGCGACTTAAATGCGTTCTATCTCAAATATAATCAGCTTTGGGAGTCGGAAGGCGGCTGGGATGGCTTCCAGTGGATTGTCAGCGACGACAACACCCAGAATATTTTGGTGTTCATGCGTAAAAACGCGGCGGGGAAGGAGATTATCGTAATTTCTAATTTCTCCACTGTTACACGCGAGCATTACCGCATTGGCGTGCCTTATGCCGGCAAGTATACCGAGGCGTTTTCCTCGAATGCGGGGGTATATGGCGGCAGCGGCGTCGGCAATACACCGGTTCATTCCGAGGAGATCCCAAGTCACGGGTTTGATTACTCGATCGAGCTTACGATTCCGGCGATGAGTACAATGTTCTTTACCTTCCGCAAGACGCCGAAAACGGCGATCAAAAAAGTGCCTGCCACCGTAAAAAAGGCGGAGGAAAAGAAAACGGAAGCTGAGGAATAAGAACACAGAGAAGGCTTCCATCATGTTGATAAGGCGTGTAAATTTGTTTTAGCGCCTGTTAAATAAATTCACTTTTCTTCTTCGGATGGCGAGAGGCTTAATCGCCGGCGGGGAAAACAAAGGAAGGGACGATGTTATGAAAAAACAAAAAGAAATGATCGCAATGCTGCTTGCTGGCGGTCAGGGATCCAGGCTCTACGCATTAACGCAGGATCAGGCGAAGCCGGCGGTTCCGTTCGGCGGAAAATACCGCATTATTGATTTCCCGCTTTCCAACTGCGTAAATTCTGGGATCGATACTGTCGGCGTTTTGACGCAGTACCAGCCGCATGAGCTGAACGAGTATATCGGCAACGGTCAGCCATGGGGGTTAAACCGCAATAACGGCGGCGTCCATATCTTGCAGCCGTATGCTGCGACGCAGGGGATGAAATGGTTTACCGCGACTGCAAACGCAATCTACCAGAATATCCGTTTTATCCAGAGCTATAATCCGAAATATGTCATCATTCTTTCGGGCGACCACATCTATAAAATGAACTACAATAAGATGCTCGAATATCACAAGGCGAATAACGCTGCCTGCACCATCGCGGTTATGAATGTCCCGCTGGAGGAGGCTTCCCGTTTCGGCATCATGAACACCAATCCGGACGGCTCGATCTACGAGTTTGAGGAAAAGCCGAAAAAACCGAAATCTACGCTGGCTTCTATGGGTATTTACATCTTTAACTGGGAGGATCTGAACTTCTACTTAGAGAAGGATAATGGAAACGAAGCGTCTGAGCATGACTTTGGCAAGAACATCATCCCGCTGATGCTTGGCGACGGCAAAAAGATGATGGCTTATACCTTTGAGGGGTATTGGAAAGACGTTGGTACGATCGATTCGCTCTGGGAAGCGAACATGGATCTCATCAATCCGAAGATTCCGATGAACCTAAACGACAAGAGCTTCCGTATCTACGCACGCAACGTAGAGAGCGCGCCGACCTATATTGATGATAACGCTTCGATCCAAGCGTCCTTGATTACCAAGGGCTGCACGATCTCCGGAAAGGTCTATCAGTCGATCATCTCTTCCGACTGCGTGATCGAGGAGGGGGCTGTGGTTTCCGACAGCGTAATCATGCCGGGCTGCATCATCCGTTCCGGCGCGAAGGTCAATTACGCGATTTTAGGCAATGGCGCCGTGGTTGAAAATAACGCTGAGGTCGGTCAGCGTCCGGAGGAATTTGAGGATGCTTCCAAGTGGGGCGTTGCCACCGTCGGTCCGAACCAGATCGTTAAGGAAGGCGAGAAAGTCTTGGCTAAGGGCATGGTCGGTATGCCAAAGAAATAATCCGCAGACGTCTGACATAGCATACGGGTTCCAGAAAGAAAGCCTTTGCTATTGAATATTTCCCGGCTTTCCGGGTGAAATGAGGTATCGTTTTATGAGCATGATGGGTATTATCTTCTCGGATATTTATAACGAATATCTTGGGGAATTGACCAAAAACAGGACGCTTGCGTCCTTACCGTTCGGCGGCCGCTATCGGATCATCGACTTTCCGCTGTCGAACATGGTAAACTCCGGCATTATCAAGGTCGGCGTGATTACCAAATCTAACTATCAGTCCTTAATGGATCATCTTTCCAACGGCGAGGACTGGGATTTATCCCGCAAAAACGGCGGTATCTATATTCTGCCGCCTTTCGGCACCGGTCAATCTCAGGTTTATAAGGGCAAGATCGAAGCGCTTTGGGGCACCATCTCCTTCTTGGAGCATTCCACCGACGAGTATGTCGTGCTTTCCGATACTTATGTAGTTGCGAATATCGATTATCGCGAGGTGCTTAAGTTCCATCAGGAGAACGACGCTGATATCACGATGATTGTCCGCAACGAGGAATTGGCGGATAAGCAGGAAACCAAAGACACCGTTGTTAAGGTGGACGAGGATAACCGCGTCAGCGACGTAATGCTCAACTATAATCCGGTCGGCAAAGCGAAGGTCGGATTGGGCACCTTTATCCTCCGCCGCGAGAAGCTGCTTAACCTGATCTACGAGGCAATGTCCTATAACCGCGTTCACTTTGAGCGCGACATCATTCAGCGCAAATACAACGAGCTGCGCATCTACGCCTACGATTTCGACGGCGAGGTTCTGACCATCAATAACGTTTCCAATTACTATAAAGCCAACATGCAGATGCTTGATAAGAAGGCGCGCGAGGAAATTTTCCGCGCGGACCGTCCGATCTTCACCAAGGTCAAGGACGAGGTCCCGACGCTGTACGGCGACCACTGCACGGTGAAAAATACGTTTATTGCCGATGGCTGCGTGATCGACGGCTATGTGGAAAACTCCATTATCTTCCGCGGCGTGCGCATCAAGAAAGGCTCTACGGTGAAAAACTGCATTTTAATGCAGGATACCAACGTGGGTGAGGACGCGCAGATGAACTGTGTTATCACGGATAAGGATGTCAAGATTACGCAGGGCAAGACGCTGACCGGCGCGGCGGATTATCCGGTCATCATCAATAAGGGCACGATCGTATAATTGTAAAGGATGAAGCCTCAAGCTGCTTTGGCATTTCGCGCCTTTTTGCTTTTTCCCCGCGGTGGGTATCAGCCCGCGGGAGAAGGCGAATTTGGGCGGCGGCTTTTGCAGCCTGATGAACGCTAAGCGGCACCGGCAGTTTGCCGGGCGGCAAATGGGAGTTGATCGGGCGGAGGGCTTTCGCAGCGAAAAAAGGGCGGCTTAGGCTTACGTGTTCCTTGGTTTATGCGGCGGATGCGGCTTTTGCGGTATGCAGAGGATCGCGTTTTGCCGAACGTGTTTGTTTTGTCGGCGTTTTCGGGCGGCAAAACAGAAAGGAAGGTCTGATTATGAAATTATTGTTTGCATCCAGTGAGGGCGCTCCTTTCATTAAGACGGGCGGTCTTGGCGACGTGGCGTATGCATTGCCGCGCGCCCTGTCCGAGCGGGAAGATATGGAAGTGACGGTCGTTTTACCGTATTATGCCGCTGTCAAGAATAAATTTGCATCCGAGATGAAGTTTATCTGCAATTTCGGTGTGCCGCTGTCCTGGAGAAACGCTTACTGCGGCGTTTTCCGTACACAGCGCGGCAAAGTCACCTACTACTTCATCGACAACGAGTATTATTTCCTGCGCAGCAGCGCCTACGGAGACTTTGACGACGGCGAGCGCTTTGCGTTCTTCTCGAAAGCGATTCTGGAGATGCTTCAGCACATGGATTACTATCCGGACGTAATCCATCTCAACGACTGGCAGACGGCTTTGATCCCGGTTTTCTTGAAGGCGCATTACAGCCACTTGGAGATGTACAGGAAGATCAAAACCGTATTTACCATCCATAACATCGAATATCAGGGCAAAATGCCTTACACCTTCTGCGACGAGGTGCTGGGCTTATCGGCGGAGTACCGTCAGTATTTACAGTACGGCGACTGCCTGAATTTCATGGTTTCCGCGATCAAGCTTGCGGATAAGGTGACGACTGTTTCGCAGACCTATGCCGAGGAGATCAAGGACGCCTTCTTTGCGCATGGTTTGCAGTACGTCATCAACGATTACTCTTGGAAGGTTTCCGGTATTACAAATGGTATCGACATGGAGTCCTTCGATCCTGAAACCGCAAAATCGATCGTTAATTTCAGTATCGACGACTTAAGCGGCAAAAAGGAGAATAAGCTTGCTTTGCAGAGAGAGCTGAATCTTCCGGAAAATCCGGACGTTCCAATGATCGGCATGGTCACGCGCCTTGTTTCGCACAAGGGACTTGATCTGGTCGAATACATCTTTGAGGAAATGATGCGCCGCGAGGTGCAGGTCGTGCTGCTCGGCACAGGCGACCGCCGCTTTGAGGATTTCTTCCGCTTTATGCAGTGGAAGTACCCAAGCAAGGTTTCCGCAAACTTGAAATTCGATCCGGCGCTTTCCAATAAGATCTACGCCAGCGCCGATTTGTTCCTGATGCCGTCTAAGAGCGAGCCTTGCGGCTTGGCGCAGATGATCTCGATGCGGTTCGGCACGGTGCCGATTGTCCGCGAAACCGGCGGTTTAAAGGATACGGTTATCCCATATAACTCGCAGACGGGCGAGGGCAGAGGCTTTACCTTTGTCACCTATAATGCCCACGATATGTTAAGCGCGATCGACCGTGCGGTAGATATGTATTACAACGATAAGGAAAATTTCGCAAAGGTACAGCATAACGACATGACATCTGACTTTAGCTGGGCGTCCAGCGCGCAGAAATACGTCGAACTGTATCAGAATTGAGAAATGATAGAGCTGGGAAATTTTTCCCAGCTCATTTTCTGTTGAGAATCAATTAAATTTATAAATATTTTTAATTGATCTTTAAAATATAAGTTAAAAAGCAGAAAATATAGCGATGGGCTGGTAAACTGCCTTTATATATGCTATAATAATTTAAGATTAAGAACTATTCTTATTTTGGAGAGACTATGACAAATCAAAGACGAGAGATCCTGCGGGTAATCCGGGAAAGCGACGAGCATTTAACCGCGGAGCAGATCTACCAAGAAGCCAAAAAAACGCTGCCGAATCTGGCTGTTGGGACGGTTTATCGTAACTTAGGAAAGATGACGGAGGAGGGGGAGATCAAATGCATTGTGATCCCCGGAAAGCCGAATCATTACGATAAAACGACCATAGAGCATGACCATTTTGAATGCTTGGAGTGCGGGAAGCTGTACGACATTATCGGGCTTAATCTCATGGAGGAGATCAAAGGAAAGCTTGAGATGAAGGTAATGGGGCATCAGCTTAACGTTTACGGGCTTTGCAAAGCCTGTGCCAGCGCCCGCCGCGATATGGTATAAAGGAGGGGAAAAGCGGATATACTGGTAATATCGAAGCTTTTACGCCGGTAAATTCTGTTTTTTGCAAGAGAAGCAGTTTTTCAATATAACAAATGGAGGAAAAGAAATGAAGGATTTAAAGGGAACAAAAACAGAAAGAAATTTGCAGGCAGCTTTTGCCGGCGAATCGGAGGCGCGCAATAAGTACACTTATTTTGCTTCTAAAGCAAAAAAGGACGGCTTCGAACAGATTGCTGCGATTTTCACTGAAACTGCAAACAACGAAAAGGAGCATGCGGAGATCTGGTTTAAGCTGCTTGGCGGCATCGGCACTACGGAAGAAAATCTGGAGGCTGCTGCCGGCGGGGAAAACTACGAGTGGACCGATATGTACCCGACCTTTGCCAAGGAGGCGAGAGAAGAGGGCTTTGACGCCATCGCCAAACTGTTCGACATGGTCGGCGCGATTGAAAAGGAACATGAGGAGCGTTATCGCAAGCTGCTTTCTAACGTAAAGGACAAGTTGGTTTTCTCGAAGGACGGCGATGTGATCTGGCAGTGCGCAAACTGCGGCCATATCGTGATTGGCAAAGAAGCGCCGCTTGTGTGTCCGGTCTGCGCCCATCCGCAGGCTTATTTCCAGGTGAAGGCGGAAAATTATTGATTTTCGATTGGCGAATAAAAAAAGCGGAGTTCCTTAATGCTAACGCCACATAAGGAAGGAATTTAAAAACAACAATCAAACATTAACCATATGGGCGTTGCAAAGGAAAGTCAGCGTGAAAGGCAGAAATGCTTTTCACGCTGACTTTTCTATACAGAAATTTAAATCACATGTTCGCCAAGAAGAATCCTCTTTGCTGCAATGCTGGCAAAGGAGATCAAGCGATAGCATGCGCAGCTTGCGAGGGGGAATTGTCGTTTCCTCTTTTGGCTTCCGCAAGACAGGCAACGCTCTCTGCAAGAATCCATGCAAGTGAAACTTGCTCCCCGACGCGCTTTTGGATCAGAGTATTAAGCCGAGTACGATCCGCTTGTCAATCGGAAACGAACATGTTCTGGATTTGATCGATACGTTGGGCGACGCATTCGCGATGGTTCGGTTCATTATCCGGATCCTGCTTTCTTTTATATCACATAATCATTGGCGTATCGCTCACGGAGATGATCAAGAACATCCTGCAATGTAACACTGTCCAGAAAGGAATTGATGACACGATCTAATTCCTGCCAAACCGGAAGCATCGCGTATTCTCCGCTGCTCTCACTATTGATGTTTGAGCAATCGACAGGGGATAAACTGCCTTCGGTTAAACGAAGAATCTCCCCTACGGTATATTTGTCCGGCGTTTGAGCTAACATATAGCCGCCTTGAAAGCCGCGCTGGACTTTCAAAATATTTTCCTTGTTTAATATCGGCACGATCTGCTCTAAATACTTTTTAGAAATATCCTGCCGTTTCGCAATGTCTTTTAGAGAAACATACCCTGTAGTTTGATGTTCCGCAAGATCAATCAGCATACGCAGCGCATACCGGCCTTTTGTTGATATTTTCATTTGCTGTACCTCAATGTTTCTTATTAACGCTTGGCAATTATTTTAATAACCCTATAATAACATATTTATTGTAGGTTTTCAAGAGATATAAAATTCTTGATATCTAAGCCAAATTTAAGGAGATTTTCTATATGACGATTCAACAGTTACATGATCGTTAAGAAAAACCTGATCCCGAGCCAAATGGGAGAACTGTATATTGATGAAATGAAACGATATTTGAATGCGAAGGAAAAATGTTGATATAGAATCGGTCTATGTTCAGCCATATATATATAGTATTGGATTTATGAATCCGAATCGTGTATAATCGAGATAATAACGCTGCTGTGTTGGCAGCAGTCAATTGTCGGCGACCATAAGGAGAAATTTACGATGAAAGAGCAATTTGAAACCCGATGTATTCACGGCGACCCCGCCGCTTCTTTACAGGATGAAAACCGCGCGATCAGTTTTCCCATCTATCAGACTGCCTCGTTCAGTCACATAAAGCCCGGCCACAACGAAAGCGGATTTGATTACTCAAGAGAATCGAACCCTACCCGTCAGCGGTTGGAAGAAATTGTTTCTTCGTTGGAAAACGCTGCAGGAACGACCGCATTCGCCTCTGGGATGGCTGCGATCACCGCGTGCTTTGAGCTGTTTTCACCCGGAGACCATATTATCTGCTCTGAGGATCTGTACGGCGGCGTTGTTCGTCTGCACCACCTGATCAACGAAAAAAACGGACTTGCGATTGAATATATTGACACCACCGATTTAGATCATGTTAGATCTTCCATCCGCCCTGAAACGAAAGCGATTTATGTGGAGACACCCAGCAATCCAATGATGAATATTACCGATCTTCGAGGATGCGCGGAGATTGCAAGGGAATACGAGATGCTGCTGATCGTGGACAACACCTTCCTTTCTCCGTATTTTCAAAAACCTCTTGACCTGGGTGCAGACATTGTAATCCATAGCGGCACAAAATTTCTGTCCGGACATAACGATACGGTTGCCGGATTTCTGTCCTTTAAAGATAAGGCTCTTTCGGATAAGGTACAATTGATTTCAAAAACGATCGGAAGCGTCCTGCCGCCTTTTGACAGCTGGCTTCTTATGCGTGGAATTAAAACGCTTCCGATTCGTATGGATCGTCAGCAGGAAAACGCCGAAAAGGTCGTAGAATGGCTGCTTCAGCAGCCGCAGGTAAAAAAAGTATTCTATCCCGGACTGAAAAATCATCCCGGTTACGATATCAACAGGGGTCAGGCAAAAGGTGTCGGCAGCATGATTTCTTTTTATGTTGACCGTAAAGAAACTGCACTGCGCGTACTCCGTAAAATAAAAATCATCATATTTGCCGAAAGCCTTGGAGGAACGGAATCCCTTCTTACTTATCCGATCGTCCAGACGCATTCGGATGTGCCGCAGGAGACGCGTGAGCGCCTCGGTATCACGGAAACGCTGCTTCGTATGTCGGTAGGTCTTGAAAACGCAGAGGACATTATTTCCGATTTGACGCAGGCATTTGAGGAATAACAATGGAACGATATGATTTTGATCAAGAAATTTCTCGTCGGAATACGAATAGCTTAAAATACGATTTTGCCGTTGAACGCGGTCGTCCGGCAGATGTACTGCCGCTGTGGGTGGCGGATATGGATTTCCCAGCCGCAATGCCGATTCTGCAAGCGCTGCACAAGGCGGTCGATCACGGTATTTTCGGATACAGCGAAGTGAAAGAGGATTATTATCTTGCGGTGTCCCGTTGGTTTAAAGAGCATTTCGGCTGGGATACACAACCGGAGTGGTTGGTGAAAACACCCGGCGTGGTTTATGCGTTGGCTATGGCGGTTCGTGCGTTGACAAATTTGAGCGACAGTGTACTGATACAGCCGCCGGTCTACTACCCCTTCTATTCCGTGGTGAAGGGAAACGGTCGGAAACTGGTGGAAAACGAGTTGATTTACAGGGACGGCCGCTATGAAATCGATTTTGATGACTTTGAGGAGAAGATCCGGGATAACAAAGTAAAACTGTTTCTGCTATGCTCTCCCCACAATCCGGTGGGACGGGTGTGGAGCAAGACGGAGCTGCAAAAGATCGGTGTGATTTGCGAAAAATACGGTGTAATCATCGTATCGGATGAAATCCACTGCGACTTTGCTTTTTCGGCCCATCCGCATACAGTTTTTTCACTTGCCTGTCCGAATTATGCGAATCAAACCGTGATCTGCACGGCTCCGAGCAAGACCTTTAATTTGGCGGGATTGCAGATTTCAAATATCTGGATTCAAAATGCGGAGATCCGGCGAAAATTTGCGGAAGAAATTGAACGAAGCGGGTATTCACAACACAATACGCTCGGTCTCGTTGCCGCGCAGACGGCTTATGAAAGCGGTGCGGAATGGCTCAGCCAATGTAAAAGCTACTTGCGCGGCAATTTAGATTTCCTCAGGGACTTTCTTTCCGAGCGGCTTCCCGAAATAAAGCTTGTAGAGCCGGAAGGAACCTATTTTGCATGGCTGGACTGCTCCGGCCTCGGTCTTGGTCGCAGAGAGTTGAATGACCTTGTGGTAAATAGGGCAAAGCTTTGGCTGGACGCTGGGCATATATTTGGGGACAAATCGGCAAACTTTCAGCGCATGGTCCTTGCGTGTACCCGAAAAACATTGGAGCAGGCTCTCTGTCAGCTTGAAGCCGCTGCTCACAGCTTGGAAATTCCCGCACTTTGAGAAAAATCGATATTTCAATGAAAAAAGGTCCGGCTTTTGTCGGCCTTTTTTCATAATTGGAATAAATTAAATATAGGTCAAGCCTATAACCTACTATACCTATATGATATTGGACTTTTTGGCAAACAGAGTATATAATTATAGCGTACCGTGATGTGAGGTATTTCTCGCAGTAAGCTGAGAGGAGGTACTCCAATGATTAACAGTGAACGAATGCGCAGGGAATTTGAAACGCTGGTATCCTTTGACAGCGAGTCCTTTGAGGAATACGATATCAAAGAATACCTGAAGAAAAAGCTGACGGCTCTCGGCCTTGACGTATACGAAGATGACGCGTGGAAAACATTTCAGTCTAAAAATCCAAAAGCAGCCGGAAATCTGTATGGGTTTCTGAAAGGAAACACGCCGGGAGAGCCCGTTTTATTCTCCGCCCATCTGGATACCGCCTCACCGGGCAAAAACAAAAAGGTGATCTGGCATGAGGATGGGACTGCCACCTCGGACGGAACAACGGTACTCGGGGCCGATGATATTTCGGGTCTTGTTTCGATCTTAGAGGCACTGCAGGTGATCCAAGAGGATTCTATCCCTCATCCGGATCTGGAGATCGTCTTTACCGTTGCCGAAGAGGCCTTTGGCAAAGGCGCCGCCGCCTTTGATTACGGGAAAGTGAAATCGAGGATCGGCTATTTCCTTGATCTAACAGGCAGGGTTGGAACGGCTGCTGTCCGAGCGCCCTCCGTTCTTTCTTTGGATATTGAAGTGAACGGGAAAGCCGCCCATTCGGGGTTCTCACCGGAGAAAGGGATCAATGCCCTGACGATCGCCGCCAACGCTCTCTCGAAGCTTTCCACGGGCCGTGTTGATCCGGATACCTCCGTGAATTTCGGTCTGATCAGCGGGGGAATGGGAAAAAACATCGTACCGCCGTCTGTACATATCGAAGGAGAGATCAGAAGTCTTGTTCATGAGAAGGCACTTGCTCAAGCAGAAGTGATCGAAAAAACCTTCCGTGAAGAAGCGGAACGAATTGACGGAAGGATTCGATTTGAAGCAGCCGAGACTCTCCGCGCTTACGATATCGCAGAGGATGAAGAAGTTCGGAAACGGTTTGATGCGGCACTTGCCGAACTTGGCTGGGATAAGGCGGAATATGTTACTACCTTCGGTGGCAGTGATGGAAATTATTTCAATAAAAACGGAATCAGATCGATCGTTGTGGCAAATGCAATGGAAAATGTTCACACGGTATTTGAATCCACGCGAATCTCCGAGCTTTATCGGAGCGCCAAGCTGACGCTGAAGCTTATGACGAGGGAGGAATGAAGATGCAGCTGTTATTAAAGTATATCGGATTCATTTCCGCCACCAGCAGGTTTATCCGATGTTGACTTAATTCCATGTCATATCAAAACCAATAATATAAAGAACTTTAATTTATAAAGGAGATACTATCATGTTGAAATTGAAACGAATATTATCTGGTGTACTTATCGCAGCTTTACTGTTGTCTACAGTGTCCTTGCTGTCCGCTTGCAGCGAACGCGATAATGATGGAGAAACCAAAGACTACGGAAGTCTGGCTGTATCCTTTCCCGTTGGGAATATCCGTGTGGCCATCAACATCTTGGCACTCAAGCTTGGATACTTTGGTGAAGAAGGCGTCGAGATTACTGAGGTCAATCTCGGAGGTATGGATGCGCTGACTGCCATCAATGACGGCAGCGAAGAGCTGGATATCCTCACTGCCGGCTTTGTCGCGGACCTTCAGGCACTGGCTTCCGGTTATGATCTTACCTTTATCGCCGGTACAGCGGTTGAAGGCGGCTCAATCATTGCGAAAAAGGGCAGCGCCTCCTCCTATCAGGACGCGAACACGATCATCAATGCCGATGCGGTTACAAACGCTAAGCTCGGACTTGTCCGCAATGAAGCATCTTGGGTTGTAACCCGTCAGTACCTGCTCGACAATGGAGTGGCCGAAAATGTTATTGCCGCAATTGAGGATGAGACGTCCGGCAATATCACCTATTACAGCGAGAATACCGAAGTTGCACAGGCGGTTCAGAAGGGAGAGATTGAGCTCGGATTTTTGCCGATGGAATTCGCACTGCTTTACGCAGATGCTTACGATCTTGAAGTTGTCGCCGCTGCCGGTGATTTGCAGCCCGACTATGTATGCTGCCGTGAGGTTACCTCTCCTTCTAAGCTTGCTGAGAAGAAGGATGCATTCATCGCATACGAAACCGCACGCATCAGAGCGTTTGAGTATTACAAGCAGGGCGAGACGGACGACGAGATCCGCGCAAATGTTGTAAATATCGTGTCCGAATATTCCGGTAAAGAGGCCGATTATGTTGAAACCTATCTCTACGGCGGCGTGACCAAGTATGCCATCGATCCCAACACCACCGGTATCCGGAAGTATGTGGAGGCTGCCTACAATTCCGGAGCACTCTCAAGTGCTACTATTGATTTCGGCACCTATGATATCACACAAAATGTCGATACATCAGCCTACAAAACAGCGCTGGATAATCTGATTGCCGCAAATCCCGACAACTCCTTCTATGCGGAGCTGCTGACCCAATACAACGCGGCTAACTGACAGGAAGATGGAGGATTTTTATGGGAAGAGTATATGAAAATATACTGGAACTGATTGGGCATACACCGATTGTTCACCTTCACAAGATTGAGAAAGAAGAAGGTTCGATCGCTTTCATATTCGCTAAACTGGAATCCTTCAACCCGGGCGGCTCTGTCAAGGATAGGGCCGCCCTGAACATGATAAACGAGGCGGAAAAGGAAGGGCGTTTGAACCCCGGCGGTACGATTGTGGAGGGGACTTCCGGTAATACCGGCATAGGGATCGCTGTGGTTGCCGCCGTGCGTGACTACCAAGCGATCATCTGTATGGCAGAGGATTCCGAGGCGGAAAAAATTCGTTTGTTAAAAGCATATGGGGCTCGTGTGGAGCTGACCCCCAAAAAGACCGGCTTCGGTGGCGGCGGCAACCGTGCTAAAGAGCTTGCTGATTCTATTCCCGGAGCATTTCGTCCGGCTCAGGGGGAAAATCTGGATCATCCGGCAGCGCATTTTAAAACAACGGGTCCCGAGATTTGGGCGGATATGGACGGTAAAGTCGATATCTTTGTGGCAGCCGTCGGAACGGGCGGTACTTCCAGAGGAACCGCTGAATATTTAAGAAGTAAAAATCCCGATGTCATTATCGTGGGTGTGGAACCTGCCGGCAGCCCAGTGCTCACTGGAGGCAAGCCGGGGCCCCATAAGATACAGGGCATCGGCGGCGGCGCGATCTGTCCCATAACCGATCGCTGTCTTTATAACGAGATTCTGCGATGCAAAGATGAGGACGCCTACGAATATGCAAGACTTTGCCCAAAAACGGAAGGTATTCTCATTGGGATCTCGGCAGGAGCGGCATTGTGGGGTGCTGTACTTGTATCCCGCAGACCTGAGAACCGAGGTAAAAACATTGTGGTACTTTTTCCCGATGGAGGAACCAAATATCTGTCAAGCGATTTATTTGACGTAGATTAAAATTAAGAAAAAGGAGATCATCACATGAGCTGCAATTTTGGATGCGGCAGCGAACCGCAGGAAGAAAAAAACATTGTCTTAGAAGAATACACGGACGAGGAAGCAGAGCTTCACGCGAAAGAGGTCGGCGTTGATCCCAGACCGAGGGAAACCATCAGCGAGATCGATGAAAGAGGCGTTTTCGTCCGTCAGCCCAACGCATTCATTCAACCTTTCGGCGATAAAGAGGGCGATCTGAAGGCTGAAGCAGGGAGATTTGCGATTTATTGGGCGCATGGTTGTCACTGGTCAAACCGCCCTGTGATTGTGCGCGATATTCTCGGTCTTCAGGACGTCATCGCCGATACTACTACGACGCACAGCGGCAAGACCAATGTTTACGGTCACGGCTTTGCCGATCAGCCGGATCATAAGGATAAGCTGGCGGGCGTTTACTTCCTCAGTCAGTTTTACAAAAATGCAGATCCCGATTTTACCGGTCGTGCCACTACGCCGACCTTTGTGGATCTGAAAGAAAAGAAGGCGGTCAATAACGATTACCACCGTCTCACCAACTATATCGAGGTTCAGTTTCGCCCTTTCCAACCGGTGGACGCGCCAGACCTCTATCCCGTCAAATATCGTAAGGAAATCGACGAGTTCAACGATTGGCTGTTCCCGACCATCAATAACGGGCATTATCGCATGGCGTTCTGCCAGTCTTGGACAGCGTATAACGAAGCGTATGAAGACTTCTTTGATGCGCTGGAGAAACTGGACAAACGTCTGGAGACCAACCGTTTCCTGTTCGGTGACTATATTACCGACAGTGATGTTCGCCTCTATGTTACGCTGGTTCGTTGGGAAACCAGTTACTACCGGAATGTAGGTCCGATCAAGAAAAGAATAACGGAGTATAAAAATATTTGGGGCTATGTGAGAGATCTCTACAGCCTGCCGGTATTCAAAAAATACACCTTCTTCGAGTTCCCCAAGGATGGCGGCCCCGATCTTTTCCGCAGCTTTGCATTCCGTATTGCACCGCAAGTTCCTTACGATGAGCTGTGGGCGACGGACGGAGAAAGAAAGAAGCTGTCAAAAACTCCGGATGAAGTGTATTTGAGACATCCGGAGGGCGAAACCTATGAAGAATACGCCAGCGAGATTTCCGTGTCAAAATGGAACAGCCCAGATTGGTCAGAGCGTGATCCGAGAAAGGTTACCATTTCAGTAGATCCTTCTATCAATCCGCTGAAGGGCAAACTGTAAAACGGCATATGGAGGGCAATATGAAAGTTTACGAAAATTTATCCTATCTTGTGGGGAAAACACCGCTTGTAGCATTAAAAAGATTTGAGAGACGCAAAAATCTTGGCGCTTCCATTCTTGCAAAGCTTGAATATTTCAATCCGGCAAGGAGTGTAAAGGATCGTATTGCCCTCGCTATGATTACAGACGCAGAGGAAAAGAATCTTCTGCGTAAAGATTCGGTAATCATTGAGCCGACCAGTGGAAATACCGGAATCGGACTGGCGGCTTTTGCGGCTGTACGCGGATATCGGATAATCCTGACCATGCCGGATACGATGAGTCTGGAACGAAGAACATTGCTCAAGGCTTTTGGAGCGGAGTTGGTTCTAACAGAAGGGAGTAAAGGTATGCGTGGCGCGATAGCCAAGGCACAGGAACTTGCCGCCGTCACTCCGCATAGCTTTATTCCAGGTCAGTTTACCAATGAAGCAAATCCCTTGGCACATTATATGACCACCGGGCCGGAAATTTGGAAAGACACTGATGGGCGTGTTGATATTTTTGTTGCTGGGGTCGGCACAGGCGGTACATTATCCGGGGTCGGCAGATATTTGAAAGAGAGAAATCCGGATATCAAGATCGTGGCTGTTGAGCCAAAAGATTCCCCCGTTCTTTCCGAAGGGCATGCAGGTTCACACAAGCTTCAGGGGATTGGCGCGGGTTTCATTCCATTTACCTTGGATACAAAAATTTTTGACGAGGTAATTGCGGTGACCACCGAGCAGACTTATGAAACAGCAAGAATAGTTGCGCGATGTGAAGGTATCTTGCCCGGAATATCCTCCGGCGCCGCTCTTTATGCCGCCGAGATATTGGCGAAAAGAAAAGAAAATCGCAAAAAAAACATTGTTGTACTACTGCCGGATAACGGAGAAAAATATATTTCAACTCCGCTTTTTTCGGATGATAGGGTGTAAGTTCAGTGAGAAAAGAAATGTCGGAAAATCAATATAAAATCGAAATTAAAGATGTCTCTTTTGATTATGTAGATAAGAAAACAAAGTTTGAAGCGCTGAATCATATCAACCTTCAAATCCGGGAAGGCGAGTTCGTCTGCATTTTGGGTTCATCCGGCTGCGGCAAGTCAACTCTTTTAAGTCTTCTTAATGGATTGAATAAATCGAGGTCAGGAGAAATTTTGATTGATGGGGAGCCTATCAGCGGCCCCGGCACCAATCGAGCGGTCGTATTTCAGCAATATTCTTTGTTTCCGTGGCTGACGGCCAAAGGAAATGTACTGTTCGGTCTGCGGCAAAGCTGCAAAAAATACAGTCGTAAGGAAAGAAATGAGATCGCTCAACATTATCTGGACAGTGTGCAGCTCGGTGGTTCCGCCGACAAATATCCTCATCAGTTATCGGGCGGTATGCAGCAAAGAGTTGCTGTGGCAAGAGCACTGGCACTGGAATCGGATATTCTTCTGCTGGACGAACCGTTTGGAGCCATTGATCCCAGACTTCGTTTAGAGCTTCAGGAGCTTATTTCCAAGCTGTCTGTTGAAAACAAAAAAACGGTTGTTTTCGTCACACACGATATCGATGAGGCAATTTTGCTGGCGGATCGAATTGTTGTTATGGAGCCTGCAAGAATTCGTACCATTCTGAATGTTGATCTTCCTCATCCGCGAAAACGGGATGAACTGATTAAAAGCGATGTATATGAGGAGCTGCATCGTAAATTGATTTCATCTTTTTACGATCACTTGACCGAAATGATTGACGCGGAGGTGGTACTGTGAGTCACGCTGTAGCCGAAAAAAGTCTTTTAAATACTGTGATTGCTCGGGTGAAAGCGTTTTTTCGGTTGGATCCAAAAATGTATATAGAGCTTGCGGCTGCAACGCTTCTGTTTCTTGTCAATATTGTATTGACTTTGAATCTGCCGTATTTCACCGAGCACAAAGCCATCTATGACAGCGGTCCATATATTGTCTTGCTGGCTATTGCCTGGCTGATATGCACTTTTCACCTTTTTTCTTCAAAAAAGAAAAGCGCATCAGATTTAGCAATCGTCATTTTCGGCTTTTTTATTCTTTGGGAGGTTTCCTATAAGCTTGGTTGGATTCATAACGACCTGCTTATCCCTGCTCCGGAGGGACTGTTCCATGTTTTTGTGGAAAAAAACGATGAAATTATTGCCGATGTGATTGGATCGATACAACTTCTGTTTGTGGGTGTTGTACTGGCAATTGTGATCGGAACATTACTTGGCCTTTTAGCGGGATGGATCGCAAGGGTACGTGAGGTGCTTCTGCCTATTTCCAACGCAATCACGCTGATTCCCCCGCTGATGTTTTCAGCCTATTTAATTATGCTTTTGCCGTCTTTTCACGATGCGGCCGTTGCTGTCATTTTTCTTGCCGTATTTTGGCCGACTTTCCAAGGTACTGTTTCACGTGTCGGACAAATTGATCAAAAAATCATTGAAGCGGCTAAAACCATGGGCGTTGGCACAGTAGGTATGTTATTTAAGGTCATTTTCCCTTACTGCCTGCCCGGAATCATAAGCAGTGTTTCCAGAAGCCTGAGAGGTGCTTTTATGTGTCTGTCCGGCGCAGAAATGCTGGGAATTAATCTCGGTATCGGCTTCTTCATTGAAAAATATAGAAGCTTTGCCGACTACCGCTGTGTTCTTGCCGGAATTTTTACCGTAGGCGTTATCACGACTGTGATTGATATCATTGTTAAAAAAATAGAGAAAAAAATAATCAAATGGAAGTGATGAAATGAAGATATATGACAGCGTTCTGGAATTAATCGGCCACACGCCGATTGTTCACTTAAGCAAAATTGAGAAAAATCAAAAAACCGCCGCAAAACTATATGCAAAAATAGAGTTTTTTAATCCGACTGGTTCCGTTAAGGATAGAATTGCCCTCAGCATGATTGAGTACGCAGAAAAAAAAGGCGAACTTGTCCCTGACTCTGTTATTGTAGAGGGAACCTCCGGAAACACAGGAATCGGACTGGCTATGGTTGCTGCGGTAAAGAACTATAAGACCATTATCTGTATGCCCGAAAATATGAGCAAAGAGAGAATTGCACTTCTGAAAGCCTACGGCGCCGATGTGTACCTAACGCCTAAAGAGAAAAATATGGCTGGAAGCGGTGAAAAAGCAAGGGAACTTTCCGAGACGCTTTCAAACGTGTTCATTCCGGGACAGGGTGCTAATCCGAACAATCCGGATGCGCACTACAAAACAACAGGGCCGGAAATCTGGGAGGATATGGACGGCAAGATCGATATCCTCGTCGCATGTGTAGGAACAGGCGGAACCGTCACAGGCACCGGAAAATACTTAAGGGAACGAAATCACGATATCCAAATTATCGGTGTAGAACCCGCCGGTTGCCCTGTGCTGTCCGGCGGGGAGCCGGGACCGCATAAAATTCAGGGAATCGGCGGAGGGATGATTTGTCCTGTAACGGATATGAGTCTGTTTAACGAGATTATTACAGTAACCGATGAGGACGCTTATGAGTATACAAGATTATCTGCAAAGGAAGAAGGAATCTTAATCGGTATATCGGCGGGTGCCGCTTTAAAAGCAGCCATAGAGGTTGCCTGTCGTCCGGAGAATCATGATAAAAATATCGTCCTGATTTTCCCGGACGGCGGAGATCATTATCTTTCGGACGATTTGTTTGAAGATGAAAAAGGAAAAGGGGTAACGGTATGAAAGCAATACGTGCAACGGAAATCTGGGAAAAAGCCGGAGTCTATTATGTGAGAACCGAGGCAATGGTATATGGCTTCGGAGTTTCACTCGAGGGAGAATTTGACGGCGACACGCCGGATTCTGAATATGTCCTTGTGACAGATAATAACGGTGCGCCGATTAGCACTTGCCGCCTCCGTTTTGTACCGGAGGAGGGATATGCCAAGATCGAACGTGTTGCAACGGTATCCTTTGCCCGCGGTAAAGGTGCCGGGCGTCTTGCCATGGAAGCTGCTGAGGAATGGATCCGCGAAAAAGGATACAAAAAAATCATCGTCACCAGCCGTGACGAAGCAGTAGGTTTTTATGAAAAATTAGGCTATACCGCCGACTACACCAAAGATGTCAAGGCTTTGTTCCCAAGTTCGAAAAAGAAAAACGAATCGGAGGAACAAAACAAACCACATCCGGGTTTTGTGGTCGTCTATACGGAAAAAAATTTGTAACAGGAAAAACAGCCCC
>CAZPLR010000011.1:0-48115 GCA_964587555.1 uncultured Oscillospiraceae bacterium
CCGGATTATTCCTCCGGCTTCTCCTCAGCCTGCTCTTTTACTTCCTCGGCAGCCGGTTCTTCACAAGGCTTCTCACAGCACGCTTCCTCGCACGCCGCTTCTGGCTCGGCTACCGGCAGCGGTGCGCCGCAGCGGCTGCAGAAAAATGCATCCTTTGGATTGACCGCTTTACATTCCTCGCAAATAACGGTCTTCTTCAGGGCGGCAAGCTGTTTCTCTAGCTGAGCAACCTGCTCCTTCTTTGTGGTGATCTCCGCAACATACTGGTCGATCAACTGGGTGTCTTGGCAATCCTTGACCGCCATGTCGTACACCGCTGCGCCAAGCTTCTGGTATGCAGCCTTGATTTCGCTCTCTGTCTTGAGCTTATCCATTCTCACCTTGGATGCGCCGACAATGTCCCCCGTCTTCTTGGAGGCCTTGGACGCTACGTCCTTTGCAAGCTGAACCGCGTTGTCCGCAAGCTGGGTAACGCTTTCCATGATCTCGTTAAAATTGATTTCCATAATCGTTTCTCCCTTCATCGTTCACCCGCAAAAGCTGTCTAAAGCTGCGGATGCGGTGTCCTTCTTTGAATTGGTTACATTATACATCTTTTCCATTGGGCAATTCAAGTATTTTTTTTGAATTTTTAGTGTACGCCGCAAGAATCTGACGTAAAATTTTTCTCTCAAAATTATCGCTATTCTGTAAACGACTCTTCCGCTTTCTTATTCTTATTCTCCGCGATAAGCTGTTCGTAGATCGGCAAAACCGTTTTTGCCAGCGCAACACAGCTTGCCTCCAGCACAGAACCTCTTGCCGATCCGCGCAGCGCCTCTTTCGCTTCCGTATCCATCGCACGATAATAGGCGATCCGTTCAAAAAGCTCGGCTGCATCATTATAGTTAAATCCGTTAAAACCGTCTACAATCTGCCCTTCATTGAGCGAATCTGTCAGCGAAAGCACCGGCAGGCACATCGCAAGCCCTTCCTTCATCGAGATGGAGTTGGTGTCTGAAAGCGACGCAGTGACATACAGGTCGCTGAAATCGTAGTAGAGCGGCAGCAACGGATGCTCTACCTTTCCAACAAAAATCACCGTATCCGAAATGCCCAGTGCCTTCGCCTGCTCCTCCAGCTCTTCCTTGACTGGACCGTCGCCGAGGATCATAAGCTTTAGGTGCTTCTCCTCTCCGATCCCTTCCTTCCAGAAGTTTAGCAGCGTATCGACATTTTTCTCCTTGCCGAGCCTGCCGCAGAAGGTCAGGATGAAATCCTCGTCCGTCAGTCCAAGCGACGCTTTTCGTGCGGCGGATTTTTCGTGGTCCACCTTGGATTTATCAAACATCTCCAACTCAACCGGGTTCTCCATGATATGCACATCCTTAACGACGTTACACTCTCGGAAAAATTCCTCCACCTTCAGCGAGGGACCAAACAACGTGCTCGAACGATTGGCAATGTAGCGCGTATACCGCTCCATCATCCGCTTGGCAAGCGGGATCATCTTATTCGGAAAGATATAATAAAGATACTCCTCATACATGGTATGAAGCGTGTAAACAAGCGGGATTTCCAATTCCTTCGCATAACGGATGCCGGAAAGCCCCACGCCAAATTCGTTGTGGATGTGGATGATATCCGGGTGGAACTCCTTCAGCAGCTTCAGCCGATGCGGCGCAAGCGGCGCTGCAACGCCGTATTCATAGATCTTTTTGTTGGTGATGCCGGGACAGTGCAGGATCCCGTCGCTGACATAGTGATGCCTTGCATGCGGGTCGGCACAGACAACCAAAACCTGATGCCCAAGCTGCTCCAAACCCTCCTTCAGCGATTTCACATGCGTTACCACGCCGTTGATATACGGAAGGTACGTTTCTGTAAACAATGCGATATTCATAAAGTATCCTTTCTGTTTTACAAAAACATTGTCATTCTCTCGTTTTTCTGTTCCGGTAGGAGAAGGGGGAAATTCCCCCCTCCTGCCTTCTATTTTATTTATGCTAATTCACTGAACCCCAGCAGTGCGGCGCCGATCAAACCTGCGTCGCTGCCCAACGCTGCGATCTTGATCTCGGTGTTGCGGTCGGAGTTACGGGTAAATACATCGCGCATAACAAGTGTTCTAACCGGCTTCAGCAGCGTTTCGCGCTCGTTGCTTAAGCCGCCGCCAATGCAGAGGATATCCGGCTGGAAAATATTGATAATGTTGGTAATGCCCTCCGCCAAGTAGTGCAGATATTTGTCTACCACAACGATACCTGCCGGATCGCCTTTGCGCATCGCGTCAAACGAGGTTCTGCCGTTTACCTTTCCGCTCTGCGCGGCAATCTCGTGCATCAGCGATTCCGGATGATCCGCCATCGCTTCCTTGGTCATGTTAATCAGCCCTGTTGCGGAGGCATAGGCCTCAAAGCAGCCGTTTCTGCTGCAGGTACAAGGTCTGCCGCCGACCTCGATGACCATATGCCCGATCTCCGCGCCGGCATAGTTAAAGCCGCGGTAGATCTTGTCATTGATGACAACGCCGCCGCCAACGCCGGTTCCCAAGGTAATCATAACCGAGATTCTCGCTTCCTTCGCAGCGCCCGCCATATACTCGCCGTATGCGGCGGCATTCGCGTCGTTGTCTAGGAAAATCGGGCGATGCAGCCCGTTGGAAAGCCACTGCTTTAACGGCGTATTGTACCAATCCAGATTATTCGAATAGGTGATTACGCCGGAATCCAGGTCCACGCTGCCCGGGCAGCCGACGCCAACCCACTCCATCTGCTCCAGTGTTAAGCCGGCGTCATTGACGACCCTTTTGGCAACCACAATGATATCGTCCGCCACCGCACGGTCGGTGCGCGGCAGCCCAGTCTTGACCGAATCCTTACAGACGATCTCATAATTTTCATTTACCACACCGGCAACGATATTCGTACCGCCCAAATCAATTCCAAGATAATATTTCATATATTTATCATTCCTTTCTCCGCTGACGCCATCAAACCCGGCTGTCGATTAGCTCCGCATTGCCCGAAAGCGTATAGTTCCCCATACCTGCCGGTAAAAAGACCGTTTCTCCCTTGTGAATCGAAACCTCGTCGCACGCGGTCTTGATTACAGCGTCACCCGATATGCAGGTATAGCAGATAAACGACGCATCGCCGGCAGAAAGCTCCGCTTTTCCATCCAGCTTTACATCATGAACGGTAAAATAGTCGCAGCTTGCCAGCAGCGTTTCCTCTCTACCCTCTAACTGCTGCGGCGCGCCCTCCGGCTTCCAATCGCGGGTCGCCGGACAAAGCTTGGTCACATCCTTCGCCTTCTCCACATGCAGCTGACGCGGCTTGCCGTCGCTGCCAATTCTGCCGTAGTCATAAATGCGGTAGGTGGTGTTGGAATTTTGCTGGATCTCGCAGATCAGGATGCCGCTGCCGATCGCGTGCAGCGTGCCCGCTTCGATGAAGAAGACGTCGCCCTTTTTCACCTCGACCGCTTTGGTTACGTCAAGCAATGTGTTATCCGCAATGCGCGCAGCAAATTCTTCCTTGGAGATTTCCTTCTCAAATCCGTAAAGGAGCCTTGCGCCCGGCTCGCAGTCTACAATGTACCACATCTCGGTCTTGCCGTATTCGCCCTCGACCCTTAAGGCGTAGTCGTTGTTTGGATGTACCTGAACCGAAAGATTATCCTTCGCATCGATGAGCTTAATCAGGATCGGGAAATACGCAAAGCTCTCACAGTCCTTGCCTAAAACGGCTTTTCCCTCCTGCTCGATCACTTCGGTTAACGTCCTGCCCGCATATGCGCCGTTTGAAACAACGCTCTGTCCGTCCTTATGACAGGAAAGCTCCCAGCTCTCCGCAACCTTCGGAAGATCGGTTTTTTTGCCATACTCCTCTTTGAGCTTACTGCCGCCCCAAATGTAATCCTTTAACGGCGCTGTCAGTTTCATTGGATATAAAACGCTCATATTGGTTCATTCCTTTCTTCATCGTCTTTTTGGACCCGCGGCGGCAGAAAATCCCCCCTTTGGAAACAGTATAAGCCACCGGATCCTTTTTATTCATTATACCCTATTTTTCCCCATTTGTAAACCCTTTTTCTCCCTTGATTTTATGAACGTTTCATTACCTGATTGTGTAACGCCCGTTATTGCTCTCAGCCCCCGCCCAGCGCCGTGCGCAGCCGTTTCAGAATCTTCTTTTCCAGCCGGGAGATATACGACTGAGAGATGCCCATGCTGTCGGCGACCTCCTTCTGCGTATGCTCTCTGCTGCCAAACAGTCCAAAACGGCTGCAAATGATATATCGGTCGCGCTTTTGCAGCTGCTCCATACAGCGGTAAAGCGTTTGCAGCTCCGCCTGATTTTCAACCGGCGAGGTTACGGTTTCCGGATCGGTTCCAAGCAGATCGGAAAGCAGCAGCTCATTGCCGTCCCAATCCACATTGAGCGGCTCCTCAATCGAAATATCCCCGCGGTGCGAGGCGTTTTTACGCAGATACATCAAAATCTCGTTTTCAATACAGCGGGAAGCGTAGGTCGCAAGCTTGATGTTCTTCTCCGGCGAAAAGGTTTCCACCGCTTTGATTAGCCCAATTGTACCGATTGAGATCAGATCGTCAAGGCTCACCCCGCTGCTTTCGAATTTCCGCGCGATGTAAACGACCAGCCGCAGATTATGTACAATGAGTTTCTCTCTTGCTGCCCGCGACTTTTTTTCATCCTGCAAAGCATAGCACAGCTTATTTTCCTCGGTGCGGGTCAGCGGCGGCGGAAGTGCCGTTTGGCTTCCCGCATAATAAAGCGGATTTTCCACCGCAAGCAGCCACTGATAGAAGCGTTCCTTCAGCCTCCCCATTTTCTGTTTGAAAAACTGCTGTAAGATCATAGCCTTTCTCCCCCTTATCTACTCCCTTGCCTTCACAAAATCAAACGCAGCCGCCGGCAAGATCATCTGCGTCCCCTGCGCAAGCGGCGTCTTGCTGACTGCAACCATCCAATCCGGGGAAGCCTGCTCCCCGTTTCCCAAAAGCCGTATCTCATCCGGCAAAAAGGCGGCGAGCATGTGTCTCCCGCCGACCGTTTCCAGTGGGATCAGCCTTGCTCCATGTCCAAAATGCGCAATTGATCCGCATGGCTCCCCATAAAGGAAAAACGGCAAAACCTGATCCGGCAGCAGCTTTTTTGCAAGCTGCGGCGAAACGACCATCACCGGGCGGCCGCTGAACAGATCGACCATTCGGTTTCCGCTGTCGCAAAGCCCAGCGCCTTTTACTGTCCTTTCCCCGCAGCGGATCACAACCTCCATCGACGCCGCCTTGCTTCCCCCTCTGGAAAAGAGAAAAACCCCCAGCCGCAAAAGCCCGTACGCCGCCAAAAGTCCCAGCGCATAAGAAGTGACGTCAAAGCCGAAATACGCTACGCCGCTGCGATATACCATCCCTTTCGGCGCGAGCGTAAACGCTACCGCGTACATCGCGCCCGCATAGACGAGATTCACCGCCAAAAAGAGCAGCAGCCGCTTGATAAACACGCGCAGCACGCCAAACCCAAACGCTGTCAGAATAAGCGATACCGCCATGACCGCCTTCATCAGCATAAATTCCCATGCGTCCAAGGATAGAAAGATTGCAAAGGAATATCCGCTGCCTAGAATACAGCCGAGCAGACAACGCCACTTTTTCATCCTCACGCTGGAAAGCGCCGCCGTCGAGGAAAGCAGGCAGAAGTGAACAAGCAGGTTGTAGATCAACAGCAGATCGACATAAACGGTCATGCTCCTCTCCCCCCCTTTTTGACGCATCCTGCCTCCTCACTATCATACGCCAAAGCGGACGCAAAATAACGCGAAGAAAGGGACTTTTCTTTCTGATGCTTTTATGCTATAATGAGTACCGGACGAAGATCAGACCGCTCGATAAGAGGATAGAAATGGAGAATCCGCGTATGACTCGTGAATTGTTTTTAAGGCTCAAACGCACCATCATGGAGCATGAATTTCAAGGCTTAAACCAGATGCAGCAGCAGGCGGTGTTCCACACCAAAGGCCCGCTTTTGATTTTAGCCGGCGCCGGCAGCGGCAAAACCACCGTGCTGGTCAACCGCATCGCCTTTATGCTCCAATATGCCGACGGCTACCACGACGAAACGCTGCCGCAGCTAACCGCGCAGGAGGAAAAAAGGCTGCAGGAGCTTTCCGCGATTCCGCAGCTTACCCCAGATCAAAAAGGCGAATTTGCGTCAATCATAAAAGCGCAGGGCATCCGCCCATGGAACGTACTCGCCATCACTTTCACCAATAAGGCGGCAAACGAGTTAAAGGATCGTCTGCGCCGCGCAATCGGCGAGAAGGCAGACTCCCTTTACGCCGGAACGTTCCATTCCATCTGCTGCCGTATCCTGCGCAAGGAGATCTCTGCGCTCGGCTATACCTCCTCCTTTACAATTTACGACACCGACGACAGCGTGCGCCTGCTCAAGGAGGTGATCAAGGACTGCGGCGAAAGCGATAAAAATTTTCCGCCAAAGCAAATACTGAATACCATCAGCCGCTCGAAGGACAGGATGCAGACAGACGAGCAGTTTGAAAAGGAGGCGCAGGGCGATTACCGCAAAACGGTTATCGCCAAGCTTCGCCGCGAATACAACCGGCGTCTGAAAGCCTCCAATGCGCTTGATTTTGACGATATCATCCTAATGACTGTGCGGCTGTTCGAGCAGGAGCCGGAGGTTTTGGAGCATTACCGCAATTTGTTTCGTTATATCCTGGTCGACGAGTATCAGGACACCAACATCATGCAGTACCGCTTTATCAGTCTGCTTGCCGCGAAGCATCAAAATATCTGCGTGGTCGGCGACGACGACCAGAGCATCTACAAATTCCGCGGCGCGACGATCGAAAACATCCTGCATTTTGAAGATCAGTTTGATCGTGCTGCGGTAGTCCGTCTGGAACAGAATTATCGCAGTACGCAAAACATCCTTGATGCCGCCAACGGCATCATTCAAAATAACCTCGGCAGAAAGGGCAAAACGCTCTGGACCGCCAACGGCGCGGGCGCAAAAATCATTCACCAAGAAACGGCAAACGACTTGGAGGAAGCAAGCTTTGTCGTGCGTACTATATCAAAAAATGTTGCGGCCGGACAGAGATTCTCCGATCACGCTGTGCTTTACCGCACAAACGCCCAATCCGGACCGATCGAGCGGAATCTCTCCCGCGCGGGCATTCCGTACCGCATCGTCGGAGGATTAAAATTTTACGACCGCAAGGAGGTTAAGGACGTTCTTTCCTACCTATCGGTGATTAACAATCCGGCTGACACAATCCGCTTAAAACGGGTCATCAACGAACCAAAGCGCGGCATCGGCGACGCGAGCATTGAGAAGGTCGCGGCTTTAGCGACGCAATTAAATACTACCATGTTCGAGATTATGCTCCACGCAAACGAGTTTGCTGTCCTTTCCCGCAAAAGCGGCGAGCTGCGGCAGTTTGCGCTGTTGATCGAAGATATGCGGAGCTTTGCGGTTTACCACCCGCTCGGAGAGCTGTTCGACTTTGTCTGCGACCAAACCGGATACATGCAGTCGCTGGAAACGCTCGGCGCTGAGGGACAGGCACGTATCGACAATTTAGGCGAACTGAAGAATAACATGATCCTATACGAGAACGAAAATGAGGACGCAACGCTTTCCTCCTTCCTAGAGGAGATTGCACTCTACACCGACCTAGATAAGCTTAACGACGATGACAGCGACTTTGTAACGATGATGACGCTGCACTCCGCAAAAGGCTTGGAATATGAAAACGTCTTTTTGGTCGGCATGGAAAATGGGTTGTTCCCAAGCGAGTTTAACCTGCGCGATCCGGAACAGCTGGAGGAGGAGCGCCGCCTTGCCTATGTCGGTGTGACCCGCGCAAAGAAAATGCTCTACATCACCAACGCGCACGAGCGGATGATTTTCGGACAGACCTCCCCGCACGCGCCGAGTATTTTTATCCGCGAGATCCCGCCGCAGCTATTGGACGAACCTGCCGCCGCTCCCGCCGCCAAAGCGCAGCCCATCCGCCCTGCCGCGCCGAAAAAGCGCCCGCTTGGCAGCCTTGCGGCAATCAGCGCGGCTCCCTCTGCCTCTGCCGCCCCTACAAAAAAAGCCGCCAGTTTGGATTATACGGTTGGCGATACGGTGCTGCACAGCGCGTTCGGACGCGGCGTCGTGCAGAAAATGACGCCGATGGGAAACGATATGCTTGTTGAGGTTCAGTTTGAGAAAAAGGGCTTAAAACGCATTATGGCAGCCTTTGCAAAGCTGACGAAAGAATAAAAGCGAATAAAATCAAAAACGAGAGAAGCCAATCTGACTTCTCTCGTTTTCTGCTCCAAATCAGGTAAATCGCCGCCGTTCGGTCTGCCGATTACCGGATTCCATTCCGCTTATACCATCAGCGCACAGATCTGGTTTGCGAACGTGACCGGATCGTCTACCGGCACGCCCTCCATCAGCGCAGCTTCATTGTATAACAACTGAGTGTAGGTCTTGAGCGTTTCTTTGTCGTTTTCGAATAATGCCTTGAGCTTTTCGAAGATTGGATGGGATGCGTTGATCTCCAGCACCTTCTGCGCTTTGACGCTCCCGTCAGCATTCGGCATCGAGCCAAGTACTCGCTCCATCTCCAGCGAAACCTGACCATCCGCGCTGAAGCAGACCGGATGACTCTTTAAGCGGGTTGAAAGTCTGACCGCACTAACCTTATCGCCCAGCGCGTCCTTCATAAAGGCAACTAGATCCTTGCTCTCCTCCGACTGCTTTTTCGCCGCTTCCTTTTCCTCCTCGGTCTCTAAATCAAGATCACCGGCGGCAACCGATTTGAACTCCTTCTCCTCGTAGCTGTGCAGCATCTGGATCGCAAATTCATCCACTTCGTCGGTGAAATAGAGGATTTCAAACCCCTTCTCGCGAACCATTTCGGTCTGCGGCAGATTCTCCACTTTCTGCAGGCTCTCGCCGCTTGCAAAGAAAATGTATTTCTGATCCGGTTTCATTCGCTCGACATATTCCTTCAGCGTGACAAGCTTGTTCTTTCCGTTTTCATCCTTTTCGGAGGAGGTGAACAGCAACAGATCCTGCAGCACGTCCTTGTTCATACCGTAACCCTGATAAACGCCGAATTTCAACTGTAAGCCAAACGCCTTGTAGAAGGTTTCATACTTTTCGCGCTCGTTTTTCAGCATCTTGGAAAGCTCGGTTTTGATCTTTTTCTCTACGCTCTTCGCAATAATCTTTAACTGCCTGTCATGCTGTAAAAGCTCGCGGGAGATATTGAGCGATAAATCCTGCGAATCCACTAAGCCTCTGACAAAGCTGAAATAATCCGGCAGCAGATCAGCACATTTATCCATAATCAACACGCCGTTGGAGTAAAGCTGCAAGCCTTTTTCAAATTCCTTGCTGTAGTAGTTGTACGGCGCTTTGCCCGGAATATAGAGCAGCGCGTTGTAGGTCGCAGACCCCTCCGTTTTCGAGGTGATAACCTTTAACGGATCCTCATAATCATAGAACTTATCCTTATAGAACTGGTTATACTCCGCCTCTGTGACCTCGTCCTTATTCTTCTTCCAGATCGGAACCATGCTGTTGATGGTTTCGGTGACAATCTCGGTTTCGTAATCGCTATCCTCCTTGCCCTCGGCGCCCTCCTTCAGCTTGGAATGCTCGACGTCCATCAGAATTGGATAACGGATGTAATCCGAGTATTTGCGGATGATGCCTTGGATTCGATAGGTTTCCAAAAATTCATCGTAGTTTTCTTCCTCAGTATTATCCATAATGTGAAGCACGATCTTGGTTCCGGTTTCGTCGCGCTCACATTCCTCAATGGTATATCCTTCGGTTCCTTCCGACTCCCAGCGGTAGGCTTTTTCCGCACCGTAGGCGCGGCTTTCCACTGTGACCTTTTTCGCCACCATAAACGCTGAATAAAAACCTACGCCGAATTGACCGATGATATCCACATCCTCGTCCAACTGATTTTCCTTCTTAAACGCCAGGGATCCGCTCTGCGCAATCGTGCCAAGGTTGCTCTCCAGCTCCTCCTCGGTCATGCCGCAGCCGTTATCTGTGACCGTCAGCGTGCGCGCCTCTTTATCGATATCAACCCGGATGAAATAATCCTCTCTGGTTTTTCCAACCGTTTCATCGCTTAATGAACGGAAATACAGCTTGTCGATCGCGTCGCTCGCGTTGGAGATCAGCTCGCGCAGGAAAATCTCCTTATGCGTATAAATAGAGTGAATCATCATTTCCAGCAGCCGCTGGGATTCTGCTTTGAATTGCTTCGTCTGTGCCGTTTTTGCCATTATAGTTCCTCTCCTTTTTCTATCGATACAAGCAGCGGTCGTTCGCCGCTCTCTGAAACAAGATTAGCACTCTTTATCTTTAAGTGCTAAAAAACAGTATAAAGCAAACAGAGGGAAAAGTCAAGTACAAATTATGAACAAACATATTATGTTTTTTGTAGCGGCAAAAGCCTCCCGCAAAAAGGGAGGCTCAGACGGTCAAGCGGAAATATTTTATTTCTGCCCCAGCACGCGGTTCAGTTCTTTGACGCGGTCGGTTCTCTCCCAACGGACGCCAAGCTCCTCTCTGCCCATATGTCCATATGCAGCAAGCTTTTTGTAGATCGGGCGGCGCAGATCGAGCGTCTTGATAATCTTCGCAGGGCGCAGGTCAAATACCTGTTCGACCGCTGCGGCGATTTCTTCGTCCGGCTTCACACCGGTGCCGAAAGTGTCCACCCGCACCGATACCGGTTTTGCAACGCCGATCGCATAGGCAAGCTGCACCTCACACTTTTTAGCAAGTCCAGCGGCGACGACGTTCTTGGCAACCCAACGCGCGGCATACGCAGCGCTGCGGTCGACCTTGGTTGGATCCTTGCCGGAAAACGCCCCGCCGCCATGACGGGCATAACCGCCGTAGGTATCCACAATAATCTTTCTTCCGGTTAAGCCGCTGTCCCCCATCGGGCCGCCGATTACAAAGCGTCCGGTCGGATTGATGTAGTATTTCGTTTCTCCGTCCAGCAGCTCCTGCGGGACAACCGGCTGAATCACCTCGCGGATTAAATCCTCACGGAGCTGATCGATCGAAGCCTCCGGCGCGTGCTGAGCGGAAACAACGATCGCCTCAACACGCTTCGGCGCGCCGCTCGGATCATATTCAATCGTGATCTGGGTCTTACCGTCCGGTCTTAGATAGGATAAAATACCCTGCTTGCGCACCTCCGTCAGACGCTTTGCAAGCTTGTGCGCCAATGATACCGGCAGCGGCATCAGCTCCGGCGTATCGTCGCAGGCGTAGCCGAACATCATGCCCTGATCGCCCGCGCCGGTGCTGTCCTCTGCAAGCGCGGAGCCGGATTTCTGTTCGAGCGCCGAATCAACACCAAGCGCGATGTCCGGCGACTGCGCATGGATCGCGCATAGTACGCTGCAGGTATTGCCGTCAAAGCCGTACGCGGCGTCGTTATAGCCGATCTCGTTGACTGTGTCGCGCACAATCTGCTGAATATCATATTTTGCGGTCGTGGTGATCTCGCCCATCACCATGATAACGCCGGTCGTCGCGGTCGTTTCGCAGGCGACGCGCGCCATCGGATCCTGCGCTAAAATCGCGTCAAGCACCGCGTCGGAAATCTGGTCGCAGATTTTGTCCGGATGTCCCTCGGTGACGCTTTCAGAAGTAAATAAAATCTTTGCTGCTTTTTCCATACTGTTCTTCCTTTCCAAATATCGTATCCAAAACGCAATAAAAAAGCACACGGTGCGTTCACCGTGTGCGGAAATTTCTCCTTCGTGCTGGAAGGTCATTATTTTCCCCATCTTTGGTGTACACCACAGGAATTGGCACCTTACTTTCGGGATTTACCGAAAACAGGTTGTCGGGCTTCACAGGGCCTGTCCCTCCGCCGCTCTTGATAAGGTTGAATCGGGTCGATTTTTGCTAATCCATATTATAGCACGCGCCGCACGGTTTGTCAACACCCTTTTGCATCTTTGCCAAAGTCTTGTCGGATGAACAATTTTTCTTCTTATCTGCTAAAATAATCCGGAAAAAATGCGGTGAACCGCCCTTTTTCCGCACCGAACTGGACGGCGCGGCATATATTGCAGGCAAAAGGCACGCCATATTTCGGCGCTATGATCTAGGCAAAATGAGGTGAACCGATTGAAGATAACAGCCAATCCCCCAAAAAGCAGACCCGCAGCGCGCACCCTCTGCGCGCTCTCTCCCGGCGAATCCGCCGTAATCCGAACCCTCTCCGCACCGGCAGATATGAAGCAGCGGCTTACCGATTTGGGCTTCATCGCCGGCACCAAGGTGACGCTCCTGCGCCGCGCCTTTTTAGGCGATCCGTGCGCCTACTACATCCGCGGAAATATCATCGCGCTGCGCGACGAGGATGCGTCCGCCATCACCTGCGGCACACAGGAGGCAATATGAAACGGGAAAAGGGCTGCCTCGTCGCGCTGACAGGCAACCCCAACGTCGGAAAATCCACCGTTTTTAACGCGCTGACCGGAATGCGCCAGCACACCGGAAATTGGCCCGGCAAAACTGTCGCGCGCGCTGAGGGAAGCTTTACAAAAAACGGTAGAACCATCCGCTTGGTCGACCTGCCCGGCACCTACTCGCTTTCCGCCCATTCGCCGGAGGAGGAAATTACGGTCGACTTTATCCAAAAGGAACATCCGGACGCGGTTATCGTCATCTGCGACAGCTCCTCCCCGGAGCGCGGCATCTCACTGCTGCTGCAAATCCTAGAGATTACAAGCCGCGTTGTACTTTGCGCAAATCTTTCGGACGAAGCCAAAAAGCGCGGCGTCATCCTTCAAAAGGAAACGCTTTCCTTCCTGCTCGGCGTTCCGGTCGTCGTCACCGACGCCAGAAGCAAAAAAGGACTGGATCAGCTCATCGAGGCGGTCTTCTTGGCCGCGCAAAGCCCGCCGCAGTCGGTGCTGCATCCGTCCTATCCGCCGCAGGTCAGGGCTGCGCTTGATGCGTTAACGCCCCTGCTTGCCGAAACCTGCGGGAAGGCGGCAAGGCACTATGCGATCAGATCGCTCTGCTCCCCGCAGGAGGCGGCTTGCAGCGCGCTTCCGTCTCAGGCGCAAAAAATACTTTCCCGGCTGCAAAAGGCGCCGGATTTTGCCGTCTTATCCGAGCAAACAGCCGCCGCGCCGGTACACACTGCGGAGCGTGTTTCCAAGCTTGCCGTCATCCATCGAACTGCGGGGCCCAACCGCAAAGACGCGCTTTTAGACCGCATATTCACCGGGAAGGTCAGCGGGATACTCTGTATGCTGCTTTTGCTGTTCCTGATCCTCTGGATCACCATCAGCGGCGCAAACGCGGTTTCCGACCTGCTTTCAAACTTCCTTTTCTCGCTGGAATCACCGCTTGCCAATATGCTCGCCGCCGCCGGACTGCCGCAGTCTGTCTGCTCGCTGCTCACACAGGGGGTCTATCGCGTGCTTGCATGGGTCGTTTCGGTTATGCTGCCGCCGATGGCGATCTTCTTCCCACTTTTTACGCTGCTGGAAGATTTCGGATACCTGCCGCGCGTGGCTTTTAACCTAGACGCGGCGTTTCAAAAGGCTAAAACCTGTGGCAAACAGGCGCTGACCATCTGCATGGGCTTCGGCTGCAACGCCGTCGGCATTACCGGCTGCCGCATCATCGACTCCCCGCGCGAGCGCAGCATCGCTAGGGTTACAAACTGTCTTACCCCCTGCAACGGGCGTTTCCCGTTTTTGATTTCGGTCTTTACGCTATTTTTCCTCTCCGGACAAAAGGGCTTTGCAAGCTCTCTCGGCGCGGCAGGCGGGCTTTGTGCTGTGATCCTCTTGGGGATATCGATGACCTTTTTGACCTCCGCACTGCTCTCCAAAACGCTATACAAGGGTCTGCCCAGCGCATTTGCGCTGGAGCTGCCGCCCTACCGCCGCCCGCAAATCGGCAAGGTGATCGTTCGCAGCGTTTTTGACCGCACCATCTTTGTACTCGGCAGAGCCGTTGTCAGTGCGATCCCGGCAGGCTTTCTAATCTGGCTTGCCGCAAATATAGAGATCGGCGGCGTCACGCTGCTGCACAGCATCACCAGCTTTTTTGACCCGCTTGGACGCCTGCTCGGCATGGATGGCGTGATCCTGACCGCCTTTATCTTGGGCTTTCCCGCCAACGAAATCGTTATGCCGATCATCATCATGGCGTACACCGCCTCCGGCAGCCTCTCCGCCGTAGAGGGTGCGGGACTGTACGCCCTGCTTCTGCAAAACGGCTGGACGCCGGTCACCGCAGTCTGCGTGCTGCTCTTTTCGCTGATGCACTGGCCCTGCGCCGCCTCCTGCTTCACGCTTTACAAGGAGAGCAAAAGCCTGCGTGAAACGCTCACCGGCATCCTGCTGCCTACGCTCTGCGGCGCGCTTTGCTGCATCGTTGTTTCAGCCATTGGAAGGCTCTTTTTCTAAAAAACTCCGGCAAGCCGTACGCTCCATACGGTCTGCCGGAGCATTTTTCGTTGAAAAAAAAGAAAGCAAAGCGGGTTATTCTTTGCTTTCTTTGGATCATTCAAATTACTGCGCTGCGTTTAATTTCTTTGCAAGCTGGGATTTTAAGCGCGCAGCCTTGTTCTTATGGATGATGCCCTTCGCAGCCATCTGGTCCACACGCTTCATTGCGTAAACGACCGCTTCGCTCTTATTCTCAACGTTTGTTTCCAACGCGGCGTTTGCCTTCTTTAAAGTGGACTTCATATTCGATCTGAGCATTTTGTTTCTCAGCGCTTTTTTCTTGGAAACAACGACCCTTTTCTTCGCGGATTTAATATTCGCCATTCTTCAAATCCTCCAATTTTTTGTTTTCTACTCTTATTTCATCCAAAATACAAGACACGATTGCGGCTGCGCCGGAAGATGACGCGCCACCACAGCATCTTTAATCATACCACATTTTCTCAAAAATTGCAAGCGTTTTGCATCCCAAAGCATATCATGGCGTTTCATTCAAATTTGTTGATTCCGCCTGATTCTTTGCCGGATATGGCGCAAGCCCGGCAAGCTGCGCCAAGGTCACGCTGTTTAAGTACTGACCGACTGTTTGATCCAGTCCGATCCAGAACAAAAGCGAGGGGCATTTGCTCTGCATTGGGCAAAGATTTTCCGGTCCGTCCAGACAGGAAACCGGCGCCATCCGCCCTTCGATCGCGTGAAGAATCTCGCCGATCGGATATTCCTCCGCCGGCTTTACAAGCCGATAACCGCCCTGCTGCCCGCGGCTGGAATACAGCAGCCCGCTTTTGCACAGGTTTGAAGCAATCTGCTCCAGATACTTCACCGAAATATTCTGTCTTGCCGAAATTTCCCGCAGCACAGTCAGCTTTCCGTTCTCCTGTCCGTGCTTTGCCAGATCAATCATAAATCGCAGCGCATATCTTCCCTTTGTCGAAATCAGCATATTGCTCCCTCATTTTCCAGAGATTGTCTCATCAGCTATATTATAACAGAAACCGCCGCAAAAAACAAGCGCTATTCTCAATTCCCGCACAATGTCTCACGCAGCAAAACCGCCCGCCGCGGTACGGCAGACGGTTTTCAGATAAACTATGTCCGCTCCTCAAAGCAGCGGCAGGATTTTAATATTTCATATACCGAGGCAAAATCGCAGCCCTCCGGAAAATCGCCGCCCTCATACCAGAGATGGACGATGTATTGCTCGCCGCTTCTAAAAATCTCCGAATGTACGCCGTTTGGCAATAAGAAGTCAATATTCGGCATATATTGCTTTGCGCCGGTCGACATATACAGGAGATGCGCCTCCTCCTTCGGCGACTGCTTCTTCCAGTAATAGCGCTTCACTTCGTCCGGAGAGGCAACGTCATTTTCCATGAGCATAAACGGGTAGCAGATGCCAATACCCGTCTCCTTCATGTAAACGAACCGCGGCAGCTCGTCTCCATGCTGATTTTGCAGGACGTGGTATTCGGTTTTATCCGCTTCAACGCCCATATCTGTCACTTGATTTCCGGCACGGTTGAACCCCATCACGGCAAGGAGAATGGATTCATGAAAAATGTACAATAGAAGCAGCAGAATGATAACCAGGCTGACAATCTCTATCGGTCGGAACAGCCTGTTCTTTTTTGGAGAAACTTGTGTGTTATTCATTGCAGTTACCTTTCATCCAGATTTTTATGACAATTCCTTCTTTTCTATCGAAAATTTTCTCAGAATATGCGATACTATATTTATAAAAATGGAGGATTTTAGACTCTTTATCTTCCGGATTTTATCCTGTCAGCTATATTATAACAGAAACCGCCGCAAAAAACAAGCGCAATCTGAGACAAAAATACTTTTTCATAAGCTCTTTTTCCGCCCAAACGCTCCGAATCCGGTCCTTGACTTATCTGAATCATGTCCAATATGTAAATTATGGAATTTAAGCCGTCCGTACTATTGACAAAGAAATCGAAATCTGTTATAATGAAAATGAAATAAATAATCGGGGGGTAATGCCAATGTTTTATAAATCATGAGCATATTTCGGCGAGAATCACGCGATAAACCATCATATATAAATCAAGAATTATCGTAAAGAATGGGAGGCACTACTATGAAAAAACTGCTTGCAGCTATTTTGGCGATAGTTATGACCCTGTCTTTTACCGCCTGCAACAAAAAATCCGATTCGGACATTGAAACGCTGAAAAGTGTCTGGGGAAAAACTCCGGAGGAAGCGGCCGCAATGTACGGAAAAACGCTTGACGACGCGGAATTTCACGACGGGAGTCAGCCGTACTACGAGCTGACCGGCGTCAGCTTCGGCGATAAGACTGCGAAGGTCCTGCTTTATGTGGGCAGCAATGAAAACCAAAACGGCACTCTGGACTACGGCATAGAATCGGCGGAGTATTTCATCGAAAACGCGGTTAAGAGCGATGTCGTCGAAATGCTGAAAGCCGACGCAGACTATGTCGAGTCGCTTTCGGGGTACTACGACGCAAAGCATTACAGCGACGAAGAATGGGAATGGATTGAGAGATACACCATGTTCCGTCAAAACGAGGACGCCGTACAGGGGATGACGTTAACCTCAACCAACCCCGTTACTCTCTTGGCGCAGGAGGATTCCGCTGTCATCAGAGCCCAGATTCGTGCGGAGCTTCCGCAGGATGACGGCACAACAACCACCCGCGTCTACTTTAACGGCACGCTCCCGGCTATGCTCGCCCACAAAGAAGAGGTGGAACAGCTCTATCCGGACGGCTGGGAAGAAACCGTCAAAGCCTATTGGGAAGAACAGAACCGGTAATCCATAAACAATGCAAAATCCCTTTCCCGTTTTGGGAAAGGGATTTTTTGCGATAAAGCCTAATCTTAGTATGCAACGCCCTGTGCTAACATCGCGTCCGCAACCTTTAAGAAGCCCGCGATATTCGCGCCGGCAACCAAGTTGCCCGGCATACCGTATTCCACCGAAGCATCATACGCCGCGTGGAAGATGTTTTTCATGATGCCCTCCAGCTTCTGATCAACCTCATCGAAAGACCAGCTGTAGCGCATGGAGTTCTGGGACATTTCCAGACCGGAGGTGGCGACGCCGCCCGCGTTGGAAGCCTTACCCGGCGAATACATTACGCCGTTTTTCTGGAAAACGTGGATCGCTTCCGGTGTGCAAGGCATATTCGCGCCCTCGGATACCGCGATCACGCCGTTGTCAACCAGCGTCTGCGCTTCCTCGCCGTTTAATTCGTTTTGGGTCGCGCACGGCAGCGCGATATCGCATTTAACGCTCCAAATGCCGCGGCAGCCCTCGGTGTAAACAGAACCCGGAACACGGTCAGCATACTCCTTAATCCTTCCGCGCTCGACCTCTTTGATCTGCTTAACCACATCGAGGTTGACGCCGTTCGGATCGTAGATGTAGCCGTTGGAATCGGAGAGCGCAACAACCTTGCCGCCGAAGGAGGCTGCCTTTTCAGCCGCGTAAATCGCGACGTTGCCGGAGCCGGAGATAACCACCGTCTTGCCCTCGAAGCTTTCATTCTTCATGCAGGCCATCATCTCTTTTGCAAAATAGCATACGCCGTAGCCGGTTGCCTCGGTTCTCACCAGCGATCCGCCCCAGTTTAAGCCCTTGCCGGTTAAAACGCCGGTAAACTCGTTGCGCAGACGCTTATACTGGCCAAACATAAAGCCGATTTCACGCCCGCCAACGCCGATATCGCCCGCCGGCACGTCGGTGTCAGCGCCGATGTGCTTGGAAAGCTCGGTCATAAAGCTCTGGCAGAAGCGCATGATCTCGCCGTCGGATTTGCCCTTCGGGTCAAAGTCAGAGCCGCCCTTGCCGCCGCCCATCGGAAGCGTTGTCAGCGAGTTTTTGAAAATCTGCTCAAAGCCTAAAAATTTGATGATTGAAGCGTTGACCGAAGGATGCAGACGCAAGCCGCCCTTGTACGGACCGATCGCAGAGTTAAACTGTACGCGGAAGCCGCGGTTGACCTGCACGTTGCCGTTGTCATCCACCCAAGAAACACGGAACTGAATGAAGCGCTCCGGCTCTACAATACGCCCAATGATGTTCGCCTTGACGATATCCTCTCTTTTCTCCACAACCGGTTCCAAGGACTCCAATACCTCATAGACCGCCTGTAAAAATTCCGGTTCATTCGGATTGCGTTTGCAAACGCCGTCATACACGTTCTGCAAATACTCGTTTTGAAATGCCATGATAACTCCTCCGTTAGCCTGCCCGAAAGCAGGAAGATTTTTCGCACGACGTGGGAAAGCAGGCTCGCACACGCTTCTCATGATGTGAATTTTGCAAAGGAACAATCCTGCGCCGCATCACTCCTACTTTGCAGAATAAAACGTTTTTTTGAAAATCCAACACATTTATCAAAAAAACAAGATCTTTTTGCGATGATCTTATTTTTTATATGAATTGCATCCGCCTTTTTCCTTCAAATCCGAAAGCTGCCGCTATCGCCGACGCCGTGCGTTTCGTACTCTTGCATTGTACCACTTTTCAAGGGAAAACGCAAGTGCATTTTTAAATTTTTCTGCAATTTTAAAAACAAGATCCTGCATATTCGGCGAAAAAGCCTTCCAAAGCCGCCGGAATACGGGGGACGAAGCCGCAATTCAGCAAAAAAAGACAAGAAAAAAGGTGTCATAGCCCTTTTCCTCCATTGAAATTTTTTTCGCTTCGCGATATAATAAAAGCAGTAAGAACGGCGGTGCAGAATACGTCTGCAAAAGCGTGTCTTATCGCGCCGCGACATTCAAGGAGGTTTTTTCATGACATATGAGTACTTGCTGGACATAGCGCTTATCTTAATCAGCACCAAGCTTTTGGGGCTGTTAACCAAAAAGCTGCATATGCCGCAGGTGGTCGGCGCTTTAATCGCAGGGCTGCTGCTCGGGCCGTCGGTCTTCCATCTTATCGAAGAAACGGACCTGCTCACACAGCTTTCCGAGATCGGCGTTATCATCATCATGTTCACAGCCGGTCTGGAAACCGACATCAAGGAGCTGAAGCATGCCGGAAAATCCGGATTCATCATCGCGATGTGCGGCGTTTTGGTGCCGCTTGCGCTCGGCTTTGTGCTTGCCTACACGCTTTTGGATCACAGTGATCCGCAGGCGGTTCTCAAGAGCGTTTTCATTGGTATTATTCTGACCGCGACCTCGGTTTCGATTACCGTTTCCACCCTAAAAGAGCTTGGAAAATTAAACACCCATGTCGGCTCGAGCATCTTGGCGGCGGCATTGATCGATGACGTACTCGGCATCATCGCGTTGACTATCGTGACAAGCTTCGCCGATTCGGGCACCTCCGCAAGCGCCATCTGGATCGTGCTTTTAAAGGTCGCGCTGTTTTGTGTTTTTACTGTGGCGTTCGGCTACGGCGCCTACCGATTTTTCTGCTGGCTGGAAAAGCGCTCGTCAAGCGATCTGCACCGCTACTCAATCTTGGCGTTCGTCTTATGCCTGCTCATGTCCTTCCTGGCGGAGTATTTCTTCGGTGTGGCGGACATCACCGGCGCATTTGCCGCAGGAGTCGCGCTTTCGAATACGCCGAAGGCAAAATATATTACCACCAAATTCGACACCATTTCCTACCTTTTCTTTTCGCCGATCTTCTTTGCCAATATCGGCTTAAAAGTGCAGATCTCCGGCTTTACCGGAAAGATCGTGCTGTTTTCGGTGCTTTTGGTAATCGTCGCCATCGGCGCAAAGATTATCGGCTGCGGTTTGGGTGCAAAAGCAGTCGGGTTCCAAGGAATGGAGTGCTTGCAGATCGGCTGCGGCATGGCTTGCCGCGGTGAAGTTGCGCTGATTGTCGCAAACAAGGGCGCGGCGATGGGAATCATGCCGGATAACCTGATGGCTCCTGTCGTTATTATGGTCGTCTGCTGCGCGGTGTTCACGCCGATTCTGCTGAAACTTTGCTTCCGTGGAAAGAACGCCAACGTTCATCTCACCGAATCCGCGCTGGTCGAGGGCTATCAGCAGAAGGAAATGCTCGATTACGCGCAGGACGCGCTGCTTAATATCGAGGCGCAGCGCCGTAAACGCGATCGTGAAAAGGAGAAGCAGGAAAAAGAAAAGAACAAGTAGCTTTTATCCGTACTTTTCCATATGAAAGGGGTATACCTATGTCCAGAACAGCACAGAAAACGCGGTATTTATCCTACCATACCTATCGAGATAAGCTGAAGGGCTGCTTTATTGGCAAAGCGGTCGGCGGCACGCTCGGTATGCCGTACGAGGGGCAGGTTGGTATCCGCTCAGTGGATTATTATGATCCGGCTCCAACCGGCATGACTGCAAACGATGACCTTGACCTACAGGTCGTCGCGCTCTCGGTGATCCGTGAAAAAGGGCTTCCGATCAACCGCAGGGACTTGGCAGACGGCTGGCTGAACCATGTGCGCTCCGAGTGGGACGAATACGCCGCCTGTTTAAAAAACCTCAGACAGCATGTCTTTCCACCGCTTTCCGGCAGCTTTGACAACAAATTCACCGCCGGTATGGGCGCTGCGATCCGCACCGAGCTATGGGCTGGGCTTGCGCCGGGTGATCCGGCGCTTGCAGTACGCCTTGCCAAGGAGGACGCTTGCATCGATCACACCGCGGACGGGCTTGACGCCGCGATGTTTTTAGCGGCAGTCGAAAGCGAGGCTTTTTTCTGCGCCGATCCGCAGCAGCTCATTCAAACCGGACTTTCGTTCTTATCGCACAAAAGCCGTCTTGCCGGCGCATTGCGCTATACGGCGGGGCTTTGCATGCAGCAGATGGAAGAGCCGTTCGCGATCCGCGAAAAGGTTTTATCCCGCTACTATGTCCAAAACTGGACCGATGTGACGATCAATCTCTGCTTTATTCTGATCGCATGGCTCTGCGGCAAAGGGGATATCTCCCGCTGCTTATGCTTGGCGGCGGAGCTGGGGCATGACACTGACTGCACCTGTGCTACCTTGGGCTCGATCTTGGGAATTATCCAGCCGTTCGGCTTTGAGAAGCGCTGGACCGATCCAATTGGGGAAAGCCTGGTGCTCTCCGCTAACATCGCAAATATGCACGAGCCGACCAGCATCCAAGCTTTCTGCCTCCAGATTGCGGAGCTTTGCACCGACGTTCTGCAATACTATCATTCCGCAGTTATTTTAGACGGCGCGCCGTTTTTTACCCAGCGTACCGCCGGTGCGTTTATGGCTGACGAGGCGGATCTCCCTCCGGTCGACGTCAAGGAAACACACACAAGCCTGCTCGCAGTCCGTCCGTTTGTCGTTTCGCTGCAATATCCAAAGCAGATCGCGTTAAAACCGGGCGAAACCGGCGTTTATACCCTGACTGCCGTTGACCCGACCCATAAGCTTACCAAATGCGGGCTGCAAATATCCGGCTGCGATTCGCTGATTATCCATCCGCGCTGCGCTGTACTCGCCTTTGACGAACACCACGCTGCGGCTGTGCAGATCACGCTCACGCTTGAACAGAATCGTCCGCGCCGCGCCGCGCAGTTCCCGCTGTATCTTCAATTTGAGGTAAACGGGCTGCGGTATAACTGTACGGCGGGCATTTTGACCGGCTATGCGTTTTTACGGACGTCATCGGCAAATACCCAAACGCCTCCGGAAAGCTGCCCGGCGCTTTCCGCGTTCCGCGGCGCTGAGATCGATTTCTCCGCCGCGCACTACCGCACCGTTCCGGAGGGCGCGTATCTTTACACCGTTGAATTCCGACATCCGATCCCGGTCGCAGACGCACTGCTCACCGTTACCGGAACGCGCGCGATGGCGGCGTGGATCGACGATACGCTGGTGTTAAGTCACGACAGCAACGAATACGTCCCGACGTTTCATCGTTCCAGCAACGTTGCCTTGGTATCCTTGGATGCAAACTGGCACCGTCTGACCATCTGGGTCGGCGCGGCGACTGAGCCAGAAGAGCCGGGCGAGGACGAAATGAAGCGGATCAGCAGCCTTTCTCTGCGGGCGCAGCGCCGGCTGTATGACCGGAGAAATCTCTCCGACACAGCAAAAGGCGAGTGCTTAGCAGCATTTTCCAGTAAACGTGGGCTTTCCTATCTACAGGAGATGGAGTGGCGTCTTCCTACGGCAGAGAACCCATGAAATAAATACAAAGCGAGGAAATTTATTATGAGCTTTAATCGCGAAATCCCAATGATCGGGTTCCACACTCGCATTGGCACACACGACGGCGCAAACGCCATCATCCGTTTGATCGAGGAGGGGTTTGCCCCGATGGGGATCAACACGCTGATTTTGGAATTCAATCCGGGCTATCACTATGAGTGCTTCCCAGAATACTCCAACGGCGAATTCGACAAAGCCGACGCGCTGCGGGTTAAAGAAGCCTGTAAAAAGCACGGCATCCGTCCAGTTCCGCTGTTCCAGTGCCTTTCCCATCAGTCCAATTTCGGCGGAAAACCGTGGCCGCTCTACAAAGCGCATCCGGAATTCATGGAAACGCCGCAGATTCCAGATGACGCAACTTGGCCTGATATCTATTGCCAGCACTGGTGCGCCTCCAACGACGGCATCTACGACTACGTCTTCCCGATGATCGACGAGCTGATCGATGTATTTGAAGCGGAAGCGGTTCATATCGGCCTAGATGAGGTATTCGACATCGGCGAGGAGTGCTGCCCGCGCTGCAGGGGGAAGGACAAGGCGCAGCTTTATGCGCGCACCGTCAAGATCCTGCACGATCACCTAACGGAAAAGGGCGTTGACACGATGATCTGGGGCGACAGGTTGCTTGACTGCAAAAAGCTTGGCTACCAGATGTGGGAGGCAGACCGCTTCGGTATCTACAGAGCGTACGATCTGCCGGAAATTACCCGCGATCTGATTATCTGCGACTGGCATTACGACATGCACTCGCACGGCTATCCTTCCATCGAGCAGTTCATGAAGGGCGGCTTTTTCACCGTACCGTCGCTTGGCGCCTCCCTTGATCAGTGCAAGCATTTCTGGGGCTTCTGCTTAGAGGATCTCTACATGGGACGCAAGGAGCATTGGGCCGGAAAGCTCGGCGGCGTTTTATTCACCCATTGGTCTGCAATGAACAGCGAGAACGCGGATGAGATGCTCCGCGCCATCCGCGGCGAGGAGATTATTTCAAAGGACGCTTGGGGCAGCGCGGCTGTCGGCAAGGTCATCCATGATATGTGCCCGAATGCCAAAAACTTCAAAAAGGTTTATTAATCCAAAAAACACACGGGGAGGCTTAAGCCTCCCCGTTTTATTCCTGCAAAAACGCCGCAAGCGCTTCCTTTTCATCCTCCGCCGAGTCCTTTGCGTTATAGATGCTGCAATACCGAAACAATGAAAATCCGCTGATTCCCTCTTCCTCCAGATATGCCGCCTGCCGCTTGATCATATCGCCGGTTTCCTGCCATTCCAAAGCTCCGCTCCCGGCGTTGCTGTCCTCTTCCCCACATTTATAAAACGCCAGCCCAATCGAAAGCTTTGCGTCTGTCCCAATCAGTTCCTTCCAGCGCGTTACCATCTTGGCAAAATCCGCCGTATCATGCGAAAAGCCGTAATAGACCTGCGGGATTAGTTCATCAACGACGCCATCCTCACACCACTTCTTCAGGCTCGTGTAAAGCCGCTGATCCGACGCCGGATTCAGCGCGTCATCGATCACTCCCTGCGGACTGATCGTAAGAACCAGCGCGTCGTTTACACTCTGTATCGTTTTCTTCGCCTGCCGCATAAAAGCGTCCAGCGCTTCCCGCGCATCCGCCTCTCCATAACCAAAGCCCTCCGGCGATACGCCGGAATAAAAATAGTCGTCAAACTGTATGCCGCTCAGCTCATACCGCCTGCACAGCTCCTTCAGCCCATTGCAAATAAGCGCACGCGCCTTTTTATTCGCCGGATTAAGCCAGTAAATGCCGTTTTGATCGGGGCGCATGATCTCCTCCTGCTGCGCGTCGCGGTAAAGCTTTCCGAGCGGAAAATCCTTCGAAAGCCTTTTGAGATAGCTCTCGGTCGTCAGCCGAAACGGATTCACCCAGCCCTCGACTGAAAGATCATAGGCCTTCGCCGCTTTGATAAACAGCGCAAGCGGATCATAATCCGGCGAAACGCCGTAGTCTAATAGATACCGGCTCCACGGATAGTAGCTCGACGGATAAAACGCATCCCCAAAGGCGCGCAGCTGTAAAATAATGGTGTTCAGCCCCAAAGCAGCGCAATTCGCCGCAATCTGATCCACCGCCTGCACCAGCTCAGCCTCCGTTTTTTGCGATAACAGCGCCTGCCAGTCCAGATAGGAAAACCAGACGGCGCGCCGCTCAAAGCTCCTTGCCTGCGCGGAAAGAAACGGATTGCCGTCAAGCGTCTTTCCTGTCACCCGCTCATAAACGGCAGTAAAACCGCTCTGCGGCGCTGTGAGCAGCGCCTCGCCGTCAGTCGGAAACTGCCCGGACTCCCCTCGCTCTGCAAGTGCTTTTCCCGCAAAAAGCAAACAAAATACGACCGCGGCCGTAAGGACCGCAGCCGTTATTTTTTTCTCTATTCTCCGCCGTCTTAAGCCCTTCATCCTGCCAAACCTGCTTTCTATCCATTATAGTACAGGTTATGCGGTTTTGATTGGGTTTAGACTACTTTTTTTCCTTTTTGGCGTTTAGATGAGTAGGAGAGATAAAAAACTCTCTGGTCTTTTCCAGCTCCCGCGCAGCAAGTTCCTTCTCGGTTGCACGCCCGCGCAGCTTGGACTCGACCTCATCCTCCATGCGGCGGTTATTGTTGTTGATGATGCTCTCGATCTTATCCTGAAGCATGATTAAATCAAGGTCATCGTCGGTAACTACACGCTCCTCCTTCGGAACTGCCTTCCTCTCGCCGACTTGAAATACCACCGTTGTTTTTGGCGCGGCGGGAGCACTTCCCACCGGCGCTTTCGCCTGATTGCCGCCTTCTGCCGCTGTACGGGCGGCGTTACCGGAAGCCTCCTGCGGCTGGGCAGATGAATTTTTCCAAGAGTCAAGCTGCTGCTCGATACTCTCCTTCACCTTTTCATCCTGCTTGGAAAGCTGTGCAAATTTTTCGGAAATCTGTCCTAACAGGTCGTTTTCCTCTTCAGAAGTCTCCTCCGGCTCAAACTCCGGCTGTACCGCACGCTTGGAAAGCAGCGGATGCTCCTTTTTTTTCTCCTGCGGCGGCGCATCCTTCTTCGGAGCCGTCGTCTTCTTTACCGCTTTCACAGACTTTTCGGACGCAATATTCTCCTTCTGCCGCTCGACGCTCAGCCTTCTGCGTCTTTCTTTCAAATAGCTTAGGATCACAACGCAGAGAATCAACACCAAGAGCGGCAAAAACAGCCAGAATAAATAGGACCTTGGACGCAGCATCCAGATCAGCGGCTTACCGAAATGCGCAATCTGAAAATTGATCTCTGAAAGCACTGCATCCTCGCCGACGTAAAAGACCTGCTCCGGATCGTTGTATCGCACTGTGTATGTAGTGTCGTTTGCTTCGATGATCTGCACTACTGCGATGTCTGCACAGGTGTTCGGCGTGACGGAAACCAGATCGGAGCTGCTCAACGCAACCGAAACGATGCTGCCTACCTCATAGCTCTCCTTGATATTGCCGAAAACAAGCGCGTTTTTCTGTACCTTGGTATCAAACTGCGCGTCTGTTACCGCGATAAAGGTCTTGCCAAAAATCTGCGGCATCTGCTTTTGCTCTAGCTTTTTTGGTACAAATAACGACACCAGCCCATAAAGACAGATAATTACTGCGCATAATATGATCACAATTGTGAGCAGCACCCGGCTGAAAACGTTTTTCCTCGTTTTTTTCAAATCCATCATTCTTCTAAGACCGTTCCTTTCCGCATTTGTTCCATCCTTTTATTCTGTTATGCCAGCCGCACAGCCAAGGCTCCTGACAGCCTTTCCCGCTGAAAGCAGTATTTTTCCTTTATCGGCCGAAACGCTGCCAAAGACGCGCAAAAAAATCTGATTTCGGAGCGTCCTCCCGCTGTTTTTGTCCTTCCGGCTCTCTGACCAAAAGCGTATCCTTCCCGATCATCTCGACCGCATCCCAAGGGATCTCCAGATCGTCGCTGCGCCAAAGCAAACCGAAAAAACGGCCCCTTCCCATCACCAACAACGCTTTTATCCCCGCTGTGTTCACATCAATGATCAGATCATCCACATATCCGATCTTTGCGCCGGTCGAAAGAGAGATGACCTCTCTTTTCATCAAATCTCGAAACGAGATGAAATCTTCGCCCTTCCCTTGTTCCATCCATCAGCACCTCACTTACGCGAAATATATGCGCGCAGATGGCTTTCCATGCCAAAAAGCGTAGACTTCTTCTATAATAGTATAACAATTTTGCTAACCGCTGTCAAGTGGAAAAATACGTGTTTGGAAACACTTTCTTCAAAAATACAGCACCGGCAAGGAGCGATCCCTGCCGGTTTTCCTTATCTGACCTTCACATAATGCCCGCCGCCGTTGATGATGCAGCTCGTAAGCGCCATCTGCTTGTCCTGCGGCGCAACCAAAGAGAGCCTAACCTTCCGTTCGATATAATCGTAAGGCTTGTACTCGCCGAGGTACGCCGCCACCGGCTGAACCCCCTGTGGCGGAACCACACCGAAGCCGACGCTTGTATAATTCATATAATTTGCCGCTGTAAGACCGACAGTCGAATAATTGCTCAATTTCTGTCCGCCCTTGCGGCAGCAAAGCTTGACCCCTTTCACAGAAGGGAAGTGACGGGTAATACTGCGCGCCGCTGCGTCTGCCAAATCCATATTGTCAAATTCGGCAGTCATGGTGATATATCGCATCTTGATACCATCCTTTCTTTTTTTGACCGTTTATATCCGAAAAAATTTTTTCAGACATACTTCCCTCTCCCAAGCTTAGTATATGTGGTTTCTTTTCGTTTTTTCACTTTTTGCGTTTTCTTCGAAAATATACCGCAGGATTTGCAAATCGCAAAGAAGTATAGTATAATAATAGCGTGTAAAAAAATGCAAAAAAAGAAGGGAGCGCGTTTATGACAACAGAAAAACCGCACGTTGATACCCCGCAAAACGGCGTTGTCCTCCAAACGCTCATCCCCGTTTTAATAAACTGGTTTTCCCAAAACGCAAGAAAGCTTCCATGGCGAGAGCAGCCGACCCCTTACAAAGTCTGGATCTCGGAGATTATGCTCCAGCAGACCCGCGTTGAGGCGGTTAAGGGCTACTACGAAACCTTTCTGCGCCGCTTCCCAACCCTTTCTGCTTTAGCGGACGCCGACGAGGAAGAGCTTGCCAAATGCTGGCAGGGGCTTGGCTATTACAGCCGAATGCGTAATCTGCACCGCTGCGCGCGGCTTTTGACCGACAGCGGCAAAGCAACGCTGCCATCAGACTACCAAACGCTGCTTTCCCTGCCGGGGATCGGGCCATATACCGCCGGTGCAATCGCCTCGATCGCTTACGGCATACCGGTTCCGGCAGTAGACGGCAATGTGCTGCGGGTACTTTCCCGTATCTTTGCGCTTGAAGCTCCTATCGACAGCCCGCAGCTTAAAACAGAAGCTTTTCGCCTGCTGCAAAGCGGAATGCCAAAGGATCAGCCGGGTACATTCAATCAAGCGCTGATGGAGCTTGGCGCGCTGGTCTGCCTGCCAAACGGCGCGCCGCAGTGCAAAAGCTGTCCAGTCAGGGCTTACTGTGCCGCATACCGCCAAAACGCCGTCCTGCAATATCCCAAAAAGCTGCCAAAAAAGGCACGCCGTGTCGAAAAGCTCACCTTCCTGCTGTTTTGGGACGGCGAACGCATCCTGCTGCGCAAGCGTCCGCCAAAGGGGCTGCTCGCCGGACTTTGGGAGTACCCCAATCTGCCCGGTCATTTGAGTGAAGCTGAGGCTTCTGCGCATGCCGCCGCGCGCGGCATGCAAGTGCAATCGATCATTCGGCTTCCGGATGCAAAACATATTTTTACTCACATTGAATGGGAAATACGCGGATATTTTCTGCGCTGCAAGGCGGTTTATCCGTCCGCAGACGAGCAGCTTGTCACCTTAACGCAAAAGGAAAGCGCATACGCTGTGCCCGCCGCTTTCGACCAATATGATCTAGCCGGACTGTCGCTCTTACAGCCGGAGGAAACGAAAAATACAGCAGATAGAAGGAAAGACTGAGAATATGCAGACAGATCAAAATAACGAAATCACTGAAATCTATTTGGATAATGCCGCCACAACCAAGGTCAGTGCGGCGGCCGCCGCATCTGCGTACAGTTGTATGCTCAAGCAGTACGGCAATCCGTCCTCGCTGCATCGCAAGGGGCTGGAAGCGGAAAAGCTTGTCGCCAACGCGCGCGCCGTTTTTTCCGGCGCGCTGAGCTGTAGGCCGGAGGAGATCTATTTTACGGCTGGTTCGACCGAGAGCACGCTGATCGCTGTCCACGGGCTGCTCGCCGCCAAAAAGCACGGCGGAAAACGGATCGTCACGACCGGTATCGAGCATAGCGCGGTCGCCCGCACCTTAAGCAGCCTGGAAAAATCCGGATATGAAATCGCCGTCGTTCCACCGCGCGCGGACGGGCATTATGAGGCTGAGGATTTCGCAGCGGCGGTAGATGACAACACTGTGTTGATTACCGCCATGCAGGTCAACAACGAAACCGGGCTGCTGCTGCCGATCGAGCGGATCGGCAAGCTTTGCAAGCAGCGGCACCCAGAGATCGTTTTCCATGTGGACGCGACCCAAGCGCTTGGAAAAATGCCGCTTTTTCCGCACAAATGGCAGGTGGATATGATGAGCTTTTCAGGGCACAAAATCCATGCGCCAAAAGGCGTCGGCGCGCTATATTTAAAAAGCGGGCTGCGGTTGGAAAGCCCGATCACCGGCGGCGGTCAGGAGTCCGGCATCCGCTCCGGCACGCATAACGTCCCCGGTATTGTCGGCTTTGCGGTCGCATTACAGGAAATCCTGCCGCAGATGGAGCAAAATCGAAAACGATATGAAGGCTTTGCCAAACAATTGCGGGAGGAGCTTTCCGATCTGCCGCAGGTGGTGTTTAATTCAAACGGGTATTGCGTGCCTTGGATTGTGAATCTTTCCGTCGTCGGCTATCGCAGCGAAATATTGCTGCACTTTTTGGAAGAACGCGGCATCTACGTCAGCAGCGGCTCCGCCTGCTCTGTCGGTAAAAAAAGCTCTGTGCTGCAAAACCTTGCCCTGAGCGACGCGCGCGCCGATTCTGCGCTGCGCGTAAGCTTTTCGCACGAAACAACGCGCCAGCAAATCAAAGCGTTTACCGCTGCGATCCATGAAGCGGTGAACAGCCTGGCAAAAGCAAAATAGAAAGGATCTATCGCAAGACATGAAGGAACTCATCTTAGTCAAAACCGGAGAGATTGCCTTAAAGGGCTTAAATAAAACCTCGTTTGAGGACAGCCTTGTCCGCAACATCCGCCGCCGCATCCGCGACTGCGGCAAATTCAAAATCTCCCGCGCGCAGTCGACCATTTACCTTGAGCCGGAAAACGAAGAGATCGATCTGGACGAGGTCTGCGCCATCCTTTCCAAGGTGTTCGGCATCTCCGCCTATTCCCGCGCGCTGATTACCGAAAAAGACATGGAGGTAATCAAAAGGGACGCGGCAAGCTATCTTAAGGAGCTTTTGCCGCACACCAAGACCTTTAAGGTAAACGCCAAGCGTTCGGACAAGAAATTTCCATTTCAAAGCCCGCAGATTCAGCGCGAGGTCGGCGGCGCGCTGCTGGCGGCATTTCCGCATTTAAAGGTGGATGTGCATGAGCCGGAGGTGACGGTCACGGTAGAGATACGCGAAACCCACGCATACATCCATGCAAAAATTTATCCGGGCGCCGGCGGCATGCCAATCGGCACCTCCGGAAAGGCGCTTTTACTGGTTTCGGGCGGCATCGATTCTCCGGTCGCAGGATATATGATGGCAAAGCGCGGCATCACGCTTTCGGCGATCCACTACGTCTCGCCGCCATATACCTCGGAGCGCGCGCAGCGCAAGGTTGAAAAGCTCTGCCAAGAAATATCGGAATACGCAGGAAATATCAATTTTTATTGCGTACCGTTTACCGAGATCCAGCTTGCCATCCGCGACCACTGCCCAGAGGAGCTGTTTACCATTATCATGCGCAGGCTGATGATGAGGATCGCGCTCAAGGTCTGCGACAAATATAATCTCGAGGCGCTTATTACCGGCGAGAGCGTCGCGCAGGTCGCAAGCCAAACGCTGCCCGCCATTGCGACGACCGACGCGGTCTGCACCCGTCCGGTTCTGCGCCCCTGCATCGGGATGGATAAGCTGGAGATTGTCGCTATTGCCCGCAGGATCGGTACCTTTGAAACCTCGATCGAGCCATATGAGGACTGCTGTACTGTTTTTACGCCGAAACATCCGCGCACACATCCGCGCTTAGAGGACGTGCAGAAGGCGGAAGCCGCGTTTGATTTTGAACCGCTCCTACAGAAAGCGTTTGAACAGATGGAGATCAAGATGATTAACACCCGCGGCGTCGTGTTCGACGCAAGCCGTAAAAAACAAGAACAAAGCTTTCCGGAGCTTACCCCGGGCAATCTTCCGGTTTTATAAGAACACTGCAAACCAAATTCTCGCAGAAAAAAGAACCTGTAACGATTTTCGTTACAGGTTCTTTTTCATTTATCACGCCATCGTGTAAGAAAAATCCTCCCAATGCACCGTGCAGCCTTCCTCGATCTCCTCCGGCAGCAAGGCGCGCGCAACCGGATTGTCCGATTCGCTTTTCCCCGGCTCCGCAAGGTAGGCGTAATCCCCATCGATGCGCAGCACAATATAATCCTTCGGTTCTATCGTCCTCACCACCTTCCGGTGCAATTCTGTCTGCACAGCCGCACAGATCGCGGCTGGATGCAAACCTCATCCCAATGACGCGGATTGTATTTTGGAATATCTGCGGGTACATGACCGTTTAAATTCTGATATTTAACAGCGTGCTTTTCACCGTATTGTAAACAGGAAGCTTAAGCAGCCGCGTGGGTTGTGATTGAAATCAGCAGCCACAGCACAAGGAAGACATAAAACCACGCATTGTTCACCATCGCGCCAACCTTCTGTCCAACCGTCAGCACCCGGCAGTCGCCACGCTTTAAAAATACCGCCTTGATATCCTTGAAAAGCAGGATAAAGCAGACAACGCCTGCGGCGATATACAGGATAGTCAGCAGCGTGTCGTAGACATTCGCGACATTTTCCGGCATATAATCGTAGATCGACGCCATAAAATTATTAAATATATGCACCGCAATACACGGCCAGATCGAGTTCGTCTTCGACATTATAATGCCCACTGCAACGCCGAACAGCAGCGGCCCCGGAAGCTGCACAAAATTCATGTGGAACATTGCAAACAGAATCGCAGTGAATATGATTGCCGGCATGTCGCCGTAACGGCGCAGCTTATGGAATAAAATCCCGCGAAACAGGATCTCCTCCATGACCGGTCCGAGGATCACAACATACAAGAAGGTCATGACATTGACAACCCAGTTTGTTGTGTCCATATCGAACATCGAAAGGCTTAGGTCAATGCCAAATGCGTTGAACAGGTAGTAGTAAAGTACATAGATCAGCGAGCCAATCTGCATCATGCCAAGCGCGACCGCGCTAAGTCCGGCAAGCTTCCAGCCCTCGCCCTTTTGCAGCGTCGGCTTTCTAAAATATGCCTTTACATCGCTTTTAAACCAAAATAGCCCGATGATGATCGCAGGAACCTCGATTAAGATCACCGGCAAATAGCTGAATGCGAAATAATAAACCGGCTGCGGCAGCGTGTAGCCTGTAAACTCCGATATAGTCATGTACGCGATCATCGCAATACCGACCAAAAGCTGCATGACAAGCTGTATCCCAAATACGATTGAAACGACTTTGCCCGCGTCGCTTCGCACCCGCTTTTTCTCGTTTTTCTGCTGCATTTGCAGCATTGAAAGCGGCGTACTGTAGATCCACGGCTGACCGTATGGATTCTGCCCCGGTCTATATGGATTTGGCGGAGCCTGATACTGCGGCGGATTTTGATAGCCGTTTGACGGATTCTGCATATTCTGCTGCTCTCTGCGCGGATCTGTTCCCATCGATACATTCATCCTTTCTAAAAATCTATGGTACGGATATGGCCGAGTCAACGCTTGACAAGACCCACTTTTTTATAAACCTTCTCCAGTGTGCGCGCCGCTAAGCGCTCCGCCTGCCCGGCTCCCTCCCGAATGCACTGCTCTAAGTACGCTTTATCCTTCGAGAAGCGGTCATAATTTTCGCGGATTGGGCGCAGCATTTCCGCAACCGCTTCGCCAGCGGCAATCTTAAAGTCGCCATAGCCCTTTCCGGCAAATTCCGCTTCGATCTGCGGATAATCCATCCCCGTTGCCAGCGAATAAAGAGTCATCAGGTTATTGATGCCGTCCTTGCCCTCACGATAAGCGACCTCCATCTCAGAGTCGGTCACAGCGCGCTTGAACTTTTTAATAATGGTATCCTTCGAATCCAGAATAAAGATGGTAGCGTTTTTATTCTCGTCGGATTTGCTCATTTTACGGGTTGGCTCGGCAAGCGACATAATCTTCGCTCCGCGCTGTAGGATGTACGGCTCCGGCACACGCAGCGTGTTTCCGCCGTAGATGACGTTAAACCGCTCCGCGATATTGCGGGAAAGCTCCAAATGCTGCTTTTGATCGATGCCGACCGGCACCAAATCGGTCTGATACAGCAGAATATCCGCCGCCATCAGCACCGGATAATCGAATAACCCCGCGTTAACGTTGTCTGCGTGTCTGGCGGATTTATCCTTAAATTGGGTCATTCTGGAAAGCTCCCCAAACTGGGTGCTGCAGTTTAAAATCCATGTCAGCTCGGCGTGTTGAGCCACATGACTCTGCAAAAAGAAAATGCTCTTTTTCGGATCGATGCCGCAGGCAAGCAGCAGCGCATAGGATTCCATGATCTGCGCGCGAAACTTCTGCGGATCCTGCCGGACGGTCAGCGCATGTAAATCCGCAATCGCAAAAATACAGTCATACTCCTCCTGCATCGGGATCCAGTTTTTGATCGCCCCCATATAGTTGCCCAGCGTGAAAATACCGGTCGGCTGGATCGCGCTGAATACGATCTTCTTCCTTTCCGGCGCTTTCACCGTTTCATTTATCTCACTCATCGAAACCATTCCTTTCTATCTCACCCTCGCTCTCTATCTTATAGAAAATGCCTTTTTTAAACCGCCCGTTTTCTTTTTTTCCAAATATAAGGCAGGAAACACCAGCCCGCTAATACGACAGCCGCCGCAGCCGAAACCACCGCGCCGGTCTTTAATCCCGGCGTATGGTAGCGGAAAGTGATCTCATTCGCTCCTGCGTCCGCTTTAACCGCCATAAATCCGGCGTTGGCGCAGACGATCTCCGCTTCCTCCCCATTGACAAAGGCGCTCCAGCCCTCGTCATACGGCACGCTGAAGAACACAAGATTATCCTTCTCCAGCGTAATGGTTGCTTCAAAGCCGCTGGCGTTATAGGAAAAGCTGTCGCAGGCGCTCTCCCGCCGCAGCTCGCAGTCGCCTTTATAAATATCACTGGTCAGATTCGGAATATCTTCTCTGGCGTACGCCTCCAATAAGCCGCCGTATTTTTCGATATCCTCATCCTCTAAATAGATCGCGTGCAGCATCAAACGGTCGCGGTATTTGTCCGCAGTCCCGTCCATCGTATAACGGTCGACATATCCCTCGTAGGTAAATCCCATCGGGATGTAATAGTCATTCTGGAAAATCCGATATCCGTTCTGCGTGTCATAATAGGTAAATCCATCCGGAACATTTTCTGCCGCCTCGTCATTATCATTGACAATGAAATACTTTACGCTCAAAAGACCGTTGATGCCAAGATAGCTGGCGTCCGGACGCGACGCCACATTGCGGTCATATCCAATTTCATTGTAAAAGCTCATAATGCTTCCCGGAACGACTGAATGGAAGGTCTGTACGCTCGGCATTCCCCAAAACATCGCCGCATTGTCGCCAAGACCGTCGCTGTTGACGCGGTAAAACGCCTCCTCCTCGTCATCAAGCGAGAAATTTTCCGCGCCATGCAGCATCTCGTCGTGAACATATTCGTAACCGTTGCCGTTTCCCTCTCCCCATGCCATCAACACCCACGAGTAGGAAACAATACTGGCGCACAGTACCAGCGCGGTCACTTTAAATCCGCCCTGCTTCCCGACAAAATGCCGCAGCAGCAAATAGGATACCACCAAGAAAATGACCGCAATCGCGACATAAATCCAGAATATCGCCGGATAGCCCGCCAGAGAAAACCAAACCGTTTCCCCTTCTTCCTGCTTTGGCAGGATACCGATCAGCGTGCAAAACAATGTCACCGCGCCGCACCAGACGAATCCGGTCGTAAAGCGTCCGAAATTGCCGTCCTCCGCGTATTCCTCAAAGGTGATCGCGGTCGCAAGCGCCATGAATAATAACGGCATATAATACCATCTGGCATAGTAGTTCCAGTTGAGCGCCGAAAACAAGCTGTTGCCAATCGGGATCAGCGCCAGCACAAAGCTAGTCGCCAAAATGCGCTTGATCCAGTGTTTGTTGTGCGTGCGCAGGAAGGTAATGACGCCTACCATGCCAAACAACGGCAGATACGCCGAAACCGACGCCCATTTGGAATTTGAATTGGTGAAGAAGTTTGGTCTTGCCGGCATATCCGGCGGAAAGAACATGCTCTGTAAAATCAAGGCGTAGCGCTGCACCTGATTATAAAGCAGGATGTCATAGCCCCAAAGCCGCTCGCTGATCCGGTCGTTGCCCATGATCGCCAGCACGCTCGGCAGCAGCATCACCGCCGAAAGCAGCACACCTAGGATCGCTTCCAAGAAAAGCCGCAAAAACTTTTTGACGGTCATCCGCACATCCTTCGACAGGCACCGAATGATAAAGTAGACGATCGCAAAAATCACCTGTCCGAAAAAGAAGTAGTAGTTTACCGTCGCGCAGAGCGCCACCGCCAAAGCGAAAACGCCTTTCCTTTCGGAAATCAGCTCCTCCTCCAGCGCGATCAGCAGCAATGGAAAGACAAGCACCGCCTCATGGAAGTGGTTAAAAAAGATATTGTAGACATTAAAGCCTGAAAACGCATACAGCAGCGCGCCGATCATCGCCATCTGCGGCGTTCTGGTAAAACGCCTGATATAAGCGTAGCCGGTCAGCGCGATAAACGCAAACTTTAAAATGAGCAGCGGTGCGATCAGGTACGGCACCGCTCCGCTTGGAAACAGCAGCGTCAGCCAAAAAAACGGACTGCCGAGTAAATAAAACGAATACGAGCCTAAAAAGTTCGCGCCAAGGTCGGTATACCAGTCCCAGCCAAAGTTCCCTGCCGCAATATAGTCGTGGCAGTGCTGATAAAACGGGATCTGCTGCACGTTAAAATCACCGTAATAGGTGAACATCCCGCGGTTGAGGATGATAAACGGCAGGAACATCAGCGTTCCTACCAGCAGCGCAAGGAAAAATACCCGCGTTGCCGGACGCCGCCAAAAGCGGTTGAAGCCGCTTTGACTTTCCGGTTTTGGGCTTATAAATTCAGTCATCATACCGTCGTTTCCTTCTATCGTTTTGTTTCTTCTTTGCAGCGGCGGCTTTCCCACCGCATGATATCTTAGATTATAACACAAAGCTATGAAAAACTCAATCTTTTCCCATGCCAAGCGCAATATTTCATAGTTTTTTCATCTTTTAAAAAGCGCCTGCTCTCCGGCTTTTCCTGTTTCCTCCGCTTCGATGTCACACAGTCTATCATACAAACTGTCAAACTCTTTGCCCGACAGCTTGCCAAAAGCCTGCTTTGTAAGCGCAAATTCGGCGTATAGAAACGCTATCTGCCTTCGATTGAAATGTGTGAAATATTCAGGCAGCCCGTCCCGAATCCTCACAGCAATTCAAATTTATCAAATTGCTTTTGCTCTGAAAGCCAAGAAAGGCTGCTCTCCAGCATCACGCCAAAGCGGGTATCGGTGTGGTAGCTAAAGGTCTTGCGGATCACAAGCTCCAAAAATCGGGTTGCGCGTTCCATCGCGATCGGCAGGCTGTCCCCGCGCTGGATTGATCCGACCACCACCGAGGTAAAGATATCGCCGGTGCCCGGATAAGAAACCGGCAAATAGTTGCAGCGCACCCGCCAAAACTGACTGTTTTCACAGTCGTATCCGATGTTGTTGACCGTCATATCCGCCATTTCCACGCCGGTGACAATCACCTTAGAAGGCCCCAGCTCCGCCAACCGCAAAAGCAGGCTTCTCGCCTGTTGGTGGGTAAGCGGCGCTTCTTCATAATCGCGGTTCAAAAGCAGATACATCTCGGTGACGTTTGGGGTGATGAGGTCGGACGCTGCCGCCAGCGTGCGCATTTCTCTGCACATCCGCTCCGTATAGGTGCGGTAGACCTTGCCATGGTCGCCCATTACCGGATCGACCACCGCAAGCGCGCGCGGATAGCTTTCGATGAAGTCGATGCAGTATTGTATCTGCTGCTCCGACGCCAAAAAGCCGGTGTAAACACAGTCAAAGTCGATCCCGATCTCTCGATATTGCTTTAAGGCTGGCGAAAGATAGCCGCTCAGATCGTGCATCGCGATATTCTGAAAGCCGCCGGTGTGAGTAGACAGTACTGCGGTCGGGATTGAAACGCACTGTACCCCCATCACCGAAAGCACCGGTGAGATCACCGCAAGCGAACAGCGTCCAAAGCCCGAAAGATCGTGGATTGCCGCCACCCGCTTAATTGGATTTTCCGCCATATATATCTTCCTTTCCGCCGCAGGCGATAAAAACGCAAAACCGGCGATGAGGGGTAACCCCCACCGCCGATTGCTTACGTTACATCAATGCTATTTGGTGGAGACAGGGGGACTTGAACCCTCGACCTCTCGGATGTGAACCGAACGCTCTAACCAGCTGAGCTATGCCTCCGTAACTTTCTTTATTATACACGAACTCACACCGTTTGTCAACCCTTTTTACAAAAAGAAATCTACGGCTTTTTTCGCACTTTTCTTTATACAAAAGGATAGATTTTTATTCTCAAATTATGCTATAATAAAAACGAAAAGACCCAAAGCGTAATCTTTGGAGAAAAAGGGAAAATGGTGATTACTGATGAAAAAAATCGCACTGGAAAACTGGACCCTGCTCGGCACGCTTCCATATCAGGCAGAATTTTCCCCCGCCTTACTACAGGGCGAGGATATGCCGTATATGGTTCCACCGATCAAAGCGAGCGTACCGGGCTGCGTTTACAAGGATTTATGGGACGCAGGCATCATCGAGAATCCGTACTATGACCTGGGCAGCCTGCACTGCGAGTGGGTAGCAAACCGCTGGTGGATCTACCGCGCCGATTTCACGATTGAAAAGGATGATCTGTCAATGCTGCTGCATCTGACGCTGCGCGGCATCGACTATGCGGCAAAAATCTACATCAATGCGGCGCTTGTCGGCTCACACGAAGGAATGTACATTCCGTTTGACGCGATTATTAACAATTTTGTCACAGCGGGGAAAAATAAGCTCGTCATCGTTCTAGAGAACGCACCGGATGCAATGGGGCAGGCTGGCTACACCTCCAAAACCCGTCATCTGAAGGCGCGGTTTAATTATAAATGGGACTTTGCCGGAAGACTCGTCAGCTTGGGTCTTTACGATGATGTCACACTGACTGCGCAGGACGGAGCATATCTGGAAAATCCGTTAATCAGCACAAAATGCCTGGTCGAGCCTGCGAAAGACGGATGCAGCTTTGAACTGACCGCTACGGTGCAGCTTTGCTGCCAGCGCGTCGGGAAATATCAGCTTTCTCTCCGGATCGACGGTGAGGAACATCTTACCAAGTCGCTTTACTGCATCAGGGGGAGCAAAGAAATTACCCTGAAAACAACCATTGAAAACGCAAAGCTCTGGTGGCCAAACGGCAGCGGCGCACAGCCGCTTTATCAGGTGACGCTGACCCTGTTCCATAAAAAAGAGGTCTGCGACTACGTCAAAAAGCAGGTGGGTCTGCGTACTCTCGCCCATGTCAAGACCGAGGACATGCCAGACGCTTTGGAATATCAGATTTTGGTCAACGGAAAGAAGATTTACCGCAAGGGAACCAATATCGTGCCGTTGACGCTGATGACCGGCGCGCTGCCGCAAAAGCAATTGGAGGATACCCTGCTTGCCGCAAAGAAAGCAAACATCAACTTCCTGCGCATCTGGGGCGGTGGGCACTTTGAAAGCGAAGCGTTTTACGACCTCTGCGACAAATACGGTCTTTTGGTTTTACAGGAGTTTCCGTTAAGCAGCTCCGGCTGCGATGACCTGCCGTCCCGCGACGAGCATTTCCTTTCGCTGCTGCGCAAGGCGCTGCCCGGACAGCTCAAGCGTATCGTTTCCCACCCGTCCTTCTGCGAATTTGACGGCGGAAACGAGATGGAAAATTTCCGCTTTGCAAGCCAGCCGGATCACGAAACGCACGCGGCAACTTTTGAAGATCCGATCCTAAACCGCTTTTTGGGCTGGGTGAACGAATATGCGCCGGGCGCGTATATGCTGCCGTCCAGCGGCTCCGGCACCAACACCATCTACAAAAAGGGCGACTCTGCTAACAACCACGACGTACACGGTCCGTGGAATTACTTAGGCGCTGCCGAGCATTATGATCTTTACAACGGGACAAGCTGCATCATCCACAGCGAATTTGGCTGCGCCGGTATGACCAACTTTGACAGTATGAAGGAATTTTTATCTCCGGAGCATCTTCGGCTCACCACCGCGCTGAAGGATGGGGTCTGGTATCACCACGGCGGCTCATGGGACGGCTACGAAAAAACAATCCGTCCGCTGTTTGGCGATCTTTCCGCGCTGCCGCTTGCGGATTATGCGCTGATTAACCAATATATGCAGTACGAAGGTCTGCGTTATGCGATCGAAGCGCACCGCAGCCGCGCATGGCATACTGTCGGTACGATGACATGGCAGTTCAACGAGCCGTGGCCGAACGTCGAATGCTCCAATGTCTATGATTTCTATGGCAGAAAAAAGCTCGGTTACTATGCGCTACAGGAGGCCTATGCGTCGGTCACGGCGTCGCTGCAGTATGACAAGCTTTTCTGGCGCGAGGGAGACTGCTTTGAGGGGCGCTTGACCGTACAGAACGACTTTGACGTTGCGGCGGCGGGACTCACCGTTTCCATCTGCTCGCTGGACGGAAATACTGTTTATGTGCAGAAAAAATTTAATGGCATGGTAAAAGCGAATATGCCAACCGCAATGGGCAACATCGTCTGGACGATTCCGAACATAATGAGCGGATTCCTTGTGCGCATCTCCGGTAAGATCGCGGATACCGCTGTCGAGCGGGAATATCTGATGTTCATCGCGGAGATTTCCAGAACGGAGCTTTTTTACAACGATCCGGTCATCAAAGAAATCGCTGAAAAATGCTGGAACGGCGATTTTGCTGACTGGCAGGTGGCTCTCTCCTACGCCAAAAAGCTTAGGGAGCGCTATCCGCAGTAAAAAACCGCCCTTTGCGTAAAGCAAAAGGCGGAAAAGCATTATTTTACATCAGACCGTCAATGGCGTGCGCAAGATTTTTCATGGCGTGGTTGACGGTGGTGCGGGCCTTGCGGCTTTTGCCGCAGGTGCCGCAGAGGAAAGCGGCTGTCGCCGCAGAAGCGATGGTCGCGCCGAGAATGCCGGCAAGCATACTGTTTTTCATCATAGCGGTTCTCCTTTTTCATATTTTGATACGTTCTGAAAGCGGCGGTTTCCGCCGCTTCGCATTTAGTGTATGTCAAACTGAGATTCATTAAGCATCAGGAAAAACAGGAAAAATTTAGAAATCACATGAAAAATTGGGGTATCCGGCTTAGCTGCCGGATACCCCAAAGCCTTATCCCGCGTTTTCTTCAAAATTACCGGTATAGAGCTGATAATATTTCCCTTTCTGCGCGATGAGCTGGTCATGCGTGCCGCGCTCGATGATCCTGCCCTGCTCCAACACGATGATACAATCGCTGTTGCGGACGGTCGAAAGACGGTGCGCAATGACAAAGGTGGTTCTGCCGTACATCAATCCGTCCATGCCGCGCTGTACCAGCATCTCGGTACGGGTGTCGATCGAGGACGTCGCTTCATCCAGAATAAGCACCGGCGGGTCTGCGACTGCCGCGCGCGCAATTGCAAGCAGCTGCCGCTGTCCCTGCGAAAGATTGCCGCCGTCGCCGGTCAGCATCGTCTGATATCCGTCCGGCAAACGTCTGATAAAGCCGTCGGCGTTGGCGAGCATCGCCGCAGCCATGCACTCCTCGTCGCTTGCGTCTAGGTTGCCGTAGCGGATATTCTCCATGACCGTCCCGGTAAACAGGTGTGTATCCTGCAATACCACGCCGAGCGAACGCCGCAGATCCGGCTTTTTGATCTTGCCGATATTGATGCCGTCGTAGCGGATTTTGCCGTCTTGAATGTCATAGAATCGATTGATCAGGTTGGTGATGGTCGTTTTGCCCGCGCCGGTACTGCCGACAAAGGCAATTTTCTGTCCCGGCTTTGCGTACAGATTAATATCGTGCAGCACCGTCTTTTCCGGAACATAGCCGAAGTCCACATCCTCCAGCACAACGGCGCCTGCCAAGCGGGTATAGGTAACATTTCCTTCCTCCTGATGCGGGTGTTTCCACGCCCAGACGTTGGTTTTTTCCTCACACTCGACAAGGCTGCCATCCGCCAGTTCCTTGGCGTTGACCAGTGTGACATAGCCCTCGTCGGTCTCCGCCGGCTCATCCATCAGGTCAAAGATTCGCTGCGCACCCGCAAGCGCCATGATGATGCTGTTGGTCTGCGTACTGACCTGCGAAATAGGCTGGCTGAAATTGCGGTTGAGCGTTAAAAACGACACCAGCGTGCCGATCGTGACCCCGCCGAAATTCAAAAGTGACATCACCGCGCCTAACACAGCGCACAGCACATAGCTGCAGTTGCCGAGCTGCGCCATCACCGGCATCATGATATTCGCATAAGAGTTTGCGTTGCAGGCGGTATCGCGCAGCGTTTCATTGATCGCCTTAAAATCCTCCAAAGCCTTCTCTTCGTGGCAGAATACCTTGACAACCTTCTGCCCCTCCATCATCTCTTCGATATAGCCGTTGACTGCACCAAGCGCACGCTGTTGTGCGATAAAGTACGTTGAGGATTTTCCCGCAAGCTTTTTGGTGACAAGCAGCATCACCGCCACCATCACAAGGGTTAAAAGGGTAAGCGGAACATCCAAGATAATCATGCTGACAAATACGCTGACAATGGTCACAACGCTGGAAACGATCTGCGGGAGGCTCTGCCCAATGAGCTGCCGCAGCGTATCGGTGTCGTTGGTGTAGATTGACATGATATCGCCGTGCGCGTGGGCGTCAAAATAGCGGATCGGCAGCTCCTGCATACGCTCAAAGAGCTGGATACGTATATCCCGCATCGTACCCTGTGAAACGTTAACCATCACGCGGTTGTAAATATATGAGAAAATAATCGCCAGCGCGTAAACGCTTCCCATTTGCAGCAGCATTCCTGCAAGCCCGGAATAATCTGGATCTTGCTGCCCGACCAGCGGGAGAATATAATCGTCGATCAGCGACTGCATCAGCACGGTGCCGCGCACGCTGAAGATCGCCGTTCCGATGATACAGACGACCACGATAATGCATTGGATCGCGTATTTTTTCATTAACAGCTTCAAAATCCGCCCAAGCAATTGCATCGGATTCTTTACCTTTGGCTTCGGCATGCCCGGCAAATCTTTTTTCGCCATAATTACTCTCCCCCTTTCTCGTCGAAATCTCCGCCGCCCTTGGTCTGGCCCTCGTAGATTTCCTGATAGATCGGATTTGTTTTCAAAAGGTTTTCGTGCGTGTCAAAGCCTGTCACCTTGCCGTCGTCCAGCACGATGATGCGGTCGGCGCTTTCCACGCTGGAAATTCTCTGCGCAATGATAAATTTCGTCGTGTTCGGAATCTCCTCTTTGAACGCCCTGCGGATTTTCGCGTCGGTCGCAGTATCAACCGCTGAGGTTGAGTCATCCAAAATCAGAATCTTCGGCTTTTTCAAAAGAGCTCTGGCAATGCAAAGCCGCTGCTTCTGCCCGCCGGAAACGTTGGTTCCGCCCTGCGAAATCATGGTTTGATAGCCGTCTGGGAAAGCGGAGATAAAATCGTCCGCACAGGCAAGCTTGCATACGCGCACGCAATCCTCCTCGGTGGCGTTTTCATCGCCCCAGCGCAGATTATCGAGGATTGTACCGGAAAAAAGAACATTCTTCTGCAATACAACGGCGACCTGATTGCGCAGCGTGTCAAGATCATAGCCTCTAACGTCCTTTCCTCCAACCTTCACACTCCCTCCGTCCACATCGTAAAGCCTTGGAATCAGGCTGACAAGGCTGGACTTCGAGCTGCCGGTACCTCCAATAATGCCGATCGTTTCTCCGGCGCGGATATGCAGCTCCACATTCTGCAAAACCGGATTCCCGCTGCCATGCTTATAGGTAAAGCTGACGTTTTCAAAATCTACGCTGCCGTCGGCAACCTCTGTCAACGCATCTTCCGGGCTGTAAAGATCGGGCTTCTCGTTTAACACTGCGGTAATACGGCGCATACTGGAAACGCTCATGGTAATCATAACAAAGATCATCGAGATCATCATAAGGCTGCTTAAGATTACGGTGCAATAGGTAAACAGGCTGGAAAGCTCTCCCGTTCCCAGCTCTCCGGAGGTAATCAAGCTCGCGCCGACCCACGAAATTGCCAAGATGCTGCCGTACATGGAGATCATCATAAACGGACTGTTCAATACAAGCCTGCTTTCCGCGCGGACAAATAGCTTATAAATCGCCTGCGCCGCTTTGGAAAATTTGCTTTTTTCAAAATCCTCGCGGACAAAGGATTTTACTACCCTGATGCCGGAGATGTTTTCCTGCACACTCTCATTCAATGCGTCGTATTTCTTAAACACCTGATCAAACAGGCGGAAGGTGCTGCTCATAATGATCGCCAGCACAATTCCCAAAACAACCATCGCCGCAACGAACACAAGGCTGATCTTCCCGCTGATCGAAAACGACGCGACCAAAGCGACAATCAGCATGATCGGAGCACGCACACACATACGCAGCGTCATCTGATAGGCGTTCTGCACATTTGTAACGTCGGTCGTCAAACGGGTAATCAGCCCGGAGGTGCTGAACTTATCAATATTGGAAAACGAAAATTTCTGAATGTTTTCATACATGGCGTTGCGCAGGTTACAGGCAAAGCCGCTGGACGCCTTCGCGGCGACCCTTCCGGCGGCAACGCCAAACAGCAGCCCGATCGCCGCCATAACGATCATGATGCCGCCGCATAGATAAACATGGCTGTAATTGCCCTTCTGAATACCATCGTCAATCATCGACGCCATAATCAACGGAATGATAAGCTCTAATACCGCTTCCAATCCGGTGAATATCGGTGTCAGGATCGAAGCCTTTTTATACTGCTTTACCTGTGCCAACAAGGTTTTCAGCATAGAATCTCTCCTTTCAAAAATCATCCTCAGCAATAGGCTGGCTTGCCGATTCAATCTCAAGCATTTTTGTCGCCAGATAAACAAAGTTCCTTGCGTCCTCTAGTCCAAGCTGGCTCAGCTTGCTGGATACGCTGCGTACCACGGCTTCATGCTGTTTTAAAATGCACGCTTTTCCCTTTGGCGTGATAAGGACAAGGACGGTTCGCTTATCTTCCTTCCCCCTGCGCCGCATAACGTATCCCTTTTTCTCCAACGCCTTCAGCGCTGCGGCAATGCAGGGCGTGCTGACACGCATCCGCCTGCTCAGCTCACCGGCTGTCACGTTGTCCTCTTCAAAAGCCAGATAGAGCAGGACCGCTTTTTTTGCCTCGCTGAGATAATTTCCGCTCTGGAACACCGGTCTGGGGCTGAGCGCAAGCTTTCGCGTCCAATCCGATGCGAGCGCCAGATATTCATCCTCCTCGTCCATTTCATCACCTCCTTTAAATTATCTAATTCAATTAGCTAATCTTATTAGATAGCATATCGCTATTAGATATCATATCACCGCTTCCGCGCGCTGTCAAGGGGACAAAAAAAGTTTACAAATCAACTTCAAATTATCAAAAAAACACTGCGGGAATACCGTAAAAAAGTTTTGACATTTTTTCAAAAATATGTTAAACTAGAAGTGAAATACATCGCCGCAAGAAAAACGGCACAACGGTAATCCCACCGCAAAATAAAGAATAAAGGAGAATACATCATGGCAAAGATTCAAGTACTTTACACCATCAAAAAAGAAGGCGTTCAAGACAATCCTGAGGTAATCGCAACCGCTGTCGGCGCCGCTTTAAAAGCGAAAAGCGACAAAATTCCGCCAGCCTATATGCCGGAAAACCAATCGCTGGTCGTCCTTGTTTTTGAAAACAACGGCAAGCTGGATAAGAGCCTGACCAAGCTCTGTCAAGAGATTACCCCGAAGCGTTCTGTAAACGCCGCGTTCATCATTCTTTCTAAGGATGGCAGCACCGACGGCGGCGAGGCGGAAGCGCTGCTCACCCGCAACGGCGTAAAGATCATCGATAAGCTGGGCGTTGCCGTAAAGGGCGGCTTCTTAAAGTCCGGCAAGGTGACCGACGAGGATGTCAAGAACGCGGTAGCATTTGCCGAAAAAGCGGCTGCCGCCCTGTAAAGCGCGCAAAGCCCGCGTCCTTTTTACGAAATCGAGGGCAGAACGGCAATACATCTCCGGCTGATGACGTTTTCAACGGAAAATCGAAAAAGCTGCGGATATCGCTTATCCGCAGCTTTTTTCATACCTTCTTCCCCGCCGGGTCATAGTCAAACACATACCGCTCATAGCCGTTGATCACAGTAGTATCCCCGTACCGGCAGATACGGGGATGCCTGCCGTAATTGAGATGCACATGACCGTGCAGATGATAATACGGCTTATACTCGTCGAGCAGCATATTAAACGCCTTAAAGCCTGTGTGCGGGAGGTCGTTCCCATCGTTTAGCCCAAATGCAGGCGCATGGGTCACTAAAATATCAAAGCCTTTCTTCTTTTTGAGCTTGTACCGCAGCTTCTTGACCCGCTTGACCATCTCCTGCTGGGTGTATTGGTATGTGCCGTAGCGGTAGCGGATCGATCCGCCAAGCCCTAAAATGCGCACGCCTTGGAAATCGTAAATATCGTCCTCAATGCAAATACAGCCTTCCGGCGGATGCTCCTTGTACCGCTCGTCATGGTTGCCGTGGATGTACAGCACCGGCGCGCTGGTAAAGGTAACGAGAAAGGAAAGGTATTCCGCCTTCAAATCGCCGCAGGAGATAATAAGATCGATCCCCGCGAGCTTTTTGCGGTCGAAATAGTCCCAAAGCGCCGGGCATTCCTGATCCGCCAAAACAAGTATTCTCATAATGGTTCCTTTCTTTTATTCCTTTTCCGCCGCCTTTTGCTTTGCCTTGACGTCGGTCAGCGGCTCAATCCCCTGTAAACGCATTAGCGCCTGATCCGCCTGTGAAAGCTCGGTGTATTCCGGAATCCTGCCGACAATGTTGTCAAGCAGCCAATCGATTTTAATGATCTCCTCCGGCGATAAAACGCTGTCCTCCTTCGAAGTGATCTGTCCCTCGCTGCTGGTGAGGATGCCGGAGAACGGGTTCACGACGCCCGCAGCGATTCCCTGCCGCAGAAAACGCACCAACTGCTTGACGCTCTGGGAAACGCTGCTGCCGCAGATAATATCGACCACACCGGTCGAAATACCCCACCAATAATTGATCGCCTTTTTTTCCTCTTTCCAGCTTCCATCAAACATGGAGCGGATGATCTTTTCATATAGATTGCCCCAATCGAGCATTACCATCGCAATATTCGGCTTGCCGCTCTCTAGATCGTAAAGCCCGAAGGTCCGCTGCGGTGAACCGGGCGTCACCCAGTCGTCGCCGGAGATCAGACTAATCCCCTTCTCCCGCAGATTCTTCTCCGGGTCATTTCCCGCAACGCAGTTCCACTCCAGATGAACCTTCGCGTGCGGATTGACCATCCGCACGCCGATCGCAAACGCATTGATACTCGCCATCTCGCCGTAGATCGGAGTCTGCGCAATGTAGCCGATCTTACCGCGCTGGGTCATAGCGCCTGCGATAACCCCAAGCAGGAATTTTGCCTCGTAGGTTCTGGCATAGTAGGTGCGGATCGACGGATGATTGGTGTTTAACGAGCAGTTCAAAAACCGTACGTTCGGATGCTCGATCGCCGCCTTTAGCGTTGCGGTGAGCATGACTGGGGTCGTGGTAAAAATCACGTTATTCCCGTCAAGCACGGCTTGATCGATCCGCTTTGCCGTATTTTCCGGACTGGTGTTTTCATAGAATTTGGTCACAAGCATCCTCGGCGGGAACACTCGCTCCAAATACCGTCTGCCCAGCTCGTGTCCATAGGTCCAGCTAGAATTTTTTACCGTCTTGTCACAGATGAACGCAGCGGATATCTGCTTGACCTTCCCCTCGCCGAACATTCCAGTGATGATACCCTTTTTCTCTCCTGCGGTCGGCTGCATCTGGAGCGCGCGCTCGGTTTCCGGCTGAAGCGCCTCGATCTCCTTCCAGATGTTTTCCAGCGCGTTTTCCACCTCCTCCGTGGACTGCTCCCGCAGCGTAGCATAATCGTAGATCGCCAAATACCGCAGCATCGCGTCGGAAGGATAGACCTTATTCAGCTTATACCCGCCGCAGTCCTCAAACGCCTTTTCAAACTTGACAAACGCGCTGCGGAAATCGCTGCAATCCTCTTTGGTCCACTTGGTGACGGAAAACGGCAGCAGGTCGATCAGCTTTCCATAGGAGCCTTCATTTTTAAAGTTGAGGTAGTTTACACCGGAAATCTTGTAAAAATCCAGATATTCATAGTATAGGCGGCTTGCCTTGTCGTCGCTGCGCTCCGGTACCATCCGGATGACCGTCCCCGGAATGGAAACAGCGCCCAGCGCGCGCATGACCGAAACGCGCTTATTCCCCTCTTGGATAAAGAAGCGTCCCATAAACTCGTACGCTTTGATCGGGTCCTTTAAGCCCTCTTCCGCAAGCGCGTCATATAAAATCGCCCATTTTGCGGCAAACTCGGTTTTTGTATCCAAAAGCGGCATAAAATTTCCAGCAAAGGCATTTCTGCGCCCAACCGTCTTAGTGCCATGAATCATGCTCATCGGAATCTCTACAAGCCCTAAATTATTCTCCGCAACAATATTAACGCCGGGAATCACCTCGTCCAATACATGCAGATACGGATATTCGCCGGAGCCGATCATACTCCGGTAGTACTTCTGACCCGCTTTCAGCGCTTTGGTATAATCGTCCATTGCCATAGTCATTTCCTCCTTGAAGCTTTCTTCTTTTGCTTTTCTCTATATCTACCTGTATTGTA
>CAZPLR010000012.1:0-43707 GCA_964587555.1 uncultured Oscillospiraceae bacterium
CACGCTGGTGATAGACGGCGTGCAGAATCTCATCGTTGCAGCGTATACCGTGAAAGCGGTGCGTTCAAAGGACGAAGGTTCAAAGCGCATCTGCGCAGACTACAAAGAAAAGGTGATAACCCCGAACCGTAACCCAGAGAAGGGAAGAACGTGTTTTGGATCGTCATAATTGACGGTATAAAGCCAAGCGGATTGCCGCTTTGCGCTAAAGATCAAGAAGATTAGCGGCTGATCTGCCGCGCCGGTGCGATTGAAAAAGCAGAATAGCCTCTCTTACATAAAGCAATCCCGCAGAATGGAGCGATCCGTCCTGCGGGATTGTGTTTTTTATTTGATACGCCTAAGAACAATGCGGCTAAAAATTTGAGATGCTTCCGTTGGTTCATCTGTCGCGGTTTTCCGGCAAGCTGTAAGTCTATCATATCAAAAAGCGTGATGCTTCCGCCCTGATTGTCAATTGCTTTTTCGATTTGGGAAAGGAACTCGTTGCGGATCGTTTCTTCTTATCATCGGCATACTTTCATCTCAAAACCTTAAAATAACAAAGCCGGACACCTACTTTGATACAATTTCTATCAAAATCGGAGTCCGGTTGTGGTCGAGGTGACAAGACTTGAACTTGCGGCCTCTGCGTCCCGAACGCAGCGCTCTACCAAACTGAGCCACACCTCGTTATGTTTTGCTGTCTTTGTTGTCAACGTTTGTTATTATACTACATCTTTTTCCACTTTGCAAGTCCGTCCTTGAAAGTTTACAATTTATTCATATATTAAATTTTGCTTGTAAAAACGCCGATTGGTTGTAAATTGACCGCAAGCGTGCTATAATACAATTGTATATCATCAAGAAAAACACCCATTCTGCATTGGGAAAGCGAAGTCTTCGTATATTTTCCGATCAACTTCCACATACTGTTTTTGCCCAAAAGGGCGGAAAGGAGCGGAGGTTTGATGAAAGAGAACGAAAAGGAGAATCTGCCTGAGCAGCCGCCGGAGGAAGCCGGACATACGCCGGAGGAAACCGAGCAATATCGCGAGGAGATCATCGAGTCGGGCGGCTTAACGACAAAAGGAAAGCACATCATCCATTGCCTGACCATCATTGGGCAGATCGAGGGGCATTTTACACTGCCGTCGCAGAATAAAACGACCAAGTATGAGCATGTGATCCCGCAGCTTGTGGCGATTGAGCATGACGCTGAAATAGAAGGCTTAATTATCCTGCTCAATACAGTCGGCGGCGACGTGGAGGCAGGGCTTGCAATCGCAGAGCTAATCGCCGGAATGAAAAAGCCGACTGTTTCGCTGGTGCTGGGCGGCGGACACTCGATCGGCGTGCCGCTTGCGGTGAGTGCAAAGCGGTCGTTTATTGTGCCGTCGGCGACGATGACGATCCACCCGGTGCGTATGAGCGGGCTTGTTTTAGGTGTGCCGCAGACATTTTCCTATTTTGAGAAGATGCAGGAGCGGATTGTTCGGTTTGTCACCGGGCATTCGAATATCTCCCCCGAGCGGTTTCGCGAGCTGACAATGACTACCGGCGAGATGGCGATGGACGTCGGCAGCGTGATCGATGGCGAGGCGGCGGTGAAAGAAGGCTTGATCGACGAGCTTGGCGGCTTGTCCGACGCAATTTCCTGCCTTTACCGGCTGATAGAGGAAAAGAAGGAGGAGAGCGTCGATGCTTCACACGATTGTTGACCACAATCTTTTCCTGCAGCAGGCGCAAGAGGAGAAGTCGGCGCAGTACGAGGATATTCCGCTTGCCTGCGGCATTTTGGAGATCGACGCCAAAAGCCGCGCGGTCTGCCGGGTGTTTTCCACCGATCCAAAGGATTATTTGGACAAACGGTATTTTCCGGGAGTGGTCTTTCACCCGGAAAAGCCGAGACAGTAAGCTGTTTTGCGGAGTGCATTTCCGCAAAATGTACATAAGGAAAGGAACGATAGTTATGACAATCTGGGAGGCAATTTTACAGGGGATCGTGCAGGGGCTGACCGAGTTTCTGCCGATTTCCAGCTCCGGGCATTTATCTGTTGTGCAGCACTTTTTTGGTATCAACGGCGAAAGCGGGATTTTGTTTTCGATCCTGCTGCACGTTGCGACGCTGCTTGCAGTGTTCATCGCGTTTCGAAAGCTGATCTGCGAGCTGGTGATGGAATTTTTCCGCATTGTCAAGGATCTATTTACCGGAAAACTCAAATATAGGACTGGGAATCCAACTAGGCATATGGTATACATGATTATTCTCTCGCTGATCCCGCTGATTCCGGCGTATTTCCTCAAGGATTTTTACGAGGGGCTTGCCTCCGACAACGACATCATCGTGGAGGGCGTCTGCTTTTTGATTACCGCTGTGCTGATGTTCTGCGCGGGACGGTGGGGAAACGGCAGAAAAACCGCGCTTGATTTAACGCCGGGCGACGCGCTGATCGTTGGATGCGTGCAGGCGATCGCGCCGCTGCCGGGTATTTCGCGCTCCGGTTCGACTATCACCGCCGGGTTATTCTGCGGAATGGAAAAGGAAACTGCGGTGCAGTTTTCGTTTATTATGGGAATGCCGGCTGTGCTTGCAAGCGCGGTGGTGGAATTAAAGGATGTAAACGCCGAATCCTTTGCCGGAACCTCAGCCGCGGCGCTGATAATCGGCTTTATCGTGGCGCTTGTGGTCGGACTTGCGGCAATCGCGATGGTGAGATGGCTTGTTGCCAGCAATAAATTCAAAATTTTCGGCGTATATCTGTCCATTCTGGGCGCGCTTGTTCTCGTAATCGGCATTGTGGAGCATATCGTCGGATCGCCGGTTTCCCAGTGGATCACAGGATAAATACATAGTGAAGCGAAAGATAAAGGATACATAATTGAGGAAGGAAAGCAAATGGCTCAGAAAACGACCAAAACCCAAAGCCGCGTTAGCGGCAGCAGGCAGACGCAAAGCAGAAAGAGTACGGCGAAAAAGCCGACGGCAAAGAAAACGGCTGCGAAAAAAACGACGGCGAAAAGCAATCGACAAAAGGAGAACCCTACGGCTGCACTCTGGCTGTTTGCCAGTTCCCTTTTGCTCTTTGCGCTTTATTTCATCGAGGGCGCGTCGGTTTGGAAGGCAGTACACTCGTTTTTGTTTGGTGTGTTCAGCTATTTCACGGTTGCGTTGCCGGTGCTGCTGTTGATTTTGGCATGCTCGGTTGGACTTGGAAAGCGGATCAACAGCGTCGGATTTCGGCTGACGCTCTGCTTTCTGGCGGTGATTCTGCTTTGCTCGATCACCGAGAATTTCTCAGCCGGATATCCGGTTAAGGAGTTTGGCGGCATGGTTTCCTTCGCATATCAAAACGGGATGGAAGGCCGCGGCGGCGGCGTGGCAAGCTTACTGATCGGCTGGCCGCTCACGCTGCTTTGCGGCAAGGAGGCGGCGCTTGTCGTGATGTTCATCCTGCTGTTTGTTGATCTGATGCTGTTTACCGGCACCAGCATCGGGGGAATCCTGCGTTTTTTGCAAAAGATCCCGCAGGCATTACATAAGGGCGTGCAGGAAACCTATATTGCGCGGGAGGAAGCGGAAAATGATCTGACCGAAAAGCAGGAAAAGGCGCAGAGAGCCAAGGAGCGTCAGCTAGAAAAAGAGGAAAAGCGCCAGCGTAAATTAGAGGAACGGCAAAGCAGAGCGCTGCTGGAGCAGAAGCGCGCTGAAATGGACGCGCTTGCAAAGAAGCAGAAAAAGGAACAATCCTTAACTGCTGAGACGCAGCGGCGCAGTGAAGAAACTTTGCGGCAGAAGACGGAAAAGGAGTGCGTTAAGGCGGAAAAACAGGCTGCTTCACAGCCGGAGAAGCATGAGCCAAAAGCGGAGTCCAACGCCGCTGTGGAGGATCTGATCCATCGTATTTTAGGAAAGCAGGAGGAAGAAGCGTTTGATTTAGAGGAAACAAACGAGCTGCCTGCAATCGCGCCAGAGCCGAAGAAGGAGGCGCAAACAGGGGCTGAAAGCCCTGCCGAAAAGCAGCCGCCAGAGCCGGAAAAGGAGCGGAATACGCCGATCCAGATGGATATTGAGGTCGAGCAGATCGAAAAGGCATATGAGTACCCGTCGGTGCTGTTGCTCAAGCAGCCTGTCAATAACGGCGGAAAGGACGTCAGCGAGGAGCTGCGGCTCAACGCCGGACTGCTGGTTGAAACGCTGGAAAGCTTTGGGGTCAAGACCAAGCTTGTCGATATCAGCCGCGGGCCGACGGTCACGCGATACGAGCTTCAGCCTGCCGCCGGGGTAAAAATATCCAAGGTTACTGGGCTTGCCGACGATATCGCACTGAACCTTGCCGCCGCCGGGGTGCGTATCGAAGCGCCTATCCCGAATAAGGCGGCGATCGGCATTGAGGTGCCGAACAAATCAACCGACATCGTCACAATCCGTGAAATTATCGACACGCCGGAATTCCAAAACGCGAAAAGCAAGCTGACCGTTGCGCTTGGCAAGGACATTGCGGGCAACGTTGTGACTGCCGATCTTTCAAAAATGCCGCACACACTGATTGCCGGCGCGACCGGTTCCGGCAAGTCGGTCTGCATCAATTCTCTGCTGATCAGCATCCTATATAAAGCCCAGCCGAGCGAGGTAAGGCTTTTGCTGGTCGATCCAAAGGTGGTGGAGTTAGGCATTTACAACGGCATTCCGCACCTATTGGTTCCGGTTGTGACCGATCCGCGCAAGGCGGCGGGTGCGCTGCAATGGGCGGTCAACGAAATGCTGCGGCGCTATAATGAATTTGCCGAGAAGGGCGTGCGCGATATTAAGGGCTATAACACGCTTGCCGAGCGGAAAGTGGAGCTAAAGCCGATGCCGCAGGTTGTGATCGTCATCGACGAGCTTGCCGACCTGATGATGGCGGCGCCAAACGAGGTTGAGGACTCGATTTGCCGTTTGGCACAGATGGCGCGCGCCGCGGGAATGTACTTGGTCATTGCGACTCAGCGCCCATCTGTCGATGTTATCACCGGTATCATCAAGGCGAATATTCCTTCGCGTATCGCGTTTGCGGTTTCCTCACAGGTGGATTCCCGCACGATCTTAGACGCGGGAGGCGCGGAAAAGCTGCTCGGAAAGGGCGATATGCTGTTTTCGCCGTCTAGCTCGCCGAAGCCGGTGCGTGTGCAGGGCTGTTTTGTCACCGATAAAGAGGTGGAGGAGGTTGTGCAGTTTGTGTCCGGTGCGCATCAAAGCTACGATAACCAGATCATGGAGGAGATCGAGCAGCACGCCGCCGCCGAAAAAAACGAGAAGCAGCCGATGTCGAATGTCGCTGGCGAGAATGGGGATCCGCTTTTTGAGCAGGCTGTTGCCTGCGTGATGGAGGCGGGACAAGCTTCGACCTCCTATATCCAGCGCAAGCTGAAAATCGGTTATTCGCGCGCGGCACGATTGATGGACGAGATGGAGGAAAAGAGGATTGTCGGTCCGTCCGAGGGAAGCAAGCCGCGCCAGATTTTAAGGGAAAAGACGGATACGCAGTGACGCTTGAGCCAACGATTCGGATAGAGAATTATGTCAATTGGAAAGGAATTTCTTCCGGTATCAAAGGCGGATATAAAAAAGCGTTGGATGGAACAGCTTGATTTTGTTGACGCTTATGTGGGCCATCCAAGCTTTGGCGCAGGCGCCGCAAAGATCACCGCGAAATGCGGCGGCAAGGCAGCGTCCTGCAATGTGACGGCGATCGGCTATACGCCGGGCGCGTTCACGATCTCCTATGTCAAGGTCCAAAGCAAACCTAACTGCTATGCGCTGAAGATTGAGAATCCTTCCGCGAATCTGATTACGATCTACCCAACAAAAGCAAAAATATATGATAAGACGAAAAAAGCGTACGCTGTGACTCAGATCTGCGGCAATGACCTAAAGCCGGCGAAGAAGGTTTCGATTGGCAATGGGGTCAGCGCCGTCGGCTTCTACTCCGATTTTGAACTGACGGGAAGCAAATATGAGCGGGTCTTGTTCCGGTTTCAGTATTCTGGCAAATGGTATCAAGGATTGTATTCGGTCAAATATGGTTTTACCTATAAAGAGCTTTAAAATCGTATCCTTATTTAAGAAGGCTGCGGCAAACTTGTTTTGCCGCAGCTTTTTTCAAAAAGAATGGCGCGAATCGGAGGTATATATCGCCGGAAAACGGAGAAAATAAGGGGAAGCGCCGTCCTTTACGCAGAAGGAAAACGAAACAGCGCGATTGCCGTCGAAGTATGGCGAGTTTTTTTACTTGACAAATTTATGAGGGGAATAGTATAATAGATGCAGGAAAAGGAAAGCTTTTTGCCGCATTTTCTGCGTCGATGCGGCATAGCGCCGTTTGGATGCGGGAAAAGATGATGGGAGAATGTATGAAGATTCAGGATACGTATATATGCGCAATCGATGCGCAGGACGAGGATATGGTGGCTAACCTGCCTTATGATCAAACCGGCGCGTTTTATAATCTATTATGCGAAGCGAAAGAGTTATCCCTAGAGGAGGAGCAATCAAAAATTGCGGTGATCCGTCTTGAGGGCGGAACATATCATTTTTATACGGAAGCGGAGCCATGGAAAAAGGGCGTTTTGAGAAATATCAATCTGCGCTGCGCGTCGATGATTGTGATCGAGGGCGCTCCGGAGGAATCGGGTGAAAAAACCGTTTTTTGTCTGCATGGGGAAAAGCAGTGGCTCAGCCTGTTTGAAAGCGACAATTTCTGCCTGCGCAATATCAGCTTTACGTTTGCCGAGGATGAGAAGAGCGCTGAAATGCCGAAAAAAAACGGCATTTTTGAGCTTGTGACGCCGCGGCAAAGCGGCTGCAGCCAGCTTCTTTTATCCGGCTGCTCGCATCTGCTTTTGCAGCGGGTGGAGCTGAACGACGTTTCTCTAATGTTTGAGGATTGCAGAAATATCAGCTTGCAGAAGGTCAGCGGCAGCGGAGAGATCCGTTTTAAAAACTGCTGCGGCGCGCTTTCCAATCAAGAGGTGAGCTGCCGAGCCGAGGTGTTGTCTGCTGCGCGGAGGAAGGGCGTATTTTATGTTGTGGAGAAACGCGATATTGCACGCAGCGGCGTGCTTTGAATTTTGAGAACAGGGGTAGATTGTGTGAAATATATCGAACAGGCAAAGGCGTTTTTCCGTGCGGCGCCTTTTACAATGAACGTCGGCGCGCGGATTTTTGAGGCGGACGCGCCGTCCTGCCCGGAAAAGGAAGAAGCGTAATGGATCCAGTTTTGCTCGTCACCGGCGGCTCCGGTGGGATCGGACGGCAGATTGCGCTCAGCTTTGCCCAGAACGGCTATCGTGTTGCGCTTGCTTACCACAAGAATGAGAAGTCAGCCTATGAGACGGTAAGCGTGATCCGCAGGATGGGCGCCGACGCCGAAGCGTTTTGCGCGGATATTGCTTCTCCGTTGGGCGCAGAAATGCTTGTAAAAGCCGCAGTCAAGCGGTTTTCGCGGGTGGATACGCTGATTAACAACGCCGGTATTGCGCAGCAGAAGCTTTTCATCGATCTTTCTGAAGAGGATTGGAGAAGGATATTTGCGGTTGACGTTGACGCAGCGTTTTACTGTACGAAAGCGGCTTTGACAGACGGCGGGATGCTTGCCAGAAAATCCGGCTGTATTATCAATATTTCCTCGATCTGGGGGCTTGTCGGCGCATCCTGCGAGGTGCATTATTCAGCGGCAAAGGCGGCGCTTATCGGCATGACCAAGGCGCTGGCGAAGGAGTTGGGACCTTCCGGCATTCGGGTCAACTGCGTTGCGCCGGGGGTTATCGACACGCCGATGAATGCCGGGTTTTCGAAAGAGACGATGGAGGAATTAACCGAACAGACGCCGCTTATGCGGCTTGGAACGCCGCTTGATGCGGCAAAAAGCTGTCTGTTTCTCGCGGGGGAAGGCGGAAGCTTTTACACCGGACAGGTTCTTTCCCCATGCGGCGGTATTGTAATATAAAGGGACTTTTGTGGCAAGCGCTTGGCGTATGGCGCAGAACGGGCGCGGAAAGGTAAGGTCGATCATGGCAGAAAATCGGAATAATGGAAAAAGAATATTGGTGGCGGATGACGAGGCGGACATTCGCAGCTTGATCCGGCAGTATTTGGAGTTTGACGGCTATCTCTGCGTAGAGGCGCAGAATGGCTTAAGCGCGGTTGAGTTTTGCAAGCGGGTGGAATTTGACCTGATTATTTTGGATATCATGATGCCTGAGCTGGACGGTTTGGAAGCAATGCGCCAGATCAGGGAGTTTTCGGATACGCCGATCATTCTTTTGACCGCAAAAGGAACGGAATATGACAAAGTGATGGGGCTTGATTTGGGCGCGGACGATTATATGGTCAAGCCGTTTTCGCCGCGGGAGCTGATGGCACGGATCAGAGTGCGCTTAAAGCACATGGATGCAGACGAAAAGCAGCAAGGCGAGGTTTACTCGGTCAAGGGTCTTACGGTGAATATGACCTCCTACGAGGTGTACTTAGACGGGAGTAAGCTTGAGCTAACCCCAAAAGAATTTGAGCTGCTGCGATATTTTATCAAGCATAAGGGCGTTGTGATCAACCGTGAAACGCTGCTGCACCAGATCTGGGGCTATAGTTTTGCGGAGGACACCCGCACTATCGATACGCATATCAAGATGTTGCGCGGAAAATTAGGACCATATCGGGATATGATTAAAACGGTCTGGGGAGTCGGCTACCGTTATGACGACAAATGATAAAAAGAAAAGGTACTTTTTTCCGCTGGCGGCGAAGATATGGGCGGCGTTCATCTCGCTTGTGATCGTCTGTTTGGGTCTTGTATATCTTTTTACAATTCTCTTTTTGGAGAACACCTATATTTCGAACAAGCAGGAGAGTGTGATCTCTTATACCGAGCAGGCGATTGAGCAGGTGCTTTCCTACGACGTGTTTGACACTACTGCGGCGCAGGAGGATGAAACGCTCAATGCGATCGCGATGGAGAATAACCTTTGCATCACGGTATTGTACGGCAACGGTACGCCGATCGCGATTTACGAAGGGATCGGCGCCAGCTGCTACGTCCATTCCAACATGATGCATTTTTATAATCTAGTCTGGGCGGCGCAGTCGCAGCCGAATAAGCTTTTTTTCACGCAGGTGGACGATCCGCAGTTTTTTCTTTGCGGCCGGTATTTTTCGAATGCGGAAAAAGGGCAGCAGGGCGATCTTCAGCTTGCGGCAAGCCGTTATATCGTAATTGTTGCCGCGCCGCTCGCTTCAGTTGCCGAAGCGGCAAATGCGATCCGCTCGCAGCTTATCATGATGTCGGTCATCCTAATTTTGGCGGCAACGCTCGTTTCGCTGCTGCTTGCGTTCTGGCTGACCAGACCGATGAAAAAGCTTTCCGAGGCGGCAAAGGCGGTCGCGGAGGGCAATCTGGATACAGTGGTGCAGATTGCTTCGCATGACGAAATCGGCGCCTGCGGCGACAGCTTCAACGCAATGGTCGAGCAGATCAAAGCTTCCAACCGGATGCAGCGCGAGATGATCGCAAATGTTTCGCATGATCTGCGCACGCCATTGACCATGATCCGCGGCTATGCGGAGAGCATTGAAGATATCGTTGGAGACGATCCCGCCGAGCGTAATCGTCAACTGGATATCATCATCAGCGAAACAGACCGCTTGAGCGCTTTGGTCAGCGACATTATGGAGCTTTCGATGATGCAGGCGGGCAAATTACGTTTTACGTTCGAGGCGTTTTCAATCATGCAGTTGATGGAAAGCACATTGTCACGGTTTGCATTTTTGGAGGAGAAGGAGGGCTTTACGCTGGAATTAAAAGCGTCGATCCCGGATACGGCGGTGAACGCCGATAAAAAACGCATCGAGCAGGTGCTTTATAATTTCATCAATAACGCCGCCGCACACAGCCGCAGTAATCTGCCGGACGGTACGCCGTTTGCAAGACATATTACCCTTTCGCTTGACGCTGCGGAAAAAAGTGGGGCTGTGCGCGTTTCTGTGATCGATCAGGGCGAGGGTATCGATGAAAAGGAACAGCCGTTAATCTGGGACAGATATTATAAGCCGTACCGCACGCCGGGCGGCGTCAACCGCGGTACGGGTTTGGGGCTTTCGATCGTTAAAGCGATTTTGGATGGACACCATGCTTCGTATGGCGTGTTCAGCAAGCCATATCGGGGCAGCACCTTCTGGTTTGAGCTTCCGAAGGCGGCGGTTACAAACTCGGATCCTGCCGGCGAAGAGATAGGAAGGAGCGCGAAAAAGGCAGAATAAGCGCAAAAAATGCCTGTTTTTGTCTATAAAATTTAAAGGCAAAATTTAAATTAAATTGGTCTAAAAGTAGATTTTTTTTTTGGAAGCCAATTTCGTCAAAATTAGCGAAAAAAAACAGTTGAATTTTTGAAAAGAATGTGTGATAATATATAGTGTATAATGGATTTCTAAGATATATCGCGGGCGGAGGTTACTTGGCTGCGGTTATGCGGGGAATGAACATACACATGCTTATCAAGCGGGAAAATGAATGAAATTAGATAGATACGACTGGAGGATACGGCTTTGAAATATGCAATAGATAATGAAAATATGAACAACGGTTTGATTAATATTAAAGTAGTGGGTATTGGCGGCGGCGGCGGCAACGCGATCAACCGCATGATTACCGACAATATGGGCGATGTCGAGTACATCGCGATCAATACAGACCAGCAGGTTTTGGTAAAATCACTGGCGCAAAACCGCATCCCCATCGGGCAGCAACTGACTGCCGGCAGAGGCGCGGGCGGCGATCCGGAGTGTGGCGCACATTCTGCTGAGGAAAGCAGGGATGAGATCACGCAGGCGCTGAAAGGTGCTGAGATGGTGTTTATTACCGCTGGTATGGGCGGCGGGACAGGCACCGGCGCTTCGCCGATCGTCGCGGAGATTGCACAGAAAATGGGCATTCTCACCGTTGCCGTTGTAACCAAGCCGTTTCATTTTGAGGGCAAGCCGCGGATGCGTAAGGCGGAGCAGGGGATCGCAAACCTGTACAAGAATGTTGATGCGCTGATTGTCATTCCGAACGAGCGTCTGGTAGAGATTGCCAAAGCGGAGCGCGGCGGAAAATCGTTGCCGTTCAACAAGGCATTTGAGATGGCGGATGACGTGCTGCGTCAGGGCGTACAGAGCATCGCACAGTTGATTAAGGACGACGGTTTTGTAAACCTCGATTTTGCGGATGTTTCTGCCGTACTGCGTCATTCCGGTTATGCACATATGGGCGTCGGCTGTGCCAGCGGCGATGACCGTGCAATCAATGCGGCGAAGGCGGCTGTTTCCAGCCCGCTGCTGGAAACCAAGATCGACGGTGCAAGCGCACTGATCATGAATATCAACGCATCTTACAACTTCGGCATGGACGAGGGTTCTACTGCTTCGGATTACATTTCCAGTCTTGTATCCGAGGACTGCAACATCTATTGGGGTGTTGTTTTCGATGAAAATATGGGTGATGAGATTAAGATCACCGTTATTGCGACCGGTTTTAAGGACAAAGAAATTGAAGCTCTTGATGATGTCGAGGCAAAGCTTGCGCGCGGTACCAAGGAAACGATGAAGAGCGCAAGAAAAGCCGTCGGCGTGGAAGCGCCGCAGCAGAAAAAGGCGGCTGATAAGCCTGAACGCAAGTCTTCCACCGAGCAGGATATTGACGCTATTTTAGCGGTATTCCGCGAGGGAAATAAATAAGCGAAAGCGAATATTTTGGCGCAAAAAGCGGTAAAGCTCTTACCGTTTCTATGAAGTCGGCCATTTTTAAGTAAATCAGACCTGAAAGTATGTTTTGCGTTTTCAACTGCTTTCAGGCTTTTTTGTTGACGTTTGCCGCAGGTGATTCTTTCCACTGTGGCTGGTTGAAAGACGCGGCGGGCGGGGCGAAGTTTTCAACGGTTGAAAATGGACAACGCGGCAAAAATGGAGGAGAGGGCATGGAGGTTCCGAAGAAAATATATGGAAATGAGCCGCAGCGAAAGGCGCTGATTGATGCTGTGCTGCAGGAGCGGCTGTTTCATGCATATCTGTTTTATGGCGCGGATGGATTGGGAAAAAAGAGCCTTGCAAGGTGGTTAGCGGCGGCAATTTTATGTGAGCATCCAGATGAAAACGGCTGCTGCGGCGTTTGCAGAGCATGTACGCAGGTGAAAAAGGACACCCACCCGGATCTGCTTATCGCGCCATATGATAAACCGCTGCCGGTCGCGGCGGTGCGGGAGATTCGCGCCAGAAGCTTTGTCAAGCCGAACGGCGGGAGATATAACGTTTTTATCATTCCGCAGGCGGATCGAATGGAAAGCAGTTCGTTTAACGCGCTCTTGAAGGTGCTGGAGGAGCCGCCGGGAAATACGGTTTTTTTGTTGACTGCGGCGGATAAAAGCACAATGCCGGAAACGATCTCATCCCGTTGCGCGCCGGTGATGCTTTCGCCGCTGTCGGAGGATGCCTGCAAAGCGGCGGTGAAGGAGCTGATTGGTGCGGACGAGGAAACGGTTCGGAGGGCTGCTTCCTTTGCTGACGGCAATTTGGGGCAAGCGCTATCCTATTGCAGCGACGGTAAGATACGGAAGGCGGAAAGCGCATCGGAGGAGCTGCTGGAGGCGATGAACAACCGGCGAGAGTATGAATTTTTGCTGCGGTTGACGCAATCTGCCGCCGATAAAGAGCAGTTTGAGCGGATCAACGAGGCATTGTGCCGTTTGCTTCGGCGGGAGCTTTTACTGGAAAACACATCATTTTCAACCGAAGAACTGCTTGCAGTCATCGGATTTTGCGAGGAAACGAGGCTCTCACTTCGCAGATCATTTGCGATCGGAATACTGATTAACAGCTACACGGCAGGTATTTTTTCAAGGCTGGCAGTTTAAGGTTAAAAGAAAGGAATTTTCATTTATGATAGAGATCATTGGCGTACGATTCAAAAGGGTCGGAAAGATCTATTATTTTTCACCGGAGGGCACTGTTTTTCAAGAGAACGACCGTGTGATTGTGGAAACAGCGCGCGGTATTGAGTGCGGTTTTGTTGCGATCCCGAATCGTGAGGTAGGGGAGGATAAAATTGTCGGCACATTAAAGCCGATCCTGCGTCCGGCAACCCAAGAGGACATCGAAACTGTGTTTGAAAACGGTGAGAAGGAGAAGAAGGCCGCGCCGATTTTCATTGAGAAGGTTAAGAAGCATGGGCTGCAGATGAAGCTTGTCGATGTGGAGTATACCTTTGACAGCAGCAAGATTTTGTTTTATTTCACCGCTGATGGCCGCGTGGATTTCAGAGAGCTGGTCAAGGATTTGGCAGGCGTTTTCCGGGCGCGCATCGAGCTGCGGCAGATCGGTGTACGTGATGAGGCGAAGCAGCTTGGCGGGCTTGGCATCTGCGGCAGGCCGTTTTGCTGCACGGAGTTCATGGGCGAGTTTCAGCCGGTGTCGATTAAAATGGCAAAGGAGCAGGGACTTTCGCTTAATCCGACCAAGATATCCGGCACCTGTTCGCGGTTGATGTGCTGTTTGAAATATGAGCAGGATAGCTATGACGAGCTGCTTTCCATGACGCCGAAGGTCGGCGCTTATGTCGAAACGAAGGAAGGACGAGGCGTTGTCACAGAGTGCAATCTTCTGACGGGCGCGCTTAAGGTTCGGCTTGACAGCCGTCGGGATGCCGCACCGATTTCAACAAAACGCGATGAGGTAAAGATCATCAAGGACGCGCAGATCCGTGTCGGCAAGGATGAGTTATACGAGCTGCGCGGTTTGGAGGACACCGCTCCTACGCCGCACAAGAAAAAATAATCGCGTATTTTCCCGCACAGTTTGTCCGTACAACAGCAGGCAAGCCGCGCGGGATTTTTCCTTTTTTGGAAAATAAGACATTGAACGGCATTTTTAAAATGAACTGGCGCGGATTCTTCAGCCTTTTGCGCGTTATTTTGGTCTAAAAAGGAAAGCGCGTGCTTTTATACCTCCTATTTTCTGGAAGAGGGGACGTTTACAGCCTTAGTAAAAATAATATTATATTATTGTCGTCCCCGCGTAAATTGTGTTTTTGATTTTGGCAGGCTGATTTAATTTTGGGAAATCAAAAAATGAATTATAATGTCTGATATTTCAGACTTATTTTGATATTTTGAGAAAACTGTGTATTTTTAATTCCTCGATTTATAAATTCAATATTGGGATAGAAAAATATGAAAAAATACGCGAAAATCATATGATTAAATGTTTTTCATCATTTAATAGAGATAAAAATAAGCATTAATGCACAAACATTTTGCCTTTTATATGCGTTTGACAACAGAATAACGTTATTTTGTTGTCGCGATAGTCGAAATAATGAGATTTCAGAGAATTGACAAATTCTGAAAGGGATGATATGATAAGAGAGCTGGAAAAGTCGCGGGAACGTGTTTTGAAAGCGAAAAAAAAGATCGTGCCGGAAAAGAACCAGCCCGGCGTTTGATATGTCGCCGCTATGTTGCGAGCGCACAGTATAGGAGGTAAGGATATGGGTTATAGTACTGCTCAGGTGCAAAGGCTGATTGAAGAAAAAATCAACCGTCATTTTGGTTGTTCTTCGGCGGACGCCACCAAACAGCAGATGTATCGCAGCGTATGTTCCGTCGTTCGCGATATTATGAATAAGAATAAAATCGCATTCGACAAGCAAATCAAAAAGCAGGAAGCCAAAAGGGTCTATTATATGTCGATGGAATTTTTGGTTGGACCAAGCTTAAAGAATAATCTCTATAAGCTCAAGCTGACCGACACAATGGATCGCGCCGTAAAGGAGATGGGGTTTGATCTGCAGGAGCTTTATCATATGGATCCAGACGCCGGTTTAGGCAACGGTGGCTTAGGCAGGCTTGCCTCCTGTTATATGGACGCTGCCTCCACCGAGAATTATTCCTTCACCGGTTTCTCGCTGCGATATGAGTTCGGCATCTTCCGCCAGAAGATTGTCGACGGCTGGCAGATGGAGTTCCCGGATAACTGGCTTGATTTCGGCGACTGCTGGCTGCACGCCAGACCGGATGACGCGGTTGAGGTACACTTCGACGGTTATGTTTCCGAGCATTGGGAAGACAACCAGATGATCGTGCGTTATCACGACACCAACACCGTTTTAGCTGTCCCGCACGATATGCTGATCCCGGGCTATGACACAAAATCTACCAACCCGCTTGTTTTATGGAGCGCGAAATCTCCGAACCGTCTGGATTTATCCGAGTTCTCGCGCGGCGAGTTTTTGCGTTCGATGGAGTCCAACACGATGGCGGAGTCGATTACCCGCGTCCTTTATCCGGCGGACGATCATTGGAAAGGGAAGGAACTGCGCTTAAAACAGCAGTATCTGCTGGTCTGCGCTTCCATCCATTCGATCATCAAGGATTTTATGGCGCAGTACGGCGATATCCACAAGCTTGCGGATAAGGTTGCCATCCACATCAACGACACTCATCCGTCGCTCTGCGTACCGGAGTTAATGCGCGTGCTGCTCGACGAGTATCATCTGGATTGGGATACCGCGTGGGAGATCACCGGCAAGACGCTTGCTTACACCAACCATACCGTTATGAGCGAGGCGCTGGAGAAATGGCCGGAAGCGCTCTTTTCCCAGAAGCTGCCGCGTATCTATGCGATCGTATGTGAGATTGATCGCCGCTATACCCAGCGTATCACCGAGTTTTATCCGAACGATCAGGCAAAGATCAACTATATGAAGATCATCGAGGGCGGCAACGTCAAGATGGCAAACCTCTGCCTTGCCTGCTGCCATATGATTAACGGCGTTTCCAAGCTGCACAGCGATATTTTGAAGGACGATCTGTTCCATGATTTCTATCAGATGGATAAGGATCACTTCTGCAACGTCACCAACGGCATCGATTACAGACGCTGGCTGTGCATCTCCAATCCGGAGCTGACCAAGCTGCTTTCTTCTACTATCGGCAAGGACTTCATTAAGGACGCTTCGAATCTGGAAAAATTCATGGCGTTTCATGATGACGAGGCGGTGCTGGCGCAGCTTCGGAAGATCAAATATAACAATAAGGTTCGCCTTGCCAACTATATCTCCAAGGCAAACGGCGTGAAGGTTGACCCAAGCTCGCTGTTTGACGTACAGGTAAAGCGTCTGCATGAGTACAAGCGTCAGCTGCTCAACGTTATGAACATCATCGACATGTATCTGTCGATCAAGGATAACCCGAACATGGATGTTACGCCGCGCACCTTTATTTTTGCGGCAAAGGCTTCTGCGGGCTATCAGATGGCAAAGCAGATTATTCGTTTGATCAATTCGGTTGCGCAGCAGGTCAACAACGATCCGGACTGTTTTGGCAAGATGAAGGTCATCTTCATCGAGGACTACAAGGTGTCGCTTGCTGAGATCATTATCCCGGCGGCGGATATCTCCGAGCAGATCTCGGTTGCGGGCAAAGAGGCGTCCGGCACCGGCAATATGAAACTGATGTTAAACGGTGCCGTCACCTTGGGTACGATGGACGGCGCGAACGTGGAGATTCACGAGCAGGTCGGCGACGATAATATCTTTATTTTCGGTATGTCCGCAGAGGAGGTCGTTGCGCTGTGGCGCAAGGGTTATGCTCCGAAGGAGATCGCAAATTCGAATCAGGCGATCAAGCGTGTGCTGGACTATATGAGAAACGGTATCGCTTCGGTTTCGTTCAACGATATCGTTTATTCCCTGACCGAGGGAAGATACGGCTGCGCTGACTCCTATATGACCTTAGCGGATTTTGATTCCTATAAGGCGGCGCAGCAAAAGGTTGGCCTTACCTTCCGCGATGAAAAGAAGTTTACGCAGATGTCGCTTGTCAATATCGCGAAAGCCGGCGTGTTCGCCGCAGACCGCAGCATTCAGGAGTATGCGGAGAATATCTGGAACATTGAGAAAGTAGCGGTAAAATAAAATGGATGCAAAGTCTGTTTCCAATCAGTCTTTGATCTGGTACAACAGCCGAGAGGAGCGGTTTAAAACCCCCTTCGGCTGTGTATGTCAGGATCAGCCGATGACTGTCACGATTGCGCTGTCCAAACAGCTTTCGGTCTGGAACGTGCAGTTTGTTCTCACGAAAGACGGCGAAAGCGACTGCTGGTATCCGATGGAACACACGGGTACGGATGAAAACGGATTTGACTGGTTTTGTACAACCGTCACGATTCATGACGAGGGGCTTTACTTTTATCACTTTTGGTATGAAAGCTACGGCACCCCGCACGTTATCTGCCGCGATGGTCTCAACCGTCCGATTCTGGACAGCGGAAATCGCTGGCAGGTTACGGCCTACCACAAAGATTTTTACGTTGACGCCGCATATCAGGGAAAGATCATGTATCAGATTTTTCCAGATCGTTTCGCGCGCAGCGGGAAAACCGAGCTGGGCGGTAAAATCGAGCCGTTTTGGATTCATGAGGATATCCATGATTGTCCGGAATACCGTCCGGATAAAAACGGCGAGATTTTAAACAACGATTTTTTTGGCGGAAATTTGCGCGGTATCACCAAGTGGCTGCCGTATATCCACAGTTTAGGCGTTACAGTGCTCTATTTAAATCCGATCTTCATGGCGTTTTCCAACCATCGTTACGACACAGCGGATTATAAGCATATCGATCCGATGCTTGGAAATGAAGGCGATCTGCGTCTGTTTTTAAAACGCGCGCATGAGCTTGGCATGAAGGTGCTGCTTGACGGCGTGTTTTCCCACACCGGATCCCGCAGCATTTATTTTGACAAGGACAATCATTATGGCAACGGCGCGTACAGCTACCACGACTCTCCATACCGCAGCTGGTATTCCTTCCAAGAATATCCGCAGGTGTACGAGTCTTGGTGGGGAATTCAGACGCTGCCGTGTGTGAATGAGCTGGATCCTTCTTACCTGAATTATATCCTCTATGATGAGGACAGCGTTGTTAAGCATTGGATGCGTATGGGGGTCGACGGCTTCCGGCTGGATGTTGCCGACGAGCTGCCGGATGAATTTCTGGTGCGGTTTAAAGAAGTCATGCGCGCGGAGAATCCGCAGGCGCTGCTGCTCGGCGAGGTCTGGGAGGATGCGTCGAATAAGATCAGTTATTCGGTGCGCCGGAAATATTTCTGGGGCAAGGAGCTTGACAGCGTCATGAACTATGTTTATAAGGATGCGATCATTGGCTTTGTCAGGCAGGAGATTGACGCACAGCAATTCAACGAGCGGGTGATGCAGATCTTTGAGAATTACCCGCCGCAGGTGATACACAGCGTTATGAACCTGCTTTCTACCCACGATACCGTGCGTATTGCCACGACGCTGACCGGCGTTTGGTATCAAAGCCGTGAGGAGCGCGCTTGGCGCAGACCGAACGAGGCTGAGCGGGCAAAATCCCAAAAGCGGCAGCGCGTTGCAGTTTTTCTGCAATATATGCTTCCGGGAATGCCTTGCATTTACTACGGCGATGAGATCGGCATGGAAGGATTTGAGGATCCGTTTAACCGCCGGTTTTTTGATTGGGAAAACAGGCGCGAGGATACCATTTCCTTTTATCAGATGATGGGTACGCTGAAAAACACCTATGTTTCGCTGCAAAAAGGGACGATGCGCACATATCTTGCCGACGGCTATGCGTTTGGTTTTGTTCGAGCGTATCAAGGCGAGGAGCTGATTTGTATCGTCAATACCGGTTCAGAGCTTTACGGCTTCCCAGATACCGGAAAGCGGATGCTGTTTGAGATCGGCGTTACCCGCGTTTCGGATGGGAGTATACAGATGGCGCCGTATAGCTGCGTTATCTTTAAGAATTAGTCCTGCTGCCTCTCTTATACTATAATATTTATTTGCGGCGCCGCAGCCATTGCGGCAGCGGAAAACACCGCTTAATGCGTTTTCTATAAAGCGTTTTGGGCGGCGTTTTCTGTTATTTCGTATTTTTCGGCAGAAAAACCTTGACTATTGATGGATAAACGAATATAATGTTTATATGGTCGGAAGAACATAAACGATGGAGACGGCAATTCATAAAGGGAGATGGTTTTACGAAGCTATTGGAAAAGGATAAGGGGATATCTTGGCAAAAGGAATTTTTCAGCATACCGAATTGCTTATGTTATCTGCGCGTTTTAATGGTGCCGCTTTTTATTTGGCTTTATTTTGACGGGGATCCGCATAAGCCAAATTGGGACGCGTTGGTGGTGCTCGCGGCGTCGGGGCTTACCGACTGCTTAGACGGGCTGATTGCCCGAAAGTATAATATGGTCACTGAGTGGGGGAAGATCATCGATCCGGTGGCGGATAAGCTGACGCAGCTTTCGGTCGCCTGTTGTCTTGGCATCCGGATGCCGCCGATGCTTGTGCTGTTTGCGGTTGTGCTGGTCAAGGAGGTTGTCACCGGTATCGTGACGCTGGTTAAGCTGAAGGATGGGCTTCGCATCGATTCGGCGATGTGGTTTGGCAAGGTGGCGACGGCTGTGTTTTACGTCGTGATGGTTGTCATCATTGGGTTTGGCAGTGTGCTGCCGGAAACAATAAGCATGCTCCTGATCTGGATCACGATTGCGCTGATGCTGTTTGCGTTTATCCGTTATCTGATCGTATTGCTGCGGCTGAAAAAGGAATAAGTGGGTTCCGGCTGCTTGGCGCGCTTTGCTTGCGTGCATGCAGCCGGAATTTTTATGCAGAAAAGCTGCGTGCGTCCTTGTAATATTTTTGCCGATGTGGTATAATGATGATGTATCTTGACGGTGAGGGCACTGTCAAAAGAGAAACTAAATTCCAAAATCAGAAAGGAATTTTAATATGCAGATTACTTCACGGCATGAAACGCGCGAGGCCGCGTTTATTTTGATCTTTGAATCGATGTTTCAGAAGGACTGTACGGCGGAGGATCTGGCGGCAGCCGCGTCCGAGTGCGGTTTGTTCGAGGCAGGGGAGGATACGCTGCGCTATGTAAAAGGCGTATTGGAAAATTTGCAGACGCTGGATGAGATGATTTCGCGTTTTTTGGTACGCTGGACGCTTTCGCGTATTTCGAAGGTTTCGCTGGCAATCCTGCGCCTTGCAGTTTACGAGCTTTTGTACTGCGACGGCGTCGCTCACGACGTCGTAATCAGCGAGGCGGTTCTGCTTGCAAGCGCCTATGGCTATCCGGAGGACGTAAAGTTTGTCAACGGACTGCTTGGCAATCTGAACCGGTCGATGGAAGAAAAGGGCAGCGGGCAGGATCAGGATAAAATGCAGTAAAATGCCGTTAAAATGCGGAAAAAAGGGGGAAGGGAAGGATGGAAGCTGTTTCGTATGACGCCGTTACGGTGACGCAATTAAACACATATTTGAAAAACCGTCTGGACGAGGACGAGAATTTAAAGAACCTAGTCGTGACGGGGGAACTTTCCAATTTTACCCATCACCGCAGCGGGCATTTTTACTTTACGCTCAAGGATGAAACCGCTTCGGTGCGCTGCATCATGTTTCGCAGCGCGGCGGCAAAGGTGCGTTTTTCGCCGGAGGCGGGCATGAAGCTGATCGTGATCGGCACGGCGCGTATCTATGAAAGGGACGGTTCGGTACAGCTTTATTGCTCGGAGATGCATCCGGACGGGCAAGGCGATCTTCAGCTTGCGTTTGAACAATTAAAGAAAAAGTTGGAAAGAGAGGGCTTATTTGCGCCGGAGCATAAGCGTCCGCTCCCGCCTTATCCAGAATGCATCGCGGTGGTAACTTCCAAGACCGGAGCGGCATTGCAGGACATTTTGCAGATTCTGAAAAGGCGGTATCCGCTGGTCACGGTGCATTTTTACCCGGCATTGGTGCAGGGCGAATCGGCGCCTGCCTCGATCTGTGCGGCGATCGGCGCGGCAGAGAATGACCCACAGGCTCAGTTCATGATCGTTGGGCGCGGCGGCGGCTCTGCGGAGGATTTGTGGTGCTTTAACGATGAATCAGTCGCGCGCGCTGTGTATGACAGCCGTATTCCGGTAATCAGCGCTGTGGGGCATGAGATTGATTTTACGATCACTGATTTTGCGGCGGATCTGCGTGCGCCGACCCCGTCGGCTGCGGCAGAGCTTGCTGTGCCGCTGATCACCGATATCGCCGACGGCGTCCGGCAGTATTATCGCCGGATCGGGCAGGGTATCAGAGAGATTTATCGGTGCAGAGCGGATGCGGTAAAGGTAAGCTACGCGCGGCTGCAGGCGGCTTCGCCGCAGAACCGGCTGAATCAGAACGAAGCGGCGTTATCGCTGCTAAAAGAGCGAATGCAAAACGCGATGACCGCGCAGCTAAACGCATTGGAGGGAAGGATGAACCAAAGCGCCGTAATGCTGGAAACGCTTTCCCCGCTGAAGGTATTAACGCGCGGCTATTCGATTACGATGTCTGGACAAAACGTTGTGGATTCGGTGGAAAAGGTCGCGGTCGGCGACGAGCTGATGATCCGGTTTCGCGACGGCGCGGTTAAAACGGTTGCGGTGCAGGTTTCAAAGGGATAGATCGGGGCGAGCGTTTTCCGCGTAATTGACAGAGAGATAGATAAACGGCATAAAGATGGTAGAAAGGGGCGGCGTTATGAAGATCGAGGAAGCGATGCGGCAGCTAGAGCAGATCGCTGCCGCGCTGGAATCCGGCAAGCTTTCGCTGGAGGAGGCGATGGAGCAGTACACCAAGGGTGTCGAGCTGGTCAAGGAGTGCAGCCATACGTTGCATGAGGCGAAGCTAAAGATCGAGGAAATGAAGGTTGAATAAGCCGCAGCTTTTGTTTTCGTGAGCTGCGGTTTTGGCTGGTAGTGAAGGAATCTGGCAGAAAGGCAGGAATGGAAGAATGACGATGGATCGAATGAGGGAATATATCCGTTTAACCGAAGACGCGCTGCAAAATGCGCTTACTCCGCGCGGCGAAACCTATGAAAAGGTGATAAGAGCGATGCTTTATTCCGCTTCGGCGGGCGGAAAACGGATTCGTCCGCAGCTTGTTTTGGAATTTGCGCGGATGTGCGGCGGCGATGTGAGGGCGTGCGTGCCGTTTGCAGCGGCAATCGAGATGATCCACACAAGCTCGCTGATCCACGACGATCTGCCTTGCATGGACGATGACGACCTGCGCCGCGGCAGACCGTCCTGCCACAAGCAGTTTGACGAGGCGACTGCGCTGCTTGCGGGCGACGCGCTTTTGCTGCATGCGTTTGAGCTTATGACCTCCAAAGAGGTTATGCAAAGCGGCCTATCGCCGCAGGCAATTGTGGGCGCAGTGCAGATATTAGCGTCCTATTCGGGGCGGCATGGCATGGTCGGCGGTCAGGTCATCGATCTGGGGATGGAAAGCGGCGATATTGCGTTTTCGCAGGCGCGTCTGCGGCAGATGGATCGGCTGAAAACAGGTGCGCTGATTAAGGCGGCTTGTCTGATGGGCGTGACGCTTGCGGGCGGAAGCAAAGAGCAGTTGGATGCGGCGGAGGATTATGCGGCGCATCTTGGGCAGGCATTTCAGATTGTGGACGATATTTTGGATGTGGTCGGAGATGAAAAAGCGCTCGGTAAGCCGATCGGCTCGGATGCGGAGAACGACAAAAAGACCTACACCAGTGTTTATGGCATAGAGGGCGCGAAGGAACTTGCCAAGGAGCATACCGATGCGGCGCTGCAGGCGCTTGCGTGCTTTGCAGATCATGAATATCTGTCGCAGCTGACGCTTTCGCTGTTGGTGAGAGATCATTAAACGGGGAGGGCTGCTTGCGACATGGACTGGATTGAATTTTTAACAAGCAATTACGTGCTGAATGTCGCCGTGGCAGGGTGGTTGTCTGCTCAAATCATTAAGACTGCCATCCACGCGGTGCGTTATAAAAAGTTTGTGCCGGAGCGGATGTTCGGTGCGGGCGGTATGCCGAGCGCGCATTCGGCGACAGTCTGCGGGCTGGTGGCAGCGGTAGCGCGCAGCGATGGCTTTGGTTCCCCGCTTTTTGCAATCGCCGCAGTGGTCGCCATAATCACCATGTACGACGCGATGGGCGTTAGGCGGCAGGCGGGGATGCATGCGCGGATGCTCAATATCCTGCTGCGTAAGGATCAGGAGGAGCATTTGGAGGAAGAGGACGACGAGGAAAGCATCAGCGAAGAACTCCAATTAAAGAAAAACCGGTACAAGGAATTTTTGGGGCATACGCCGCTTCAGGTGCTGGTTGGCGCCGTGTTGGGTGTGGCGATGGCATTTTTGGTGCCGATGATATGAGGAAAGGGAGGGAATGTTCTTGCAGTATCCATATTTGGATCGCATCCATTCGCCGGAGGACGTAAAAAAACTAAATGAGCGGCAGCTAAATCTCTTATGTACCGATATCCGCGCCTTTTTGATCCGCAGCGTATCCAAAACAGGGGGACATCTTGCAAGTAATTTAGGGGTCGTGGAGCTGACAGTCGCGCTGCATAAGGTGCTTCACTCGCCGTTTGATCAGATCTTCTGGGACGTCGGACATCAAAGCTATGTGCATAAGCTTTTGACCGGGAGAAAGGAAGGCTTTGCGCGTCTGCGGATGAAGGATGGTCTTTCCGGCTACCCAATGCCGCGGGAGAGCGTTCACGACTGCTTTATCGCCGGACATTCCTCTACCTCGATTTCCGCTGCTTTGGGCGCGGCGCAGGCGAACAAACTAAAGGGCGATCCGCATACGGCGGTCGCAGTTATTGGCGACGGGTCTTTAACCGGCGGGGAGGCGTATGAGGCGCTTAATAACGCCGGAAAAAGCGGAGCAAGGCTGATCGTCGTACTCAACCATAACGAGATGTCGATCTCGCAAAACGTCGGCGCTTTCGCGGGATATCTTTCCTATCTGCGTGCCGGTAAGGTCTACAACGATATCAAGCAGGGTGTCAGCGATAAGCTGCAAAACGGGAAGAATATCTCCAAGCTTACAGCGTCCCTTCTGACCAAGATCAAGCGATCGCTTAAGGGCTTCATTTATCAGAATACTTTTTTTGAGGATATGGGCTTTACTTACCTTGGACCGATCGACGGACATGATTTGCAGCAGGTCTGTCATGTCCTGCAGCTTGCGAAGCAGCTTGCAAGGCCGGTGGTTGTACATGTTATCACCACCAAGGGCAAGGGCTATGCGCCGGCGGAGGACGATCCAAATCTTTACCACGGCGTGTCGAAGTTTAACTTCTGGCAGGGTGACTGTAATACCGATGAGGATAATTTCTCATGCGAGATGGGGAACACTTTGATCGAGCTGGCAAAAAAACAGCCGAAGCTGGTTGCAATCACAGCGGCGATGACGGATGGAACCGGGCTTGCGGCGTTTGCAAAAAAGTATCCGAACCGCTTTTTTGACGTTGGTATTGCCGAGCAGCACGCGGTCGTTTTTTCGGGCGGGCTGACCAGCCGCGGAATGCTTCCGGTGTTTGCGGTGTATTCCTCGTTTTTGCAGCGTGGATACGACCAGCTGCTCAACGATTGCGCGCGCAATCGCTGCCGGATGGTGCTTTGTATCGACCGCGCCGGATTTGTCGGCGCGGACGGCGAAACGCATCAGGGGCTTTTTGACGTTGCTTTTCTTTCTTCTATTCCGAATGTGACCGTTTTGTCGCCAGCCAACTATGAACAACTGCGCGAATGCCTTCGCGACGCGGTATGTACGCTGCAATCGGTCGTTGCGGTGCGCTACCCGAAAGGCAAGCCTTTTGGCGCTGTGCCAAAGCTGCCGCTTTTGGAAAAGGGCGACGGATATTTTTACTACGCGCAGCGGAATGCGCCCGCCAAAAAGCTGCTTTGCAGCTATGGCAGATGCTTTGAAAGCTGTGTGCTTGCCGAAGCGCCGGATACCGACTTGCTGCAGTTGGTTCGGATCAAACCGCTGCCGCAGAGGGCGCTTGCGCTGCTGTTTTCCTACGACGAGGTCTATTTTGCGGAGGAGGGGATTCAAAACGGCGGCATTGGCGAGCAGATCGGGCTTTATCTGCTCGAACATAGTTATCAGGGGAAATTTCGTCTGCGGGCGGTGAACGACTGCTTTGTCAGCCAAGGCAGCATTGCCGAGCAAATGCGGGAATTTGGGCTTTGCAGCGATCAGCTTGTCGCCTTTGTTTCCGGTGCGGATGATTGATAAAAGAGAGGATGAAAACAATGGCACAGGCGGAGGCGGGACAGCGTCTGGACAAAGAGCTTGTTATACGTGGCATCATCTCCGGGCGCGAGCGCGCCAAGGAGGAGATTATCGCCGGAAATGTAACTGTAAACGGCGTGCGCTGCGATAAGCCGAGCGTTTTGGTGACGTCTGCGGATGTTTTGGCATGTGCGCGCACGCAGCGTTTCGTCAGCCGGGGCGGGGAAAAGCTTGCGGCGGCGGTCGAGGCGTTTTCTCTGGAGCTTGCGGGCAGGGTATGCATGGATGTCGGCGCTTCAACCGGCGGGTTTACCGACTGTATGCTGCAAAACGGAGCGGCGTTTGTCTACGCGGTCGATGTTGGGACGGATCAACTGGATAGACGGCTGCGGGAGGACGCGCGGGTGTGCAGCATGGAACAGCAAAATATCCGCTATCTATCAAAAGATGCGCTTTCAAAGCTTCCTTCTTTTGTTGCAAGCGATGTGTCGTTTATCTCGCTCAAGCTGGTGCTGCCGCAGATTGCAAGGCTTTCCGCGCCCGGAGCGGAGGCGTTATGCCTGATTAAGCCGCAGTTTGAGGCGGGAAAGGAGCATCTGAATAAGCACGGCGTCGTCACGGATCAAAGGGTCAGAGAGCGTGTCTGCTGCGAGATCGAGTCATTTGCAGCGGCGTTGGGGTTTGAGGTACTCGGCAGGATTCCATCTCCTATCCTAGGTCCAGAGGGCAACGAGGAATTTTTGCTCTATCTAAAGAAGAAGATCCGTGTGATGCTTCTGCCGAATATGTCGAAGCCGGGCATCACCGAGCTTTTGCCGCATTTGCTGCAAACGCTTCATGACAATGGCTTCCTGATTGCGACAGAGCGTCCGTTTGCAGACTATGCGCCGCAGGTTCCGCGCGAAACAGGAGAGCTTGCGCAGCTGCTTCCGGACTGCGATTTTCTGATCGTTGCAGGCGGCGACGGCACCATCATAGAAAACAGCCGTGCGGCGGCAAGCTGTCATAAACCGATTCTGGGCGTGAATGTCGGGCGGCTTGGTTTTTTAAGCGGCATTGAACCGGAGCGGCTGGACATGCTTTCTAAGCTGAAAACGGGGGATTATGCCACCGAGCATCGGCAGTATCTCTCGGTGGTCGACGAGCATCTGGAGGACGGGCGCGTGAAAAAAAGCGAGTATTTGGCGTTGAATGATTTGGTCGTTTCCAACGGTACAATCTCGACGATTGTGGATATTGATATTTTCTGCGACGGCAAGCCGGTCAATTCCTATCGCGCCGACGGGGTGATCGTTTCTTCGCCGACGGGATCGACCGCTTATGCGATGGCGGCGGGAGGCCCGATTATCCATCCGGAGATCGCCTGCTTCAGCGTCACGCCGATTTGTCCGCACTCGCTTGCCAACCGCGCAATCCTGTTTCCAGCCGGCAGCGAGGTCGTTATTAGGATGAACCCTTCCAACCGTCACCCGATGTTCGTCACCTGCGACGGCTGTGATTCTGCGCCGTTTGCCAGAGAGGATACGATACGCATCCGGCTTTCCGACGCCGGGATCGATCTTTTGAATCTGACTGGAACCGGATTTTATGAGCGCATTAACGAAAAGTTCCGATAAAGGGAGGAGCGTCATGAATAAGCAGGAGCGTCAAGCCGTCATTATGGAGATCATCTCCGCACAGAAATGCTGTACGCAGGAGGATCTTTTGAAGGAACTGCAAAAGCGGAATATTTTCACCACACAGGCTACCATTTCCCGCGATATCAGACAGCTTGGTTTGGTCAAGATACAGAATAAGCCCGGCGTGTTTTCCTACGCGGCGCGCAGCGTGCCGCAGGACGGGGCGCTTTCCGGAGAGGACAGAACCGCCTCGATTCTTTTGCAGGCGGTGCTTTCCATTGATTACGCGATGAATACCGTCGTCGTCAAATGCAGCAACGGGATGGCGAACGCCGCTTGTGTCGCGCTTGAGAGTATGGGAATGGATTCTGTTGTCGGCACGCTTGCCGGAGACGACACGATCTTTATCCTGATGCGCACCGAGGAGGGCGCGCGGCAGCTTTGCCGCAGCCTAAGTCTGATGGTTTTACAGCAGTAGATCAATCATAGATAAGGGGAGAAAACGATGCTCAAGGAATTGCGGATACGTAATCTCGCGGTGATCGAGCAGGCCGATATCTCGCTTGACGCTGGGCTAAACGTATTCACCGGCGAAACGGGCGCGGGAAAGTCGATCCTGATCGACGCAATCCATGCGGTGCTTGGCGCGCGCGGCTTTAAGGATATGATCCGTCATGGCGCAGAGAAGGCAACGGTCAGCGCGCTGTTTTGCGACCTATCGGAGAAATTGCTCGGTAAGCTGGAAGCCTGCGGCATCGAGCCGGAGGATACGCTATTGATGCAGCGGGAGATCTCGATGGACGGGCGTTCTGTTGCGCGGATTAACGGCAAACAGGTTCCTGTCAGCCTGCTGCGTGAGATCGGAAGCTATTTAGTCAATATTCACGGTCAGCATGATAATCAGCTTTTGTTGAATGATAAAAACCATATCGATATCCTAGACTTTTTCCTGCCTGACCGCAGCCTGCGCGACCGCTATCGCGCAAAATTCCATGAGGTGGTTATGGTGCGCAGGCAGCTTGCCAAGGAAGGAGAGCTGCTTGCGCAAAAGGAAAAGCGCAAGGAGGATTTGCAGCTTGCTATCGAGCAGATCGAGGCGTTTAATCCGCGTCCGGGGGAACTGGAGGCTTTGACCAACCAGCGGGATATGTTTCGAAATAGCGAACGGCTGTTAAAACACCTAAACCTCGCGCGTATTTCGTTGGACGGCACAGACGAACTGCCGGGCTGCGTGAGTATGTTCGAATCGTGCAGCTTACAGATTGACGAGGCGGCGGCGTTTTATAAAGGCTTGGAGGGTCTTGCAGAGCGCGCGGGCGAGTTGGCGGCAGAATTAGAGGAATTTTCCGCCGAGCTTGCGCGGGCGATGGAGCCGGTGAAGTTTGACAGCCGCAAGCAAAGCGAGGTCGAAAATAGGCTTTTTGATCTGCGTGATTTGATTAAGCGTTACGGCGGCAAGGAATCGACCGAGGCGGGTGTGATTGCATTTTTGAAGCAGGCGAAAAAGGAGCTGGAAACGCTGGACGTAACCAAAGCAAAATATCAGCAGCTAAAAGAAGAGGGCGCAGTGCTTCTGCGCCAGTTGATGGAGCTGGGGCGGTTACTTTCCAAGGCGCGGGCAGAGGCGGCGGAGACGTTTACCGCGTCGCTGAAGGAGCAATTGCGTTTTTTGGATATGCCGAATGCCCAGTTTGAGGTGCGAATGAACGCCTGCAAGCCAAGCTCACATGGATTTGAAACGGTGGAGTTTCTGCTCTCGACCAATCCGGGCGAGCTGCCAAAACCGCTGGCAAAGATCGCTTCCGGCGGTGAGCTTTCTCGAATCATGCTTGCGTTTCAGGTTGTGCTTTCTGGGATGGACGCGATCCCGACCGTCATTTTTGACGAGATCGATACAGGCGTTTCCGGACGTGCGGCGAATAAAATCGGACGCAAATTAAGAGAAGCTGCGGCTTTGCGTCAGGTGCTGTGCGTGACCCATGCTTCGCAGGTGGCGGCGCAGGCGCAGCACCACTATTTGATCCAGAAGGAAACCGATGGCGTAAAAACCTTTACTAAGGTTACGCCGCTTGATTTCTATGGGAGAGTGGACGAGGTCGCGCGTATTATGGGCACAGATCCGGTGACGCAGCTGACGCTCGATACTGCCGCCGAGATGCTCCGCGCAGCCGGAACCTATCCGGAGCATGAGCAGGTCAATGAGATCTTGAGCGAAATCTAAGGATAGAAAGAAGCTATTTTTCATGCAGCAGATTCAAGTAGAGGGAAGAAAAACCCTCAATATTGTTTTGGTGGAGCCGGAGATTCCGCAGAATACGGGGAATATCGCCCGTACCTGCGCGGCGACCGGCGCAAGGCTCCATCTAATCAAACCGCTCGGTTTTGCGATCGATGATAAAAAGCTCAAACGCGCCGGGCTGGATTACTGGCATTTTCTGGATATATCCTATTACGATCATCTTGCGGATTTCTTTGCGAGGAATCCGGACCATGGAAATTTCTTTTTCCTGACAACGAAGGGGCATCATCTGTATTCCGATGTGGATTATCGTGCGTTTGACTCGGTCTTTTTGTTTTTTGGCAGAGAGGATGCCGGGCTTCCAGAACTGCTGCTGTACCAAAATGAAGCGCATGCTGTACGCGTCCCGATGCTTCCGGGATTAAGAAGCCTGAACCTTTCAAACACTGTGGCGCTTTCGGCATACGAGGTGCTGCGGCAGTGGGGGTTTGACGCAATGCAGACCGAGGGCGCGCTCACGAAATACGAATGGCCCTATGAATTTTAAGCGTGGGAACATCGGGTCTTTTCTTGAAAACAAAGTGTTAATTTTTCCGCAAAATCAGGTTTTTTCCGAAAAAAGGCCGGAAAGCACTTGAAAATGAACGCGGAATATTATACAATAGAAATGGGTATCCGCGGAAACGCGGCTGCAATCACAATCATTTTATCAAAAGGAAAGGATGGACTAACATGCCTTCTTACAACAAGAAAACGGTTGACGATATTTGTGTAACCGGGAAAAGAGTTCTGGTACGCTGCGATTTTAACGTACCGCTGAAAAATGGTGTCATCACTGACGAGAACAGAATCAACGCTGCTCTGCCGACGATTCAGAAATTGATCAACGACGGCGGCAAGGTGATCCTCTGCTCGCATCTTGGCAAACCGAAAAACGGGCCGGAGGAAAAATTCTCTTTAGCTCCGGTTGCCGCAAAACTTTCTGAAAAGCTCGGCAAAGAGGTTGTTTTTGCTGCGGATAACGAAGTGGTTGGCGAGAATGCCAAGGCCGCGATCGCCGCGATGAAGGACGGCGACGTTGTTCTGCTGGAGAACACCCGTTTCCGCAAAGAGGAAACCAAGAACGCTGAAGCCTTCAGCAAAGATTTGGCGTCCATCTGCGACGTTTATGTTAACGATGCGTTTGGCTCCGCACACCGCGCGCACTGCTCCACTGCCGGCGTTACCGACTACATCAAGGAGAATGCGGTCGGCTATCTGATGGGCAAGGAATTGCAGTATCTGGGCAATGCGGTTAACGATCCGGTCAGACCGTTTGTCACCATTTTAGGCGGCGCAAAGGTCGCGGACAAGTTAAACGTAATCGAGAACCTTTTGAATAAAGCCGACACGCTGGTTATCGGCGGCGGTATGGCTTACACCTTCTTAAAGGCGCAGGGTTATTCGGTCGGTAAATCCTTAGTGGACGAAACCAAGCTGGACTACTGCAAGGATATGCTTGCAAAGGCGAAGGAAAAAGGTGTCCAGATTTTGCTGCCGGTAGATTCTGTCTGCGCCAAGGAATTCCCAGATCCAATTGACGCCGAGATCGAAACCGCCGTTTATGCGAACGCCGAGATTCCGGAGGACGTTATGGGGCTGGATATCGGACCGGAAACCGCGAAGCTTTATGCTGACGCAGTTAAGGCGGCGAAAACGGTTGTTTGGAACGGGCCTATGGGCGTTGCGGAGAATCCTTGCCTGAAAAACGGTACCGAGTTGGTGGCAAAGGCGCTGGCGGAAACCGAGGCTACCACCATCATCGGCGGCGGTGATTCTGCGGCTGCGGTCAACAATTTGGGCTACGGCGATAAGATGACCCACATTTCCACCGGCGGCGGCGCTTCTCTGGAATTTTTAGAGGGCAAGGTTTTACCGGGTATTGCCTGCATCAACGACAAATAATGAAAGCAAAGTATGCGGCAGGGGCGCAAGGGTTTTCTTTCGTCCCTGCTTGCGTTGCTTTTGTACAAAGCATCCGTCCGCTTTTGGGATGAACCGAGGCTGGACACAAGTTTGAAAGGAATGGTAAAGCAATGAATAAAAGCGTAAGAAAAGCTGTTATCGCGGGCAACTGGAAGATGAACAAGACCCGTCCGGAGGCAAAGCAGTTAATTGAGGATTTAAAGCCGCTGGTTGCAGACGCTGGCTGCGATGTAGTCGTCTGTGTGCCGTACACCAATTTGGAAACCGTTTTGGAGGCTGCCAAAGGCTCCAACATCAAGGTTGGCGCGCAGAACGTGCATTTTGAGAAATCCGGCGCGTACACTGGTGAAATTTCTGCGGATATGCTCTCTGAGATGGGTGTGGAGTATGTTGTAATCGGTCACTCCGAGCGCAGACAGTATTTTGGTGAAACGGACGTTACGGTCAATAAGCGCTTAAAGGCCTGCATTGCCGCCGGTATGACTGCTATTCTCTGCGTTGGCGAGATGTTGAACGACAGAGAGCAGGGGATCACCGCCGAGCTTGTTTCGATGCAGGTCAAGATTGCGTTGATGGGCGTTTCGAAAGAGGAGCTGAAGAAGGTTATCATCGCTTACGAGCCGGTTTGGGCAATCGGAACCGGAAAAACCGCTACTGCCGAGCAGGCAAACGAGGTTTGCGCGATTATCCGTCGTGTGGTTGCCTCGCTTTATGACGAGCAGGCAGCGGAAGGTTTAACGATCCAATACGGCGGCTCGATGAATGCGAAGAACGCGGCGGAGTTGGTCGCACAGCCGGATGTTGACGGCGGTCTGATCGGCGGCGCCTCCTTAAAAGCACCGGACTTCAAGGTCATTGTAGACGCTGCTTCCAAATAAATACACAAGGGCGGGGCATACTTGAGATACGTTTGCTGCGGATTTTGAGTACGCCCTAAAGGTGTTTTAGCGTGCCGGCTTTTGGGGCGGCTCACCTTTAGAAAAGGAAGGGTAATCATTATGAAAAAACCACTCATTTTAATTATCATGGACGGTTTCGGTAAGAACGACAGCGATTACGGCAATGCAATCCATGCTGCCAATACGCCGAACCTAGATAAGCTCATGGCAAGCTGCCCGATGACCTATATCGGCGCATCCGGTATGGATGTTGGTCTGCCGGATGGTCAGATGGGCAACTCCGAGGTAGGGCACACGAACATTGGCGCGGGCAGGATTGTCTATCAGCCGCTGACCCGTATCACCAAATCGATTATGGACGGCGCGCACTATACGAACCCTGCGCTTGTCGCTGCGGTTGAGAATGCGAAAAAACACGGCTCTGCGCTGCATTTTATGGGGCTTATGTCCAACGGCGGCGTCCATTCTCACAACGAGCACCTGTACGGGCTGTTGGAGATGGCGAAAAAAGCGGGACTGAGCAAAGTTTATGTCCATGCGTTCATGGACGGCCGCGATGTTCCGCCGACCTCCGGCAAGGACTTCATCTGCGAGCTGTATGATAAGATGGAGGAGATCGGCGTCGGCAAGCTTGCCACGATCTCCGGCAGATATTACGCGATGGATCGCGATACCAACTGGGATCGCGTGGAAAAGGCGTATGCTGCGCTGGTTTACGGCGAAGGCAACACCGCCTCCTGCGGCCGCTGCGCAATGCAAAACTCCTACGATGCCGGCGTGACCGATGAGTTTGTTGTACCGGTCGTTTTGGATAAAGAGGGAACGATCAAGGAGAACGACTCGGTCGTATTCTTTAATTTCCGCCCGGACCGCGCCAGAGAGCTTACCCGCACCTTTGTCGACGATGCGTTTACTGGATTTGCCCGCAGGAACGGCAGATTCCCGGTTTGCTTTGTCTGCATGACGCAGTACGATGCAACGATGCCGAATGTGCTGATCGCGTATCCGCCGCAGTCGCTGGATGATACCTTTGGCGAGTATATTGCCAAGAAGGGCTATAAGCAGCTTCGTATTGCGGAAACGGAGAAGTATGCGCATGTCACCTTCTTTTTCAACGGCGGCGTTGAGGCGCAGTATGTAAACGAGGATCGCGCGCTGATCCCGTCTCCAAAGGTTGCGACCTATGATTTACAGCCGGAAATGAGCGCGTATCTGGTTTGCGACGAGGTGGTTTCCCGCATTGAATCCGAGCAGTATGACGTGATTATTTTAAATTACGCAAACTGCGATATGGTCGGTCATACCGGCGTGTTTGAAGCGGCAGTCAAGGCGGTTGAGGCGGTCGACGCCTGTGTGGGCAGAACGGTCGATGCGATCTTGGCAAAGGGCGGCGTCGCGTTGATTACCGCTGATCACGGCAATGCGGATTGTATGTATGCGGAGGACGGCAGCCCGTTTACGGCGCACACAACCAATCCGGTGCCGTTTATTGCGGTCGGGATGCCGGAAGGCACTGCGCTGCGTCAGTCTGGCGGTAAGCTTGCGGATATTGCGCCGACGATGCTGCAGATCATGGGTTTGCCGCAGCCGGAGGCAATGGACGGACAATCCCTCATCCAGTAAGAAAAAGGGCCGTAAAAGGTAATCCGGCAAAAAGCTTTGGCGGCTTTCCCAAAGAGCGGGAAAGCCGCCGAAGACAGAAAGGAAATTCATACAGATGATAGATAAGATTGATAATAAAGTGGTTTTTGACCGTCGGAAATCCGTGGCGCCGCTGGGACTGATCGCAATGGCGGGCGCGTCCGAGATCGGCGAAAAGGTGAACCGCTACCTTGTGAAATGGGCGCAGGAAAGCGGTGACAACTACGACGACAGCTTTTTGATCGAGGCGCAGTGCCCGCGTTTTCAGTCCGGCGACGGTAAAGGAATTATCAAGTCGACCGTTCGCGGTGTGGATCTTTACATTTTAGTCGATGTAGGCAACTATAACTGCAAATACAAAATGTTTGGTCAGTACAACGCGATGTCACCGGATGACCATTATCAGGATTTAAAACGTATTATCCAAGCGACGGGAGGGAAAGCGCACCGTATCAATGTCATTATGCCGATTCTGTATGGCGGACGCCAGCACAGAAGAACCTACAGGGAGTCTTTAGACTGCGCTGTGATGCTTCAGGAACTGCACCAGATGGGCGTTTCCAACGTCATCACTTTTGATGCGCATGATCCGCGCGTCTGCAACGCCTGCCCGCTGATGGGCTTTGACAACGTGATACCGACCTATCAGGTATTAAAGGCAATGTTTAAGGCGCTGCCGGATTTAGCGGTCGATAAGGAGCATTTTATGGTAATCAGCCCGGACGAGGGCGCGATGAACCGCAATATGTATTATGCGTCGGTACTGGGCGTTGATCTCGGCATGTTCTATAAGCGCCGTGATTACTCCACTGTCGTCAATGGGCGTAATCCGATCATTGCGCATGAGTATATGGGCAACGATGTTGCGGGGAAGGATGTTTTTATCGCGGATGACATCATCTCCTCCGGCGAGTCGATGCTTGATATCGCTTATGAGCTGAAGAAGCGCAGCGCGAGAAAGATCTATACATACGCCACCTACGGTTTGTTTACAAACGGTATGAAGAAATTTGACGAAGCGTATGAAAACGGGATCATTCACGGTGTATTCGGCACCAACCTGACCTACCGCAGTCCGGAACTGCTTTCGCGCGAGTGGTTCCACGAGGTGGATGTAACGAAGTATATCGCGTATTTCATCACCGCGATTAACCACGATAGTTCGGTCACCGCTATCATGGATCCGAGCGCAAAGATTCAGAAGCTGCTCCAGACGCATCACAATTGAATCCAAAAAGCAAAATCATCCCAAAGAGCGCCGCTTTTCCGGCGCTCTTTTTTGTGCGTTTTTGCATAAGACAGAAGCAGCCCTTAAAAATACTAAAAATAGGAAAATTTTTTTGCAAATATCATTGACAAAGCAGAGTGGGCATGATATAATAAAATTGGGGAGGTATACATTTTATTCTTTTGGCGTTTTCAAAATCGATTAGAAAAGGAGGATTGCAGATTGAAAAATGAATGATAATACCCTGCACCTATTCGTCAACAAAACAAACCATGTATGAAAGGAGAATACCATGATTAGAAAAATCAAATGGAACAAATTCTTCGCGTTGCTTTGCTCCGTCCTTCTTAGTCTCTCCCTCTTTTCGGGCTGTGCAGAGAAGCAGGTGGGACTTTCGACTGATCCGGCGGATTATGAATCGATGGTGTTCAACAACACCCCATGGGGCAGTTCGCTAAAAGAGGTTGAAAAACTTTACGGTGAATTGGAGGAGCTGGATTCATCAGAAGAAAGCTCGCAAAAACAGTTTAAGTGCAAGGATAAAACTGTTTTTGGCGTGTCTGCCGAGATTGTACAGTTTACTTTTTTCTTTGACGGTAAGGATTACTATTTGATGGACGCAGGGGCGTTTTATAAAAATATTACTGTGGAGCAGGGCGAGGCGCTCGACGCGATTTTCGGCGCCGTGACCGACGAAGCGCTGTTGGAAAAGACAACTGCCGATTATACTGACGAGGAGTATGAGATTCTTTGCAAAAACGTCGATAAATTCGATTTAAACGAGCGTTTCAAAAACCGCGGAGAGGAACAGATACTTCTGCCGCAGTACTTTGTTCAGTGCGATGTAAGGGAGCCGGACGAGGAAACCGGTCTGTGCAGCGCGAGCTACGCTATTACAAACTTTCACATTTACAGCGAGAATGAATATTGATTCAAGACTCGGTGCAGGTAAAATAAGAGGAGATGATCGATATGCAGAAAATCAAACAAAAAAACCTTGTATTACTTTGCGCAATTATTCTTGGCGTTTCCCTCTTTTCGGGCTGTGCAGAGAAGCAGGTGGGACTTTCGACTGATCCGGCGGATTATGAATCGATGGTGTTCAACAACACCCCATGGGGCAGTTCGCTGGAGGAGGTCGAAAAGCTGTATGGCGAGTTGACTCCTCTGGATTCGGAATCAGACGAATTTACACTCAATACCTACACCGTTTCGGGGGTCAGTGTGTTCGGCTTTGCGGCGGAACGGGTGGAGTTTGTGTTTCTTAACGGCGAAAATGGCAGCTATCTGATGACGACCCATACAACGTTTCAGAAATTGAGTCTTGAGGAATACGAAAAGCTTCAGGAAATGATCGAGTCGGTGACCGATGAATCGCTTTTGGAGCAAACGACCGGCGATCTCAGCGAGGAGGAGAACGAACGGATCAACGCGAATGTGGAAAAATACGGTTTAAATGAGATGGTGAGAGACGACACCTCGCCGAGGATGAATCTATATAACATAGAGGCCGGTTACTATTCCTCCGGCGATGGCGAAAAGGATTTGGAGAACGGTTTGAGCTGTTATCTTGATTTCGGCGCGACCGTAAAGCTTTTAAGCGAAAGAGTCTATGAGTGACGCCGAATAACCGAATAACACCGAATAACACGGAAATAAACAGATCGGGAGAGCCTTTGAAAAAAGACTCTCCCGAATTGTTTTGAAATTATTCCTTCGGCGGCAGATACACCGGCTCTGCGCCGACCAGATCGGTCGCGGTATAGAGTTGGAATGGGAATTTGTCGCGCTCCCGCATTAAGAAGTGCAGGTCGTCGATTTGGGTGGAGATTGCGGCGTCCGCTTCCTCGATCCCCGGGATGTCGAGTAACCAATTGCGGCGCGGCGGAGGCAGAAGCGGCAGTCCCGCCTCGATCCGGCGGTTGTTTTCCTCGTCAAATTTTTTTCGCTCCTCGTCGCTCATCGGCTTGCGCACACGGCGCTTGACCGGCACGCCCATAAAACATCCGTTTTCGTCCTCCGGAATACGCCAGCCGGTGATGAAGAGCGGCGTGATCTGTGCTTCCTTTAATTGTGGGATCAGGATGCGCATAAACTCGTTCGCGCCGAGCAGAACTACCTTTTTCGCATGGCTGCGCACCAGGATATCGGTCAGCTTTTTTCCTTCGGAAAGCGCCTTGCACCAAGCGGCCCACGCCTTCTGTTCAAGCTCCAGCCGTTCTTTGGCGATGCGCATCTCGTTCATGCTGACGTCGTGGGTGGCGAGCAGTTCTTTTTTGATAAAGAAATCAACGTTTTTCGCGCGCTTTTCCAGCGGATAGGTATCCGGCGAGATCAGGAAATCGTGCAGTTCTTTGTTATCGTCAAAGCACAGACCTAAGATGTGGTCATCCTTGTGGTGCTGTACCTCAAAGATTTTTAACTGTGGGTAGGCGGCGGCGTCGATATGGTTGCTCATCAGCAGCAAGTCGTTTCCCGGATGGTAGGATTTTAACTGCGCTGTCACGTCGTCAATGTGCTCGGTTAAATATTTTGCCTCGGAGTCGTTGGCGATCTGCCGGACAAAAAGGGTCGGCTCCTTGATGCTGTCATATAGATAAGCAATACGGCGCTCATATTTTGCTTGGACCGCCGGAAGCTGCTGGGAAAGCGGCGGGGCGTCCTGCAGCGGATCAAAGTCGTGAATGAATCCAAGGCGGTATTTTTTGTTGATATATTCGCCGTTATTGAGCGGGTGCGGCTTGTGTTCCAGATAGTCAGGATTGAGAAAGTCCTCAAAATGGTTGGCAAGCAGCGTTAAATTCACACGCAGGTCAGACATAAACCAATCAAATGGGCCGGAGTGCTCTCTTAAACCCAATCTGGATAAGCCAGACGCGATGTTGCACGCATTGCCAAAGCTGATGATATGCTGATATTTTGGTGTTGCCATGAATTTCTGTTCTTCTTTCTTTCTTTTATTATCATGCCTTTGAAAAGGCGCTTTCTTCCCAAGTGTAGTTTAGCACAAATCAAAAAGGCTGTCAATTGCTGTTTTGAAATCCGAAAGATAAGGCAAAATATTAGGAAAAATCAGCGTAAAAAACCTTTTTCCATACGTTGACATCCCTTGAAAAACGTGGTAGAATAAATTCGCAGTCTGTCTATGATAAAGATAAAAGCGGGCTTTGACAGGAGGAATTTATATGGAGAAAAAAATCGTATATCAGCATGCGTTTTCGGTGGGCGACGGCTGCAATGTCGCGGCAGCGCTTTCCCGCACCGGCTTAAGAGAGCGTTCCGGTCCGTTTGATTGGATCATTTCGGATATCGAGGACGTGATGGCGCTGATTGAGAATCATTTTGAGGATTTTCTCAATCCTCAAATGCTTGTCCCGTCGCCGATTCCATTCAATGCGGGGCAAAAGCGCCATACCCGCTATAAGAGCGTCATTTTTGTTCACGATTTTGCGCCGGAGGAGGATGCGCCGCCGCTTGAGGAGCAGATCGGGGCAATCCAAGAAAAATATGCCCGCCGCATTGCGTATTTTTACGAATGCCTGAAAGAGCCGACCATGTTTTATCACTTTATTTTCGGCGGCGATGTGGAGTATTGGAAAACCAATGCCAAACGGGTCGAGCAATTTTTTAAGCGGATCCACCCGGACAACCTCTTTGTCTTAATGGCGGAAAGCGATCAAAAGGCGGGGCAGACCGAGGTGATTGACGGCGTAACGATCTACTATGTGCAGGGGCAGAGAGACGATCATGTGTTGGGCTATTATGCGGATACCAATCCGCAGCTCAAGGCGCTGATGCATTCGCCGGATAACTTTCCGCTTGCACGTCGGGCGGATAACCTGCGCTTTTTTATCGATAAACAGCTTGGTATCAATCGTGAAATCAGCATGAACGAGATGCGAATTGCTAGGGATAAACTTGCTGCCGAGCAGATCGTCTGGCGGGAATGGGTCAGGCAGCAGCAGCGTGGAAAACATCTCTCCGACAGGCTTTTGCGCGATGGCAGCCAGAAGATCGGTATTTTCGGCTACAACAACTTTTTTGAGCCGGTTGTAGACGATCTGAAGGCAGCGGGATTGGAGATTAAATTTGTCACCTCTTGGTATCTGCACGGTCAGGATGAATGCCTTGGCATACCGGTTTATCAGCCGCAGGAGCCGACCGAGGAGGAAATCGCTGCGCGAGAAAAAGCAAAGCAGGAGAAGTCCGAAGAGGATGAGGGCTTTCAATGGCTTAAGTTTTTCGCGCGTCAGCCGGTCTTTTCCACAGTCGACACGGTCATTGTGGTCGATGTCGAGGACGATTTCTTTGTCAAAAAGGGAAGCGGTTTATTCCCTTGTAAGGTGTACTCGCTGAAAAATCTGCTGGGAATGGAATAAGTGCAGTTTTTCCAATCAAAAAGCGCCGGAGCGGTTCCGGCGCTTTTTGCGTTTTAAATGTTGTTGTATTTTTGCCGCAGATAAGCGAGGTTCTCCGGCGTATCCTCGGTGTATGGAACGCCGAGGTACTCTAGGATGCCGCGCGAAATCGCAAGCCCGATCTCAACTATGTTTGACATAATAAACGCCGCGTCCTCCGGCTGATCGTGAAACGCTACCTCGATCAGTACGGCGGGCGCTGTAGTGCGGCGCAGCTCGTAATACCCTTTGCCGCCAAACGCGCTTTTCCCCTCGATAACGCCAAATCCCTCCACTGGGGAGATAGCGGCAAGCTGATCGTAAATGTCGTTTGCCAGCGCTTCGCTGCGCAAACCAAATTCGTGAACGTAAACCGCCGGGCCGCGCGCTTCCATGGTGTCGGAGGCGTTGGAGTGGATCGCGACGTGGATTGCCGGCGCATAGGCGTTGGATTGTGCGACCACTTCGCTTAAGCTCATCTCCGGCGAATTACGGATCACGCGCAGACCATGCCGCTGTAGGTCGTACTGCACAACATCGGCAATCAGGTTCATCCGGTATTCCTCGGTGCCATAGTCGCCGTAGCCGACGTTCCAATCCTGTACCGAGGGGGAAAGGTAAACGTCGACCGGACTGTTTTCATATACCATAAAGAAGCCCTCCTTTGTAAGCTTTTTCTTATTCTATGCTGCGGAAAACCAAAAAGTTCTACCTTTTAGAAAATGTGCATATGATGCAAATGAAAGCACAAAGGAAAGGGATGAGCGAATCATGCAGACAGACTATGCCGCAGCGTTTTGCAGCCGGAAAGAGCGCTGCGTGCTGCTTGCGGAATATATCGTGGAGAGCAAAGACACCGTCCGCGGTGCGGCGGCAAAATTCGGCGTCAGCAAATCTACCGTACATAACGACATCACAAACCGTTTAAAACACTACAACCGCGCCCTCTATGCACAGGTGCGAACCGTGCTGGAACACAATAAGGAGGAACGCCATATCCGCGGCGGAAACGCTACCAAGGAAAAATACGCGCGCTTACGACTGCGAAAAAAGATGGGAGAAACGTCGTACTCCAAAGCCAAGTGATTATTTTATATAAAATCTGGAAGAAAAAAAGGATCAATTCTTACACGAAAAAGGTTGACAAAGCGGTGTGTTTCTGATATAATAAAACCTGTCGGTGAAAGCTGGCAGGAAAAGATGCGGATTTAGCTCATCTGGTAGAGCGCCACCTTGCCAAGGTGGAGGTAGCGAGTTCGAGCCTCGTAATCCGCTCCATACGGTGCCATAGCCAAGAGGTAAGGCGTGGGTCTGCAACACCCTGATTCCCCAGTTCAAATCTGGGTGGCACCTCCAACATCCCGGAAGATTTTCCGGGATGTTTTTGTTTTGCGTGATACGCAGTGTTACATTGGGAAGGGAATGGAAGAAATGAAAAAGCAAACAGCGGAGTTTATCAAATCAATCCTTGCGGGGGTAGCGATATCGCTTGGCGGCATGGTGTATTTAAGTTGTGAGAACAAGATTGCAGGAGCGTTTTTATTTTCAGTCGGACTGGTCACAGTGGTACTGCTGGGCTTAAATCTGTACACTGGACGGATCGGATATGTGATTGGATGCGATCGTGCGACGCTGCTCACAACGATACTGTCGATACCGGGGAATTTTATCGGCTGTCTGCTGGTCGGATTGTTGAAAGCGCCGGTCGGCGAGGTTGTATCGATTTGTGGTAAAAAGCTGGATAAGGGGCTTTTACCAGCGTTTGCCGATGCGATCCTCTGCGGACTGCTGATCTACATATGCGTGGAGATATTTAAAAAGCATGGTAAGCTGATCGGCATTTTGCTTTGTATCCCAACCTTTATTCTTTGTGGATTCGAGCATTCGATCGCGGATATGTTTTATTTCATTAACGCGCGAATGCTCACGCCAAGAGCTTTGCTTTTTGTATTTATCGTCGTTTTGGGCAATGCGGTCGGCGGGCTAGTGATTCCGGTGCTGATGCGATGCTATCTGCGGTTGAGCGGCGATCAGAGAAACAACCAATAAGTTAGCTTGAATGCTTGACCAACACTGCTTCATATGATACAATAAAACTGCGGAGCGAATTCCGTGTAGAAAACAAAAAAGGGGGAAAGGTCTGAGGGCGAGACCCTCGGACGAGAAAGATGAAAAGAAATCATGTATTTGCGCCATATCTGTTCGGCGGCGGGATCAATGCAGTCAGAGTGCGTGACATCGAGCGCATTACTCATTTGAATTTTGCCTTTGCGCTGATTCAGGATGGCAAGGCCAGCCTTGACCACATTCCGATGCAGGATTTGGAGACGGTGCGCAGTTTTAAACGGATCAATCCGGATTTAAAGCTGGTGCTTTCTTTAGGAGGCTGGGGCGCAGGCGGCTTTTCGACTGCGTGCAGCACGCAGGAGGGCGTGGAGAAGCTTGCGTCCTCGACGGTTGATCTCGCCATGCGCGAAGGTTTTGACGGCGTAGATATTGACTGGGAATACCCATGCTCCGATCAGGCTGGCATCGACTACAGCCCGGACGACAAGGTGAACTTTACCGCATTCATGCGCGCGCTGCGCAAATATCTGGATCAGGCGGGTCAGGGGCATATCCTTTCTGTCGCCTGCGGCGCGGAGCAGTACTATTTGGATGGAACCGAGATGGATAAGGTTTCGGAGGTTTGCGATTTTATCAATCTGATGACCTATGATTTGCGCGGCGGCTTTACGAAAGTGACCGGGCATCACACCAACCTGTACTACCAAGAAGGCGATAAGGACAGCGGGCCTGCGGGTGAGCGCACGGTGGAGCTTTTCCATGCGGCGGGCGTGCCGTATGAGAAGATGGTATTTGGTTCCGCGTTTTACGGCAGATCGTGGAGCGGCTGCAATACATGGGAGAATAACGGCTTGAACGTTATGGCGAAAACGATCGGCGGCGGCTTCGGCAGCTATGAGGAGATCAAGAAAAACGTCAATCAAAATGGTTTTGTTCGCTTCTGGGACGATAAGGCGAAAGCGCCGTATCTCTACAACGGTGACGTGTTCATCTCTTACGAGGATCCGGATTCCATTAAGGCAAAATGTGAATACGTCAAAGAGAAAGGGCTTGCCGGCATGATGTACTGGGCTTACGGCAGCGCGGATCTCTTTGAAGCGATCGCAGAGAATTTGGATTGATCGGGCAAAATAGCAGGCGTATAAGGGGCGAAGGCTTTTACCGCTTTCGCCCCTCTCTTGATATTCTGGAGACGGAAAATGGATGAAAGGATAGATCGTCTTTGCTTTTATGAGCATTTCTCAGGGAAAAGAGACGTTGTATGCCTGTACGGTTTATAAAAAGCCGGCGGATTTTGTTCCGCCGGCTTTTGTATGTTTGATTTATTCGATACTGATGAAATTGTCCTCTGGCAGCGCTTTCTGTTCTGCTTTCGGGACGGTTAGCTTTAAAGTACCGTTTTCGAAGCTTGCTTTGATATCTTCCTTTCTGACCGCCTCGCCGACATAAAAGGTTCTGCTGCAGCTGCCGTAGTGACGCTCACGCTGAATATACTTGCCGTTGTCATCCTTTTCGTCATTACTGTAGCCGGAGGTCGCGCTGATGGTCAGATAACCCTCCTTTAATTCTGCTTTGACGTTCTCTTTCTTTACGCCCGGCAGGTCGATGGTCATCTCATAGGCGGCATCTGTATCCTTGACGTCTGTCTTCATCAGATCACCAGTCCTGTTTCCGCTGAACGGGAAGTTAAAGTCGCTCCATAAATCTTTTCCGAAAATGCTTGGTACTAACATGTTAATCACTCCTTCAATTCTTTTGCTACATACCAATGATTCTTTCGAACGCGGGAGCGGTGGGAAATTCCAGTCCCCCCTTTCGGGGTTCCTTTGTTTTCGCCTTTCCTTTTGTTCTGACTATAGTATAACACAGAAAATTAGCACTGTCAATACGAGAGTGCTAAAATTCACGTTATATTTACGAAATGTTCTTATTGGTCATAAAGAATCCGAAAACGGAGGGCATCTCCTTTCGTAAAGCGGATTTCCGGCATTGGAGGGAGGTTTTTTGAAAATCATCGGTAATACTTGATCAACCTCTTCGTTTGGGCGGAGATTGAGATTTTTTGACCTTGCGTTGTCATGAAGAAAATCGAACGGAGGGACGGCATGAAAAAGCGCTGGCGCATCAGCGAGGAGAGTGGGGAATGGGTGGTATTTGTGAAGTATATAAAAATGTGTACCAGATACGATTTCCCCAAGGACGAATATCCGGGTGAAGAAAGCGTAATACGGAAGCTGTGTGAAAGCCGGATACTGGACGAATCCGCGAAGCCGATGACAACAAGGAGTGGGAGAGGAGGACAGGAAAAAAGCAAAGTGGCGGTTTAGAGTTGTGGTGAGCAAAAAAATACCCAGAGAGTCATTGTCTCTGGGTATTTTTTAATTCGCGCGAAGCTTTGCCGCAAGATAACCTGCAAAGAAAAATAAATGCTTTGCGGCGGTGTTCAAATTCGCGCCATCTGGCGGAGAATGAGGGATTTGAACCCTCGCGCCGGTTTCCCGACCTACTCCCTTAGCAGGGGAGCC
>CAZPLR010000013.1:0-40730 GCA_964587555.1 uncultured Oscillospiraceae bacterium
TCGCGTTGGTGTTCGGCGTGTAAATTTCGCCGCCATCGGGCAGTGTTCGGGATTGTCACCGTCATCAAACAAATTAAGGAGTTAAAACATGACAGAGAAGCGTAAAACCCATACTTCATCGGCGGTAAAAAAAGAAAAAGCAGTCGAAAGCCGTTTCCGGTTTCTTCTGCTTTTAATATTACTCTCTTCCAAAAATAAAAAATTTTCATTTCCCTATTGACAAACTTGGAAATCCATGTTATAATCCTTATAACATATAAATCTAATAGGTTTTATATGACTTCAGGAGGGAGCAAATATGAACTATCTCGTTGGTTATTTTTTCTTTCTGCTGCGGCAGAATTTCCGCAATGGACGAATGTGACAGATAAACCGCCAACATAAACCAAACAGGCTTTACGCCGCATTGATTCATAAAAAAAGAAAGAGGAAAGAACCATGAAAGAATTTTACGATAAAAACCATCCATATCATTTTGAAACCTTACAGCTTCACGTAGGACAGGAAAATCCAGACCCTGCGACCGATGCAAGAGCCGTACCGATCTATCAAACGACTTCCTATGTTTTCCGCAACTCGGCGCATGCTGCGGCTCGCTTCGGGCTTGCCGATGCGGGCAATATTTATGGCAGGCTGACCAACTCCACGGAGGACGTTTTGGAGCAGAGAGTTGCTGCTTTAGAGGGCGGCGTTGCAGCCTTAGCTTTAGCGTCCGGCGCTGCGGCGATCACCTACGCGATCGAAGCGCTTGCGCAGAACGGAGAGCATATCGTTGCGCAGAAAACCATTTACGGCGGCAGCTACAACCTGCTGGCGCACACGCTTCCAAACTACGGGATCACCACAACCTTTGTGGACATACACAATCTGTCGGAGGTGGAGGCGGCTATCCAGCCGAACACCAAAGCGATCTTTATCGAAACGCTTGGCAATCCGAACAGCGACATTCCGGATATCGACGCGATTTCTGAGATTGCGCATCAGCATGGTATCCCGGTTGTGATCGACAACACCTTCGGCACGCCGTACCTAATCCGCCCAATTGAGCATGGCGCGGACATTGTCGTACATTCCGCCACGAAATTCCTCGGCGGTCACGGCACAACCCTTGGCGGCGTGATTGTGGATTCCGGCAAATTTGACTGGAAGGCAAGCGGCAGGTATGGTCCGATTGCCGATCCGAATCCAAGCTACCACGGCATTTCGTTTGCGGACGCGGTAGGTCCGGCAGCGTTTGTGACCTATATCCGCGCGATCCTCCTGCGCGATACCGGTGCGACGATTTCTCCGTTCAATGCCTTCCTGCTTTTACAAGGTGTGGAAACGCTGTCGCTGCGTCTGGATCGTCATGCGGAGAACACCAAGAAGGTTGTTGAGTATTTGGCAGGTCATCCGCTCGTAGAGAGAGTTAATCACCCTTCTCTGCCGGATCATCCGCAGAACGCACTGTATCAGAGATATTTCCCGAACGGCGGCGGCTCCATCTTCACCTTTGACATCAAAGGCGGACAGGAGGAAGCGCACAAGTTCATCGATCATCTGAAAATTTTCTCGCTGCTTGCAAATGTTGCGGACGTAAAATCTCTGGTGATCCATCCGGCGACGACTACCCACTCGCAGCTTACCGCAGAGGAGTTATTGGATCAGGGGATTCGTCCGAACACGATCCGGCTTTCGATCGGTACAGAGCATGTTGAGGATCTGATCTATGATTTAGAGCAGGCTTTCGCCGCTATCTCAAAGGAATAAAGTAAATAGGAAAAAGGGCTGCGGCGTTTTGCCGCAGCCCTTTTTGCGTATCCGCTATATATGATTATGCTTTTAGCTGCTCTAATCTTTCCAGCACGATCTCGCGGATCATCACTGGATTGCCGCGTCCGGAGGTCAGCTTCATCATCCTTCCGATGATCGCCTGCGCGGCAGCGAGCTTTCCGCCTAGATATGCCGCAACCGACTTTGGATCGGCGGCGATGGCCTCCTCCGCAAGCTTGAGAAGCGCAGCGCGGTCGTTAATCTGCTTCAGTCCGCGCTGTTCGACAATCTCTTCCGGATCGGCGTCCTGCTCCCGCAGCAATTCCAGTACGGTACGCGCGGTCGCATTGTTGATCGTTCCCTTTCCCAGCAGCATCGTCACTGCGGCAAGACGCTCCGGCTTGACCGGAATATCCTCCTCATCGCCGATCTTTGCCAGAAGCTCCGCTTGCAGCAGGCTCGCGGCAAGCTTTGGATAATCGGTGCGCGCTGCAGCCTTTTCGAAATACTCCGCCGTTTCCAAGCGGCTTGTGATCTGCTCAGCGGCGAAAGAGGTTAAACCATACCGCTCCATATAATGCTTTTTTCGTTCATCCGGCAAAACCGGAATCTCGCCTCTAAGCTCTTCCAGCCTATTATCGTTCAGGATGATCGGCGGCAGGTCAGGGTCAGGAAAATAGCGGTAGTCGTCGGCATCCTCCTTGCTGCGCATCGAAAAGGTTTTTCCGCTTTCCTGATCGTAACGGCGGGTTTCCTGCGTAATCGTCCCGCCGTTTTCGATTACCTCAATCTGACGGGCAAACTCATATTCGATCGCCTTTAGGATGAACTGGAAGCTATTGATATTCTTCATCTCAGTGCGGGTGCCGAGTCTCTGGTCACCCTTTTTGCGCACCGAAAGATTGACGTCGCAGCGCAGCGAGCCTTCGTTCATCCGGCAATCGGAAACACCCGTATAGAGCATGACCGCACGCAGCTTTTGCACATAGGCGCGCGCTTCCGCCGCCGAGCGGATATCCGGCTCGGAAACGATCTCGATCAGCGGTACGCCGCAGCGGTTGCAGTCGATGAGCGTACCCTTCCCCTCGACATGGATCAGCTTTCCCGCATCCTCCTCGATATGGATACGGGTGATCCCAATGCGCTTGACTCCGGCGTCGGTTTCAATATCCAAATAGCCCTGCTCGCAAAGCGGCAGGTCATACTGCGAAATTTGATATGCCTTCGGCAGATCCGGATAGAAATAGTTCTTGCGATCCTCCTTAGAGTAATGTGCGATCCGGCAGTTGGTCGCCATGCCAGCCTTAACCGCATAGGAAACAACCTTGCGGTTTAAAACCGGCAGGGCACCCGGCATACCGGTGCAGACCGGGCAGCACTGGGTATTCGGCGCAGCGCCAAAAGCAGTGGAGCAGCCGCAGAAGATCTTGGTCTTAGTCTTTAGCTCCACATGAACCTCCAGCCCGATCACCATCTCATATTGTTCCAAAACACTCTTGCTTACCGCCATTTAAGCCTCTCCTTTCGCCTGCTCGAAGGCATAGCCGGCGCGAAACAGTATCGCCTCGTCAAACGCCCTGCCAATCAACTGCATTCCAATCGGAAGCCCCGCCTGATCTGTCCCCGCCGGAAGCGAGAGTGCCGGAACACCCGCAATATTCACCGGAACGGTGCAGACATCGCCCATATACATCTCTAACGGATTGCCGCTTTTTTCACCGATTCGATACGCCGTTGTCGGCGCAACCGGCGCAATGATAAAATCATGCGCTTTAAGCGCTTTTTCAAAATCCCTGCGGATCAGAGTGCGCACCTGAAGCGCCTTTTTATAATACGCATCGTAATATCCGGCGCTCAGCACAAAGCTGCCAAGCATGATCCGGCGCTTGACCTCCGCGCCAAAGCCCTCCGAACGGCTTGCCTGATACAGGTCATCAACATCCTCGTAACGCTCTGCGCGGAAGCCGTACCGCACGCCGTCAAACCGCGCAAGATTGGAGGATGCTTCCGCCGATGATATGACATAATACGCCGGGAGCGCCGCCGAAAGCGACGGCAGCGATACCTCCTCGACCTTTGCGCCGAGCCGCTCATAGACTCTTGCGGCGCTCAGCACTGCCTCCTTTGTTTCCCTGCCGATTCCCTCGTCAAAATACTCCTTCGGCAGCGCGACATGCATCCCGGAAACGCCCCTCTCCAAATCTGCGGTAAAATCGGGCCAATCGTGGCGCAGCGAGGTTGCATCCCTCTCATCCTTGCCAACGAGCGCATTCAAAACGGCGGCGCAATCCCTAACGTCCTTGCTCAGTACCCCGATCTGATCGAGCGAGGACGCAAATGCGATTAACCCGTACCGCGACACAGCGCCATAGGTCGGCTTGATCCCCACCACGCCGCAGAAGGCTGCCGGCTGGCGGATCGATCCGCCGGTGTCCGAGCCAAGCGCAAACGCCGCCTCGTTCGCGGCAACAGCCGCCGCGCTTCCGCCGGAGGAGCCGCCCGGCACGCAGGAAAGATCCCTTGGATTTTTTGTCGGATGGAAGTAGGAGCTTTCGGTCGACGAACCCATTGCAAACTCATCCATATTCAGCTTTCCAAGGGTTACAACCCCCGCTTCCTTTAATTTTGTAACAACGCACGCATCATAAGGCGGCGTGAAATTCGCAAGCATTTTGGACGCGCAGGTCGTTTTGAAATCCTTTGTGCAGATGTTATCCTTGACGCCCGCCGGAATTCCGGCAAGAAATGGGAGCGTCTGCCCTTTTAGGCGTTTTTGGTCGATCTGCTCCGCCTGCTTCATCACTTGCTCTGCGGAAATCTCTAAATACGCGCCGACCGCATGCTCCGTTTCATCGATCTGGCTGAGATAGGCTTTCGCCGCATCCTGCGCGGAAAGCTCCCTTTTTTGCAGCGCTTCCGCCAATGCGCAGACCGTCATGTCGGTGATTTTCATTGCTGTGACCTCCCTTTCTCGGCATTTTCCTCTCCGGTCTTGACAACCTGCGGTACAAAGATATAGCCATCCTGCTGCTGCGGCGCGCCAGATAACAACGCCTCGCGGGAGAAAGAGGAAAGCACCTCGTCCTCGCGGAACACATTGCTGACCGGCACAATATGCGCGGTTTCATCAATCCCCTCGGTATCGATCTTGGAAAGCTCGTCTGCAAACGCGACGATCTCCGCCATCTGGGTTGCCATCTGCGCCTTTTCTTCCGCAGATAGGCGCAGCTTCGAGAGATTTGCAACACGGTCGACGTCGATGCTGCTGCGGCGTTTTTTCCTCTTCGCCGCCTTATGATCATAGTCAGTCAAATTTTCCGGCGTTAATCCCAACACCTTGAGCTGCTCCTCATCGACGGTATTCGGCGCCTCGGTGAGCAGGCAGGACGCATCCTTAATCTTTGGAAACGCAATCACATCACGCAAAGAATCCGCGCCGAGCAGCAGCATCACCACGCGATCTAAGCCGAACGCAAATCCGCCGTGCGGCGGCGTGCCATAGGAAAACGCATGAACCATGAAACCAAACCGCTCCTCGATCTGCTCCGGCGAAAAGCCAAGCGCCTCAAACATTCTCTGCTGCACATCCTGCTGATGGATACGCATCGAGCCGCTGCCCAACTCCACGCCGTTGAGCACAACGTCATACGCCTGCGCGCGAACCCGCCCCGGATCGGAAAGCAGATACGGAATATCCTCCGGATACGGCATCGTGAACGGGTGATGGGTCGCAAGAAACCGCCCCTCCTCCTCCGAGTATTCAAACTCCGGAAAATCGGTGACAAACAGAAAGCAGTAATCATCCTTGCGGGTCAGATGCAGCAGCTTCCCTAACTCGACGCGCAGCCCGCCCAAAACGCGGCGTACTGTCGAAAGCTTATCGGCGCAGAATAGAATAAAATCGTTCGGCTTGGCGTCGACTGCCCGCAAAAGCGCCGCATATTCCTCTTCGTTGAAATATTTGTTTAAAATCGAGTATGGCGTGCCGTCCTCCCGCATCGCAATCCACGCCATCCCCTTCGCGCCCAGCGACTGCGCTTTATCGGTCAGCGCTTCGATGGTGCTGCGGGAGAAATCGCCGCAGCCCTTGACGTTGATTGCGCGAATAACTCCGCCTTTATCCGCCACCCTGCGGAACACCGAAAATGAGCATTGTTTCATCAGCTCGGTCAGATCGATGATCGGAAGCCCAAAGCGCAGATCCGGCTTATCCGAGCCATAGCGATCCATCGCCTCCTTCCACGTTAGACGCAGAAACGGCTCCTTTATCTCGATTCCCTTTACCTGAAACATCAGATGTTTGAACATCTTTTCCAGATGCTGCAGAATATCCTCCTGCTCGACAAAGGACATCTCCATATCCACCTGCGTAAACTCCGGCTGGCGGTCGGCGCGCAGATCCTCATCACGAAAACAGCGCGCAACCTGATAATACCGGTCGACGCCGCCGACCATCAAAAGCTGCTTGAATATCTGCGGGGACTGCGGCAGCGCGTAAAAGCTGCCCGGATGCACCCTCGACGGAACCAGATAGTCCCTAGCACCCTCCGGCGTACTTTTGGTCAGCATCGGCGTTTCGACCGCTAAAAAGCCCTCGTTCTCCAGATAGTCGCTGACAACACGCACCACCCTCGCACGGAAGCGCAGCGCTTCATACAGCTTCGGACGGCGCAGATCAAGATAACGGTATTTTAGCCGCAGATCCTCCCTGACCTTATCCGCCTCCTCAAGCAAAAACGGCAGCGGCTGCGCCATCGACAGTATCTCAACAGAATGTGCCGCAAGCTCGATCGTGCCTGTTTTTAATCTTGGGTTATAGGTTTCTTCATCGCGCACCCTGATTGTGCCGCTCACCGCGATTACAGACTCGTTCTTGATGCTCTCGGCGAGCGCAAAATCCTCTTTTGAAAGCTTCTGCGCGTCGAATACCACCTGCAACGTGCCCTCTCGATCGCGCAGATCGACGAAAATCACGCCGCCCATATCGCGCTTGGACTGCGCCCAGCCCATGGCTGTGACCTCTTTGTTGAGATCCGATTCCCGCATTGCACCGCAATATCCGGTTCTTTTCATGCCTATCCCTTCCCTTTCTGCCAAAAGAACGCCTTTGGGCGCTGGGGCTTCCTCGTACTGAAAAAAAATAACCCTTCATCCCATCAAAATTGGGACGAAAGGTTTTCTTCCGCGGTACCACCCAAATAGACTGCGACCAAAATATGCAGCCCTCTTTCTTTATGGCCTGCGGCTGTAACGCGCCGCGCGCGTCCGAGCCTACGGCGCCCAAAGCGCTTTCGGTCGGCTGTTCGAGGGTGTTCTTCAGCTTTTAAAGTCCGCTTCCGGCTCTCACCTGCCCGGCTTCTCTGTTTCGGCCTTTATCCTAAAAGCTTACTCTCCCTGTCATCACGTTTCGTATCTGATATTGGTATCATTATATCCGCTTCTTTGCTGTTTGTCAAGCCAAAAATGAAACTTTTCAAAAATTTCCTGCATTTAAATAAAAGCAAAAAATATTTTTTCGTTCTATTCTCGCATTTTTCCCAAAGAAAAACACGATAATCCATTTTTCATGCAAGAAAAAGCATCCCTTCCTGCGAAAGCACGCGCTTTTATCCCTATTTTCTGATAAAGTGAAAATTTTTGCAGTCACGCAAAAAACTATTGGCTTTTGCAAAGAAATGCTGTATAATAAAGAGAAGGACATGGATATTGATCCCGATACCACGCAGAAAGGAATACAGCATGAGCAATCAGAATATCAAAGAAGCATTTTTAACCTATTGCAAAACCCCAAGCATCTCAGAAAAAGAGATAAACGACCCGCAGGTCTTTTATAACAGCATCCCTGTCAACGCATTGCTTACCGAAATGGACAAAGATCCAAAGTATGCGGAGGAAGCGCTTGATTTCATTGCAGAGAACCTCAAAACCATGATGCCATACCGCGCCTGTCTTTCCGCCTTTTTCATCGGTCTATACGGTGAGCACGGCGTCACAAGCCTTTACGCCGACCGCGACCTGCTCGATTTCTTCGACGTCGCCTTAAAATACGTTATGCGGCTGATCATCGGGCTGATAAAAGCAAGCCCGACCAAAGAGATCAACGAGACGAACATCAAAGAGATGTTTGCAAAGCTGGATATTGCAAAGCTCACCGAAAAGGATCCGACAGCCGTGCAGCTCATCAAGGGATTGCCGCAGCTCTGTACTGCGGTGCTGTCGCGCATTGCCACCAGCCGCGCGATGCGCGCCTACCTGCGCAACGTCAATATCGTCACTGCCTGCGGCGTCGTGGGCTATCTGATCCCTGCCGCGCGCTTTGTCGCCGCAATGCTCAATATGGTGGAGCAGCAACAGATTCTTGTGCTGTTCCCGAACTATAAGATCGGTTTTGAGGTGACGGTCGAAGAGGTCGACAGCAACTACTTAATATTCAGCCTGCTGCAAAATACGTTGGCAAAAGAAGGGTATATGAGCAAGCTGGGCTTATCCGGCTACAAGGTCAATCCAATGATCGACAAAGCGATCAACCGCGAGCTGGGGAAAGACGACGTTGTTCCGGATCCGCTGCTGGATTTCGCCGCGTTTAACTATTACAGCCTGCATCCAATCATCAAGGGCCGCCGCGACCGTTATCTGCTGGACGCCGACTATCTCTGCGAAGGGCAGGAGCATATCGACGCGCTGGGTACGTTAGACGGCAGGCACATCCTGCTCGCTGACACATGCACGATCAAACGCTCTTGGGGCAATTCGTTTGTCACCGGAGCACATCCGGGTATGCATCCAAAGCTGACAATCGACCGCGTTCTGCCAAAAGACGTGTACGAAAAGTGGATCGAGGCAGTCGAGGAAATCGGCACCTATCATCAGGAAAAGGGAGAGGAGCAGCCCTAAATTTTAACCGGGCAAACGGCTCTCCCCGCCGCCTCTCCGTCCACGCCCCTATTATGGCCAAAAGCCCCGAAATACCGTTTTTAATGGCATTTCGGGGCTTTCTGCATCATCTTATACAATGGTGTAATTTTTCCGTACCTCTTTTGGTTTTGCCGCAGCGCCGCTTGGGACGCCGAGCGCTAAGGAGCCAACCGGATGATATCCGTCCGCCAAACCGAAGGATGCGGCAAGCGTCTTCCCCTCCTCGGCGGAAAACGCGCTGCAAACGCAGTTGATCCAACAGGTGCCAAGCCCGATGGCATGGGCGGCAAGCATCATATTTTGGATTGCAAGTGAGCAATCCTTATCCGGCGCAATTGTATCATCCTTGCCGAAAACCAGCACGATTGTCGGCGCTTGATAAAACGGGTCGGCGTCCGCCTGCATTCCGCAGACGGAAACGCAGAGCGCGCGCACCTGCTCGCGCGCCTTCTCATCCTGCACAGCGATAAAGTGCCATGTCTGCTGGTTCATTGCCGACGGCGCCTGCAGTCCCGCCTCCAAAACGGTGGTTAGCTCCGCCTTGGTGATCTGCTGCGGCAGATAGCTTCGCACACTGCGGCGGCTGTAAATGTTTTCTAATACTGGATTCATAAAAACCTCCCTCAACCTATTTCTTTAAATGAAATGACATACGATTCCAACATGCGCGCTTCCAGCACTTTACGCTCCGGAAGAATCTCATCCACCTGCTGCCAGAACGCCTTGGAGTGATTCAGCTCCTTGAGATGGCAAAGCTCGTGTACGACAACATAGTCGATACAATCCTTCGGCAGCATCATGAGCCGAAGGCTTAACGTAATCTCACGCTTTGCGTTGCACCGTCCCCAGCTTTTTTCGGCGCTGCCAATTCTCAGCCTATCACTATAAAGCCCTGTTTTCCGCTCCCACTCACTGACCAGCGGCGGCAGATAACTTCTCGCCGCATCACGATAAAATACCTTAAGCTGAACCATCGCCTCCTTCTTGCATAGGACAAGCCCCTTTTCCTCGATACGATAGCCGCGGGATAGCTTGTCCGAAAGAAAAATGGGAACCCTTCTGCCCAAAAACGGAATTTCCGCCCCATCCTCGCAGCGAAACGCACTTGCCGCCGCTAGGGAAGCCTGCCCCTTATGCTTTTGAATCCAAGCCATGTGGCGCAGAAACAGCCGTTCCAATTCCAGCACTCCCAGCCGGTACGGTACACGCGCTTCCAATGTGCCATCCGGCAGGAATTTGAAACAGCAGGTTTTTCGCTTTGTGCGGACGACCTGATATGGGATATCTGTGCCGGGGACAAAGCGCTTCATGACAGACCCAAAAGCATTGCGCACCAGCCGTTTTCATCCAGCCGCCTTTTGACAGTCAACCCAGAATCGACCAGCGCTTTTTCCACCTCTTCGGCGCGGGTATCGATGATGCCCGATACGATGAGCTTTGTCTGCGGATGCATGAACCGCTGTACCGACGCAGAAAGCCGGATAATCACATCCGCAACGATGTTGGCGCAGATCACGTCATAGACGCCGCTTACCTGCTCGGTCAGATCGCCGCAGTGAAATTCACATCGGCTCTCAACCGCATTTAGCGCGGCGTTCTCTCCGGCGACCTTCACCGCAACCGGATCAATATCCACGCCATCGGCGTGTTCTGCGCCGAGCCGCAGCGCTGTGATTGCAAGGATCCCCGAACCGCAGCCAATGTCCAAAACCGACTGCCCCGGCTGGATTTCCTCCTCCAGCAGCGTCATGCAGAGTCTGGTTGTTTCGTGCGACCCGGTGCCGAATGCCAAACCGGGGTCTAACGTGACCAGCACCTGACCCTCTTGAAGCGCAGGCGTTTCCCAGACCGGACAAACGACCAGACGTTTGCCGATCTGCTGCGGACGATAATATTTTTTCCAAGCATTGGACCAATCCTCCTCGGCAATATTGCCAAGTGAGAAGCGCAGCTCACCTAACGCCACCGCCGGATTTTCCTCCCGCAGACGGCTCAGTCCCGACTGTATCTGACGCAGCGTTTCTATCCCGGAAGCGCTGTCCTCCAGATAAAAAACAACAGCGGTCGGTTCGTTTTTCTTCCGCATCAGTTCGTCTTCGACATAATCCCAGCGGACGGCGGTATCCTCCAAAAATGCGCAAAAATCCGCCGCATCCTCAACCGCAAAGCCGGCTATTCCGCATTCGACCAAGTAACCGCTGACGATATCCAACCCTTCGGTCGTTGTATAAAGTCTGATTTCCTTCCAATTCACCCTATCGCTCCTTTTCCTTCGGCGCAAGCGCGGAAAGCTTTTCATAGATATCCGGCAGACGCTTTTTTAAGCTGATTGGGCGAAACGTCGTGCTGTCTACCCAAGCGTGTCCGCTTGTTCCAACGGCAAGCAGTTCTTCCCGGTGATAAAGCTCGTAGGTAAAGCCGATGCGCACCGGCGTCAGCCGCTGCACAAACACGCGCACAGTGACCTGCTGCTCATAGCGCGCCGGACGGATGTAATGACAGGATATATCGGTAACCGGCAGCATCACACCGAGCGATTCAATCTGTGCATAGCTGACGCCGATCTGCTTCATAAAATCGGTGCGCGCAAGTTCAAACCAGACCGGATAGACTGCGTGGTGAACAACGCCCATTTGATCGGTTTCGGCATAGCGCACCGTAATATAGCTTTCCGAATAATTCATAGCGATTCCTTTCTGCGCAAAACGGATTTCGTCTCTCAGATATTGCCAAAAATACGTCTGCATTTTCATTATAGCACATTTTACCGCCCAATGCAAGATTCTATCCCAGCGGAAAACCGCTTGACTTTCTTGATGGAATGACGTATCATAAAAAGGGCAGAACGCAACGGAAAGGAAGTATCATATGCCGCAAACACAAAAAAAACAGGTCGAATTATTCACCGACGGCGCTTGCTCCGGCAATCCGGGACCGGGTGGCTGGGGAGCCGTCCTGCGATACAAGGGAATGGAGAAGGAGCTTTCCGGCGGCGAGGCCTCTACCACCAACAACCGCATGGAGCTTACCGCAGTAATCGAAGGCTTAGCCGCCCTCAAAGAAAGCTGCGCGGTAACGCTGTGCAGCGACTCCAAATACGTCATCGACGCACTTTCGCTGGGCTGGGCAAAAAAGTGGAAAAAAAGCGGCTGGATGCGCGCAAAAGATAAGCCCGCCCTAAATCCTGACCTCTGGGAACGGCTTTTGACCTTGACAGAGCAGCACGAAATCACCTATCGCTGGATCAAAGGACATGCCGGGCATCCGGAAAACGAGCGCTGCGACAAATTAGCGGTTGCAGAAAGCAAAAAATTTTCATAAGGAAAACGCTATGAAACGTTTAATTTATCTCGATCATGCCGCGACCACCCCCTTAAGCCCCGCAGTGCTTGACGCGATGCTGCCATATTTGACGGAGCAATACGGCAATCCGGCGAGCCTGCACAAAGCCGGGCTTTATGCCAAGCGCGCTGTCGACCGCGCAAGAGCGCAGCTCGCGGCTGCGCTGCACTGCGAGCCCGAGGAAATCTTTTTCACCGCAAGCGGCAGTGAAGCAAACTATTTCGCCGCATACGGCAGCGCGCGGGCGCTGCGGCAAAAAAACAGCCGCCCGCTTTCCCTTTTCACCACTCCGGTCGAACACAGCTCGATGCTTGATCCGCTGCGCGCGCTGCAAGCTGAAGGAAACGCGCTTGCCTTTGGGTGCGTCAACGGCGCCGGAAAGCTGCTCACTGTGCCGGACAAAGCCTGCGATCTTGCCTTTGTCCAGCTTGCCAACAACGAAACCGGCATTGTGCAGCCGATCCCTGAAATTGCGAAGAAATGTCTGGAAAATGGAACTTTTCTTCATGTCGACGCGGTACAGGGCTTCGGGCAGCTCCCGTTGAATTTAAAAACGCTTCCGGTTTCCACCCTCTCGCTTTCAGCGCACAAATTCCACGGACCGAAAGGAGCGGGCGCGCTATTCATCCGCGCCAAAACGCCGATGAGCCTATCCCTGCCGAAAAGCAAAAGACTCGCTGCTGGGACCGAAAACGTCGCAGCGATCGTCGGTATGGGCGCTGCGGCGGAGCTGGCTGTCAAGCGCTTATCCGAGAGCGCAGCAAAAAAGGAGCGGCTGCGGCTTTTGCTGCGTGGACTGATTCAGGAAAGCATCCCGGATGCGGTATTTGTGGGCGAGCGGGATTTCACGCTGGACGACCTGCTGCTGCCGGGGATTTTAAGCGTTTCTATCCCAGAATGCGAAAGCGAAGGCTTGCTCACGCTGCTCGACCTAAAAGGTATTTGCGCTTCGGCGGGGGCGGCTTGCCATGCGGGAGAAAAAACAGCCTCGCACGTTTTAACCGCAATCGGTCTGCCCGACCGCCTGCTCCGCTCGGTGATCCGTTTTTCAATCGGAGAGGAGAATACCGAGGAAGAAATCCGCTTTGCCGCACAGCAGCTTTTTACCATATCCAGCAGCTTAAGGGCGCTTCGCTGAAAGGAGAAAAATGGATTTTCCAAAGTCACTCAACGCGCTGACGCTCTCCCATAGATTTATGGCGGAATACGTAGGCGCCGGCGCAAAGTGTGTCGACGCGACCGCCGGACGTGGGAACGACGCTGCCTTTTTAGCAGAAAAATGCGGTGATTCCGGACATGTTTGGGCATTCGACATTCAAACGGACGCGCTTGCCAGCACCAAAAGGCTTTTAGAGGAAAAGGGGCTTTCTCAGCGTGTGACGCTGATTTTAGACAGCCACAGCCGTCTGGAGCGCTACCTCACGCCGGAGAGCATCGATTTTATCTGCTTCAACTTTGGCTGGCTTCCGGGCGGTGACCACAATCTGTTTACCCGCGCTGAAACAAGCATAGCCGCAATCGACGCCTCGCTGCGGCTGTTAAAACCGGGCGGAGCGATGTCGCTTTGCGTCTACTATGGAAGAAACAACGGCACGACGGAGCGGGATGCGATCCTGTCGTATCTGCGCACCGTCGATCCCAAAACCGCAAGCGTGCTCTGCTGCGAATTTTCCAACCGTCCCGGCAATCCTGCGATCCCTGTTTTCCTCTGGAAAGGCAGATAAATGCTAAAAATGTCCAAAGAGCGGATTTTTCCCGTTCCCTGGACATTTTTTGCTTTTCAAGCTGTTTCAGCCTTTTTTATGTAGGCGTCTTTCCTATAAAATGCGGGAAAACGCCTGCTATTACACATCTATATGGATTCACTTCTGCCCTTGAAAAATGCGGTTGAGGCACGCAGCGCGTTATCGATGTAAAGCTGATAGAGCGGAGAAAGCACCGCCGCAGCGTCCTCATAGCCCTGCTTCATCCGACGCACTGCGCTTTCGCCGCTGAAGTCAAGCGTACCTTTTATCATGCCGCCCTGCGGCTCAGATGGAATGATCTCGACAAAGTGCGCATCCGGATAGCTTTCGCGGAAGCCGAGCGCCTTGATGTCGTCCCGCAGATAACAAACAATAAAAGTGCGGATGCCAATCTCGTAAAGCGGCTTAACCGGAACATTATCCGCAAGCCCGCCGTCCCAATACTCCTGCCCGTCGATCTCCTGCTTTGGAAAGATCACCGGCAGCGCGCTGGACGCCATGGCGATCTGCCGCACAAGCGCCGGCTCCTTTTGATCCATCCGCAGATAGTCCATCTTTCTCGTCTTCACCGCAAAGCTTCCGGCAAAAAGCGGCATTTTACAGTTCCGAATCCGCGTCATATCAATATTTTTTAGGATCAGCTCCTCGATCCCCTCCGGAGAAAACACACCGTTTTTGAGCGCGTTTGTCAGAACCATCGCCGCGCCTGCACCCAAGGTGAGCGCACCCGCGCCGGTAAAAATCGGAAGCAGCCGCATAACCGTCGCCGGCTGAAACAGAAGAATATCCTTTTTGCGGAGATTTTTCCATATCTCCTCAGCGAGCGAAAGGTCATTATTCGCAAACAGCAGCGTGTTTAACGCGCCGACCGAAGTGCCCGATACCGCTGCGATCCTCCTGTCTATGCCGAACTCCTTTAACGCCTTCCACACGCCGATTTGAAACGCGCCCTTTCCGCCGCCGCCCGCTAAAACCAATCCGATCCCGTTCATTCACCCAGCTCCCTTCTTTCCCCGTTTGAACGCGCCGTTTTTCTATGATAATTCATTATAGCAGATTTACGCAAAATTGACAACCGCCAAGCCATAAAATTTTCTTTCAACTTTTCCACAGGCTTTTTCAACCTACTTTGAACAGGTCAAACATGTCACGGGCGCTGACATTTATCGGCTGATTACCACCATATTGACAAAAATCTGACGTCCTTTTTTCAATAATGCGCTTTTTCGCTTTTTGTTATTGCATTTTGTTTTTCTTGAATTACGGTCAAAAATGTTGCATATGCAACAGACAAATCAAAAAAAATCAGTATAATGGTGTCATTGGCAGTCCCAACGGACTGCGATCATTAAATCAGGGAGGAAAACCAAGATGAAAAAATATGTCTGCGACTTATGCGGCTGGGTTTACGACGAGGCTGTCGGCGATCCAGAGAACGGTATTGCACCGGGCACGAAATTTGAGGATCTGCCGGATGATTTTGCCTGCCCACTGTGCGGCGCGGGAAAAGATTCTTTCAGCGAGGAATAAGAAAGACTTTTCATAAAGCAGCGTCGGCGCGGCCTTACCACGTAAGGCACGCCGATTTTCATTCCAAAAGTCAGCGTTCTGTCCTTTTTACAGCAGGGTAACGCGTTTGCCGTCTACAGCGATTAGGTTATTTTCGCGCAGCTGACGCAGACCGCGCATGAGCGCGCTGCGGTTGACGCAGAGATAATCCGAAAGGCTGCTCCAAGTCATCGGCATCTCAAACGTATTTCCTTTGACAGCGGCGATAAACGAAAAATAGCTCAAAAGCTTATCGCCGATGCTGCGCTGACTTAAAATTTGCAGGTGTGCGTTCAAGCCGCGCACCTTTATCGCGGAAAGGCAAAACAAATTATCGACAAGCTGGCTGTGGTAGGCGCAAGCCTTTTCGCAGCGCTTGATGACATCCTTGTATTGCAGGAAAAGCACCCGGCAATCGCAGAGCGCTTCCACCGCATAGCCGTGGCTGGAAAGCGGCAGGAGAAACACCTCCCCAAAAATGTCGTTTTTGGTCAGTTGCTCCAGAATAATGCGGTTACCCACAACATCATAGGATACGACCTGCGCTTTCCCTGAAAGCATAACCGCAATGCGGTCTAAGCGGTTTTGAAAGTCTAAAATGCACTCCCCGGCAAGATAATTCTTATACTCCGGCGGAATACAGCACAACAGCTTTTCCCGCTCCTGATCGGAAATACGGCAGAATAGATTCGCTTCTTCCTCGGCTTTCTGCAAAGCACCCTTTCCAGCAAACGCAGTATATATCTCCAGCATATTTCAAACATCCTTTCCTTTGCGCGGCATTCTGAGAGCGGTTTTCCGCTTTCCTTTCTCTTCTATTATACCATAATTTGTTGCAATTGCAACATCAAAATCACGTCATTGAAAAAAAGTTTTGGGGTTGCATTTTGATGAAAAGTCTGATAGAATGATAATTACACACGAATTCGCAAAGAAGTAAGTGACGATTCTCCCAAGATGGGCGTCAAACCAAAAATACTTCAGCCCATGAAGTGATAGAATATGGAGGCTTACCAAATGAAGATCATCAAACGCAACGGCAGCGAAGCCGTATTTGATAAAAGCAAGATAAGGATTGCCGTCGGAAAAGCGAACGCCGCAGTTTCCGCAGAGCACCGTCTGTCGGAGGAGAAACTGAACTTAATTGCCGACAATGTTGCGGCGCAGTGCGTCAAATCCTCGCACGCGCTCAACGTCGAGGAAATTCAGGACATGGTGGAAAACGAGCTGATGGAGCAAAAAGCGTTTGAGGTTGCAAGGCACTATATCACCTATCGCTACACGCAAAACCTCCGCCGGCAAAACAGCGAAATCGACGACCGCATCTTAGCGTTAATCGAGCGGGAAAACGAGGAGGTCAAGCAGGAGAACTCCAACAAGAATCCGATTGTCAACAGCGTACAGCGCGATTACATGGCGGGCGAGATCTCCAAGGATCTGACCAAGCGCCTGCTTTTGCCGCCGGACGTCGTCAAGGCGCATGAGGAAGGCATTCTGCATTTTCACGACAGCGACTATTTTGCGCAGCATATGCACAACTGCGACCTAGTCAACCTAGAGGATATGCTGCAAAACGGCACGGTGATCTCCGGGACGCTGATCGAGCGTCCGCACAGCTTCTCCACCGCCTGCAACATCGCGACGCAGATCATCGCGCAGGTCGCGAGCAACCAATACGGTGGGCAGAGCATCAGCTTAACGCATTTAGCGCCGTTTGTCGACGTCAGCCGGAAGAAGATCGCCGCAAGCGTTGAGCGCGAGATGGCGGGGCTGGACATTCCGGAGGATCGCAAGCACAAGATCGTCGAGCAGCGGCTCCACGACGAGATTGCGCGCGGCGTACAGACCATCCAGTATCAGGTTGTCACCCTGATGACCACCAACGGTCAAGCGCCGTTTATCACGGTGTTTATGTATCTGGGCGAGGCGAAGAACGAGCGGGAAAAAGCGGATCTTGCGATCATCATCGAGGAAACCATCCGCCAGCGTTACATCGGCGTAAAGAACGAGGACGGCGCATGGATCACCCCTGCGTTCCCGAAGCTGATCTACGTTTTGGAGGAGCAGAACATCCACCCGGACAGCCCGTATTACTATCTGACCAAGATGGCGGCAAAATGCACTGCCAAGCGCATGGTTCCGGACTATATCAGCGAGAAGAAGATGCTCGAGTACAAGGTGGATAAAAACGGCGAGGGGCATTGCTACACCTGTATGGGCTGCCGCAGCTTCTTAACGCCGTATGTCGATGAAAACGGCAAGCCGAAATATTATGGACGCTTCAACCAAGGTGTTGTAACCATCAATCTGGTGGACGTCGCGCTTTCCAGCGGCGGCGACCGCGAGAAATTTGATGAGATCTTCGAGGAGCGTTTGGAGCTTTGCCACAAAGCGCTGCGCTGCCGCCATGAGCGGCTTTTGGGCACACCGAGCGACGCCGCCCCGATCTTATGGCAGTATGGTGCGCTGGCGCGTCTGAAAAAGGGCGAGAAGATTGATAAGCTGCTCTACAACGGCTACTCGACCATCAGCTTAGGGTACGCCGGACTCTACGAGTGCGTGAAATATATGACCGGCAAGAGCCATACTGACCCGGAGGCAAAGCCGTTTGCGCTGAAGGTCATGCAGAAGATGAACGACAAGTGCAAGCAATGGAAGGAAGCCGAGCGGATCGACTACTCCCTCTACGGCACGCCGCTGGAAAGCACGACCTACAAGTTTGCCAAAGCGCTGCAGCGCCGGTTTGGCGTCATTCCGGGGATTACAGACAAAAACTATATTACCAACAGCTATCACGTTCATGTTGGCGAGCAGATCGACGCATTCACCAAGCTGAAGTTCGAGAGCGACTTCCAGCGTCTCTCCCCGGGCGGCGCGATCTCTTATGTCGAAGTGCCGGATATGCAGGATAATTTAGAAGCGGTGATGAACGTTTTGACTTTTATCTACGACAACATCATGTATGCGGAATTGAATACCAAGAGCGATTATTGCCAAGTCTGCGGCTACGACGGTGAAATCCGCATTGTGGAAGACGACGGCAAGCTGGTCTGGGAATGCCCAAAATGCAAAAACCGCGACCAGAGCAAGCTAAACGTTGCCAGACGCACCTGCGGTTACATCGGCACCCAGTTCTGGAACCAAGGACGCACCCAAGAAATCCGTGACCGCGTAATGCATCTATAAGCTCATGAATTACGCTAAGATCAAATATTGCGACATTGCAAACGGCGTCGGTGTGCGCACCAGCCTTTTTGTATCCGGCTGCACCCACTACTGCAAAAACTGCTTCAACAAAGAGGCGTGGGATTTTTCCTATGGCAGAGTATTTACCAAAAAGGTGATGAAAACCGTTTTGGACAGCATCGAGCCGAGCTATATCGACGGGCTGTCGCTGCTTGGCGGAGAGCCGTTCGAGCCAGCCAACCAGCGCGGGCTATTGCCGCTTGTGAGAGCGTTTAAGGCGCGCTACCCGCAGAAAACGATCTGGTGCTACACGGGATATACCTTAGAGTACGACCTGCTGAAAAACAGCCGTGCGCGCTGTGAGGCGACCGACGAACTGCTCTCCAACATCGACGTGCTGGTCGACGGGGAGTTTATAGAGGATTTGTACGACATCACGCTGCGGTTTCGCGGCAGCAGCAACCAACGGCTGATCGACCTGCCCGCCACTTTAAAGCACGGCGTTGTGACGCTTTGGGAGGACGAGCCGATCTTTGCAAGAAGGGGACTATAAAAAGCTCCTGCATCTATTTCGGATGCAGGAGCTTTTTATATTTTCATCGGGGATTCCGCCCAAATTTTTTTGACTGGCGGTAATCCGCAAAATTCTCTTTTACACAATTTACCGTTTCGCGGAGGGCAGTGGGAAACGGAAGCTTCTCAGCGTAATCGTCGCCGCACCAAGACTTAGGCTCGGGATATCCCAACACGGTACCCTCATAGTAAAGATACGGGGCTAAAAGCCGATCTAACTGCGGAATATCGCAGTAATCCGGCAGCGTGATCTCAAAGCCGCTCGCCCGCAGCGCATCGGCGACAAATTCAACGCAGGTATAGGCATTTTCCAGCTTTACCCTGCGGGAGAACATCGAGCCGACAGTGGAAAGAAAGTTATAGCAGTATTTTTCCGGATCCTTTGTAAACGGGCGGATAAAATCGCAAAGCCTGCCGTATTGCTCCGCAGACAAACGCAGCCGAAATACCTTCAGCATGGTCCTTTCATCCCGCGGGTAACGGCGCAGCGATTCATAGATGAAGCCGCCGTAAAACGGCGCGTTTTTGTGCCGTCTTGCAAACGAGAAAAAGCTTCTCAGGTCGGAATAGAACGAAATAGCGGTATGATTGTATGGATAATGGGTCATCATACGGATAAACTTCCCCATACGAAACGGAGTATGAAATAAAGCAATATAGATATACCGATCCGCCTGCGGATTTTTCATAAATAATCTTCCCTTCTATGCAAACCAATATGGGCAAAAGGCTCAATACGCTCCGTTTAAAAGCAGCTTTTGCCGCGCTTACCGGCGCGCGTCCTCTTCATAGCGAAAATAATCAATCCGGCTTCTCGTTTCGGTATATTGAAACAGCGTGCGATCGGTCAGGCGGGTATAGCTGCGTACTACCGCGACAACGGTATCGCCGCGCAGATCAAGATACAGCTTATCCTCGCGCGTGGCGTTCTCCACCGTAATGATTTTATGCGCGACCCCAATGTGCAGCTTAAGCACCTGCTCCAAATATTGATACAGGCTGCCGCTGCAAATTTTCTTGCTCAGCCGCGGTACAACCGACCGCAAAAGCAAGTCCTTATCCAAAATGACCCGCTCGCCGCCGAACTGCCGGATGCGGATCAGGCGATAGATTTCCTCCTCTTCCCCGACCGCAAGCTGCTGCATCGCATTTTCATCGCCGATCAGGATCGACAAATCCGCTATCGTCGTGACACATTCCTCGCTGCGCGCGCTTTGACGCAGCTGCTCGGTGAAGGTTGTGATGCGCGCCGCAGGATACTCGAATCTGCTGCGGTCAAGCACTACGCTCTTCTTTCCGCGCTGCTTGCCGATATAATGCTGCTGTTCCAGCAGCATCAGCGCTTTGCGCACCGTATCGCGGGAGGAGGAAAACTGCTTTGCCATCTCCTCCTCGGAGGGCATTACCGTGCCGGGCTGAAGGCTTCCGCTTTCCACCCGCGCCCGATAGTATTCGAAAATCTCCTTATATTTGCAGCCCACTGCGCTCCCTCCCACAATCATAAATACGTTTTTATTCAAGAGGCTGATATTCCAGTTTCCTTCTATTATACCGGAAATCATGCCGATATGCAAGTCTTTTGCGGAAAGTATTTATCATTTGATTTCGATTACAAAATCGGAAACTCCATAATATAGTCGTCCATATAAAATCCGCCGCCGATATCTGCCTTTTGCTCGCGCGTTGTGACAAACCCAAGGTGCCGGTAAACCTCGATCGTATCGGTATTATGACGGTTGACCGTAAGCCAAATTGCGGACAAACCGTTATCCTTGCAATACTGAACCAAAAAGCGGAAGGCCTCTCTTGCAAAGCCGCGTTTCCGGCATTCCTTTTTCAGATAAAGCTTGCTCAGGAAAAGCTTTCCCTCCTCCGGATGGATTCCGGTAAATCCCACATACTCTCCAGCGATTTCAAACAGGAAGTAATGGTAGCCCTGTGCGATCTGATCGGTCAACGCTTTCTCCGATTGGAACTTTTCAACCATGTAAGCAACCTGTGCCTCGCCGATGATAGGCGTAAAATGCTGCTCCCATATCTGCTTTGCCAATGCAGCAAGCGTTTTTATTTCCTCTTTTGTCCGTACCGGATGAAAGTCAATCTGTGACATATCGTCTTCCTTTCTGGGTTCAAAGCCGCAAACGGCAAAAAGCTTACCCTCCCGCTAGCTTTGGCGAAAGGGCAAGGATGTCGATATTATTTCTTTAGCAAATCGCGAATTTCAGTTAACAGCTCTTCCTCCTTGGTTGGAGCAGGCGGCGGTGAAGGCGGGGCCTCCTCTTCCTTTTTCTTTGCCACATCCATAACCTTATTGACAATTTTCACAAGCCAGAATACGACAAACGCTAGAATCAGGAAATTGAGAACGGTGCTGATGAAGGTGCCAAAATTCAGCGTGATGACAGCAGTCTCTCCGGTGGCGGCGTCGATCGTATGCCAAAAATTCGGCAGCGTCAGCTTCCAGCTAGAGAAATCCAGACCGCCAAACACCATTGACACGATCGGCATGATAATATCGTTGGTTAAGGAGCTGGTAATAGACGAAAACGCGCCGCCGATAATCACACCGACAGCCAGACTCATTACGTTGCCCTTAGAGATGAATTTTTTAAATTCATCCAGCCAACCCGGCTTTTTGATTTTTTTATCCATGATAAGCGACCTCCCATGGCAGCAATATTTTTCTTCATTATACCAATTTCGACAGCTATTGTCAAGCCTTTTCCAAACCCGCCGCATACGTCAAAAGCCCGCCCACGGAAAGGCTCCATGAGCGGGCTTTATTCAAATGGCAGAGGAACGCTTATTTAGGGCGCGATTACTTTACAATGCTCTCGTCGCCGTAGTAGCACTGCTTGTAAAGCTCAGCCAGCTCGCTGACCAGCGGATAACGCGGATTTGCAGTGGTGCATTGATCCTCCATCGCCTTATCCGCCAATTCGTCGACAACGGCTAGGAACTTGCCCTCGTCAACGCCGCACTCTTTGATGGTCTTCGGCTCGTGCAGATAAGCGTTCAGATCGTTGATCGCGTCGATTAAGGACTGTACACCCTCTTCGGTGGTACTCGCCTTAAAGCCCATTACCATTGCGATTTCGGCATAGCGCTTATCCGCAATATAGCTCGAATACTTCGGCCAGGTTGCAAACTTGGTCGGCATTGTCGCGTTGTAGCGGATGACATACGGCAGCAGGATTGCGTTAGCGCGTCCGTGCGCAATGTGGAACTCACCGCCCAGCTTATGCGCCAACGAGTGGTTGATGCCAAGGAACGCGTTGGTGAACGCCATACCGGCAATACAAGAAGCATTGTGCATCTTCTCGCGAGCTACCGGATCGCCGTCGTAAGATTTCTTTAAGTTTTCGAATACCAAACGGATCGCTTGGAGCGCAAGACCGTCGGTGTAATCGGAAGCCAGAACAGACACATAAGCCTCGATCGCATGGGTCAGAACGTCCATACCGGTATCCGCGATCAAGCCGCGCGGCAGCGTCTGAACAAACTGCGGATCGACGATTGCGACGTCCGGGGTTAGCTCATAGTCGGCAAGCGGATATTTGACATTTCTGTTCTTATCGGTGATAACCGCAAAGCTGGTAACTTCGGAACCGGTGCCGGAGGTGGTCGGGATGCAGACCATCTGCGCCTTCTTTCCTAAGTTCGGGAAGTGGTACGCTCTCTTGCGGATATCCATGAATTTTAAGCGCAGTCCCTCAAAATCGGTATCCGGATGCTCATAGAACAGCCACATGCCCTTTGCCGCGTCCATTGCGGAACCGCCGCCCAATGCGATGATGACGTCTGGCTGGAAGTCGTTCATCGACTTCACGCCGCGCATAATGGTTTCAACCGACGGGTCCGGCTCAACCGAATCAAAAATCTCCGCGTGACAGTAATCCGGGCGTTTTCTCAAATAGTGCAGCAGCTTGTTGACATTGCCAAGCTTAACCATCATCGGGTCGGTGACGATAAACGCTCTGGAAATGTTCGGCATCTTTTCCAGATACTGGATCGAATCGTTTTCAAAATAGATCTTCGGCGGGACCTTGAACCACTGCATATTTGTTCTCCTCTTTGCAATGCGTTTGATATTGACTAGGTTGCTTGCGGAAACGTTCTGCGTCGTGGAGTTCGAGCCATAAGAGCCGCAGCCTAAGGTCAGGGACGGCATATTGGTATTATAAACGTCGCCGATACCGCCGTGAGAGGACGGAGAGTTCACAATGATTCGACCAACAAGCATAGCCTCGCCGTAACGGTCGATCAGATCCTCGTCGCGCGCGTGGATCGCCGCAGAGTGACCCATACCGCCAAGCTCAAGCATCTCAAGCGCTCTCTGGAAGCCCTCCTCCTCGTTCTTAACAGTGATAAACGCAAGCACCGGAGAAAGCTTTTCCTTTGAAAGCGGCTGATCCTCGCCAACCGACGGAATCTTTGCAACCAGAACTTTGGTTTTTGGGTCTACCGTAAAACCGGCATGTTCCGCAATCCAAGCTGGAGATTGACCAACGATCGCGTTGTTGAGCGAACGGTTTCTCTCCGCCGGGAAGCAGTAATCCGAAAGCTTCTGCGTTTCTTCCTCGGTGCAGAAATAACATCCGCCGTGTTTTAACAGACGCTCAAGCTCGTCGGCGACCTCCTCATCAACAATCACCGCCTGCTCAGAAGCGCAGATCATGCCGTTATCAAACGACTTGGAAAGCATGATGTCGTTCGCAGTCTGCTCCAAATCGGCAGATTTATGAACATAAGCCGGAACGTTGCCCGGACCAACGCCCAGCGCCGGTTTACCCGCCGAGTAAGCAGCCTTGACCATACCGGGACCGCCGGTCGCCAGAATCATCGAAACGCCCGGATGATTCATCAGCAGGGAGGTCGCCTCAATCGACGGCTTCTCAATCCACTGTATGCAGTCTGCCGGAGCGCCGGCCGCGATCGCCGCATCACGTACAACCTTCGCCGCTTCAACCGAACACTGCTGCGCATTCGGATGGAAGCCGAAAATGATTGGATTTCTGGATTTTAACGCAATAATCGATTTAAACATTGTGGTGGAGGTTGGGTTGGTTACCGGGGTGACGCCGGCAACAACGCCAATCGGCTCCGCGATCTCTAAATAGCCTTCCAGCTCGTTGTCATTGATGACCCCGACCGTTTTTTCGTTTTTAATGCTGTGCCAGATATATTCGGTCGCAAAGAGGTTCTTAATCATCTTATCCTCATAAATGCCCCGCTTTGTTTCCTGCACCGCAAGCTTCGCAAGACGCATATGGTTGTCGATGCCCGCAAGTGCCATCTGATGCACGATGTTGTCCACCTGCTCCTGCGTGTAGTTCATAAACTCGTGCAGCGCAGCTTTCGCCTTTACAACAAGCTCGTCAACCATCTGATAGGTTTCGTTCTGTTGATCCAACTTCTTTTCCTCTGCCATGTGAAATAATCCTTTCCTTTCTCGAATTATGCTCTCTTATGAGAACCCTTGGGATAAGGCGCCGGGTTTTTCCGGCGTCCGACAGATGCCCTGCTCTCCGGCGCAAGCCTTACGTCAGGTCATCGCGGCGTATGGATCCTTTGTGATAAAAATATAACGTTAATATTTTAACATTTTAATTTCCATCATCCTTGATCTTGAGATTATTATACCAAAGACACGGCAGATTGTCAAGCCTTTATCAATATTTATTCGCAGAGAAGTTGAATAAATAATCCGATTAACTTTTGGCGTTATTGACGAATTATTTTTCCTTAATTTATCCCATTGAGCCAAGAAGCATCGTGCGGTTCCCGCTTGCAATCTTGATGAAAAAGTAGTAGAATAAGGTGAAGTGAAACCATAAAACCCATTATGAAAAACAGGAGTTTATATGACCAATTCGGAAGTACAAAAATTGCCCCCGCGCGACCGCATCCAGATCAGCGGCGCAAGGGAGCATAACCTAAAAAACATCGACCTCACGATCCCGCGGGACCGGCTTGTGGTGTTCACAGGGCTTTCCGGCTCTGGAAAATCGAGCCTTGCGTTCGACACGCTTTACGCCGACGGGCAAAGGCGGTATATGGAAAGCCTTTCCTCCTACGCGCGGATGTTCTTAGGACAGATGGAAAAGCCGGATGTCGATTCCATCGAGGGGCTTTCGCCAGCGATCTCCATCGACCAAAAAACCACCTCTAAAAACCCGCGTTCAACCGTTGGCACTGTAACCGAGATATACGACTATCTGCGTTTGCTGTACGCGCGGATCGGCATACCGCATTGCACGGTCTGCGGCAGGGAGATCACCCAGCAGACAATCGACCAAGTTACCGATATTGTCATGGCTCTTCCGGAAACGACCCGCATCCAAGTGCTTGCGCCGGTTGTGCGCGGGCGCAAGGGTGAGCACGTCAAGCTGCTTGAAGCGGCGCGCAGATCCGGCTATACCCGCGTGCGAATCGACGGCAGCATGTATGATCTATCGGAGGAGATCAAGCTGGAAAAAAATAAAAAGCACAGCATTGAGATATGCGTCGACCGCTTAGTCATCAAGCCGGACATCCGTTCCAGACTGACCGAATCGCTCGACACCGCATTCAAAGAGGCGGGCGGACTGGCGATCGCGGAGGTTGTTTCCTGTCCAGACAAAAGCAAGCTTGGCGATAGCCTGTTTTCCCAAAATTACGCCTGTCCGGAGCACGGCGTTTCGATCGGCGAACTGGAGCCGCGGATGTTCTCGTTCAACAACCCTTTCGGCGCCTGCCCGAAATGCACTGGACTCGGCACCTTTTTGAAGGTTGATCCGGAGCTGGTCGTACCGAACCCATCCCTTTCCATCCGCGGCGGCGCGATCAAGGCAAACGGCTGGTATTTCGGCGGCAGCAGCTATGAAACCAGCTCCCAAAGCTATTATAACGCGCTGGCAAAGCACTATCATTTCTCGCTGGATACACCGTTCGAGCAATTAGAGGAAAAACCCAAAAAAGTGCTGCTTTACGGCAGCGACGGCGAAAAGATCGAGCTTGTCCGGCGGACCGAACACACCGAGCGCAGCTTCTTGACCGACTTTGAAGGCATCATTCCGAATTTAGAGCGGCGTTTTCGCGAAACCTCGGCGACTTGGATCCGTGACGAGATCACCCAAGTGATGTCGGCTCACCCATGCCCAGACTGCCGCGGTGAGCGTTTAAAGCCAGAGATTTTAGCGGTCACAGTCGGCGGAAAGAATATCAGCGACTTTTGTAAAATGGCAATTACCGAAGCGCTTGATTTTTTGCAGAATCTTGCGCTTTCCAAGCGCGAAGAGATGATCGCCCATCAGATATTAAAGGAGATCCGCGTCCGGCTGGAATTTCTGCAAAACGTCGGGCTAGAGTACCTCACGCTTTCCCGCAGCGCCGGAACGCTTTCCGGCGGCGAGAGCCAGAGAATCCGTCTTGCAACTCAAATCGGCTCCTCGCTGGTCGGCGTTATCTACATCCTCGATGAACCGAGCATTGGGCTGCACCAGAAGGACAACGACCGCCTGATCGCGACGCTGCAGCATCTGCGCGATTTGGGAAATACGGTGATCGTTGTCGAACATGACGAGGATACCATACGCGCGGCAGATTATATCGTCGATATCGGTCCGGGCGCCGGCGTACACGGCGGTAAGATCGTCTGCGCAGGAGACATCAGCGAAGTCATGCGCAGCGAGGAATCGATTACCGGCGCGTACCTCTCCGGACGGCTCAGGATTCCGGTTCCGGAAAAACGCCGCGAAGGAACCGGACAATGGCTTACGGTTCGAGGCGCAAAGGAGAATAACCTAAAGAATATCGACGTTGCGTTCCCGCTTGGCAAGTTCATCTGTGTGACCGGCGTTTCCGGATCAGGAAAATCAAGCCTTGTCAACAACATCCTCTACAAACGGCTGTCGCACGATCTCATGCGCAGCAAGGAGCGCGCGGGCGCGCACGACGGAATTGATGGGATGGAGGCGATCGACAAGGTCATCGATATCAACCAGTCGCCGATCGGCAGAACGCCGCGCTCCAACCCGGCGACCTACACCGGCGTATTCACCGATATCCGCGAGCTGTTTGCCTCAACCCAGACCGCAAAGCGCAAGGGCTTTACCTCCGGACGGTTCAGCTTCAACGTCAAGGGCGGACGCTGCGAGGCATGCGAGGGCGACGGCATCATCAAGATCGAGATGCACTTTCTGCCGGATATCTACGTCCCATGCGACGTCTGCGGCGGCAAACGCTACAATCGCGAAACGTTGGAGGTGAAGTACAAGGACAAGACCATTTCAGACGTGCTGGACATGACGGTGGAAGAGGCGCTTAGCTTCTTTGAGAATCTGCCGAAAATCAAGCGTAAGATTCAAACGCTCTACGACGTCGGTCTTGGGTATGTCACCTTGGGGCAGCCTGCAACCACGCTTTCGGGCGGCGAGGCGCAGCGGGTTAAGCTTGCAACCGAGCTGGCGCGCCATTCAACCGGACAAACGCTTTACATCTTAGATGAGCCAACCACCGGTCTGCATACTGCCGACGTGCATAAGCTGATCGAGATGCTTCAGCGGCTTACTGACGAGGGCAACACGGTTGTTGTGATCGAGCATAATCTCGACCTAATCAAGACTGCCGACTATATCATCGACTTAGGACCAAACGGCGGAAATGCGGGCGGACAGATCGTCGCCTGCGGCACACCGGAGAAGGTTGCAGCATCTCCGGACTCTTACACCGGTCTTTATTTGAAAAAGCTGCTGGGGGAACGCTGATGCAGGAATGGACGATCACCAAAAACGACGCAAACCAAAGGCTGGATAAATTTCTGACCAAATCCCTCCCCACTCTATCCCAGCCACTGCTATACAAATACCTGCGCATAAAGCGTATCAAGGTCAACGGCAAGCGCGCCGAGCAGAATTACCGGCTGGCTGAGGGCGACAGGCTTCAGCTCTATCTTAACGACGAATTTTTTGAAAAGAAGCCCGTTATCCCGGCTGCAAAGCATTTCCCGGCGCCGAACGTCGTCTACGAAGACGAAAACATCCTGTTGGTCAACAAGCCCGCCGGATTAGTGGTACACGAGGACGACCGCGGCAGCGGCGACACGCTGATCGCGCGGATTCTTTCCTACCTGACCGAAAAGGGCGAGTACGACCCGCAAAAGGAGCACAGCTTTGTGCCGGCGCTCTGCAATCGGATTGACCGCAACACCTCCGGCATCGTGATTGCCGCGAAAAACGCCGAAGCGCTGCGGATTCTCAATCAGAAGGTCAAGGATCGCGAGATCGACAAACGCTATCTCTGCGCTGCGGCGGGGCGTCTTCCGCCGCAGGGAGAGCTAAAGGCGTTTATGCGCAAGGACGAGCGGCATAACGAGGTCAAGGTATTTTCCCATCCGGTTCCGGACGGCAAAACAATGCTAACCAACTACCGCGTCATCCGCGCCGGCAAGGACGCTTCGCTTTTGGAGGTGGAGCTTATCACCGGACGCACCCACCAGATCCGCGCGCATCTTGCCTACATCGGGCATCCGCTGATCGGCGACGGCAAATACGGCGACCGCAGGCTGAACGAGAAATTCCACTGCAAGGCGCAGCTGCTGTGCGCCTACAAGCTGACCTTTCGGTTTACGACCGGCGCAGGGGAACTAAGCTATCTCAACGGAAAAAGCTTCGAAGTCAAGCCGGACTGGCTGGATTGGATCGCACTGTAAAACGCTCTGAAGCAAAATAGCAAGAGAGATGGCTGCGGCAGAAAATTGCCGCAGCCATTTTTAAAAAATATATAAAGGAGTATAAAATGAAAACCTGTTATTCTGCAACCTGCTCCGAGGTCTGGAAATCGTAATGCGACCACAAAAAGCCGCTTCCGGCATAGCTGAAGGAAAGATACGGCTGATCCCCATCGTCCGCCGGCTGATAGGTCGTGCCGATCGTCAGATCATAAAGCGGATAAGAAGGAGCCGCCGTTACGCCTAAATACGCCGTATTCTTCTCAGCGCACTGCTTCTGGGCATCGTTCAACGAATCAAAATCATTTTCAAGCTGATTGTACTGCTCCTGAAGCTCTGTAATCTCCTGCGTTTTGCCTACAAGCTCGGTCACTTCTTCCGGCTCCATCGGTTCGGCGGAAACGCCGCTTACACCCATCAGCCACGTTTTGCCATCCTTTTCATAAAACACAAATTTCAGCGTGGACTCAACCCCGTAAAAATCGTATTCGTCTAACTGATAGCTGACCGTCGCCGCCGCGTCGCGCTCTGGGTCGCTGACGTCGCGGATGTCCGGGTAATTCTCCTTCACGTCGTTCACCGACATCCCCCAGCTTGTTTTTGGAAACACCAAACCCGCCTGCGGCAGATTGGTGTTTTCGGTTTTGGAGGAGGAGCAGCCGGCAAAGCTGCATAGGATAAGCAGCGCCGATAAGGTTAGGATAAGAATACGTTTGAAGAGTTTCACAATTTTCCTCCTTGAATTGTTCCATGTTTGGGAATGTACTGAATAAATGGATAATTTACGCTTGTGCCATATTTAGCTTCCTTGAGTCTTCTTGTACTCCAAGGAAAGCCGGGAAAATAGCTAAAATTCTACTTATACCATTTCACATCCCGCTTGTTAAGATAACAGCAGTGTCTCCTTTCTATTTTATATTATCTTTATTATATAATAATATCATTTTGATGTCAATGGTTTTTGATAAAATTAATGGAATATTTTTATTTTGGATTTTTATTCATATATTGTACATGGAATTTGTTCAAATATGCTAAAAGTATAAAAACAGGACGGCAAATAAACCTGCCGTCCTGTCTGCTTATTTTTGGATGATTTTCTTTTCGCTTCAGCCAAACAGTGCCTCAATCCGTGCCATGGCGGTTTTGACGTTTTCGGTATTGCCGAAAGCAGTCAGGCGGAAACGGCCTTCCCCGTTGACGCCGAAGCCCGCGCCCGGTGTGCCAACGATCTGCGCGTTTTCCAGCAGATAGTCAAAAAACTCCCACGACTTCATCCCGTTCGGGCAGGCAAGCCAGATATAAGGCGAATGCTTTCCGCCGACATACGGAATATGCAGCTTATCGAGCGTATCGCAGATGATCTTTGCGTTTTGCAGATAATAGGCGATATTCTCTCTGGTCTGGCGGTAGCCCTCCTCGGTAAATACCGCCTCGGCGCCGCGCTGGATGATATAGCTGACGCCGTTGAACTTGGTAGACTGACGGCGCAGCCAAAGCTGATTCAGCGACATTTCACCGCATTTCAACGCGTTCGGCACAACCGTATAGCCGCAGCGGGTGCCGGTAAAGCCCGCCGTTTTAGAAAGCGAGCAAAATTCGATACAGCAGTCCTTCGCGCCCTCCACCTCAAAGATCGAGGTCGGAAGCTCTTTATCCTGCACAAACGCCTCGTAAGCTGCGTCGAATAGGATGACAGCGCCCCGCTCTTTCGCAAACGCGATCCAAGCCTTTAGCTGCTCTTTGGTATAAACTGCGCCGGTCGGATTGTTCGGGGAACAGAGATAAATGATATCCGCCTCCATTCCCGGCTGTGGCATCGGAAGATAGTCATTTTCCGGCGTGCCGTTCATATAAACCACCTTGCGCCCAGACATCACGTTGGTGTCCACATAAACCGGATAAACCGGATCCGGCACAAGCACAACGTTATCCTTGTCGAATAGATCGACAATATTGCCGACGTCGCTCTTCGCGCCGTCGCTGACAAATACTTCGGCGCTTTCCAGCGTTACACCCTTGCCCGCATAATACCGGACGATTGCATCCTGCAAAAAAGCATAGCCCTGATATTCGCCATATCCGCGGAAGGTTTCGGCGTGCGCCATCTCCTCCGCCGCCTTCTTCATCGCATCCACGCAGACGCGCGGCAGCGGCAGCGTGACATCGCCGATGCCCAGCCGGATTACCTGATCCGCCTTCTGCGGATGTTCCGCCTTGTAATCGTTCACCCGATGCGCGATCGTTGAAAACAGGTAGCTGTCCTGCAATTGCAGGAAATTTTCATTTACTTTCACTTAATAGCCTCACTTTCTAGATCAATCCCTCTATATAAACAGATGAGATCAACTCCGGTCTGTGAAAACGCAGGTATTTTTACGCCTGATGCGAATCTCTGCGGCAAGCTGCCTCTACAAACTGAGTAAACAGCGGATGCGGTTTATTTGGGCGGCTTTTAAACTCCGGATGGAACTGCACGCCGACAAAGAAATCGTTCTCCGCGACCTCGATCGTTTCAACAATGCGGTCGTCCGGCGATGTACCGGAGATCACCAGATTGCAGTCCTGCATCAGCGTTCTGAATTCGTTATTAAACTCGTAGCGATGGCGATGGCGTTCGCTGATCTGCGGCTTCTGATACGCGCGCTCCATCATCGTTCCCTCTTTGATCTTGCACGGATACGCGCCCAAACGCATGGTGCCGCCCTTCGGGATATTGCCCTGCTGATCCGGCATCAGATCGATAACCAACTGCAAGCCATCCTCGACAAATTCCCTTGAATTGGCGTAGCGCAGACCGCAGACATGTCTTGCGAATTCGATAACCGCGATCTGCATCCCAAGGCAGATGCCAAGATATGGGACATTATTCTCACGGGCGTACTGGCAAGCGGTGACCATCCCTTCGATCCCGCGTGAGCCAAAGCCGCCCGGCACAAGGATCCCGTCGCAGCCCGAAAGCCGTTCCGCCGCGTTTTCCGGTGTGATCTCCTCCGAGTCGATCCAAACAATATTCACCCTTGCGCCGTTCGGGTAGCCGGCGTGCGTCAGCGCCTCCATGATGGAAAGGTAAGCGTCATGCAGCGCGATGTACTTGCCGACCAAGCCGATTGTGACCTCCTTGTGGCAGCTTTCCGCCAAGGAAAGCATCTGGTTCCACTCGGCCAGATCCGGCTGTGGGGTGTTTAATTTTAAAATGCGGCAGACAACCTCGTCTAAGCCCTCGTTGTGCAGCATAATCGGACATTCATATAAGCTCGGCAGCGTCCGGTTTTCGATCACACAGCTTTCCGGAACATTGCAGAAAAGCGCGATCTTCTTTTTGATGGCGTCCGGCATCGGCTCATCGACGCGACAGACGATGATATCCGGCACAATGCCAAGCGCCTGCAGCTCATGCACCGAATGTTGGGTCGGTTTGGATTTATGCTCGCCCGCAAACTGTAGGTACGGCACAAGCGAAACATGGATGAATAAGCAGTTTTCGCGGCCAACCTCAATCGGAAGCTGACGGATCGCCTCTAGGAAGGGCTGGCTCTCCATATCGCCGATCGTGCCGCCGACTTCGGTAATCATAATGTCCGCGTTCGACGCTCTCGCACCGTTGTAAATGAAGCTTTTGATCTCGTTGGTGATATGCGGAATAAACTGTACCGTCTGCCCAAGATACTCGCCGGCGCGCTCCTTATTCAGCACATTCCAGTAGACCCTGCCGGAGGTCAGGTTGGAGTATTTGGTCAAGTTCTCGTCGATGAAACGCTCGTAATGCCCTAAATCTAAGTCGGTTTCCGCGCCGTCCTCGGTGACAAACACCTCTCCGTGCTGCAACGGACTCATCGTGCCCGGGTCAACGTTGATATACGGGTCTAATTTCTGCGAAGCCACCTTTAGCCCTCTGCATTTGAGCAGTCTCCCCAAAGAAGCCGCTGTGATGCCCTTGCCTAAGCCCGAAACCACACCGCCGGTTACAAAAATATACTTCGTCATGCTTTTTACCTTTCCTTTTTTGCTTTTTTCGTCTTTGATCTATCCTTCAGCTTCCCAAAGCTGAAAACCGCTTATATCTCCACAGTTCCTGTAAACACCATCTGCGCATCCCCGGTCATCATCACGTGCGCGTCAGTATAATTGATAACCAGATCGCCGCCCAGCAGCTTTACCGTAATGTCCGTTCCCTTATCGCACAAACCGCGCTCGACCGCAGCGACCGCAGCCGCACACGCGCCGGTGCCGCACGCCATCGTTTCGCCGGTACCGCGCTCCCAAACCCGCATCCGGATTGTATTGCGGTTTAGCACTTTGACAAATTCCACGTTGGTCCGCTGCGGAAACAGCGGGTCGTTTTCAATCTGCGGACCGATCTCCTTTAGCTCGAGCTGATCTACCGCGTCGCAGAACAGCACCGTGTGCGGATTGCCCATCGAAACGCAGGTGATCTCGCTTTCCTGTCCGCCGATCTTCACCGCCCTGCCGACAATACGCGCTCCGGTCAAGTTCACTGGAATTTTTTCCGGCGCAAGCTCCGCCTTTCCCATATCCACCTTCGCAAAGCGAACCTTGCCCTGCATGGTGATCGGGTAGATCCGCTTGATGCCGGAGCGGGTGTCGATCGTGATCTCCTCCTTACGCGCGATGCCGTTATCATAAAGATATTTTGCAATACAGCGTACCGCGTTGCCGCACATCAGCCCCTCGCTGCCGTCGTAGTTGAACATCCGCATCCGCGCGTCCGCCTTGTCGGAGCGGCAGATCAGCACAATCCCGTCGCCGCCGATACCGTAATGTCGGTCGGAGAGCAGAATGGTCAGCGATTCCGGCGCATCCAGTTCAAACGAATCCTCTTCCGTTTTATCCATGCAGTCGATATAAATATAGTCGTTGCCGCAGCCCTGCATCTTGACAAACGAAAGCGTCCGCGTCGTTTTTGCCATCCGGTTGATGTCCACCAGCTCGGTATTGCGCTCGCTGTACCGGCTCAGCAAGCTGTCCGCCAGCGCGTTCGCGGTATCGACCGCCGTCAGGCACGGGATATGCAGCAGGCTTGCCTTACGGCGTATCTTTACGCTGTCGCGATGCGGATCGCGCCCCTTGGCAGAGGTCGAAATCACATAGTCGATCTTTCCGCTGGAGAGCAGCGTCATGGTATTTTCCTTTGGATCCTCGTGGATCTTATTGACCGTCTGCACCGCAAGTCCACTTGCGCGCAGCACCTGCGCAGTGCCGTCGGTTGCGTACAGCGTAAAGCCCAGATCGGAAAACTTCTTGGCAACGTCCGAAATCTCCGGCTGATCGTTTTTACGCACTGTGATGAACACGCCGCCGTTCTCGCGGCTCATCCTGTACCCCGCGCCGATCAAGCCCTTATAAAGCGCCTCGCGCAGATTTTTCCCGATGCCGAGTACCTCGCCGGTCGACTTCATTTCCGGCCCCAACTGCGTATCCACGTCGGTCAGCTTTTCAAAGCTGAAAACCGGAACCTTGACCGCCACATACGGCGGCGCAGGATAAATGCCGCTTTTATAGCCCAACTCCCGTAAGGTCGCACCTAAGCTCACGCGGGTCGCAAGATCGCACATCGGCACGCCGGTCACTTTGCTCAAATACGGTACGGTTCGGGAGGCGCGCGGGTTTACCTCGATGACATAGATCTCGCGATCCATCACGATATACTGTAAATTGACAAGCCCTCTGGCGTTTAAGCCCCTGCAAAGCTTTCTGGTCATATCCAGAATCTCCGCCGCAAGCGCGTCGTCGATATGCGGCGCCGGATACATCGCAATGCTGTCTCCGGAATGGATGCCGGTGCGCTCAATATGCTCCATAATGCCCGGAATCAAAAGCCCGCCGGCTCTGTCGCAGATCGCGTCGACTTCTATTTCAACGCCGCTGAGATATTTGTCGATCAGCACCGGCTTATCCTGCTTATGCCGCAGGATAATTGCCATATATTCCTTGATGTCGGCGTCGTTAAACGCGATGATCATATTCTGCCCGCCCAAAACATAGGAGGGACGCATCAGCACCGGATAGCCGACTTTGTCCGCAGCCTGCAATGCCTCTTCGCAGGTAAAGACCGTTCCGCCTGCCGCGCGCGGGATCTCAAGCTGCTCCAGCAGCTTGTCAAACCGCTCTCTATCCTCCGCCATATCAATACAGTCGGCGGACGAGCCGATGATCGGAATGTGGTTTTCCGCCAGCGCTTTGGTCAGCTTGATCGCCGTACCGCCGCCGAATGAAACAACCACACCCTCCGGCTTTTCCATCCGGATAATGTTCAATACGTCCTCCGGACAGAGCGGCTCAAAATACAGCCGGTCAGAGGTGTCAAAGTCGGTCGAAACCGTTTCTGGATTATTATTGATAATAACAACCTCATATCCCAGCCGCTTCAGCGTCCAGACGCAGTGTACACTGGCATAGTCGAATTCAATGCCCTGCCCGATGCGGATTGGACCAGAGCCAAGCACGACGATCCGCTTCCTTCCGCTTTGGCAAAAGGCAAGCACCTCGTTTTCACCGCCCGCCTCCTTTGTATCATAGGTTGCGTAAAAATACGGCGTCACCGCGCGAAATTCTCCTGCGCAGGTGTCCACCATCCGATAATTCGGCGCAAGCGGACGGGTTATCTCCTTCCCGGAAATACGCCGGATCGCCGCATCGGTATAACCAAGCTTTTTGCCGCGCAGATAGAGCGTATCGGTCAGCGGCGCACTTTGCAGCTCCCGCTCAAAATGAAGCAGATGAACCAGCTTATATAAAAACCAATTGTCGATCATGGTCAGCGCGTGCAGTCTTTCCACCGTCATACCGCGCTTTAATCCCTCAAATACCGCAAAAAGCCGCTCGTCGGTCGCGTGGGCTATCAAATGCGTCAATTCCTCATCCGAAAGCGAGGAAAGATAAGGCAGATTTAAGGTGTCGAGCGAAATTTCCGCGCCCCGCACCGCCTTCATCAGCGCCATCTCAAACGTATCGGCGATCGACATGACCTCTCCGGTCGCCTTCATCTGGGTCCCTAAATCGCGCTTTGCGTAAACAAATTTATCAAACGGCCACTTGGGGAACTTAACCGCCACATAGTCCAGCGCCGGTTCAAAAGCGGCGTAGGTTTCGCCGGTGACGGCGTTTTTGATCTCATCCAGCGTATAGCCGAGCGCAATTTTCGCGGCAACCTTTGCGATTGGATAGCCAGTCGCTTTCGAGGCGAGCGCCGAGGAACGCGAAACGCGCGGGTTCACCTCGATCACCGCATACTGCATCGAGGTTGGGTGCAGCGCAAACTGACAGTTGCAGCCGCCCTCCACGCCAAGCGCCGTGATGATATTCAGCGCCGCTGTGCGCAGCATCTGGTATTCCTTATCGGAAAGCGTCACCGCCGGTGCAATGACAATCGAATCGCCGGTGTGGATGCCGACCGGGTCGAAGTTTTCCATTGAGCAGACCGTAATTACATTGCCGTTGTGATCGCGCATGACCTCGAACTCGATCTCCTTCCAGCCGGAAATGCACTTCTCCACCAAAACCTGATGAATCGGCGAGCTTTCCAGACCGTTTTGACAGACTTCCTTCATCTGCGCAAGGTTCTCTACAATGCCGCCGCCTGTACCGCCTAAGGTAAACGCCGGGCGGATGATGACCGGATAGCCGATTTCGTCCGCAAAAGCAGCCGCGCTTTCCAGATCGGTCACAACCTTCGACGGGATACACGGCTGGCCGATCGATTCCATCGTGTCCTTAAAAAGCTGTCTGTCCTCCGCCTTGTCGATCGTTTCCGGCGACGCGCCCAAAAGCTTTACGCCGTACTCCTCCAAAAAGCCGCTTTTTGCAAGCTGCATACACAGCGTCAGCCCGGTTTGACCGCCAAGTCCGGATAAAATACTGTCTGGTCTTTCCTTTTCAATGACCCGCTTGACCGTCTCAAGCGTCAGCGGCTCGATATAAACGTGCGCTGCCATCAGATTGTCGGTCATGATGGTCGCCGGATTGGAGTTGATTAAAACGACCTCAATATGATCCTCCTGCAAAGCGCGCAGCGCCTGTGTGCCTGCGTAGTCAAATTCTGCCGCCTGACCGATGACGATCGGTCCGGAGCCGATGACCAATACCTTTTTGATCTCAGGATTTAACGGCATCCTTGCTCACCCTTTCCATTTTGCCCCTTGCTTTGTAAATACCGTCTTTTTACCGTATGCCGCCGCCGGCGGGAACATACGCCTTATCCCCGCTTCATCATGCCGATAAACCGATCAAATAAAAACGCGGTATCCTGCGGACCGCCGCAGGCCTCCGGATGAAACTGCACCGAAAACGCAGGAATCCGTTTATATAATATCCCCTCGCAGGTACCGTCGTTCGCGTTGACAAACAAGAGCTGCGCCGCCGCTTGGTCGATGCTCTCGTTCTTTACAGCGTAGCCGTGGTTCTGGCTGGTAATATAAACCCGATTTTCAAGCAGGTTCTTAGCAGGCTGGTTTGCACCGCGATGCCCATATTTCAATTTGACTGTTTCAAATCCGTTTGCCAGCGCCAGCAGCTGATGTCCCAGGCAAATGCCGAATATTGGGATATTCAGCCGCATGATCTCCTTTAGGTTTGCAATAACCTCAACATTCTCCGCCGGATCGCCCGGACCGTTGGAGATCATAATGCCGTCCGGAGCGAGCGCTTTTATCTCCTCCGCCGTCGTATCATATGGCAGAACCGTCACATCGCAGCCGCGTCTGCACAGCTCGCGCAGGATGTTTTCCTTCATGCCACAGTCCAGCAGCGCGACTTGCCGGCGGCTCTCTGCGCCAAACGCTTCCGCCTTGATCTCGCGCCGCTGCCCGCAGGAAACATTTTTCACCGCGTCAGTCACGCGATAAGCGCGTATCTTGTCCATCTCCGCCTTGGATAAATCGTCGGTAATACAGCCGTTCATCACGCCGTTTTCCCGGATGATCTTGACCAGCGCTCTTGTGTCGATGCTGGAAAGCCCGATCACGCCGCGCTTTTGAAAAAAGGTGTCGAGATCCCCCACGCTGCGGAAGTTAGAGGGTTCCCTACACCATTCTTTGACGATATATCCCGACAGCGCGATCCTTTCCGACTCAAAATCCGGCGGAATCACGCCATAATTTCCGATCAGCGGGAAGGTCTGGGTCACGATTTGCCCGTAATAGCTTTTATCGGTCAGCGTTTCCAAATACCCCGTCATGCCGGTGGTAAAAACCGTTTCGGCAATCACGGTTCCAACCGCGCCGAACGCCTGTCCTTTGAATACGGCTCCGTTTTCCAAAACCAGATAACCGGTTCGCTCCATCCTTTTTTCCTCCCCAGCTTAAGCGTTTCCTTCTTTACTCAGATACTATTATTTTACCATGCCGCCCTCTTTCTTGCAAGGGGAAATTCCTCTTTTTTTGATTTTTTAGACTGCATACGATTGCCTACCCCTAAAAAAGACAATATTGTGGATAATGACAACCGCCTGTTCTCATGACAGCCGGACACAATGTCCCCAAACCGTCGGCAAAAAGTCCCAGCCGGAGCCGCGCGGCAATCAGAAAAACACCTCCGCGCGGTACGGAATCGCGTCCGCCGCGCCTTTGCGCGAAACGGTGATCGACGCCGCTGCCGCCGCAAGCCTTAACGCGCCGGGAATATCCAGCCCTTCCGCACGCGCGGTCAGATAAAATCCGGTGAAGGTGTCCCCCGCCGCCGTTGTATCGACCGTTTGGGTTTTAACCGCCGCTTGGCGGTAAACCTTGCCGCCGCAGGCGCAGACAGCGCCCTTGCCGCCAAGCGTCAGGATCACCTCGGAAGAAGGAAAGCTTTCGGAAAGCCGCGCGATGATCTGATCCTCCTGCTGCGGCGAAAAACCGGTCAGCGCCGCACCCTCAATTTCATTGACAAACAAGTAATCCACCGTCGAAAGCGGCAGCGAAAGAATCGAACCATCAAACGGCGACGGGTTGAACGCAATTCGCAGATCGCGCTCCTTCCCCTTTTCCATCAGCCGCGCAACCCCGTTTATCTCGTTTTGCAGCACCAGAATATCCCCCGAAGAAAAGCTGGAGAGTGCGCTGTCCATCTGCACCTCGGTGATTGCACGGTTCGCACCGCCGCAGAGGATAATGCAGTTCTCGCCGCTCTGATCGACCTGAATGACAGCGTGACCGGTCGGCTCATCCACCGTTAAAACATGGGAAACATCTGCGCCGTGGCGTTTTAAGGTTTCCAGCAATAACGCACCGTCCTTTCCGACGCAGCCCGCGTGAAACACGCTCGCTCCCGCGTGCGCAAGCGCACAGGACTGGTTCAGCCCCTTCCCTCCGGCGCCGACCTCCCGTCTCAGACAGTCAAGTGTCTCCCCTGGACGGACAAAATGCGGCATTGCGTAGACATAATCAAGGTTCAGCGAACCAAAGCAACAAAACCGACGCGGCATAACGCGCTCCTTTCTCCTCAAACAAGTGAAACGCCAAAACAGATTTTGATTCTGTATGGCTGCCGACATACCATGAAAATCATCAAAATAGAAAAGGCAGCCGCCGCAAAGCGGAAGCTGCCGCACAACTGCTTTTATAACCACCCAAATGCCGCTTACCCGGCGCGGGGGTCTCCGGCAGCACGATATCAATAGAAGGTTGCAATTTCCTCCTGCGGACGGGAGGCGGGTTTTAACGAAATCGCCTTCAAAACCGGCATCGCCTCGCGCACCCGGCTCTGCGGCACCTTTTCATACCCGATCTCGGCAGTCACCATCATCCACGATTTGTCCGGATAGCGGTTTGCCTCGTCCGAAAAGCACAAAAAGCCCATAAATTGGGTGTCCTCGGCACAGCAGGTCATGACAAAACGCCCCGGAACAAAGCTGTTTTTCGGCATTTTCCCGGTGTGCGCCGCCATCCCCTTAAACCGCACCTTCTTGCCCACATATTTCTGCGGATCCTCTAACACGTCGCGGTACCAAAGCGCATAATCCTCGTCGGTGATCTCAATAATCGGCGCATCGATATCAAACGGCAGCGGATCTTCAATGTCATCGTACTCCGCCTCGCCGTTTGGATATTCATAGGCGATGTCAATCCGCCGGGAGATCGCGCGGACGATCTGGTGAAACGCCAGCTTGTCCATCTTCTCCTGATCGAAGCGATTGAAAATGACCAGCTCTGCGCCGTTTATCTTGTCAAACACAAGGTTGCGCATATTCTGGTTGTAGACCAAAAAGGTGTTCGAATCTACCGTCAGAATCTGCTGGTAGATCGCCCATTTCTCCGGCATCTCCTGATAAAGATTCATCAGCGGCCACATTCCGTTATATTCGATCACAACACGGTCAACGCGATGCTTGGAGGGCCACTCGTTTAAGGTCCTTTCATTTACCTGCTCTAAGCTGTCGATCGTTTGGATGTGGACGTTTTTGCTGGCAAACCTCTCAAGGTCAAGCTCTTCCTCGCCCTCCTCACAAAGGATCATCAGCGTTTTTTCGCCGTTATTGAATCGCTCGTCCTCCATCGTCTGCTGGATAAAACGAGTCTTGCCCGACTCCAAAAAACCGGTAAACAGATAAACCGGTATCGGCATAGCTATCCTCCCCTTTATTCCTTCACGCCAAACAGCTTCGCAACCGCATCCTCATTCAGCTTCGAACCGATCACGCAGAGCCTGCCGGTCACGTCGGCACTGCCATGGCGCACATCATATTCTCCCGGCACATAGTCGAAATGGATCCACTGCCCGTCTTCTCCCGCGACAATACCTTTCGCGCGCAGCACAGCGCCATACTGCTGCTCATCATCCAGCGCTTTTAAACAAGCCTCTATCTGTTCCATTGTATATTTTTTCGGTGTTTCTACACCCCAGCTAACAAAAATCTCATCTGCATGATGATGGTGATGCCCATGCCCTTCGTCGTCATGGTGATGGTGGCATTCGTGCTCCTCGCCGTCCTCATCGTGGTGGTGATGGTGACATTCGTG
>CAZPLR010000013.1:40830-43207 GCA_964587555.1 uncultured Oscillospiraceae bacterium
TGGTGATGATGGTGGTGACATTCGCAGTCATCATCATCCTCTACCGCCTGTGCCGCCAAAGCCGCAAGCTCCGCCTGTAAGGTGGACTTTTTCTCCATCGCCGCTAAGATCTGCGCGCCGTCCAGCTGTTCCCAAGGCGTTGTGATGATAGTCGCGCGGTCGTTATGCTCCCGAATCAGCGCTAGAGCCGCATCCAGCTTATCCTCTTTCACGCCCGACGTGCGGGAAAGGACAATGGTAGAAGCGTTTTCGATCTGGTTATCATAAAATTCGCCAAAGTTTTTCATATACATTTTGCATTTGCCGACGTCCGCGACGGTGGTAAAGCTGTTGAGTACCGCGCCCTTTGCACCGGCGTTCTGTACTGCGACGATGACATCCGACAGCTTGCCGACGCCCGATGGCTCAATCAGGATGCGATCCGGATGATACTGATCGATCACCTGCTGAAGCGCTCTGGAGAAATCGCCGACCAAGCTGCAGCAGATGCAGCCGGAATTCATCTCGTTGACCTGAATACCGGCTTCCTTCATAAACCCACCGTCGATGCCAATCTCGCCAAATTCGTTCTCGATCAGCACAAGCTGCTCTCCGGCATACGCCTCTTTGATGAGCTTTTTAATTAAGGTCGTTTTACCCGCCCCCAAAAAGCCGGAAAATATATCTATTTTTGTCGTACGTTCAGACATTGTATCTCTTCCTTTCTTCCTTATAAACACCATTATTCCCTATGCGCAAGCAGCGCACGTCTGCCAATATCGCGGCGGAAATGCGCGTTTTCAAAATAAATCTTTTCCACGCCGCGGTACGCCCGATTGAGTGCGGTCTGCAGGTCGTCCGCCTTTGCCGTAACGCCCAGCACCCTTCCGCCGGCTGTAACCAGCACGCCGTTTTCCAGCTTACTGCCCGCATGATAAACATAGGTTTCCGGCAAAGCGTTCGCGCTGTGAATGCCGGTGATGGTATAACCGCTTTGATACTTGACTGGATAGCCGCCGCTTGCCATGATAACGCAGGCGCAGCTTCTGTCCTCAAACTCCACCGGGACGTCGGCAAGCCTGCCCTGCGCCACCGCAAAGAAAATCTCCGCAAGATCGCTCTTTAACAGCGGCAGCACCACCTGCGTTTCCGGATCGCCGAAACGACAGTTATATTCAATGACCCTCGGTCCCTTCGGGGTGAGCATCAGCCCAAAATAAAGACAGCCCTGAAAGGTGCGCCCCTCGGCGTTCATCGCGTGCATCGTCGGCAGAAATATCTTTTCCATGCACTCCTTCGCTACCGCTTTGGTGTAATACGGATTGGGCGCAATCGTTCCCATGCCGCCGGTATTCAAGCCCTCGTCGCCGTCGTTGATGCGCTTATGATCCATCGAGGAGATCATCGGCACCATCGTCTTGCCATCGGTAAAGGAAAGTACCGAAACCTCCGGGCCGGTCAAAAACTCCTCAACCACGATCTGGCTGCCGCTTGCGCCAAACTTCCTGTCGATCATAATTTCAGAGATTCCCGCTTTGGCTTCCTCCAGGCTGCCGCAGATCAGCACGCCCTTGCCAAGCGCTAAACCGTCGGCTTTGATTACGATCGGATATTCGTTTTTCTGCTCGATATAGCAGACCGCCTTCACCGGATCGTCAAAAATCTTGTACTCCGCCGTCGGAATGCCATATTTCTTCATCAAATCCTTTGAAAACGCCTTGCTCCCTTCGATGATCGCGGCTTTTTGATTCGGACCAAAGCAAGGAATCCCCGCCTCGTTCATCCGGTCTACCATTCCCAGAACCAGCGGATCGTCCGGCGCAACCACGCAGAAATCAATACGCGCCTCCTTTGCAAAGCGCACCATTCCCTCAATGTCAGTCGCTTTAATCGGCACGCACTGCGCCAGCTCCGCAATGCCGCCGTTGCCCGGCGCCGCAAAGATCGCAGTTACCTTCTCGCTCTCGGAAAGCTTTTTGATGATGGCGTGCTCGCGTCCGCCGCCGCCGACTACCAAAATCTTCATACCGTTTCCAATCCTTCCTTTATGATAACACAAAAACGGGGCATCTTCCTCCCCTATAGATCTCCATACACTACTATTGTACTCCTTTTTGTCAAGCTTGTCAACTCATGGATCCGCCGAAAAAATCCTACCCGCCATTTGATCTCAGCAAAAGTGCGGCGCTGAAAAAAATAAACATTTTCAGCAAAAATATATTTCAAAAATCTGATTAAAACAATTGACACGGAATGCAATTCATGGTAAAATAAAAAATAAAATAAGGAGACCACCACAGCTATTTCTATCATCGGCGCGAAAGGAGGAAAAAGCCGGTGGTCAGCCGGGCCTTCCACGGCTGAAATCCGCAGAATAAAACAAAATCAACAACAAAAG
>CAZPLR010000014.1:0-40818 GCA_964587555.1 uncultured Oscillospiraceae bacterium
CAAATTATATACTGAGCCATCCTCATCCGCATTATGTCAAAAACAAGGAGTTGTATTTTTTTACTTGCTTTTTGCGCGCAAAAAAGCTATAATAGTAATAGCATTGCTCAAAAAAGGAGGTTTTCCCTTGGCGCATACCCATTACTATCCAGACGCCGCGTCTGATGAAGGCTTCGGTGTGAAGCTTGACAAAATGGACATTGTTTACACCGGATTTATGCAGAACACCCCGAATTTTAAGGCGGAACTGCACTCGCATGACTTCTGCGAAATCCTTTACGTGCTTTCCGGCACCGGAATCATCACGGTAAGCGGTATCGTTTACCCGCTGAAACCGGGCGATCTGATCGTAATCAACCCCGGCGTGCCGCACTGCGAAGCCAGTGTCAAAAACAGCAGGCTGCACCTTGTCTTTTTGGGAATAGAGCATTTCAAGGTCGGCGACCTGAGCGAAGATCATTTAATCAGCCGAGAGATGCCGCCAGTGATTGCCGGACAGGACTATCGCTATAAGATCGAAAGCTTTTTCACCGACATTATCTCAGAATCCGCCAATAAAATTATGCTTTCCAGCGCCATGAGCCGTTCGCTTGCCTGCGCGCTGCTTGTACTTATCTTACGAGTCTATCAAAGCCGCAGCGAACGTATTTCCGGTATGAAAGAGGAATGCAGACGTATCAAAGACTATATCGACAAAAACTACACCTCGCCGATTACCCTCGACTCGCTTTCCGAGCAAGTCTATATCAGCAAGTATTACCTTTCGCACATCTTTAAATCCCAAACCGGAACCTCGCCGATCAAATACCTGATTAATAAGCGCATCACCGAGGCGGCAGGGCTGCTGATCCGCACCGATCTGAGCATCCGCGACATCGCCCTAAAGGTAGGCTATGACGATCCGGTTTACTTCAGCCAGATGTTCAAAAAGGTCATGGACGAATCTCCGGCAGCTTATCGTCTGAGCCACAAGGCATAACCTCTCTATTTATAATTATATACCAGAAATACAAAATTTCAAGTACCTAATTTGTCGTTCCGTTTCGTATTCTTGCTTTTTCCAAACGCAGCGCAATCGAATATTATAACATAAAATCCTCCTGTCTTGCATGCGCAGACCTTTTTCACGGACTGTGCAATCAAGCAGGAGGATTCTTTTATTCTTTTTTGGTTCTGCGCACAAGCAGCGAGGAAAGCTCTTTCCAACGGAACGGGATCAGCGGCGCCATATACTGATATCCGGAGAGCGTCTTAACCGTGAAAAGCTGGATTCCCAGCAGAATCAGCGCGATCACGATTCCCCAATAGTTCCAAAGCCTGATGAACACGAGCATCAAAATGCGGTTAAGCTTGATCGCATAGCTAAGCTCAAAGCTGGTCAGCGTAAAGTTCGCGATTGCGACAAACGCCATATACAAAACGACCTCCTCTGAAAACCAGCCTGCGCCGATCGCCAGATCCCCCAAAAGCAAAGCGCCTACGACCGAGAAGGAGTTGCTCAGGGCATTCGGCGTATTCAGCGACGCCAGCTTCAGCCCGTCAAGCAGCAGTTCAATAATAATTAGCTGCCACAGAAGCGGTACCGCAGCGCTGTCCTCAGCCAGCACAAATTTCATAGCGTCTGGCAAAATATTGGGGTTCTGGTTCACCAAAAACCAAACCGGAGTCAAAAACAACGTGATAAATCCGACCGCAAACCGCACAAGCCGCAGATAGGTTCCGACCAGCGGCGGAAAATAGAAATCGTTGATGTCCTGCATAAAGGTAAAAATGCTGCACGGCAGTACAATCGCCTGCGGCGAAGTGTCGGTAAGCAGTACAATCTGCCCCTCCTGCACGCTGGCGGCAGCGGAGTCTGGACGCTCGGTGAAGCGCACGCGCGGAAACGGGTTGAGCCACTGCCCGCCAAGCAGCGTTTCGATCACACTCTGCTGCCCCATATGCAGCGACTTTGTGTCCATTGCCGCAAGCTTTTTGCGCAGCCGGTTAAGGCATTTCTCATCCGCCTCCCCCTCCACATAGCAGATCACCATGTCGGTATGGCAGCCCTTAACCGAAACATATTCCATCGTCAGCCTTGGGTCGCGAATGCGGCGGCGAATCATCGCGGTATTGAAAACCAGCGTTTCACAAAATCCATCGTGCGCACCGCGCAATGTGCGCTCGTTTTCCGGCTCCTCCGGCTCGCGCGCCGGATAGGTTCTCGCGTCGATCAGGATGATCTGATCCAGCCCTTCCACTAAAAGCGCCAACACGCCGGAGAGAACCTGCGTCACCGCCGTATCTGCATTTTTTTCGGTGGTCGTTTCGATGTAGGTCATAAAATGCTCGGTGAACGCCTGAAGCGGCATTTTTCCGTCTTTTTTCAGCGGCTTTAGCTGCTCGGGCGTGATCTTTGTCAGATACTCCAGTATCTTTTCCATGACCTCATCCTTGGCAAAGCCGTCAATGAAGAACAGCGACGCGCGCAGATCGGCGACATAAAAATTCCGCTGCACCACGTCAAAGCTTTTCTCCACCCGCAGCAGATCGTGAAACATACTTTGGTTCTTCTGATAATCGCAGCTAAATTGATTGGAACTCATGCTGATTTCCTTTCCTTTTCAAAGTCATCAGCATTAGGATTTGAAGTTTTTTGCGGAATATGCAAAAATTTAAAATAATAAAACCGGCGGGAATCCTCTCGCCGGTTTATTGTCTTATTCTTGTTTACTTAATCATGCTCGCAACTTCGCTTGCAAAATCGTCGGCTTTCTTCTCAATGCCCTCGCCTCTTTCGTAACGAGTGAAGCCAAGAACCTTGATGCTGCCGCCAAGCTTCTTCGCAGTCGCTTCAATAACCTTCGCGACCGTGGTCTTTTCCTCCTTGATGGATTCCTGCTCAAGCAAGCAGATCTCCGCGTAGAATTTGCCCATACGCCCCATAACCATCTTTTCGGCGATCTGCTGCGGTTTACCCTCGTTCATCGCGGCCGCAAGCTGAATCTTCTTCTCGTTTTCGATAACATCATCCGGAACGTCGCTCTTCGAGGTGTACTGCGGCGCATTTGCCGCTACCTGCATCGCGATATCCTTTGCAAGGGTCTTAAATTCGTCCTTATCTGCACAGTCGGTTTCAAACTCAACCATAACGCCGATCTTGCCTTGTGCGTGAACATAGGCAACAAGCTCACCTTCCATTCTGACAAAGCGGCGAATCTTCATGTTCTCGCGGATCGAAAGGCTTAACTCGGTCAGCGCGCCGCCAACGGTAAACTTGGTATTGACGCACGGCTTGGTGAGCAGATCCTCGACATCGGTCGGATTTTCCTTAATGACAGTCAGCGCAGCGTTGTTCGCAAATGCAATGAAGTCCTTATTGTTCGCCGCAAAGTCGGTTTCAATATTTACCTCTAATACAGCGCCAACCTTCTTCGCCTCGTCGACAATAGCCACAACAACACCCTCGGCAGCAATACGGCCTGCCTTCTTCTGCTGTGCTGCTAAACCTTTTTCACGAAGAAATTCAATTGCTTTATCCTTGTCGCCGTCGGTAGCGGAAAGCGCTTTCTTGCAGTCCATCATGCCGCAGCCGGTCATCTCACGTAATTCCTTTACGTCATTCGCAGTAAATGCCATATTAATTCCTCCTAAAATCCTCTTTTATCTGGTCAAATATCTCTCCGCCAAGATTTGGCGGAGAGCGTCAATCTCAAAAATGATTTACTCGGCGGCTTCCGCTTCCTCAGCCGGAGCAGCGGTTCCCTCCTCTGGAGCAAGCGCGGTGCCCTGATTTGCTTCGATAACGGCGTCCGCCATCGCGCCGGCGATCAGCTTGACAGCGCGGATCGCATCGTCGTTGCCCGGGATAACATAGTCGATCTCATCCGGATCGCAGTTGGTATCAACAATCGCAACGACCGGAATGCCGAGCTTCTTCGCCTCTAATACAGCGATTCTTTCCTTCTTCGGGTCAACAACAAACAAAGCCTTCGGAAGAGTCTTCATATGCTGAATACCGCCCAAGAATTTTTCAAGCTTTTCAATCTCAAGCTGGAGCTTGATAACTTCCTTCTTCGGAAGCAGATTAAAGGTACCGTCCTCCTGCATTGCACGCAGCTGACGCAGACGTCCAATTCTCTTCTGGATGGTCTTAAAGTTGGTCATCATACCGCCGAGCCATCTCGCGTTGACATAATGCATATTGCAGCGCAGCGCTTCTTCCCTGATGGAATCCGCAGCCTGCTTCTTGGTGCCGACAAATAAGATCTCGCCGCCTTCTGCAACGACGTCGCGGACGAACATATACGCCTCGTCCAGTTTCTTTACGGTTTTCTGGAGATCGATGATATAAATACCATTTCTCTCTGTGAAGATGTACGGAGCCATCTTCGGGTTCCATCTTCTGGTCTGATGACCGAAGTGAACGCCAGCTTCTAATAGCTGTTTCATAGATACTACTGCCATTTGTGTGTCCTCCATTTGGTTATCATTTTTCCTCCGCCGTCATGCGTCCGCGACCGAAACCGTATTCGGCACCGTGCGGAGCAGTCCTCTGGCGTGTGTGATTCTGCGCAGCGCTTTCCCGGAAAGCAGTAAACGCATATCTTGATAGATTATACCAAAAAACTTCCGGCTTGTCAAGCTTTTCTTTTGCCAGACCAATACCGAAAGTTTCTTTATTATTTTTCCATATTTTGTTCAATATCATCCAGTGTCTGTAAAGCCGTCATCGCAGCGCGCCTGCAATCATCGCCGCACTGTACCTCCTGATACTCCGCATACCGGACGTACGCATCATTCAGGCTGCACAGCATCCGGTAAATTCCGGCGCATAACCGAAGCCTTGTCTGTTTTGAAGCTGCGATAGCCGCGCTTAATCCTCCGTATTTCCGTCGTCAACGGCATCGCCGTCATCCTCGATGATGCTTTGTTGTCTGCCGCAGATCTGGCACTGATCCGGAATGAAATCCTTCTTATAGTAGCCAATCTTAGTGGATTCACAGCTTGGGGAAGCAAGCGCGCCGGTTACAGTGCAGTATTTTGTTTCAATCACATCGCTATCATCCAGTGAAAAGTCGATAACCTCCATATCGGCATACACCTGCTCCATGATGTAATTCCACACCACAACGCGGTCAATGCAGATATCGGTATCCAAAATAGAGTTGTCGTCATAGCCGAACCACAGTCCGGCAATATAATATGGGGTAAGCCCTATAAACGACATGTCCTTGCGGTCTTCAGAAGTACCGGTTTTGCCAATGGTCGGAAGTCCGGTCGATATCTTTGCTTTCACGCCCGAGCCGCCCTGCGTATTAACGACCTGATACAGCGCCCGGTTCATAATATATGCAGTATCCGCGCCGATCACCTGCGTCGAGCGTTTGGAATTGTCGATCAGCTTATTGCCGCTTGCATCCGTGATCTCGGTAATCATTGTGCTCTCAGTGAAATAACCGTTGTTGCCGAAAATCGCATATGCCGCCACCTCCTCGCGCAGATACATCCCCTTGGTCATAGTCGCGATCGCCATTGGCGCGATTGCGACGTCATTATTCGTGCCTTCGGTTACAAGGGTGGAAATACCAAGCGAATTTTGGAGGAAATTTACACAGTACTCCGGCGTCATCTGCTGCACAAGCTGCGCCGGGATCGTGTTCTTCGAAACGCGGATCGCATCGATCACGCTGTAGGTGCCCTCATACTTGTTATTGTAATTGGACGGCCATTTTCTGGTTGTGCCATCGCTGTTCGACAGCTCCATCAACGGTTCATCCTGCATCATAGTCGACCAAGTGATCAGGTTATTTTCAAACGCCGGCGCGTAGGTCGCAAGCGGTTTGATCGTCGAGCCCGGCGAACGCGCCGCCTGCGTCGCACGGTTGAAAATGCGGTTGCCTTCTTTCTCTCCGACGCCGCCGACCAGCGCTTTCACATGACCCTCGTAATCGCAGATGACCATTGCCGCCTGATGCGGGTTTTCTGGAATTGTTCCGCTGTAAAAGGTCGAAAGATCCTCAAAATTCTTCTCCAAAATCTCCTGTAAACGAATATCCATCGCAGTGTAAATGCGGAAACCGCCGGAGAAAAGCTGAGAACTTGCGTAGGAATAGGAGTAATCGTATTCCTCCATCAAAAGCGCGATCGCATCCTCAATTACCGCGTCGACATAATAGCTGTTGTAGCCGTTTGACTTCACCGACTCCACGTCCGATTCAATCTCGTTCTGCCCGGCGACAACTTTTTCTTTCAGAGCCGCTTGATACTCCTCCTCGGTGATTGCGCCTGCTTCGCGCATTGCCGGCAGCACATAGCCGTTGCGGCGCTCCTCGTTGCGCTCGGTGCAGAGCGGATTTTGATGCTCCGGCGACTGTACGGTCGCCGCAAGCGCAGCCGCCTCCGCTATGGATAATTCCTGCACCGTTTTACCAAAATAATACTCGCTCGCCGCCTCGATGCCGTAAACATTATTCCCGAAGCTGATATAATTGAGGTAGGCGTTTAGGATCTGCCTTTTGGTATAATGGCGCTCCAAATTCATCGCGTTGATGATTTCGTCGACCTTTACTTGGATTGTTCGGTTATAAAAATCGCCGTTGATGTTTTTAATCAATTGCTGGGTGATCGTCGAGCCGCCGGAACGTTCGTCATAAAAATGCAGAAACAGGTTTGCAAACGACGCAATCGTACGGCTCCAGTCCACGCCCTCATGGTCATAAAACCGCTTATCCTCCGCCGTAACAAACGCTTCAATCGCATACTGCGGCACTTCGCTGATGTCCACCCAAATGCGGTTTTCCGCATTATGCAGCGTCGCAAGCTCCACCTCCTCGCCCTCGTCGTCGTAAGCGTAAACAATGGAAGATTGCGAAAGCTTGATGTTGGTAAGATCATAAATCGGATCGGACTGTACGATCTTCATCACATACACCGTCGCGATCGTCGCGACAACGCAGGCGGCAATGATTAGTATCATTAGCAGCGAAAGAATGATTTTCATCAGTGTGGACATGCTTTTGCGCAAAACCTTGCCTGTGCGCGCAGCGGCCGTGTACTGATTGCGCTTACTTTTCTTGGTGCGAACCACACGCGCCGATTGGGTGCGGGTTCTTCTCGGTTGCTTGCTCATCTTCTTGTCCTTTCTTTCTCATTTATTTTTACCGCAAACGGTATAAATGATACCATTTCCGGAAAAAATACCCATATACACAATTCCGGGAGGTATCGATATGAAATCCTTACGACTGCGCGTTCAGCTATGCAGCGCTGCGCTTGGATTATTTTTGCTTTCCTTCGCGCTCGGCAAAGAGATTGCAGCCGCGCAAAGCGCCGCCAATGAAATCCCCTGTTACGCCGTTTTATACCCCTATAACGGCCACATCGGCGTTTTTGACTCCAAGGAAGCCTACCAAAATGGCGAAAAACCACGCACAGAGCTGGACACGCCCGTTTCCATGCTGCCCCAAAAGGATAGAATCGCACTCAAAAACGGTATCGTCCTCTTTGAAAAAGAGGAGCTGCAAAAGCGCTTAGAGGATTTTGAGTAAATTCGCTTAGGCATTTTCCGGTTATTTGCGGTCGATCCGCTCCGCCAAAATCACCTGAAAAATGACCTTATAGGCAGTTGCGTTCAAATGCAGCCCGTCTCCGGCTGAATAGCCGCTGTCCAAAGCGCCGTCCGGCGTTTTCAAAGCGTCCCCAAGGTCGATGTAATGCACGTCCTCTTCTACGGCAAGCTGGCGCAAAAGAGCATTATAACGCTCGATGACGCTGTTTCCCATTTCCGGATGGCTTACCGAATAGCTCTCCGTCACCGGGATGATCGACTCAACGACGATCTCGGCGTCCGGACACGCCTCCTCGATCTGTCCGATCAGCTCTTGATAACAGGAGATAAACTCCTCCTCGCTCATAAAGCTGATCCCATTGATGCCAAAACCGACATATACCCGCTTTGGCGCGACAATCCGCAGCGCCTGCTGCATCGTGTAAAGATATCCGTCGCCAATATCGGCGAACGACTTGGTCAGCGCGGTCTTATGGTTTAAGCCGTCCTCCGCAATCGTCTGGGAAATATCCGCATAGCCGTATAGATCCATCGCATGGGTCCTTGAATCGCCGACAAAGGCGCACTGCGATAAGTACTCCTCATCCGACTCGGAAAGCGGCAGATTCCCAGAATCGCTTTGATCTGAGGAGACGCGACTGCTGGTTTGCAGCCGCTTTGCCGGAAATAACTCGTCGCGCAGCGCCGGATGGCTCCAAAGAAACGCACACGCCGCCGTAATGCCGACCGACAGCACAATCAGCGCCGAAAGCAGCACGATAACCGCCGTTTTACCTCTTTTCTGCATCGAAAGCGACACCTCCTGCGTTATAAAATGCGCTTCTTCCTAAAACTCCCCTTTATTATATCACTTCTCCCCAAACAAAACAAGTTTATTTTGCGGAATTTACAATTATGCCTAGATATTGAACAGAATAACTGATTTTATTTAGAAAATTTTCCTGATATCCAGCAAAAGTTTCTTTTCATAGCAAAAAGCTGTCCATCGATTTCAACCGACGGACAGCTTTTTCATTTTATTTTTTCTTACGGCATCACATTTCCCGCTGCCGTATAAAGCTCATACCACTCCCTGCGGGTCAGAGTTACATCCCCCGCAGCCGCAAAATCCCGCACGCGCTGCGGGTTCATTGATCCGACGATCGCCTGCATATTCGCCGGATGGCGCAAAATCCACGCAATCGCGATTGCGCCGGCAGTCACGCCGTATTTTTCCGCAAGCTCGTCAAGCTTCCGGTTAAGCGCCGGATATTTCTCACTGCCGATAAAGCAGCCCTCAAAAAAGCCGTACTGCAGTGGGGACCACGCTTGAATCGTGATATCGTTCAAGCGGCAGTATTCCAAAACGCCCGCCTCCCGGTTGACCGCAGCAGCATTCTGCATGTTCACGTTGAAACCGCTGTCGATCATCGGCGTAAACGCCAGCGAAAGCTGGAGCTGATCCGCCGCAATTTTCTGACCGCAGTATTTCTGCAAAAGCGCCATCTGCCCGCCATTGCAGTTAGAAACGCCGAAAAAGCGCACTTTTCCCGCTTTATGCAGCGTTTCAAACGCCTCAGCGACCTCCTCCGGCTCCATCAAGCTGTCCGGACGGTGCAGCAGCAGCGTATCCAGATAATCGGTGTCAAGACGCGTTAAAATGCCGTCGACCGACTGCAAAATATACTCCTTTGAGAAATCATAAAGCCCGTCGTGAATCGCACATTTTCCCTGCAAAAGCAGCCTGTCGCGCGGAATACCGTTGTCCTTCACCGCCTGCGCAAATATCCGCTCGGAATTTCCCTTCCCGTAAATATCGGCATGGTCAAAAAAGCTTACGCCGCTTTCCATCGCCGCTGCGACGATCTCCTCTGCTTCCTTACGCGTCTTACCCGCAATGCGCATACAGCCCAACGCGACTGCTGGAACCTGCATCAGCCCACCGCCGAATGCAATCTGTTTCATTCTTCCTCTCCTCCTTATTATAATTATGCACCCATTACAGCGATCCGAAAGCCCTTTAAACCATCAGCTTTTCCTTCTCCGTATCATGGTCGGTGAAAAGTCCGGTAAAGTCAAAGGTCGCAAAGTAATCCGCCGGCGTTTCAGCGCGACGGATCAGCTTCACGCTGCCGTCCTCACGCAGCAGCAGCTCCGCACTGCGCAGCTTGCCATTGTAATTATATCCCATAGAAAAGCCGTGCGCACCGGCATCGTGGATCGCAACATAATCCCCGATCTTCAATGCGGGGAGCATCCGGTCGATTGCGAATTTATCGTTATTCTCGCAAAGCCCTCCGGTCACGTCATATTTATGGTCGCATGGCGCTTCCTCCTTGCCCAGCACTGTGATATGGTGATACGCGCCATACATCGCCGGGCGCATAAGGTTCGCGGCGCAGGCGTCTAATCCGGCATACTCTTTATATGTATGCTTGAAATGGGTCACTTTAGAGATAAGCATCCCATAAGGCGCAAGCATAAAGCGTCCAAGCTCGGTGAAAATTGCCGCGCCGCCAAGCCCTGCTGGGACCATGACCTCCTCAAACGCCTGTCTGACACCCTCTCCAATCGCCATAATATCGTTTTCCTGCTGCTCCGGCCGATAAGCGACGCCCACGCCGCCGGAGAGGTTGATGAATTTGATATCTGCGCCCGTGGCGCGATGCAGCTTATCGGCAGTTTCAAACAGCAGCCTTGCCAGCACCGGGTAATACTCGTTTGCAACTGTGTTGCTCGCTAAAAACGCGTGCAGACCGAAATGCTTGACCCCTTTTTCCATCAGAATACGAAAGCCCGCAAAAAGCTGTTCCTCGGTAAAGCCGTATTTAGCTTCTCCCGGCGTATCCATAATCTCGTTTTTCTTGATGGAAAAGGTTCCGCCCGGGTTAAACCGGCAGCAGACAGTTTCCGGCAGCTTCCCTACAATGCCCTCTAAATAATCGATATGGGTGATATCATCCAAATTGATATAAGCGCCTAAGTTGTACGCAAGCGCATAATCCTCCTTTGGCGTGACATTGGAGGAAAACATGATATCGCTTCCTCGGAATCCGCATGCATCGCTCATCATCAGCTCAGTCAGCGAGGAGCAGTCAACACCGCAGCCCTCCTCCTTCAGGATTTTAAGAATAAAAGGGTTCGGCGTCGCTTTCACCGCAAAATACTCCTTAAAGCCCGGATTCCAAGCAAACGCCGCCTTTAAGCGTCTGGCGTTTTCGCGAATGCCCTTCTCGTCGTACAGATAAAACGGGGTCGGATAGGTCTTTGCGATCTCTTCGACCTGCTCCTTCTTCACAAATGGTACCTTTTTCATAGGAACATTCCTTTTCTATCCACAATATTTTAAAAGCTGGCTGAAAGCCTGCATTCCCAGCCGCTATTCGCCGTATTTTTCAAGCAGCAGCCGCCTTAACAGCTCATATCTCTGTCGTTTCTCCGCTTTCGCAAAATGCACCGCACGAAGCTGCTCCGGCGCGCAGATTTCGGCACACCAAAGCAGCGACAGCGCATCATACAATTGACGCGGAGAACGGATCGAAAGGCTGACATCGGCTTTCGGCGGGATCACCGCGCCCCCTAGCCGTTGCAATGATAGCTCACAGCACAACCCCTTTCCGCATCAGAAGCTAAAATGCAAGAAATCTATTCTATCGCTGCATCTTCAAAGACTTCTTTTCCATTATGCCATAAACGCTGCAAAAAAACAAGGGCTTTTGCGCAAATCCTTTTTATACCTGCAAAAAAGCCCCTCTTTGTTCTATTTTATGCGTTCATCGTTTTCTTTAGGAAGTCCATCGCAAGCCTGATATCCGCCTCCGGCGTCGGTCCCGCTTCCCGCTCAATGGTCAGAAAACCGTTGTAGCCGATGTCCTCCAGCGCCTTCAGATAGCGCGGAAAATCCACCTTGCCCTGGCCGAGCGGCAGTTCCTTGAAGCACTCGTCCAAACGCAGGTCGCCAATCCCGCCCTCTGCAAAAAAGTCGTAAACAACGTCCGCGCCGACATTACTGATCTGAATGCCGTCCTTTGCATGGGTGTGGACAATGTAATCCTTTAAATGATAAACCGCTTCTACCGGATCCTCGCCGATGACCATGACGAGATTTGCCGGATCCATATTGACCGCAACGCCCTTGGAATCAAGCGAATCAAGAAAGGCTTTCAGCCGAAGCGATGGCTCCGGACCGGTTTCGATTGCAAAAAAGCAGCCGTACTGGTGCGCGTAAGCCGCAAGCTGATTGCAGGCTTCCTGCATTACCTTATAGCGGTCGCAGCCGACATCCTCCGGCACAACGCTGATGTGGGTTGTAATGATATTGGTACCCATATCCAGCGCCAAATCTACAATACGCTTGGATTTTTCAATCTTCGCAGGATTGTCCGCCGCAATCTGGAAGCCATGCCCGCCCAGATCACCGCAAAGCGCGGAAATCTTTAAACCATAGCCTTCGATCAGCGAGCGCGCCTCTTTTCTCTTTTCAGCGGTCATGTTCGCCGGATCAAGCTCTCCCTCCACTGCGTAAAGCTGAACGCCCTGCGCGCCGATCTCAGCAGCCTTTGCGATCGATTCTGCAAATGGCAGACGGAAACTGTCGGCAATCACGCCGATTGGGAACTGTTTCATATACATTCCTCCTTATATTTCACCATATTTCACCGGTCAAATCAGATCGCTATTTTTCCTGCTGCGGATAGGATTTCACCGATTTTTTATATTCAGACGGAGCCATATTCATCACTTTTCTGAAGGATTTGGAAAACGCCTGCACCGTCTGGTAATTAAGCGCAGCAGAAATATCGGTCAGACTCATTCTGCCGCTGTCTATCAGCTCGACCGCCTTTGCGATCTTCTTATAATTTAAATAGGTTTGGATTGAAACGCCCATTTTCCGCTTGAATAGATGCGACAGATAATTATAGCTGTAGCCAAGGTGATTGCTGATTTCGGTCAGATTGTTGATCGACAAAATATGATCCTCGATATACCGGATCATCAAATAGGTCGTATCGCCCACGGAACCGTTCGTGCTGTTGGTTTCAATCGGGATCGGACGGCGATTTTGGAAGGTGCGGTAAACCATGATTAAAATCTGCTCGATATAATTGCGGATGAGCATCTCTGAAAAGTCCATGCTGTTGTATAGCTCGTCCAGCAAACGGCCAAAGCAGGTGATGAGATTGTATTCGTCGTGCGCTACGCGGCTGTTGAATTTATCCTCATAAAACGAGGAAAGCCTTGTGACCATCTCGTTATGCGTTTCGCGATCAAAATCAAAGCCGAGATAAAAATACCGCAGCTTGGAATCAGGGTCCGCTTGGATCGCGTGCATCTGCCCCTTGGCGTTGATGACAATATCGCCCTGTCCCACGCGATAGGAGGTGTCCCCGCAGGTGACAAGCGCCCTGCCGGAAATGATATAGGTGACTTCATTGCAAACCTGACGGTGAAGCTCCACTTCATGACCGCTTTCAAAGCATACTTCGCCCAGTTGGTACAGCTTAACAAAACCGACCTGCTTCTGACTTGCAAAGAAATCGTTGTCAAATTCAAAGCTTTTTCCGTAAATCTGCTTGTCGCTCATCTTTGACATCCTGCCTTTCTACACCATTTCCGCGCCAGCAGATTCCAAATGCACAGCGCTGCGTTTGCTGGAATAACAATATTATACCATACGACAGCACATTTGTAAAGTTAAAAAAATTCTTTTAAATACGTTTGCATTTCCGTTACATTCAAAACGTCTTCGATATATTGCCTGCGCAAAAGCTCCGGCGGAATATGGTCGTTAAATTTTCCAAGCAGCGCCGCGTTCTCCTCCACCGGAAACGAAAATTTGTCCAGCCGTCCAAATGCGCATTCCTTTAACGCTGCCCGCAACGTGTCAAGCGGCGTTTCCGGCGCGACAATCAGAAAGACCGGCAGTTCAAAGCTGCGATACAGCTCGTTGTCTATCCCCTTGCTTTTGAGCGCGTAGGAGAGGGTCAGAAGCGCGCCCGTTCCCAGCCATGGAAACACGCCGTAAACTCCGTCGGTCAGCGGCACGATCAATTCGGTTAGGCAGTTTGCCCTTCTGGCAACCGCGCGCATCTCATGCAGCCTCTCTGCCGCCGACGGCGCAAGATAACGGTAGTCGGCGTCCTCTGCCAAGACCGCCCGCATCCGGCGCACGATCTTGGTGTGCAGCGGAATATCAAACGGCGTTTCCCATGTATTTGTCGCCAACACATTGACCGGCTTGACATAAATATCGTGACTTTGCCGGTCGATCTCCAACACCTGCCACGTTTTTCCCGCCAGCGCAAACCGCTGCCCAACCGGATAGATGCGCTCTAATGTGCCGATTTCCTGCGATTCATACTTAACCGAAAACTCCAGCTCCGTTTCAAATACTGCGTAAAACTGATAATTCCCCGCGTCGCGCTGCCCCTCCTCGCCAAGCATCAGCTCCCGCTCCTCACCGAATTCTAACTGACCATCCTCAATCATAAAAGAAAGGAGCCTGCCATATTCCTCCTTGGTAATCTTCTCAAACGGAGAAAGCGACAGCACCTCCGAGGCAAGCTCCGCCGGGGATGCGCTGCCCTGCGCATACAAATAGGCGAGCGTCTGGTGGAACAAAATGCCGAACGGCTTATCGTTTTTTGGCACCGGCTCAACCCAGCGCTCCTCCAAATAAAGCTGGATCAGCGCAATGCACTTGACCATTTCCCAGAAAATAGCCTTATAAAACTCGTAGGAAAAGGTTCTTTCCTCCTCCGGAAACAGGAAAAACATCTCACTTCTTCCGTCCCTGCGTCCGGCTCTGCCCATCCGCTGCACAAAGCTGGACACTGAAAACGGGCTTCCGGTCTGCACAATCCGCTCCAGCGCGCCGATATCGATGCCAAGCTCCAGCGTCACTGTAGCGCCAGTCACCATCGGACCTTCCCTTTGTTTCATCAAAAACTCGGTGTGCTCGCGCAGCGTCGCCGAAACGTTGCCATGGTGAACATAGTAAACATCCGGCGCACCAACCTTCGCGGCAATACGCTTTAGCTGCCCGATGTTTTGCTCGACCACCGCTTTTGCGTTGGAAAACAGCAGACAGCGTTTCCCATAGGTGCAGCGGAACATCGCGTCAAAATATAGGTTGACGCTGTATTCAAAATCCTTTTTGTTGTTTTTTGGCTTGATCAGAAAATGCTGCACCGAGATAACGACGCTGCGCTGCCCCGCTCCCGTGCCGCACTGCGGCAGATCGCAGACACGCCTGCTGCCGCTGCAAAGCCACGCCATCGCGCCGGAATAATCCGACATGGTCGCTGAAAGCCCGATGCGCACCGGATCGCAGCCGGTCAAGCGGTTGATCTGCTGAAGCAGGCAGAGCAGCTGCGTCCCGCGCGGATCGCTCATAAAATAATGCACCTCGTCTATAATGACAAACCGCAGATCAGAAAACAGCTTGATTACCCCAATACGGTTTCGCATCAGCATCGCCTGAAGCGACTCCGGCGTCGTCTGAAGGACCCCCTGCGGATGGCGCAGCAGCTTGCTTTTGACGCTCTGGCTGACGTCGCCATGCCACTTCGTCACCGGAATATCCTGCTCGGAAAGCAGCTCCTCAATGCGGGAAAACTGATCGTTAATCAGCGCTTTAAGCGGGCTGACATACAGGATTCCTACCGTTTCGGAAGGGGTTTCATAGAGCTTGGTCAACGCCGGCAAAAACGCCGCCTCAGTCTTTCCGCTGGCTGTACCGGAGGATAAAAGCAAATGGTGATCGGTGTCCAGTATCGTCCTACAGGCGGCAACCTGGATATCCCGCAGCTCGTCCCAGCGCTTGCGGTAAATGAAATCCTGAATATATGGCGCCAAGCGGGAAAAATACACGCTTGCGGCGTTCTGCTGCGAATCAGACATATTTTAACCTCCTGCTTCAAAATTTATAAATATGAAAAACAGCCGCCGTCAGCACTTCCCATTATAAAAGCCGGCAGGCGACTGCCGTACAACTTTCATGTTTCGATGGCGCCTAAGTTCGCTTCTATGGCATTGATATTCGAAAACAGGCATATGCCCCGCCTCATAAAAAGCGGCCCTTTTATGGCTGTCAAAAGATAAACTCCGTCAGCTCCTGCTCTTGAACCGCCTCTTTGTCCGGCAGATTCGCCGGAAGCTTTTCCCGAATGATCTGGGAAGCGGAAACATCCGGATTCTGCATCACAATCTCCAAAAGCTCGATATAATCGCGGATGATCTCGCGCGGGGTAATCAGCTTTCCCGCGCCGACCCGTGAAAACTCCACCCTCAAGAAATCCACGTCGTCTTCGATTGAAAGCGCCGGATCGGTGCCGTACAGTCCCGCGTGAATATCATCCAGCCGTTCGATCAGGATCAATAATTCTTCTTGGGAAAGCGGCTTCAGGCTGATGACCGGCGATAGCATATTGCGGGTATCCTCCCCGGCAAAACGTCCCCTTTCTAATCTGGAACGCAGCGCCTCGTAGCTATAAACGCCGCGCCTGCTGTCCTCTAAGCTCTGCACCGTGCCGCACATGATAATCCCCAAATGTGAGGCTCTGCCCTGCATCATATCGTTGTACATCGTGAGCAGCTTCTCGTAATTATACTGCCTTGCAACCGCATTAGAGGTGCGGTAGATGTTCACAAGCTCATCGATCATCAGCAGCATCCCGCGATAACCGGCGGCAGTCAGGAACGCTGAAAACAGCTTGACATAATCATACCAATCGTCATCGGTGACAATGGCATTCACGCCAAGCTCGTTTTTCGCCTCCGTCTTGGTTTGGTATTCGCCGCGAAACCACCGCAGCACATTCGAGCGCAGCGCGTCATCCTGCATACAAATGCTTTTCCAGTAGAGCGTTAGTACCTTTGCAAAATCAAAGCCATGCACCAAGTCTTCCATCTGCCCGATAACCGAAAAAATCTGTTCCTCGACCTGTTCCGTGAAAGTTGGAGCGCTTTCCTTCACGCCGCTTTGGATCAAAGAAAGCTTCACGCCGCTAATCCAGCGCTCAAGGATCAGCGGAAGCGCATTTCCGTCCGGCTTTGTGCGCACAGCAAGGTTTTTCATCAGCTCCCGATAGGTCGCAAGCCCCTGCCCTTTGCCGCCGACCAGTTTTCGCTCCGGTGAAAGATCGGCGTCCATCACCGCAAAGCCGCGCTCCATCGCATAACCCCTTACCGTTTGCAGCAAAAAGCTTTTGCCGCTGCCATACCGTCCGACAATAAACCGGAAGGAAGAACCGCCGCCGGCGATCATCTCCACATCGTCCAGCAGCGCGCCGATCTCCTCCTTGCGCCCCACCGCGATGTACTCTAGTCCAATGCGCGGAACAACGCCGCCTTTGAGCGAATTGATTAGGGTCATCGCAATCCGCTTCGGCACCTTTACCGCCATGATTATGCTCCTTCCTTTCTGAAAAACGCCGCTTTCGCCGCGTCCAGATAATCCTCGTAGATCTGTGTTTCATCCTCTTCTGATAAAATAGTGTCGCCGATATACTCCAGCGAAAGCGCGTTAATCTCCTCTAACAACAGTTGCGGCGTTTTGCCGCTTTCCCTACAAAGTGCTGCGCAATATATCTTTGCCTTGTTCCGATCCTCACATAAAAGCGCAAGATACCGCCGCGCGCCCTCCTCCAGCGCGTTATAAAACGCGCGCCAATCGTCGTCTTCCTCCACAGCGGGCGCGGTATCCGCCTTCTGTCCCATCGGCTTGGCGAACGGCTGAAATGGCTGCAAAATGGGCGCTTCCTGCGCCGTCTGCTCCGGCTGCTCATAAACCGAAAGCAGCCTCTCCTCCACATTCTGCGCGTCCGCCCTGATCTGATCCAGCTTGGAAAAATCGATCTCCACCAACGTGGATCGCATCGGCGCGTCCGGATCGGCGGCAAGCTTTTTCTGCGCCGCACGCCTCTTTTTCGCCTGTTCCCTTTTCCGCTGCTCCAATTGCAGCAGCCCGCGCGCCTCGCAGAACTGACGCACTGCTTTTGCAACGACGGCATCCTGCGTTTTGCTCAGCAGCCCTGGCTTTTGCAGCTGCCGGCCGCCCACCTCGATACGCATATAAAAATCCATGCTGCGCAGAACGTCGGAAATATGGTCGTAATTCGGCCCGATATGCGTCTTAACTTGGAAGTGTCTTTCAGCCGCGTCATACGAATAGCAAATCCATGCGAACGGTGCGAATGTGAAAGAGGCTTCCGGAACGGCGTCCGCCATCAAAAGCGAAAACGGCTCATAGCTCCTTTCCGCCATCCGCCCAAACAACCACTCCGAAAAGTCCTTTTGGGTCGTGGAATGCCGATAAAGCGCATCCAGCACCTCTTTGAACAAAAGTGGGTAAAGCTCACTGTACGGCTCAGCCTTGCAAAGCGCAGTCGCTGCGATATGATAAGAGCATTTTTCACTGAACAGCGTCAGCAGGCTTTTATAATCCGCTTTCTCGTACGCTTTTATCAGCGGAAATAGCGACGCCTGACGAACGCCCCAGCCGACGTCGTCCCCATAAACAAGCGCTTCCTCCCGCAGCTCCTTAACCATAGCATATTCAAAGGAATACAGCTTTGCCCGTAAAACTGCCTGCTGCGCTGGAAACGAAGTATCGGACGATCCGTTCTGCAGCGAGATAAAATGATCCACAATCCCGGTCAGACGCGAGAAAACCTGCTTTGGACTTTCCTGCGGCTTTGCGGCGCCGCAGATCAGCTCGGAAAAGAATAAAAACAGATAGCCGTAACAGCCGGCGTCGATCCGGCTGTAATCCCCGTCCAGCAGCATTGGGTGCAGCGCGGCATAATACCGAAACTGCGCGATCGTCAGATCACCGTAATCCGCAGAAATGCTTTCGTAGTTCACCGCCGCGCACGGCTCGGCAGCAACTGTCTGCATATACTGCGCCTGCCTGAAAAACGATTTTGGATGCTTCCAGCTATACCGCTCATACCCGTCGCGATTACTAAGACTGCGCAGTTTGCGGTACTGGACAAGATGCGGCGGCTCCTTCTCCCGCCGGAAATCGATCTGCGCGTAAGGCGAAGCACGCTTCTCCTCCGGCGAACGCTTTAATGTCTGCGGACGCGGCGGGATCTGCTCTCCGCTCCTTTTTTCCTCGGAAAAAGCCTTCTGTGCAGGGAAGGATATATTGTCATTTTCTTTGCGCAGCATCATTTCGGCGCCTTTGAGCAGCTCCGACGCTTTTCGCAGCGCGTCGCCGCCTAACAACGCGTTCAGCCGCGCTATAATCTCATCCAGAGCGCTCATCACTTCTGCCTCCTCTTTTGCAAAGCCTACTTCTTTTTCAGCGGTTTTTTACTGCCGTCCTCCGACACGATGCTGATTACATCAAGCTGACTTTTCAAATTTTCCTTTACCGCCGCGATATATGCCGCGCGGAGCTGCGCACGCTCGGCGGTCTCCTCTGCGGTAAGCTTCCGCTTTTTTGCAATCGCCGCAAGCTCGTTGATGCGGCGTAGCTGATCCTTTGTGATCGGCATTTTCTTATCTATCCCTTCTTTTTCTCTCTATATGACTTTTATTATATCATCCCATTATCAGGATTGCAACCTTTATTTTATGGTTGCCAAAAGGCAAGACGCTAAAAATGAACAAAAATAAAAATCTTCAAAAAAACGGTTGCTTTTTGCGTCCTAACGTGTTATAATAACGTTGAGCGGAGAAACCGCCGGCGAAAAGCCAAATTCAGAGCGTACCATTTGACATGCGGATATGCGGGGCCTGTGCAGCAGACGGCCGTGAACCATGTCAGGCGGGGAACCGAGCAGCATTAAGCGATTTGTTTGTGTGCCGCAGCGTTTCCTGTGTATCCGTGTGTCAAATGGCGCGCTTTTCTTTTGGGAGGTGAGTGAATGTATCTGGCGTTATACCGCAAGTGGCGTCCGCGCACCTTTGACGATGTGATCTCCCAAGAGCATATCACCGCCACCATCCAAAACCAAATCAGGCAGAAAAAGCCGTCGCACGCCTACCTGTTTACCGGCTCCCGCGGAACCGGCAAGACCACCTGTGCAAGGATTCTTGCAATGGCAGTCAACTGTGAAAACCCGCAAAATGGGAATCCCTGCCTTTGCTGCGAAAGCTGCCGCAGCATCCTAGACGGCACCAATATGGACATTCAGGAAATCGACGCGGCGAGCAACAATGGTGTGGACAACATCCGCCAGCTCAGAGAGGAAGCCTACTTTCTTCCGACGGTCAGCAAATACCGCGTCTACATCATCGACGAGGTTCACATGCTCTCGCAGGCGGCGTTCAACGCGCTTTTGAAGATCATGGAGGAGCCGCCGGAGCACGTCCTCTTTGTCATGGCGACTACCGAGGTGCAAAAGGTTCCCGCAACCATTCTTTCCCGCTGCCAGCGGTTTGACTTCCATCGTATCCGGTCAGCCGATATCGTCAAGCGGCTGAAGCAGATCGCGGAAAACGAGGATTTTACCCTGACCGACGAGGCGGCGGCGGCAATTGCGCATTTAGCGGACGGCGGTATGCGCGACGCGCTCTCGCTGACCGACCAGTGTATCGCCTATTCGCACGATATCACAGAGGATACCGTTATCGCCGCGACCGGCGTCACGGGTCGCGATTACTTATTTTCTATCTGCGACTGCATCCTGCAAAACGACACCGCAAAGGCGCTCTCTATTTTAGGCACGCTTTACGATCAGTCGAAGGATATCCAGATTTTCTGCGAGGAGCTTGCCGGACAGTTTCGGGATATCATGATTTTAAAGGCAGGAAACGGCGAGGTCGAACTGCCGCTCACTCTGCCCTCCGAACGGGAAAAAATGCAGGAATATGCCGCGAATTTCTCGCTTGCAAGACTGCTGCGCTACCTGCAAATCCTACAGGAAACGCTTGACGCGATGAGCAAATACGCAGACAAGCGGCTGAATATGGAGATGTGCATCATCCGTATCTGCAACCCTGCCGCCGATCACGCGCCGCAGAGCCTTTTGCAGCGGATTGAGCATCTTGAACAGCTTTTGCAGGACGGCGCTCTGCCGCAGGAAAAGGCGGCATCAAGCGCGGCACAACCGGATATATCCCCTGCCAAAGACAGCCAAGAGGTTTCCCCGTTCATCCCGCCGGAGAGCAATCCGGCAGAATCCGCAGATACTCCAAAGCCGCAGATAGGGCAGCCGCTTCCAGCCGAACTGTCTGCCGCAGCACCACAGCCAAAACCAAGTCCGCGGCAATCGCAGCCAAACGCAGAAAACGCGCCTTCCCGAGCTGTAGAGCCGGAACAAGAGAGCAAGGAAAAGCCGGTGCCGTTTGCGCACTGGGAGGAGGTTTTGGAGAAGCTAAAAACCGTCGATCCGTTTATCTACGGCCTGGTTTTCAACGCGATGGTGTTCGAGCAGGGGAATTATCTGTATATGAAAAGCCCGATGGGAAGCCTTGTCAGCAATTTGAAAAAGGATAACGCCTCGGTGCGTCTGCTCTCGATCATCAAGCAGGTAACAGGCTGCAGCTATAAGCTTCGGCTTGCCAAAGAAAGCATCGCCGCTAAGTCCCCGCCTCCGGCAGCAGACCCGCTCATGGAGCTTGCCGAGCGCGCACGGCTTGCCGGCGTTGATATAGTTGAAATCAATTAAGGAGGAAATAAAACACATGAAAGCAAGATTACCACAGGGATACAGCAACGGCGGCAACGTCAGCAATGTGATCAAAAAGGCCCAGAAAATGCAGGAAGAGATCGCCAAGCTTCAGGCTGAATTGGAGCAAAAGGACTACTCTGCATCGGTTGGCGGCGGACAGGTAGAGGCGGTCGTCACCGGCAAAAAAGAGGTAAAATCCCTCACAATTAAACCGGAGGTTGTCGATCCGGAGGATATTGAAATGCTGCAGGATCTCGTGATGAGCGCAATCAACGAGGCACTGCGTTCTGCGGAAGCAGATTCCGACGCGCGCATGGGTCAGTTAACCGGCAACATCAATATTCCGGGCATCTGATTTCTGTTTCCAATCCGCTTTTCATAAAGCAGGCAGGTATCTCTTGCCTGCCTTTTCTGTGTTACTGTGTCGCACAGTAATGCTGCGCAAAGGAGCGTTCATACATGGCAGCCATCAACCATTTTCAGCAAAACGGCGGCGCAATGCCGCTTTTTCGGCTGGTCGAACAATTTTCCGCCCTGCCGGGCATCGGTCCGAAGACCGCGCAGACGCTTGCCTACCATGTCCTTAACATGAGCGACGAGCAGATCCACGCGCTCTCCGACGCACTGCTCTCCGCCCATCGCGACGTAAAGCAGTGTAAGGTCTGCGGCAATTATTCAGTCAACGATATCTGCGATATCTGCGCCGATGAAAAGCGCGATCGCGGCACCATCTGCGTCATCGAAAACGTCAAAAGCCTCGCCGCTTTTGAGCGCACGCAGGAATATCACGGCGTTTACCACATCTTAGGGGGCGCGATCTCGCCGCAAAACGGCATCGGTCCGGAGCAGCTTACAATTAAAGAGCTTTTAAGGCGGCTCGGCGATAGTACCATCAAAGAGGTCATCCTAGCAACCAACCCAAATATCGAGGGTGAAGCGACCGCAGCCTATATTTCCCGGCTGATCCGCATGACCTTTCCGGAAATCAAGGTCAGCCGCATTGCTTACGGCGTGTCCGCCGGAAGTGAATTGGAAAACGTCGATGCTGTCACGTTATATAAAGCGCTCGAAAACCGCAGCAGTATGTAATTCCCGGTAATATTTGACAAAAGAGAGGAAATTTGATATGGCGAGCTATTGGGGCCCTGTGAAGGAGATTACTGCGGCTTTTGCGCCGCGATCTTATGTATGCAAAAAGGCAAAATTCCCGCTTACTGTGCTTGACGGCAGACTGGATAAGTTGTTTTGGGAGGATGCGCCGTTTTCCGAATTATTCGAGGATATCGAGGACACCTCGGTTTTGATTGAGGGCGGCAGCCCTTCTCCTCGTCCACGCCCGCGCAAGCAGACCCGAATGAAGATGAAGTGGGACGAAAACTACCTTTATATCGGCGCAAAACTGTATGAGGACGAGATCTGGGCTTACCAAACTGAACGGGACTCGGTTATTTTCTATGACAATGATTTTGAGGTTTTCATTGATCCGGATGGTGACACCCACCTTTACTACGAATTTGAGATGAACGCGCGCAATACGGTTTGGGATCTGCTTTTGCCGAAGCCGTACCGCGACGGCGCGCCGCCGATCAACGCATTCGACTATCAGGGATTAAAAACCGCTGTTTACATAGACGGAAAACTAAACGACCCGACCGCCCGCAGCCATTTCTGGAGCGTCGAGATTGCATTCCCGATGGAAGTTTTGATTCAGTGCTGCGAAAACAACCTGCCGAAAGAAGGAAATTACTGGCGCATCAACTTCTCGCGTGTGGAATGGCTTGCCGAAGTAAAGGACGGCGGCTACCAGCGAAAGCTTGATCCGGAAACCGGCAAGCCATACCCAGAAGATAATTGGATCTGGTCGCCGACCGGTATTGTCGATATGCACTGTCCGGAGCGCTGGGGCTTTTTGCTGTTTGCCGGCGAAAGCGGCGCAGCAGACTTCGTCATTCCGCGCGACGAGTATATCAAATGGGAACTGAGAAAACTCTATTACCGCCAGCGCAATCTGTTTGCCCAAACGGGAAGCTTTACGACCGATTTTTCCGCTTTAAAACAGGAGGATTGTTGGACGATCGATCCACAGATTGCCATCACGCCGACCGAGTTTGACATTTGGGCAAGGACTGCCGATGCGGCGCAGAACTGGCACATCCGCACCGACGGACTGATCTATCGATACTAAAAACAAAACGAATGCAGAATCCGCCTGTCCAAAGCATCAGACAGGCGGATTTTGTTATTTGTTTTTGATATGTACATCCATCTGGTTGAATGGGATATGAATGCCCTCCTTGTCAAAGGTCAGTTTAACCTGCTCGATCACGTCAAAATTGACGTCCCAATAGCTGACAGTAGGCACCCAAACGCGGAAGACCAGATTGACCGAGCTGTCCGCCAGCTCTCCAACACGGATAATCGGCGCGGGATCCTTTAGGATCATCGGATGCTCGTCTGCAATCTTGATTAAAATGTCCTTCGCCTTTCGGAAATCAGAATCATAGGAGATGGAGAACTTTAAATCGAGCCGGCGCGTCTCCTCGCGCGAATAGTTGGTCAGCTTGCTGCTTGACATCTGGTTGTTCGGCACAAAAATCGCTTTATTGTCCACCGTGTCAAGTTTGGTGTGCAGCAGCGTGATGTCGGTGACAATGCCTTGGATATTGTCTACCTCCACATAATCGCCAATGACATACGGCTTGGTAAACAGCACAAAAATACCGCCGGCGATATTGGCAAGCGTATCCTGCAGCGCCAAACCGATCGCCACGCCGCAGGAGCCTAAAAACGCCAGTGCAGAGGTCATATCGATTTTCAAATACGACATCACGATCACAACCAAAGCCACATACAGTGCGACGTTGATAAATGAGCGCAAAAAATGCTTGATCGTTTCGTCTGCCTTCCCTTTCGCCAAAATCTTGGTGACAAGCGGCATAAGCACCTTTTTGATTAAGATTGTGCCGATAATCACCGCTAAAAGCGCAAGTAAAAGTGACTCTCCATATTCAAGCAGCATATCCTGTATTTTATCCCACATATCATTTCCTCTTTTCCCTTCCTGCGACAGCAAATCCCGTCGTTCCTGCAACGGCGTACCCCTCCGCGCTTGACGCAATGCAAAAATCCGCCTCAGCCTTTGCGGCGAAAGAAAATTAAAGCAGCAGCCAGTACAGCAGGAGAGAAACTGCCGCCCCACACAAAAACGCGGCGACATAACGTATAAACTGCGAAAGCCTCCCTTTCCTACAGGGAATGCCGGAATATCCCGCGTCCTTATCCGCCGCTTTCAGAAAAGCATTTGCCTGCGCCTTTAGTTTTTCCTGCGGACGGGACGCCTTCTCCGGATTGATAAACAGAATCGCGCGCTCAATATAGCTGTCCTCCGTATTGTTAATCTCAATCACCGATTTGTTAACGCCTTTGACCATAAGCCTGCTTCCTCCGACAACCTTGACAGAATTTCAAAAGTCCTTTCTGGATTCTTCTGCCTTATAGTCTGCCGCAAAAGCCCATCGCTTATTCATCTCTGTCTTCGGCGGCGGACTTTTGGGCAAAATCGCAGTCGATCTGCTCCTCGGGGATCGAAAGATGGGTTGGAAGCCCATCTTCCCCCAGCGTCAAAGTGTATGCGCAGGAATCGATATACCCGTTAATTACCGTTTTTGCCTTGCTCCCGCCGGTATTCACCTCCGCATTGCTCAGCGCATCCTCGATCGCCCTGCCGATCAGCGCTGCCGCATTATTCGCAAACGCCGTGTCCTTATCCAGATTAACGCTTAATCCCATAAATGAAAGCTTGCATTTCCCGGTCTTAGGATCAAAATCCATCTGCAGCCCATTTACGCTCTTCGGCTTGGTCAAGGTCAGCAGATAGTGTCCGGACGCATCCTGTGTCAGCTCTCCGGAGAGCTGATTTTGCCGAATCGAAAGCTGCACCTGCGCATCCGAAAGCCCCGACGCATCGGACGCAGGGTCGCCGGCATTCCCCTGCTCACCGTTGAAATGCCGCCATACCTTTGTCCCGGCAAACGCCAGCATAACCGCTGCTGCCGCCGCCGTAACGCCGATAGCAAGATACATCCACGAAAATTTCTTCTGCTTTGTACCATAATCCTTTTTCAACTGCTTCAAAAGCCTCCTCCTTTCAAAAGAAGACGCCGCAGGAGAAACAGGCTCTATCGATCAAATTTCCGGAATACAGTTGGCAGCTCCTCGATGATATCTCGTGCGAGCATACCGTGCTTTGACACCCGCTTTGCCAGCTCATCTGCCGTAAAGCCGTGCAGATAGACAGCAGCAGCCGCTGCCTCAAACGCCGGCATCCCAATAGCGCAAAGGCCGCCGATCATACCGGAAAGCACATCGCCGCTGCCTCCCTTTGCCAGACCGCTGTTGCCAGTCTGGTTGAGATATGCCTCGCCGTCCTTTCCGGCAATCACTGTATTCTCCCCCTTCAGCACGACAGTCACACCATATTCCTTTGCGACCTGCTTTGCAAGCGCAGCGCGATTCTGGTTGACCTCGTTCACCGATAGCTTGCACAGCCGCGCCATCTCGCCCGGATGCGGGGTGATGATCAGCTCGATTCCCGCGTCTTTCTCCTTCAAAATATCTATATTCCCGTCTAAACAATTTATGCCGTCCGCGTCTAAAATCATCTTCCGCTTTCCCGTCAGATGCAAAAGCGCCAAAACCGCCTGTTTTGCAGTCGGCGCAGTCGAAATTCCGCAGCCGACAACCAGTGCGTCAGCCGACGCCGCCCGCTTTATCAGCATCTCGATCCCGGCCTCATGCAGTGTTCCGTCCTTCTGCTGCGGCAGGACTAAGGTCGTCGCCTCCATCAGAGCAGGTGCAGCCATGTACGCGACGTCCTTAACCGTCGCTAAGGTCGTAAGCCCAGCGCCGCATCTCATAGCGGCAAGCGTCGACATCATCGCCGCACCGGTCATGCCAATGCTGCCGCAGTATAGCATAAGCTTTCCAAAAGTCCCTTTATGTGAACGATCAGGGCGCGTCGGGAGCATCCTTGCAACAGCCGCCTGCGACAGAAAATCCGGATATTCTTTCGCGCGGCGCAGCGTCTGCTCGGTAATACCGATATCAGTGACGACAATCTGCCCGAAATAGGGCTGCAGCTGCGGCAGAATATGCGCCGGCTTCGGTGCGGCAAAGGCAACCGTTTGGGTCGCATAGAAACAGGTCTGCGCCATACTGCCGGTGTCGGCATTGATGCCGCTTGGAATATCCAATGCCAGCTTATACGCAACCGTAGCGTTTGCCTGCTCAAAAAGCGCGGCAATCGGCTCGGAAAGCTGCCCATGAAAGCCGGTGCCGAACACCGCGTCGACAATGACCGACGCGGTACGCAGCTGCTCGCTGATCTGTGCCGCATCCTTGGTAATGTGGTACTGCTTGATATCCTCCAGCATCCGGTAATTTTCTGCCGCGTCCGCCGTTTTCGGCACGCCGCAGCATAAGACCACCGACGCTTTCGCACCATAGGACTTTAATAGCCGCGCCACCACAAAACCGTCGCCCCCATTATTGCCGCTTCCGGTTAAAATGACACATTTTACGCCGTCCAGATTGCCGCCAAACCGCTTGCAAATCAACGCAGCAGCGCCGGCACCGGCGTTTTCCATCATTTGCAGATAGGATATCCCCTCCGCGTCGGTTTCAGATTCCGCCATCTTCATCTGCGCCGTCGATAAGATCATCATATCCAAAAATCCTCCTTGATAAAAAACGGGAAGAATCGTTTTGGCGTACCTTGCACGCAAAAGCTTCTTCCCGCTCTCGTTTTTTGATAAAGCTAAGCTTATTTGCCCATGCTCTGCACAGAAACACGTTTTATTTTCATCGCGTGTTTGATATACTCCGCCATCTCCGCGTTCGGCGTGAAAAACAGCAGGCTTTCACCGTAATCCTTATGCTTCAGCGCCGCAACATAAGTTTCGGATGACTTCATATTCTGCGCAGCATAGATTTTGGTTTTACCGTTTAGATCCAACGGATGCGCCGGATCAAGCTTTTCCAGCGATTCAAAGGTACTAAACTCTACTGTAACCATTCTCTTGCGCTTGCTCCTGCCCTGGATTTTATCAATATCCATCTCATTGTTGGTGACAGTATATTCGTATTCCACCCGCTGCAAGCGCAGCAGCAAAACCATAATCCAGCCGAAGCAGACCGCGAAAACAATCGCAATCGGTCCCACATACTGACTTCCCACAAGCAAAAGACATCCCGCGATCACCAGAAGCCCCGCAAGCATAATCCCGCACTTTTTAAACTGATCCGCAATCGTCGGATCTTTTTTGACCATATACTCCATAAATGTATCTTGAAACATCGAAACCCTCCTACTAGGAAAAATACAATCTATTTTTATTATAACACGGCTTTTTTCAAAAAACAATATAAAAATATGAACAAATCGGGCAAAAACCGCAAAAATCAAAGAATTTCCGCGCTGACTTTCAGAGAGTCGGCGCGGAAATCGCTATCTTCCTTAATTTGAGGTATATTGCACTGTGCCCTGCTTTGGATTCAGCGTGACCAAAACGCCCGTCTTTAAGCGATGCGTTGCGTTCTCGCAGTTGGCAAGCAGCGGGATATCCAACGCAAGCGCAAGCGTTTTCGCATGCGCAAGGCTCTCGGCGCTCTCAACGATCAGACCGGACGCTTTACGGATATACGGCACCATCGTGTCGGTTGTATTGTGGACAACCAGAATTTCGCCATCCTTCAAGCGCGTATGAACCTCATCCTCGGTCATACAAACGCGAATATGCGCCTGAATCGTTTCTTTGCCAAAGCCCTGACCGGTCGCCAAAATATCGCCGATGACGTGAACCTTCATCAGGTTGGTCGTGCCGGAGATGCCCAACGGAACGCCTGCGGTCATAACGGTGATATCTCCGTCATGCAGCATTCCAGTGTTCATCGCGCAATCAACCGCATGATTAAACAGGTCGTCAGTCGAAAACTTCTCCTCGATAATTATCGGCTTAACCCCCCAGTAAAGATTCATCTGGCGACAGACATGCTCGTCGGTCGTACAACAGATGATCGGACAGGTCGGATGGAATTTGGAGATCATGCGCGCAGTGCGCCCGCCCTTGGTCACTGTGATGATGGCGGCGGCGTTTAAGTCCATCGCAGTCGTACAGGTCGCGTGCGAGATCGCGTCGGTGACATACGGCGAGGAAACGACCAGCGCGCCGCGCAGCTTAGAGGCATAGTCAATATCCTGCTCGGTGCGCTCTGCAATACGTACCATCGTTTTAACCGCCTCGACCGGATATGCGCCGGCAGCCGTTTCGCCGGAGAGCATGATCGCGCTTGTGCCGTCATAAATTGCGTTTGCAACGTCGGTGATCTCCGCACGGGTCGGGCGCGGGTTTTTCATCATCGAATCCAGCATCTGGGTCGCAGTGACTACCACCTTGCCGTTTGCGCATGCCTTGCGGATCATATCTTTCTGCAGCGGCGGCAGCTCCTCCATTGCAATCTCAACGCCCATGTCGCCGCGGGCGACCATAATGCCGTTGGCAACCTGCAAAATCTCGTCTAAGTTGTTGATGCCCTGCTTGTTCTCAATCTTTGCAATGATCTTCATCCATCCGCAGTCATGCTCCTTCAACACACGACGAATGGCTAATATGTCGTCCGCAGTGCGGACAAACGATGCGGCAATATAGTCAAAATGATTCTCAATACCAAAAACAATGTCGTCATAATCCTGCTGGCTGATATACTCCATCGACAGCTCGGTGTTCGGCACGTTGACGCCCTTGCGGTTTGAGATTACGCCGCCGTTGATCACCCGGCAGGTGATGTCGGTGTCGGTCAAATTGATGACCTCCATATCGATCAAGCCGTCGTCAATGAGGATGTGCGAACCGGAGTTAACGTCCTGCGGCAGTCCGGCATAAGTCACTGAAACGATGTTTTCGTCACCCTCCACATCCCGGGAGGTCAGCGTAAACTGCTGCCCTGCCTGAAGGGTAACTTTGCCGTTTTGAAAGGTTTTCAACCGAATCTCCGGTCCCTTGGTGTCAAGAATGGTCGGGATTGGAAGCTCAAGCTCCTCTCTGAGCCTTCTAACCTGCTCCAGCCTTTCCAGATGGGAAGCATGATCGCCGTGAGAAAAATTAAAGCGCGCGCCGTCCATACCGGCAAGCATGATGGAACGCAGCACATTCTCGTTATCGGTCGCCGGACCCAATGTGCAGATAATCTTGGTTCTACGCATAACAATTTTTCCTTTCTGTTGTCAAATTTCAATATTATAATTTATCACCTCCGCGCTTCGACCATGTCAAAGCCCGGCTGATTTCAGCGCCAAGTATTGCGTTTGATATTCTTTTTCGGCGTGACCGGATTTTTTCTGCCGAATTTCCGGCGCAGCTTTTCTTTACGCCGTCTTTTGCGTTCTGCGGCAATAAACGCCGCCAACACGACTATCAAGATTGCCAAAATGATACAGGCCGCAATCACCCACGGATTCCGAAAGAAATTCTTGATGAGATGCATCGAATAGGCAAAGCCGCTGCGCGCTACGTCGCTCTCCGCGATCAAATCCACCGACGCAATCACCGTGTCCGCAAGCACTAGATCCGCGCTGCCGACCAAATCGCCCTTGACAACCGGCGCTTCCACCGAGGCAGGCAGCTTCGCTTTGACCAAAATGGTCGAGGTGTCGAGCGACTGCGGCAAAAGCAGGATCACCCGCTGCTTGGCGGTTACGGTGACATAGTTTTTGTTCTCGCCAAACTCCACCGGAACCTCGTCGAGCGACTGGCTTTCCTGAATAACCGTTGTAAACTGGAAGGTGTCGAATGCCCATTCATACAGGTTTTTCTGATCGATATAGGAGTAATTCTCCGAAAGCACCGCCCCGTTTTCATCACGGTACGGCGCACCCAGCGTCACAAGCAGATAATGGTAGCCGTCCTTTTCCCCAATTGTCACAAGGTTGCGCCCGGCTTCGTTGGTCGTACCGGTTTTAATGCCCTGGACATACTCATAATAATAGCTTCCGCCGTAGTAGCTGCTTAACATATAATTGGTGTGGGTAATGGTGCGCGGCTCGGAATGTTGGTTGGTCGCCGCCATCTCGTAGGATTGCGTGCAGGCGATCTCCGCAAATTGTTCATTCTTCATCGCATACTGCGTAATGATGCTCATATCCTTTGCACAGGTGTACTGCCCTTCCGCATCCAAGCCATGCGGATTGACAAAGTTCGTTTCCGTACAGCCGATCTCCTTGACCTTTTCGTTCATCATGGTCACAAATGCCGGAATATCGTTCGGGCAGATATAGTCTGCCAAGATGCTTGCCGCCTCACAGGCGCTGCGCAGCATCAGCGCGTAAAGCAGGTCCTTGACCGTGACCTCCTCACCGCGGTTAATCCCCGCGTTGGAAACGCCGATTCCGTAAAACTCATCATAGATATAGCCCGGCGCTGTGACCGTTATGCTTAGGTCGTCCACATTCTCCAGCACGACAAGGGCGGTGACGATCTTGGTCAGCGATGCCGGCGCGCGGCGCTCCGTTTCGTTTTTAGAATAGACCGTGATCGGCTCGTCGGCATCGGTATTGACCATATATACCGACTCGCTGTTGACCTTAAAATCCGGCTTTGCGTCGGCGATCACGGCGGCGGTAACGCTCTCATCCTGCTCAGCTTCCGGCTCGGATGTATCCTCCTCGGAAACAGCGTCATCCGACGAAGCGTTATCCTGCGAGACTGCGTCGGATACGTCAGAAGAACCGTCTGGCTGTGCAAGCGCAGGGAGCGACGCTGCGGATAAAAGCACCGTTAAACTCAAAAGCGCGGCAAAGCAGCGGACAAAGAAAGCGTTTGTTTTTTTCTGATCGTTTCGTTTTTTCATATGTATTTCTCCGTTTCCTTATGTTTTTCTTCCTAGAGGAATATGCGTTTGATCGTTAATTTAGGCTTTACAAATTGGGGAAACTGCTATATAATGAAAAGCGGGGAGTGTGCCGCAGCCAGCGGCAGCCTTTCCGTTGAATCATCCGGAAAATAAGAAGTATTTTGGCTCATACTATTATTATAGCAAAAAGATTTTCGGATTACAATAGCAAATTTTAAAAATAAGCGGCTTTTAGCAGCTTTTTCAAGCTTATTGCCGAAACCGGAAAAAATATACGGCTTTTTGCGCAGGTTTATTCCGGTTTGGGGCACGGAAACGAGGTTTTCATTTTGAACAATTCCATTTTGAGCGGCAAAAAACACATCCACTTCATCGGTATCGGCGGTTCAGGGATGTTCCCGCTTGCACAAATTTTACACGACCGCGGTTATTTCCTCACCGGCTCGGACAACAACCCTTCCTCCATTGTAGAGCTTGCAAAGGGACTTGGGATTCCAGTGACCATCGGTCAAAAGGCTGAAAATATCGTCGGTGCGGATCTGATCGTTTATACTGCCGCCATTCTGCCGGATAACCCGGAGCTTTTGGCGGCAAAGGAAAGCGGTGTACCGGTTATAGAGCGCGCCGTTTTGCTCGGCATTATCAATAACGCGCATTCCTGCTCGGTCTGCGTTTCCGGTACGCATGGAAAAACAACCACCACCTCGATGCTGACCCAGATTATGCTGCACGCCAATATGGATCCGTCCGCAGTAATCGGCGGAAAGCTGAAATCGATCGGCTCCTACGGCAGAGTCGGCAAAAGCGAGTATATGGTCACAGAGGCTTGCGAATTTAAGGATCACTTCCTGCAGCTCCGTCCGGCTGTCGCAGTCGTGCTGAACATCGACCGCGATCACATGGACTATTTCCACACGATGGAGCGGTTAAAAGACTCTTTCGAAATCTTCATGCGCTCTGCGGCCCGCGCTATTGTGGTTAATGGCGACGATGCAAACACAATGGAGGTTGTGCGCCGCCTGAATCGCCCATATGTTACCTTCGGCAGGGGGGAAAACAGCGATTACCGCATCAGCCAAAGCAGACGGTATCCGGGCGTCCACCAGTCTTTTGTGCTGTCCTATAAAAACACGCTGCTTGGCGAGCTGCATTTATATATTCCGGGTGAGCATAACCAACTGAACGCGGCGGCGGCGGTCGCGGCGGCAATGGAGATCGGCATACCGTTTGGCGAATGCGCGGCAGGATTGGCGCAGTTCTCCGGCTCCGGCAGACGGTTTGAGGTGCTTGCTAAAATCAACGGCGTCACAATTGCCGACGATTACGCGCATCATCCGGCGGAGCTCACCGCTACCCTGTCCACCGCGAAGGATTTGGATTTTAAACGGGTCTGGGCGGTGCATCAGCCGTTTACCTACTCCCGCACCAAGCTGCTGCTTGAGGACTTTGCAAAGGCACTTCGGATCGCCGATAAGGTCACACTGACCGAGATTATGGGCTCGCGCGAAACAAACGACGACTATCACATCTACTCCTCCGATCTGGCGGCGCTGATCCCGGGCAGCGAATGGTACAGCAGCTTCGATCAGGTTGCGCAGGCGGTCGCCGGGAACGCGAAGGCTGGGGATCTGATTATCACCTTGGGCTGCGGCGACGTTTACAAGGTCGCGCAAAAGATCATCGACCTGCTTTCGGAGAAAAAATGCTCCTTGTAACAGCAAATGGGGGTTGAAACGAACTTTACCATCTGACCGAAGATTCGGCAGAGTGGGCTATGAGTAAATCGCGAAGGAATTGCAGCATACGCTGTCCGACTGAGGCGCGCAAGTAGGATCCTTTGCAGCGGCTTCGGGCAGATCGTGCCGATCGATCCGCGCCTTGAAAGCGACGACGAGACATTTCTCCCGTCCATCATCCAAAAAGCGGCGCTTTTCCCGCATGGAGACACCGTGTAACGACAGCATCAGGGGATTGTTATAAACCTTCCGGAAACGCTTTTCCGAAAAGAAATGATAAAATAAAAATGGAGGAAATGAAAATGAAACTAACCTATTACGGTACTGCTGCCGCGGAGGGCTGGCCGGCGCTTTGGTGCAATTGCCCGTCCTGCGTGACCGCACGCAGACGCGGCGGAAAGGATATCCGCACCCGCAGCCAATCGCTGGTCAACGACGACCTGCTCATCGACTTCCCACCGGACACCTACCTGCATGTTTTAAACTACGGGCTTGACTTAGATAAGGTGAAAAACGTGCTGATCACCCACAGTCACGAGGATCACCTGCTTGCCAGCGAGTTTGCCTACCGTGCAAACGGCTTCTGCGCCGTACATGAGGACTTTGTGCTTGAGGTTTATGGCAATCGCTTTGTCATCCAGATGATAAACGATTATCTGGGAGAAACACAGCAGAACGAGATGCTTGCTCCGCACGTTCAGTTTCACGAGCTGACCGAATTTTGCCGCTATGAGATCGGCGGATATCAGGTGCATCCAATGCTTGCCGATCACAAAAAAGGAGAAAACTGCTTTATCTACGCAATTGTCTGCCCAGACGGGAAACAGCTTTTATACGCGCACGACACCGGCTATTTCCCGCGTGAAACGTGGGACTACATCACCGAAAACGGGTTTGTATTCGATATTGCGAGCTTAGACTGCACGGGCGGTATATTGCAGAGCTGGTGCAACCACATGGCGTTCGATTCCACTGCGGCGGTTGCGGACCGCCTGCGCATCACCGGGCATTTAAAACCGGAAAGCAAGCTAATCTGGAATCATTTTTCTCATAACTGCAAGGTTTTGGGACATGAGGAAATGCTTGGATACGGAGAAAAATACGGGTTTGACGTTTCGTACGATGGAAAAACGGTCGAAGCCTGATTCTCCTGTTCCCGATAAATGCGAAAATATGTCATTTGCCACTGGACAGCCTTTTCCGGTTGTGCTATAATAGAAGTATCAAAGCATGACGGCAAAATGGAAATCCGCGACGCCGTCAAAAGAAAGGAAGAATATCCATTATGAAAATCATTCGTGCAAAGGATTACGCTGAATTAAGCCAGAAGGCCGCAAACATCATCGCCGCCCAGATCATCAATAAGCCGGACTGCGTTTTGGGTCTTGCAACCGGTTCGTCTCCGATCGGCTTATACAAAGAGCTGATTAAGAAATATGAAAACGGCGATATCAGCTTTGCGAAGGTTCACACCATCAATCTTGATGAATATCGCGGCATTACCAAGGACAACGACCAGTCCTACTACTACTTTATGAACGACAATTTATTCTCCCATGTCGACATCAAGCCGGAAAACACCAACATCCCGAACGGCGAGAATCCGGACGCGGCTGCCGAATGCGCAAGATACGACGCGGTGATCGACAGCTTCGGCGGTGCGGATATCCAACTGCTGGGTATCGGTCACGACGGTCATATCGGCTTCAACGAGCCGTCCGACCACTTTGAAAAAGGCACCAACTGCGTTGACCTGACCCAGATGACGATTGAGGCTAACGCACGCTTCTTTGCTTCGATCGATGATGTTCCAAAACAGGCTTACACAATGGGCTGCGGCTCGATCATGAAGGCTAAAACCGTTCTGCTTATCGCCAATGGCAAAGCAAAGGCGGAGATCATTTACAAAGCGGCTTGCGGTGAGGTTACTCCGCAGGTTCCTGCATCCATTTTACAGATGCATCCGAACGCGATCTTTGTCTGTGACGATGAGGCGCTGTCGGTTGTCGCTGAAAAGTGCCCGGAGGCTATCTCTGAGTTCTAATCAACATAGCTGCATAATGCACAGCGGGTCGGAGTTTTTCTCCGACCCGCTTTTTTCGTCCGCTATCCCGCTCTATGGAGCAACTTACGCAAAAGCGCCTTTCCCTGCTTTTTCAGATACGGCAGACTCTCAAACCGAAACAGCCTCGCGCCGAGATAATAAAACAGAATCCCGCCGAAAACCTGCAAAAACAGCGTCGGCAGATTGCCAAACCCCAATAATGTGACGCACCACACCGCCGCAGCCATCGTCGCCGCAAGACAGAACGCCGGAAGCAGATCGCGTGCCTGCTCACGATAGCCATAGCCCAGCAGCCTTTTACACGGCACTGCGTTGATAAACAGGATCAGCACCGAGCTAAGCGCCTTAGCAAACAGCAGCGCGTGGATGCCAAACGGCAGGCTAAGTAAAAACAGCGCCAGTCCCAACCCCTTTTTGAGTATCTCGACCCGCAGGGAAACGTCGCTGCGCCCCATTGCGCTGATCGCCAGCTGATTAATCGCATGAATCGGAGCAAACGCGAAAAAAAAGCTGCAATATTGTAAAAAGATTACGCTGTCCAGCCATTTATCGGTCAAAAGCAGCAGCGTCAGCGGCTTTGCCGCCGCAGCGATACCGAACATCAGCGGGAAAAAGAGGAACGCCGTCGTTTTCACACATCTGCGCTGCATTGCGTTCAGCCGTGCCAGATTGGATTGCTCCTTAGAAAACGCCGAAAACAGCACGCTCTGCATCGAGGAAACCGCATTGGAGGTGATGACGTTCGGTATGATATCCCCGCGATCATAATACCCCTGCTGAACAGTGCCGAACCGCTTACCAATCAAAATAGGATATAGGCTGTTATACAGGTTATCGAGCATCGTCGTAAGCAGCAGCTTCCAGCCGTAGCTGATCAGCCCCTTCAGGCGCGCAAACGAAAAACACCTGCTCGGACGCCACTTGACCGTAAACCATAGGATCGCCGTATCGCAGATCAGGTTGCTCAGCTCCTGCCAGACCAGCGCCCAAACGCCCTTTCCCATAACGGCAAGCACAAGCCCAACGCCGGCAGATAAAGCCGTGCCGATGATGGTCGAGAAGAAAAACCGCTTGAATTGCATTCCACGAGATACAAACGCCTGCTGTACGCAGTTGACCGCCCCAATCGGGAGAGTAAGCGCCATCACGCGGAAAACCGGAGTCAAAAGCGGCTCGTCATACCAGCCCGCAAGGAGCGGCGCGATCAAAAACAATCCGGCATACAGCAAAAGCCCCAGCGCGATTTGAAAATAAAACACACTTGAAAAATCCAACTGATCCGCATTCTTTTTCTGAACCAGCGAGTTGCCAAGCCCGTTGTAGATTACCGCTTTAATCACAACCAGAAACACCTTCGCGACACTGACGATGCCGTAAGCCTCCGGCAGCAGGATTCTGGCAAGCACCAGCGAAACGACAAACGAAACGCCCTGCGCCGCAAATCGCTCCGAAAAACGCCAGATCAGCCCAGATATCACGCTCCATTTCGAAGCGCTTGCCTTTTCCTTCATGCTCTCCCCACCTTTTGAAAAAAACACCTGTTTTCGCCAGTTTCCCACAAAAAGACAAAACTGCCTATTGCAAAATCTGCATATGACTATTATAATAGAGAAAAGAAGCGCTGTCAAGCACACCCTTGACAGCCAAAAGGAGGAATACTATGAAATTCTTAAAGGAAAACGGTGTGCGCATCGTGCTGCTGCTTGCCGAGCTTGCGATCGGCATACTGCTGCTGATTGATCCGGTAGGCTTTACAACCGTAATACTCACTGCCTTGGGAGCGGTGATCGCAGTGCTGGGCGTGATCTTCATCATCGCCTATTTCAGAAGCACGCCACAGGTCGGCGCGGCACAGCAGAATCTGGCAAAGGGCACGCTCTGCCTAATCATTGGGCTGTTCTGTGCGTTTAACGTAACATGGTTGATTGCAACCTTCCCGCTTTTGACCATCCTATATGGCATAGCGACCCTGATTTCCGGCGTGGTCAAAATGCAGATGACCTTTGACCTGATGCGCCTGAAAAAAGGAAGCTGGCTCTGGTGCGCGATCGCAGCGCTTTTAACTCTGATCTGTGCGATTATCATTCTATGCAATCCGTTCACAGCGACAGCTGCACTGTGGACCTTTGTCGCAATTTCGCTGATCGCGGAGGCGGCGGTCGACCTTGTCGCACTGTGCATCCTGAAATGGAAAAGCCGGAACAACAAGAATTACGTCTAAGCGCAAGCGTTTCCCAAAAATCGCAAAGCTCCATCAAACGGTAAGGATTCCGCAGGCTCATTTGACCTGCGGAATCCGCTTTTACTTTATGAGGAAAGACCTCAGCCTATTACAAGGCGAATTCCTCGTTGAAACCGCCGTCCGTCTCTCTGCTGACGGCGGAATCGTCAAGAGGCATCCCGCAGCATTGGCAGATAAGCTGCCTAGGCGAACCAAGAAGCGTATTGATCGAAACATCAAACAGCGTTTCGGTATTCGGAACGTTTCGCCCGTTTCCCGGCGCGATACCGCTTGCCGGGTTACATAGACTTTCCCTGCAAGCACATCCTGAGACAATCCTTTTTCGGTTCGAAGCTTCAAAATAACATCCTTTGTTTCCATATAATCACCGCCTTGCATCCGCTATATCATTCCCTCTTTCAAATGGCAAGCAACGCGCTGCTGCCCCCTTTTTTTCAACAAACCGTAATCATACAGATACGGCGTCCGCTGAAGGCAGTTCCCTCTCAGCAGACGCCGTCCTTAGCATCATCAGATTATATTTCGATCAGCTTTGCTTTAACCAGTGCAGAGCGCAAAAGCGTTCCTAAAATTACGGCAAGCGCAATCTTGACGCCGTCACCCGGTAAAAACGGAATTACGCATCCAGAAAGCGCCGGAACAAACGCCGTTTCGGTAGAAATCATGTACCACACGGTGCCAAACAGGTATAATACCGCAGTCGCAGCGATCATCCCGATGATATGCAGCCAGTATTTCTTCGGAAATTTCCAGTCGATTAGCGAACAGATAAATGCCAAAAACAGGTAGCCGATCAAATATCCGCCGGTCGGTCCCAGCATCTTGCCCAGCCCGCCAGCCGCACCGGAAAATACCGGCAGCCCCACCGCGCCAAGCAACAGGTAAACCGCAACGCCGAGCGTACATTCCAGCGGCGGCAGCAGATACGCAAACAGATAGATGACAAAGGTCGCAATTGAGATCGGTACGAGCGTCGTGCCCAATGGGATCGCAAACGGCGCTAAGATACATTCCACCGCCGCAAACAGCGCGATGACTGCAAGCTGCTTGACCGACAGTTTTTTCCCGAATACCTTCGGGGTCTTTTCATTTGACATAGATATGTTCTCCTTCCAAATTCCTTTCCTCTTGCTTCTGCATCGGAAAAAGGATTCCTTTTATTGTTAACCTTATTATACCATATTGGTTAACAAGTTGCAAGCCCTTTTTTTTCAAAGAAAGTAAAATCAGAAAAAAGCGTTGCAGGCGCGTAAAAAGTATGCTATAATAAAAATCAAATACGATCTTTATCATAGCCAGAGAAAGACCGGATAAAACCGAGAGAGGAAAGAAACATGAGGCTGAATTTAGAAAAATTAGCTCCGAAATATCGTGCGATGGTGAACGAATTATCGGTGCTGCTGCCGGTGGAGGACGACAAGACCGCATCGGTTTTAACCGTAGAAAAGGCGGCTGCGCAGACCCTGCAGGTAAGCTTTGAAGAGGATGCGGTTGTAATCGCAATCGCGGAGGATTTCATGTTTGCCCGCGCGCTGGGACTCGTTGCACAGCACTTAGAGAAGAAAACGCGGATCAGCGAAAAGATGATCTATCCGCAGCTGGAGGCGATGATCGACGCATCGCGCAACGCGGTGATGCATTACGACAGCTTTTGCCGGATGGTGCGGTACTTTGCGCTAATGGGCTACAGCGGAATACAGATGTACACCGAGGACACCTATGAGGTTGAGGGCTATCCATATTTTGGCTATATGCGCGGCAGATACACCAAAGCGGAGCTGAAACAAATGGATGACTACTGCGCATTATTTGGAATGGAGCTGATCCCGTGCATCCAGACGCTTGCGCACCTAGGGAAGACAATGCGCTGGGCGGAATACGCCGATTACACCGACTTTGACGACATTTTGCTGGTCGACGACGAGCGCACCTATGCGTTAATTGAGGCGATGATCCGTTCGATGTCACAGTCGCTGCGCAGCCGCAGGATTAACATCGGTATGGACGAAGCGCATATGCTGGGACTTGGAAAATACCGCGACCAACACGGCGAGATTGACCGGATGGATTTAATGCTGCGTCATTTTAACCGCGTTAAAGGCATTTGTGACAAATACGGCTACCGCGCAATGATGTGGAGCGATATGTTCTTCCGCATCCTGAACAACGATCAATATGAGAGCAACGTTGAAATTTCCCCGGAAAAAGCCGCGCTGATTCCAAAGGATGTAGACCTAGTCTACTGGAACTACTATTCTACCGACCGCAGTATCTACGAAAAAATGCTGGAAGCGCACCAAAAAATGAGTCCGAATATCTCGTTTGCAAGCGGCGCATGGCGCTGGTCGGGTTTTGGTCCGCACAACAGCTTCAGCTATGCTGCAAGCATCCCGGCGCATGAAAGCTGCAAGCAGTATAACATCAAGCAGATGCTTGTTACAAGCTGGGGCGACGATGGCGGCGAGGCCTCCACCTTCTCGGTTCTGCCCTCCTTCCTGCTTTGGGCGGAATGCGACTATGAGGACAATTACTCTAAGGAGCATCTGGCGGCGCGCTTTGCAATCTGTACGGGCGGCGAGAGCCTTTCCGATTTTGCGGCGATGGATCTGCTAACCGATACGCCGGAAAATCCAACGCCTTCGAACGAATTCTGCGGCGCATCTCCAAGCAAGCAGCTATTATATCAAGACGTACTCTGCGGATTATTCGACCGGCATGTTACCGCGCGCACCGCTCCGCATTACTTCGAAACCGCAAAAAAACTGCATGAAGGGGAAAAACGCAGCCCGCAGCTTGGCTATGTTTATGCCCCGCTTGCACTGCTGGCTGAAATCTGCGGCTGCAAGGCAGAGCTTGCGCTGAGCCTGCGCAAAGCCTACCGCGCAAAAGAAGCCGATAAGCTCGCCGATATCGCAAATATCGCGCTGCCGCGGCTTTACACGCTGGAGGAAGAGTTTATCCGCGTCTATTCGGACAGTTGGCTGAAGGAAAACAAGGTGTTCGGGCTTGACCTATTTGATATCCGCATGGGCGGTCAGACCCAGCGCGTGCAGCGCGCCATCAGCCGCTTAAAGGCATACTTATGCGGCGCGCTTACAGTCATCCCGGAGCTGGAGGAGAATGTGCTTTACTACGACTGCCGTCCAGAGGGAGAATACGACGTCCTTGCAGTGAACGACTGCAACTGGATCAATCTCGCCACCGCCGCCGCCTCGCGCAATAACAAATCCTATTGATTGCTACAGAATAAAACGAAGCAGAGACCGGCAAGGGAGAGGCTGCATTATGAATGAAATATCTCTTTGTGTGATGACCAGAGATCTTTGCCATATATTATATCAGGACTGGGAAAATGACCCCGCCATATATATGGATATGAATTTGTTTACGCCTTACCGATATAGCGAAGAATCTGTAAACAAATATTTCGATGCCAAGCAAGCTCCATCGCGTGTTTTATTTGCCATTATGAAAGATGGTAAGCCAATTGGAGAACTTCAGCTGAAACAGATTGATTACGAAAGTAAAGAGTGTGTTTTAAGTATTCATTTACAAAATGATACTGTAAAAGGACACGGATATGGAACCTGTGCGGAGCGGTTAGCCTTGCGGTACGCCTTTGATGTTTTGGGATTGGATGTTGTTAACGCTGACTCCGTTATAAAGAACACGCGAAGTCAGCATGTACTTGAAAAAGTCGGCTTTCAATATATAAA
>CAZPLR010000015.1:0-2754 GCA_964587555.1 uncultured Oscillospiraceae bacterium
GTATAATAGGGTTACGGGATTATGCCGGTTATCTGAAAAAGCATGATCCCGTTTATTTTCGTGACATTTGATCATTACTAGATGAAAGCAGAAGGAGAGTAGCGTATGACAGAACCAATCGAATGCAAATTACAAGAGGTATGTAAGCACTTTAGAATCCCGGGGAAATATGTTTCCTACGAACAGATCAAGATGGGAAACATCAACCAGACCTATAAAGTAAACTACATCGGGCAGGACAATGTGTCCAAAAGCTATATCGTACAGAAGATTAACACCTATGTTTTTAAAAATCCGGAGCAGGTGATGCACAACATCGACTGCGTTACCGAGCATATTCGCGGGAAGAAGCGGGAAGGCGTTACACTTCATTTTCACCATACGACAGAGCACAAGACTTTCGTTAACGACGAAAACGGGTTCTGGAGATTAACGAATTTCATTCCATCCGTCACCTACAATCAGAATCCGACGCCAGAGGTGCTGTACCACGCAGGCGTTGCGTTTGGCGAGTTTCAGACGCAGCTAGGAGATTTTAAAGCTACAAAGCTTTATGAAACGATTCCGGATTTTCACAATACGAAAAAACGTCTGCAAAAGCTGTTTGAGGACGCTCAAAATGATCCTTACGGTCGTGCGGAAAGCGTGAAGGCGGAATTAGATTACATCGCCGACGTGAAAAGCGCTGCCTGCCGCATCACCGATATGTTGGAAAAAGGGGAATTGCCGCTGCGTGTTACGCACAACGACACCAAGATCAACAATGTTCTATTTGATGAAAGAACGCTTGAAGCGCTGACGGTAATTGATTTAGACACCGTCATGCCGGGGCTTGTTGGACACGATTTTGGAGATGCCGTCCGTTTTTCCTGTAACACAGAAGCAGAGGACAGCAAAGATTACGGTAAGGTATCGTTTGACCTTCAGTTATTCCGCGCGTTTACGGAGGGATTTTTATCCCAGACTGGGGAAACGCTTACCAAGGCGGAGATAGATACGCTGCCGCTTTCGGCGTTCACATTGACGGTTGAGCTTGCGTCACGTTTCCTAGACGACTATCTGGAGGGCGATATCTACTTCAAAATCAATTATCCAGAACATAACTTAGTCAGAACCAGATGCCAGCTTGCACTAGCAAAGGATATTGAGAAAAAGCTAGACACGATGGGAGAGATCGTTCATGACTGCGTGAAGAAGGCTGGCAAACAGTGAAACATAGATTATAGAAAAATTGACGAAGATAAGCGCGCTCTTTTGGCAAAACAAAGCGCGCTTATTTTCGCGAAAAATAGGAAGCAAAAAAGTCTGATTTAATGGTCTTTAGCGCTTTTGAAAGGGAATGGTGTCATCAGCATGACAGTAAGGAATTTAATTGTAGCGCAATCCGGCGGTCCAAGCTGCGCAATCAACGCAACGCTTGCCGGCGTAATAGAAGCTGCGGCAAAAGCCCCAGAAGTCGAACGTATCATCGGCAGCTTTCATGGGATCGAAGGGATTCTTTATTCCGACTGGATCGACCTGACCGGAAAAGCTGATAAAGATACGCTGGACAAGCTCAGCGCGACGCCCGCAATGGCTTTGGGGTCCTGTCGGTTCAAGCTGCCGTCCGATTACCAAGACATGATTTATGCGTCTATCCGCGAAAGATTTTTGGAGCGAAATATTGGTTATTTCCTTTATATCGGCGGAAACGACAGCATGGACACGGTGCGTAAGCTTTCAGAATATTTCGCGCTGGTGAAGGAACGTGAGCCTGACGCGCAAATCCCAGTCATCTTTGGGCTTCCGAAAACGATCGATAACGATCTCTGCGGGTGCGATCATACGCCCGGCTATGGAAGCGCCGCACGGTATCTTTCGGTTACGGTCAGGGAGCTGATCAAGGATACCGAGATTTACAGTGTGCCGTCGGTTACGATTGTTGAGGTGATGGGCAGAAGCGCTGGATGGCTGACGCTTGCGGCAGCTATGCCAAGATTCCTTGGCGAGAAAAAGCCGCAGATTGTCGCAATTCCAGAAACGCCGTTTGACGAGGTTGCATTTTTAGCCCAAATCCGTGCATTGCATAAAACAACACGATCGGTTGTTGCAGTCGTAAGTGAAGGCATCAAAACGGCAGATGGGAAATATGTCGGTGAAAGTGAGCAAAGCGGCACTATCGACGTGTTTGGTCACACCTATCTAAGCGGCGTCGGCAAATATTTAGAGCGGCTTGTCAAGCATGAGATTGGCTGTAAGGTGCGCTCGATTGAATTGAACCTGATGCAGCGCTGCTCCTCGCATCTTGCGTCAAAAACAGATATCGCTGAAAGCCGTGCGGTCGGAGCCTACGGCGTACAGATGGCGCTTGGTGGGCATAGTGGGGAAATGGCTTGTATCCGTCGCAAGGATGGGGAATACGAAGCCTATTTTTCCTGTGAGAATATAGCCAGATGCGCCAATGCCGAACGACTTGTTCCAAAGGAGTGGCAGGACTTAGAGGATCCGGAGGTTCAGCGGCAGATTGTTTCCTATCTTGCGCCGCTCATCAAGGGGCAAGCGGCTGTTTTTGCGGATGAATACGGCAGAGCTGATTACATTGACTGGCTCAAAGATGCAAAAAGATGCAAAAAGATAATCCTTTTCTAAAATGTTCGACCATTTATAGAGCTTATAGAGCGGAATTGCAGCTGAACAATTCATATTTTATTTTACGAGAGGTATATGAGGTATATGTGGAAAAACTTGAAATTAAAAGGGGCACACTGCAGGATG
>CAZPLR010000015.1:2764-36209 GCA_964587555.1 uncultured Oscillospiraceae bacterium
GGCAAGCGGCTGTTTTTGTGGATGAATACGGCAGAGCTGATTACATTGACTGGCTCAAAGATGCAAAAAGATAATCCTTTTCTAAAATATTCTACCATTTGACCAATTTTTATTTTACGAGAGGTATATGAGGTATATGTGGAAAAATTTGAAATTATAAAGAGCACACTGCAGGATGCAGATTTCTTGTTTAGGCTTATGAACCATCCTTTAGACGAAAATCGTCTTATGACTTCTTGGAAGTGTTTATAGAAGCAGGCAAAAAGTCTGCATTTTCAAGAGGCTTCCCGTTTTTCGCTTGTGTCTTCTCCATAACGCCATATAAATTAGTGCAGTGATTCTCACATTTCCGCCTCTAAACGCATAGAATGGGCTTAAAGGAGGGGAATATATGCAGTACAGTGCTTTACAATCAGTTCAGACAACATCGCCCCAAAGCCTTTTTGGCGGCACAGGCAGCACGGCGCAGATCGAGGCTCCGCAGCAAAGCGATATCACGCTGCAAAATAGAAAAGAATTGCACATCACCGGTATAAAAGAGGTTGTTTCCTATCACGAGGGGGAGGTGCTGATGATTACCTCGCTGGGTGCGCTGCACATTTACGGGGAGCATTTGCAGATCGAGGATCTTTCCGTTGCAAACCATCACTGCCACATCACCGGACAGATCAACGGCTTTTTGTACGATAAAACGGTATCTGATCAAAATGAAAAGCGTGGTTTTTGGAGTAAGGTATTCCGGTAATTGCGACCTACAGTCCTACAAAGGAAATGGTTAAAAACAAAAAAATGAGGAAAAAATCTTGCAAAAGCTCTTGATTATTTTTAGGATTTCGTATATAATAGAATTGTATTGAAATCTTTACTTGCTGCAAAGAAAAAGAGGTTGTGATTGAAGATGAAAGCAAGCGCGAAAAAAGAAAAGATGTCGGTCAAGAAGCTCATCACGATCGTAGCTCTGGCTGTGTTTATTCTCTACATATTGGTCTGCGTTATCACGATCAGCATCGACATTAAGCAGCATAAGACCGAGTTGGCGGCGTTGAACGAGAGGCTTGAAAACCAAGAGATACTCAACGGAGAGCTTTCCGATATGATTGATTCCGGAGAGGTAGAGGATTACATTCTCCGCATTGCCAGGGAGAAATACGGTTATGTATTTCCGGATGAAGAAGTTTTCGTTGACATCTCTGGCAAATAAAACCGCCGAAAGCAAACAAATTTGTAGGAGGATCACTTTTCATGCAATATGAAGTCGGCAAAATCGTTGACGGAGTAGTAACCGGAATTACGAAATATGGGGCGTTTGTTGACATTGGTGACGGGCAGACAGGGCTGGTACATATTTCGGAGATATCTACGCAGTATGTAAACGATGTGTCGGAGCACTTACAGAACGGGCAGTCGGTCAAGGTTAAAATCTTGGGGATAAACGATCGCGGAAGATTCAATCTTTCGATCCGTAAAGCTTTGCCGACAGAGCTGGATGCTGGTCGTACGAAGTCGTTTAATCGTGCAGAAAAGTCGTCCTTTTCAGGTGCAAACCGGGGTTTATCGGCGCAGAAGTACGATAATCGCAATAACAGGCGCGATCGTGAAGAAAGTGCGTCTTCACGCCCATCGGGATTTGAGGATATGCTATCGAAATTTATGCACTCCAGCGATGAAAAGCTCAGCGATATGCGCAAACAACCGAGTAATCGACGTGGCGCATACCAAAAAAAGGAAAGTCATAAGTAACTTAGTTTTGATCATGAAAAACAAGGAGAAAGCAGGTTTTATCCGCTTTCGCCTTGTTTTTCATGTTTCTTCTGATGACTCTGTTTCGGCTATATCAGGCGTCTGCGTAGTTGATGCAGAGTTCTCTTCCTTCCGCTTTGCAGCATGTGCTTTGGCGGAGGTCTGCGGCGGCGTGGCGGTCAAATCTGCCGTCGGTTTTTGCTTTTTGGAGGTTTTAACACCTTTGGTGCCTTTCGGCAGCGATTCACGCTTTCTGCGATGAAGAGTTGCCGTGGGAGAATTTTGCAGTGCGTTTTCCGTCTGTCGGTTTGCTACATGTGTGTAAATCTCGGTATTCGCCAAATTGGTGTGCCCAAGAATTTCCTGTAAAATGCGGATATCTACATTTCCATGCTGATACATCATGGTTGCCGCCGTGTGCCGCAGCTTATGTGGCGACAAGCCTTGCCCTGCAAGTCCGATCTTCTGCATATACTTGTCGAGCATTAGCTCAACCTGTCGGTTACAGAGGCGGTTCCCGTGCTGTGATAAAAACAGCGCGTCCTCATCCTCTGGATTTTTTATCACTTTACAGGTAGATTTTCGCACGAGCAGGTAATCCTCTAAAGCGTCCATGCAGGCATCATTTAAATAAATGATACGTTCTTTGTTTCCTTTTCCTAAAATTCTGACATTTCTTCCTTGTATATCAGATAAATTGATTCCAACCAATTCAGACAACCGCATACCGCAGTTAATAAGCAGCGTTATAATGCAATAATCTCTGGCTTGATGTCTGCCATCAATCGCGTTGAGAAGATCAATACATTGTTCCAAGGTCAAGAATTTTGGCAAGGCGCGTCGGAGCGAGGGCATTTCCAGCTCGGTTGTCGGATCGTTTGGAATGTAGTGCATCTTGACGTGGATATAGTCGAAAAAGGTGTGAAGCGAGGACGCTTTGCGAGCGCGGGCGGCAGGCTCATTTTGCCGATATTTGGTCAAGTAGTGCAGATAGCCATACAGATCCTGCAACGTAACAGTTGACAACAGCTTGGCGTCGACATCCATAATATCGATTTCAGCATCCGGCGTATTAGGTTCGACCATATGACGGGCAGATTTTAAATATCGGAAAAAAGTTCTTAAGTCTAGAAAGTATTCATCGACAGTTTTTTCCGAGCGTGCTTTAACGTTTTCCAGGTAAGATAAAAACTCATGCAGGATCGGCGGTGTTTGCGCGAATGGATCGTTTATCACTGAATTAGGCATATGTAAAGCTCCTCCCCATATCAAAAGCTTAAAAATATTCGCAAAATAGTTATTTTGCGAATATTTTTTAATTCTTTCCTATTATAGCATATTCTAAATTTTTTTGCAAGTATCTGCATTACAAGTTATCTTGTAAAAATAAAAAAATCGCATTACAATCTACTTCTACCTACTTCTACGCAATGCGGCGTCAAATATCATTTGCTTACTCTTGCAGCATCTGTAAAAGCTCGGCTTCGGTCAAAATCGTTACACCCAAGGATTGCGCTTTTGTCAGCTTACTTCCAGCGTCTTCGCCTGCGACAACATAATTTGTCTTTTTAGATACAGAACCGGTTACTTTTCCGCCGTGTGCTTCAATCATTTTTGCGGCTTCTGCACGCTTTAGGTTTGGCAGCGTCCCAGTCAGCACAAAGGTTTGATTTAGGAATTTATCAGAGGTTTCCGGTATATCTTCGGTTAGCTTCAAGCCGTAGGTTTCAAATTGCGCAAACAGCGCTTTGGTCTCCGGCAGAGAAAAATAATCTAACACCGACTGCGCCAGTATCTCTCCGAATCCATCAATCGCAATCAGACTGTCAAAATCAAGCTCAAACAACTGCTTGGCGCTCGGATATTTTGCACATAAAACTTTCGCATTTTTAAGCCCAATATTTCGGATTCCTAAACCAAAAACGAGCTGTGAAAGAGAGTTGTTTTTGGAATTTTCGATAGATTTTAATAGATTATCAGCGGATTTATCGGCATATCGATCCAAAGAAAGCAGTTCTTCCTTGGTTAGCTTATAGAGGTCGGCAGAACATTGGATCAGTCCCTTCTGCATCATTGCCTCAATATTAGCCGGTCCCAGCCCGTCAATATTCATTGCCTCGCGGGAAGCAAAGTGAATAATGTTGCGCAGCAGGGTTGCAGGGCAAGCGGGATTGATGCAGCGAAGAATCGAAGCACTTCCCTCCTCGTCCCAAACAGCCCTTTCCCCGCAGGAAGGGCAGCGTTCGGGGAGGAGATAAGGCACGCTTTCCGCAGCATGCTGCACAACACGCACGACTTCCGGAATGATCTCGCCCGCCTTGCGCACGACAATCGTATCGCCGATGCGGATATCCTTTTCGCGGATGAAATCCTGATTGTGTAAAACAGCGCGGCTAACCGACGTCCCAGCCAAGCGGATGGTATCAAAGCAAGCGGTCGGCACGATCAAACCAGTTCTGCCGACGCTGACCTCAATGTTGCGCAGCACAGTTTCCTTCTCTTCCGGAGGATACTTAAACGCAATCGCCCATTTAGGATATTTCGCGGTCGCACCGATTTGTTCTCGTTGGGCAAGGCTGTCGACCTTTACCACTGCCCCATCGATATCGAAAGCGAACGCTTCCCTACTTTCTCCGATGTCGGAAATATCAGCGATAACCTGTTCCAGATCGGTATAACGGTGATAACGCGGGGATACTTTGAAGCCGAGTATTTTCAGCCAGTCGAGCGACTCCTTGTGAGAGGAAAGCGTTTTCCCTTCGCATTGCTGGACATTAAACACAAAAATATCCAGCTTGCGGGAGGCGGTGATTCTTGCGTCTTTTTGCCGCAGTGCGCCTGCCGCCGCATTACGCGGGTTCTTTGCTGGCTCTTCCCCGCGAAGCTCCTGCGCAGCGACTAAATCCTCGAAGCTTTTTTTCGGCATATACACCTCGCCACGCACCTCTAAATACGGGACTGTTTCGGCGAGTTTCAACGGGATCGAAGCGATTGTTTTCAGATTTGCTGTAACGTCTTCGCCGATAAAACCATCGCCGCGGGTAGAGCCGCGGGTAAAAACGCCGTTTTCGTATTCCAGGGAAACGGAAAGCCCATCTATTTTGGCTTCCACGACATACTCCAGTTTCTCCGGATGATCCAGTTCTTCCCGGCAGCGGGTATCGAACGCAGTGATTTCGTCATACGAAAAAACGTCCTGCAAACTTCCCATCTGTATAACATGGCTCACCTTTTCGAACTGGCTAGATGCCATGCCGCCGACGCGCTGCGTTGGCGAATATGGCAGAATGAATTCCGGATATGCTGCCTCCAGTTCCTTCAAATGGTTTTGCTTTTGGTCATACTCATAGTCAGAAATACTTGGATCATCCATCACATAATAAAGGTAGCTGTAATGGTTCAGCTCCTCCACCAAAGCATCGATCTCTTTCTTGGCGCTTTGTTTTTTTTCTTCCTCCGACATGATATCGCTCCTTTTTTTGTTCAGCACGATTCTGCGCTGTACTCTGAAATAAGCTGCTCGGCGATCCGTAGCCCGTCGACCGCCGCACTGACAATTCCGCCAGCATATCCTGCGCCCTCGCCGCACGGATATAGTCCGGGCAGTGAGACGGATTCAAATCGCTCGTCTCGCAGGATTCGCACCGGCGAGGATGTTCTTGTCTCTACCCCAGTCAGAATTGCGCCGTTTGACGCAAAGCCCGGAATCTTTCGATTAAAGACGCGCAGGCCTTCCGCCAATGCGTTTCTGATAAACGAAGGAAACAAACCCGCTAAATCGCATTCTTTTACACCTAAAACGTAGCTAGGGGAGACTGCATCCATACCCGGTTTCCCAGATCTTAAAAAATTGCCCACAAATGCTGCTGGCGCCTGATAATTTCTCCCTCCGGCAGCAAACGCGGCGCACTCAAGATTTTGCTGATAAGCTATTCCGGATAAAGGATTATCGCCATAATCCCTTTCAGAAACAGAAACAACAAGTGCGGCATTGGCGTTTTCGCCATTTCTGGCATGATAGCTCATACCGTTGGTCACCACTGTATTTTCTTCTGAGGCGGATGGAATGACAAGTCCGCCCGGGCACATACAGAAGGTGTAAACGCAATGTCCATCCGCTAAATGATGTGAGAGCTGATATTCTCCCGGCGGAAGCCGGTTATCCCCTGCGAGTTTTCCGTAAAGCCCGCGATCGATGAGCCTCTGCTGATGTTCGATCCGTACACCGACCGAAAACGGTTTATTTTGCATCATGATCTTCTCATCGGACAGCATGCGGAAGGTATCTCTTGCGCTATGCCCGATAGCAAGAATCAGATGATGCGTTTCATACGGTGCGCCATTTACCACGATGCCGGTCAGCCTTCCGTCCTTTGTCAACAGCTTGTCAAGCTTATGATGAAAATATACCCGTCCGCCTAAACGAATAATCTCCTTCCGCATGTTCTGAATGACTCCGCAGAGCAGATCTGTCCCAATATGTGGTTTCGCGATATGACAGATCTCCTCCGGCGCACCGAATTGGGTAAAAATCTTCAGCACGCTGCCGCATCGCCTATCCGAAATACGAGTCGTCAGTTTCCCGTCGGAAAAGGCGCCTGCACCGCCTTCACCAAACTGAACGTTGCTATTGGTGTCCAGAACGCCATCCTTCCAAAAATGATCTACATCCTGGCAGCGCGTATTGATATCACTGCCGCGCTCAAAGACAATCGGTCGAAATCCATACTGTGCTAAGCGATACGCCGCAAAAAGCCCGGCCGGTCCCATTCCGACGACAACAATCGGTGCGGAAAGCTTCTTATGTCCTTTTGGAATATCATAAGTCGAATCCGGCTGATAGCGGACATCTGGAATTTTTTGCGCAAGCTTTCGCTCAAGCGCAGGATCCTTCAGATCGACAAAAACCGAATAGACAAAGCGGATGTCGTTTTGTCTGCGAGCATCAATTGATCTTTTGTAGGTATGGATGTCCAAAAATGCCCCTTTGGGCAGAGAGAGCAGCTTTTTCGCTTTGGAAAAAGCTGCTTCCTCCGATACAAAATAGGGACAGCTAATATTTGAGATGATAAGCGGCATGAAGCCCTCCAATCAGTGATCAAACTTTACGATTTACGATTTCGCGGTAACATTGAGCGTAACGGCATATTCGCCGACCGCCCAAACCTGCGCTGAATTTAGCGCATGAATGTCGACATAAACACGGAGCGTCCCCTGTGAAAGCGCAGTATCCGCTAGATTTACATTTGCTACAAAATCTGAGGCACTCAAGGAGTTAATTACATCCTTATCGCCAACAATTTTAACATTTGACAGCTTCGTTGTGATTAAGCTGACGTCATACAACGAGGATGGATTAGAAATCAGAATATTGTTGATATTGAGCGTTGTGGATGCCATCTCATCGTCGTCAAATAAGATGGTCACTGTATTCAGCGAATCCAAATTGATTAATCCCGCAGAAAGGTTGATCTGCTGTACAAAGCTTGAACCAACATCCACCTTGCGGAAGTCGATCTCGCTCAAACTGATAGATTCAATGCTATCGACCAGCTTTTCCTGTCCGGCAATAGAAATAGAGGTTTCTGACATCGTATATTTCAGCTTGGAAACATCAACGCCAGTCGGCACATTGACAAAGTTTGGCACAATCGGGACGGTCTTTTGCTTATAAATTGGCACTGTAATCTCAAAATTCTGCGCCCTATATTCTACATGTGGAAGATCCAGTTCATTTCCAGCGGCGTCATAAAAGACAAGCTCAGCTGGAACGGTCGTCGTTTCAGTCAGGGTTGCCGTTTCATCCGATACCGCAACGCAGCGGTCGATCTTTGAAATTTCGTTTCTTGGTCCGACTACCTCCAATGCATCCGGCGTGACAATGATCTCGCCTTCTTTGATATAACCGTCCCCCGGAATCATCCCTACTGCCTCGCCGACGATCTCAAAGGTCTGCTCATCAAGATAGTCAAAGCTTGCGTTGATTGTGGAAGGGCTTGTGCGGATGATGTCATAGTTCGCGGAGGAGTTTTTCTTTGTGACCTCAACGTTGAGGATATATTCCCCCATGCTATTGACCTCAGATAAAACGGCATGCGCAGTAAAATCTTCAGCGGTCAGGCTGCCGATCTCAACACGCCTGCCCTGCACACGGATCGAAACCGTCTGCCCGGAGCCTTCAATCAGGCTTAGCCCATATTTCTGCGCAATGGTATCCTCTAAGTTGATCTCAACTGGGATGTCGGTCACAGTAACTGTCGTATCGTCATCGACCACAGTGACAACAAGCAGCCAGCAGATGATACCCAAAATCAGGGATAAAATCCTTAAAAACGTTTTATTGGAAAGCAGCTTCTCTGAAAAGGACTTACTGCTGGTCGTTTTCTTTTTCTTCTTCATGGCGCTTTCCTTTCTTATTGAAATACTGAAACAGCTTATGCAGCTTCTTTGGAGTGGCCTCGGAATCCTTACTTGGGATCAGCTTATCGGATAAATAGTGATGCAGCGTTTCCTTATTATATCCGCGGACTAAAGCTCCGTCTCTGGCGATAGAGATTATGCCGGTTTCCTCCGAAACGATGATAACGATTGCATCGGAGATTTCACTTACGCCGATCGCTGCGCGATGACGCGAACCAAGCGTATTCTCAATCAGCTTTTCATTCTGTGGCTTCGGCAGGAAACAGGCGGCTGCCAAAATAATGCCGTCACGAATAATTACTGCGCCATCGTGCAGCGGTGTATTGGGGATAAAGATATTGCCGAACAGCTCTTTACTGGTCAATGCGTGAATCGGCACACCGGTATCGATCTGTTCGCCTAAGCGGGTCTTGCACTCAATAACGATTAAAGCGCCGGTTTTAGTCGCAGAAAGATCCGCCACAGCGCTACAGATATCATCAATCGCTTTCTCCCACACAATCGTTTTTCGTTCCGGCGAATCAGCATAGAACATTGGTATTTCCGACACGCGGGCGCGTCCGACCTTTTCCAGCATCCGCCTCAATTCCGGCTGGAACACGACGATAAGCGCAAGCAAACCTATCTCAAACAGCTTCTCCATGGCGAAGGCTAGGGTGCGCAGACGCAATAGAATGGACGCAAAATAACACGCGATTAACAATATCAACCCTTTGAACAGTGTTCCGGCTCGCATCTCCTTTGCCGTCTGGATGATTTTATAAATGATAAAGGAACTGATCACGATATCGATAAAGTCATTGAATTTGAAGGTGGAAATAACGCTGTACAGCGAATGAAAAAATGTACGGATGTTCTCCAAGCAAGTCCCCCCTTGTGTTTTCTTCCTTTCTAAATTTTATCGATTTATTTTCCTTATTCTTACAGGCATCGCGGATATGTGCTCAATACGCAAACTGCGTGCGCGCTGACGCCCTCCATCCTGCCTGTAAAACCGAGCTTTTCCTCTGTTGTCGCCTTAACGTTTACGCAAGAGAGAGGGATTTTACACGCGTAGGCGATATTTTCCCGCATTTGCAGAATATACGGCGCAAGCTTTGGCTTCTGTGCGACGACTGTCGCGTCGATATTCGATATCTTAAACCGGTTTTTGGTAAGCAATTGCTCTACATGCTGCAAAAGCTGTAAACTGTCCGCTCCCTCATACAAGGGATCGGTATCCGGAAAATACTTTCCGATATCGCCAAGCGCCGCCGCGCCCAAGAGCGCATCCATGATTGCATGAAGCAGTACGTCAGCGTCAGAGTGTCCCAAAAGCCCCAGTTCGTATGGTATCTTGACCCCGCCTAAAATAAGCGCTCTTTCCGGCGCAAAGCGATGCACGTCATAACCATGTCCGGCGCGAATGTCAAACGGCGCCGCGTATTCAGAAAGCTCTTTTTTATTTTTTTCTCTTGCCGCAAGCATTGCCTGCGCCGCCGGAATATCTTCCGGTGTAGTAATCTTAATGTTTTGATAGCTTCCGCTCACCATATAGACCGGTTCGCCAATCGCCTCAACCAGTTGGCAGTCGTCAGTCGGCGAGAGCCCATGCTCCTTTGCATAGGCGAGCGCCTGATGATATAGCGCGCGTTCAAAAATCTGCGGCGTCTGGGTAATCATCAGGCTATCGCGATTCAGTGTAGCAACAACGGCACCAAAAGCGTCAACCTGTTTGATGGTATCTTTTACCGGAACCCCCATGCTTATCGCACGATGCGTCTCCAGCGCTGAAAGCGCTTTTTCAATTTCATCCTTTGTGATAAGCGGACGCGCTCCGTCGTGAATCGCGTAGTAATCGCTGTCAACCGTACAGGCGGCGACGCCATTAGCAACCGACTCCGCACGGGAAGCGCCGCCAGATGCAAAACTGGTCTTTTCGATCACCTCTTTTGACGCCGCTTGGCGAAGCTGGCTTTCCATGCGGACGCGCTCCTCCTCCTTAGCGACGACGATGATCTGCACAGTTTGCGGCAGTGCTCCGAAGGTGCAGACCGAGTGAAGCCAGACCGGCTTCCCCGCAAGCAGAATCTGCTGCTTATTTCTTCCCATTCTGCTGGAATTACCGGCAGCGACAATAACGGCGGAAAGCGTTTTCATAACCTTGGAATATCCTTTCTGAAGTCGGGGATTTCTCAATTATTAGAAGAGAATTCCCCGGCAGACATATTGATTTATTCAACGACGAGCGTTACAATCTCGTTCGGTTTGATCATGGCTTTGACTGTGCCGTTTCCAAGCAAGGTAAGCTTTTGCTCAACAACATTGCCTTTGTAGATTGCATTATGCGCAAAATGCGGCGTAAAGCTCAATTCGCAGTCCTTTGCGCCGTGGTTGACAAAGCGGAATATGCGGTCGTGCCCTTCATGCGCTTCCTTCGCTGCGGTAAAGGCAAGCGTTTTGCCGCTCCAGCTGAAAAGACCCTCTCCGGTTTTTCCGGCGTGGGCAGATGTTTTGGCAGTCAAAAATCCGCTTTGGAACTGGTGGCATTCCACAAACGCGCGAGAGGAAACCACATCGCCCGGGTGCAGCATCACACAGATCTCTGTTTCAGAGATACCAAGGCATTGCGCTTCTGGCGTTGGGAAATAACCCCAGTCGCCCATCTCGCCAACTGCACGCAGCAGCGTGATCGCCAAGGTGGTATCTTCCTCCATTACCTCGTACTCATTCAGTCCAATATTGCCGACTGTTAAGCCGGTAACGCCATCATCAACGCTGGCGAAAAATTGCTGGTGCTGGCAGTTGCTCGGATTTTTCCAAGTCTCCGACGGATGATTTTGACGCGTTGCAATCTCAAAGATCGAATCGCCCTTATTGACCGCAGTCTGATAGCCAGTTGGGAATAAAATACGCACACGATGATCCTTCGCCTGATTGTCGAACGTCGTTTTGATTCGCAGATAATCGGCGTTTTTCTCCAAGGTCAGCTCCGCTGTGATGGCAAGCGGGATAAGCACCTCGCTGCGTTTTGCCTTACGTTTGTTAAATTCCAGCACCTTTTTCTGCTCATAGTCAAGCGTCTGGTCGGCTGATTTTGGGATGAGCAGAGTGTGCGTGATCTCATAGACGGCGCGGAACGCGCTATCCTCCTTCACGCGGATCTGTGCTTTACCGTCCTTTGTCGTGATTGGCTTCGTGCCGACCGGCATGTAGTAGATATACTCATTGCCGATATCACCTGTATCTTCGTAAACGCCAAGCCCCGTCAGCGTTTTTCCGCTGCGCTTGTCAGTCATCGAGAAGCTGCCGTCGTCCGCGATGAACACCTTTGTCGTATCGTTTTCCATGGTGTGCGGCGCGGTGATCATGCTGCCCTCGTTGCGGTAAGCATTTCTGCAAAGTGCGTAAACGGCGTAACCCATCGCTGGAATACGCTTTGCTTCAAATGTGACCTTTAAGCGGCGCGTCATGTACGGCTTACGGAACTTATCCTTCGGTAATGTATAGTCAAAGACCGCGCCTAAGTCTTCAATAACGCAGTCAATGAAATTGCCCGCTGCGTCCTTTACGCCAAGTCCAGCAATATCCTCTGTGTTGATTTTATCATACACCTCAAACAGCCAAACCGAATTGTCATGATCCAAATCGACAATTGCATCCACAACTCCGGTCTTTTCCCAGCCGGTCGTATTGACGACGACAAATGGGTACTCCCCTTCCCCGAACATCGAGGTATCCGCGTGATCCGCAATCGACTGCATCGAAGCGTCGATCAGTTCCTTTGCAACCGTCATGCTTTTTTCAAAGCGTGTGTGCATTTCACGGTTGACTGCGTCTACACTGCATCCGCAGATACTGTCGTGCGGGTGGTTCTGCATCAGGGTTTTCCAAGCATAATCAAGCCATTCCTTCTGCACCGGATTACCGTTTTCCAGATCGATCAGCGAAAGTGGCTCCGCCTGCATCGCGAGCATTACCTCGTTTTTGCGGTTCATCTGCTTGAGATAAATGCGGGAGGAACTGGTGTTGACCAGCGTGTACCAGCCGTCTGTTTCCTGCGAGGTCAGCTCGCCGCAAACGGTATTTAAATTGCTGTTGTCCTGCGCTTTGAGCGCCCTGACATAGTCCTCAAAATTAGAGTGTTTAAATTCAATGTCCGGATAAAGCTTTTTTGCCGTTTCGATCGCCTGCGGCAGATCGGTTTGGATTGGCTGATGGTCGCAGCCGTTCATCAATAAATAGTCCTTGCCGGAAGCGAACCTCTTGACGCCCTGTAAACGAGCTTCCCAATATTTCTTTGCTTCTTCTGCATCAACCGGGATTTCGGCACCATTGTTGTACCAGTTGGCAAATAAAATGCCGTACAGGCTGGTGCCGTCTGGAGAAGTCCAATACATTTCGGAGTAGGAGGATTCGTATTTATCCGCCTCAATCACCTGATTATCGAAGCCGATCGGCTTAACTCCGCGACCAAATACAACTGCGTCCATGCCGCCCTGCTTTAGTATCTGCGGCATCTGTCCGGCGTTACCGAATGCGTCCGGGAAATAGCCGATCATGGTCGGCGAGCCGTACTTCTTCGCTTCGCAAAGACCGGTCAGCAAATTGCGAATGTTGGATTCGCTTCCAGTCAAAAACTCGTCCTGTAGGATATACCACGGCCCGATCTGGATCCGCTTCTGGGCAATGTAATGCAGTAATTTCTCTTTATTCTGCGGCTTGATCTGAAGATAATCGTCTAAGACAATGGTCTGTCCGTCTAAGAAAAAGCTTTCGTAACCGGTTCCCCTATCAAGCTGATCCAAAAGGGTATCGATCAGCTCCACCAAGCGCAGACGATGGCTCTCAAACGGGAGATACCACTCTCTGTCCCAATGAGAATGGGAAATAATGTGTACGGTTTCTTTTTTTGGATTCATGTCGTTCATGGCTTACTCTCCTTTTTGATTAAATTTATGAAATAGGATGCGTCTTTATAAAATCGAGAAAGCACTGGTACAGCGCTTTCGTTTCAATCTCACGCAGCGTATTCCATTTTGTGTCGTCCTTACTGCGGGAGTATATCTGTACCGGCAATCCGCAAAGCGACATGTGATATTTTGCACAAATCGGGTACAATTGTAATTCAATGAGTGAGCAAACTGTTACAAAATGCTGTATCTCCTCCGCTTTGCTTTCATCGGTTCTCCAATTTTTGCAAAGCCAGACATAAAGCTCTGGATGGCAGTTCGCCATTACGCCGCAGAATCCGTTCGCGCCCGCGCGCAGCGAGTCAAGGATCGTCGCGGAATTGGCGTTAAAAAGCTTAAGCGTACTGCCTTTTACTGCGGCAAGCTTTGCCTTGATCTGTTCTAAATCGCAGCAGGTGTCCTTTAAAAACGCAAAACGTCCAGTTTCCGCACACCAACGCAGCAGCTCCGGGGAAAGCGTCCTTTTATACGGCTGAGGACATTCGTAGATGCCGAAGGTACAGTCTGGCAGCGCGGCTAAAATACGTTTTGCATTTTCTTTCCAGATCTCCTCGCTTTCGTTTTCCCCAGCAAGACGATTGCTGACCAGCACAACCGCATCGCATCCGGAAGCGGCGGTATCTCTTAATTCTGCAATTTGTTCCTCGATATTGTCAGAGATATGACCGGAGGCGACCACACCGACCCTTCCGGCTGTTTTTTCAACCACAAATTTGGCAAGCGCAGCACGTTCTTCTCTCGACAAATAGAACATCTCGCTTGACTGACAGGTTGCAAATAACCCTGCGACCCCCTTTTTCACATACCAATCGATCATAGCTTCTAATGCTGGATAATCAATCTCATGCTTTTCATCAAACGGCGTGAGCATTGTGACCCAAACGCCATCCCCTATTTGCGGCTTCATTTCCATCGTTTATCTTTCCTTCCCCACAGCGCGCTTTCTCGCTTCTTACGCGAAAATGCGCTCTGCGACAAACTTAACTCCTTACTTATAGTATATAACTTTGCGCTTAAAAAAGCAAGAGAAAATAAAAATTTCAGCCTGTTTTCATGTTTTTTTCACGAAAACGAAAAGCGTGGCGCTCCCTTCAAAAAAAGAAAAGACCGCGCCACGCGAAAGTTATTTCAAATCAATTCGTATCCAAAAGCGAGAATCTGATGAATTCCAAAGGGCGCAGAGACGATTTTGGTTAATTTCCTTTAAAAGCCCCGTTAAAAAGTTCAGCATCCTGATTGCATCTGCGTAAGAACAGAAATTCAATGTGCCGCCGTACGCATCAAAAGCTTTTCCGCATGTCGCGACGGCAACGTTATGCCCCTTGTTAAAAGTTCGTTTATCGTATGTATCCCCAAGAACCGGTACCGCCTGTTACTAAAATTTTCATCCCCTGCTCCACCTATGGTTTGCATCTGCCGCAAGGCTCATAGCCCTGTTCGATGAGCAGTTCTCTGCTGCCGTGATACTCCTGCTTATTTGCTGGACTCATGCTGCTGACGCTCGTGCAGGTTGGCAGATGAAATTTACGGTTATTGGTATTGAGGATAAAGTCTTGCTGTTCGCCAGTCTGTTCTGCCGCTTTGCTTTCTCCCGTCGCATAATCAATTACCACGCCCGGCTGGTTGTTATAGCAATAAACGTTGAAGCAGACGCCGTCCCCTTCGTCCTCAACAGAGAACGCCTCCATCTGCACGCCTCTTGCAACCAACTCTTTCCCATGAAAGACCGGTGTCACGCGGTATAGCACATGGTTTTCGGTTTCCTTCACATAGTCCGCCACCATGTTTTCAAACGGAAGCATCCCTTCAACGTTCAAATACCGTGTTCCAGTGATTAGGTTCTGTGCATTGGCGTTCTCGCCGGTAAGCTGAAATCCAATCAGATGACAGCGGTTATACAGATATTTTCCATCCACAAAATCGTACTCCGCTTTCTGCCATCCGGTCGGCTTAATCTGGCTGATTGAGCCGCGGTCCTCGGTCGGCATCAGCTCGACACAAACATTTGCATAAGCCGCAGTACATCTGCCATATGCATCCAACGCGCCGTAGTATTCGATTGCTTTTTGGTTCATCTGTGTTTCATCAAACGTTGGAACGTTATCGTTGACCACAATGTAAGGCTCGCCAGCATATTCTGGCAGCAATTCCCAATCGACAACGCCGTTTTGATCGATATAAGAGTCAGAGTGATCCGTTTGCGTGTCGCTAGTGCTTGATTGCAAGTCGCTACTTGCATTTTGCGAGTAGCTAGTTTGATTTTCTGCGTCAGTAACAACGATTTCGCAGCCGGAAAAGCTCAAAACAGCGACTGCTAAGACAGCAAAAAACGATAAAAATTTTTTCTTTCCCTGTTTTATGTACTTCATCGAATATAAATCTCCTCTGTGATGGTTTCATGCGAATGTCCGGAAAATTCAGTCGATTGAACCAGTTGATAATTAGACAACGGCAGATCAAAATACAGGTCGGCAGGATAACGGCGGTTCCAACGGTAGAGGATCACCTTTTCGATCTGCAATACAGCGGCCGACGGCGCAGTCTGCTCGATAAAGCAGTACTCCCCCGCTTGTACTTTATTTATGAAATCCTCAGCGACACAGATGACTGTCTCCGGTGAAAAAAGCTTTGCAGAATAAGCATTCATCCAAAGCTTTTTTTCTGCGGTAAGCGATAGGATGCGCTCGGTCAATATGCGGTCACGGCTGACACGCTTTCCGCGAAATGCCATTCCCATACGATCCTCAACAGCGGCAATTACGATCATTGTGATTCATATCCCTTTCTTATAATATTCTTTTTATTGATTTATAGACGGAAATCGTCTTATAGCTTCTTGCAAGTGTTTATAGAAGTATGGAAAAACCTTGTATTTTCAATGGTTTCCCCGTTTTCGCTTGTATCTTCTCATATCGCCATAAGAAATTTGGGGGCCAAAGCGGCAAAAATCATTGTTGTTTTGAACACCTTAATCTACAAAAAATCAGTATTTACAAGGTCTTTCGCAGTTTACTATTTTTCGATAGCCAAAATTGAAATACTATTTTTTATTATACCTGACCGGCTAGCTCTTGTCAATACAATCAAAGCTGCGCGGGTGAAAACCGCATATTTTGCAGCGCATAGCATTGCGCGAACGGGCGCATAAGATTCCAATATCCGGCGCCGAGCAGATTGTTTTGAGTAAGAAGTGAGAATTTTGCGTTTATACTGCGCGCGTCCTCAAACCAAACGATATGGTTGCGCTCTTCACGGCGGTAAGTAAACCACGGCGATTGCGCGGTGAGATCATATTGGATTGGCACTCCATTGTCCGATGCAATCGCGACCGCGTATTGATTGCCGATCGAAACGGCTTCTGTGATCCCCTTCTCGAATGGAAGCGTCCAGTCATAGCCATAGTTTGGCACACCGAGCAGGATTTTTTCTGCGGGAATCTCGCTTAAGGCGTAAGAAAGAACGCGCTCCACCTGGTTGATCGGCGCGACCGCCATCGGCGGACCGTAGGCATAGCCCCATTCGTAGGTCATCAGCAGCACCGAGTCGGCAATCTCCCCAATTGCAGCATAATCGTGCGCTTCGTATAGCAAGCCTGTTTGGTCTGCTGAGGTTTTTGGTGCGAGATCGACATGGAGCAAAAAACCGTTTTCATGCAGCATTCCCGCCGCCGTACGCAGGAAATTTAAGAAATCCGACGTATTCTCCGCATCAACATACTCAAAGTCAATATCCATGCCGCGATATCCCTTCTGCCGCATGATCTCTATTAAAGAGGATAGCACCTTTTGCTGGAGATTTTGTTCGGTAAAAAGCAGCTTTGCCCGCTCAGAGCTAAAATTGCCGGACTCGGTGATTGAGGATAGCAGCAAGAACGGCGCGACCGAAAATTCCCTCGCCAGCGCAAGCAGCGGTTCGTCGTTCGGCGGAATCAATTCTCCAGAAGCGGTAAAACCATAGCCGAAAATCGTAAGCGTACTTAAAAAAGGCAGCGTCCTGCGCAGCAGCGATAAGGAGATGTATTGATAGGCATAGCCGTTGATACGCTTCGGCGTTTGCTCCTGCTCAAAAAAGCGGATTGTCAATACAGTCCCCGCCAAAAGCTGCCCGCTTTGGGCAACCCAAGGATTATTGCGTAGGATAAGCTTTGGCGAAACGCCAAAACGCCCCGCAATCCCCGAAACGGTGTCGCCCAACGCCACTGTGTAAGTTTCCTCGGAAAACAGAATCAAAAGCGCTTGGCCGGGAACCAAACGCTCTGGACGTTCCAAGCCGTTATCTTGAATCAGCCGTTCGACCGACACGCCGTATTTTCGGCTGATCGCCGTCAGGGTATCGCCAAGCTTCACTTCATATATCAGCATCATATCCCCTTCTTTCGCGGTAATTTATGCGGCGGAAGGAAAGAATATGCCTTTAGTCATAAAAACCGGCGAAGATATATTCTCCTCCGGAGCGTTCATGCCTCTTCAATTGCATTGACCGGACAGTTTTCCATTGCTTCTATAGCAGTGTCGAGCAGCGGTGGGTTAATCTCTGCTTCGCTGGCCTGCGCAAGCTCATCCTCTTTCAGCACAAAAACCTCCGGACAGGTTTCCGCACAAAGCCCGCAACAAATGCAGGAATCATTTACTTTAAATTTCATCGCTTTTTCCTCCTTTTTTGCAGAATTTTGCCATGTTCACTACCAGTATTACCGAATGATCCTCGATTTATACGGAACATTTCTATCGCGATTTGCAGGATTATCCAGCACCTTACCGTCAGCGGAGAATCGCGATCCATGACAAGCGCAATCCCAGCTATGCTCCGCAGCGTTCCACTTCAGCGCGCAGCCCAGATGCGTACAGCGTCTGCGAGAAGGAAACAGCAGATTTTCCGCCGATTCCATAGCGTTTACCGCAAGCTGCGGCTTTAGGATCCTGCGGGACGGGTTGAACACTGCTGCATATTCGCTTTTTCCAGTGCAGATCAGATCGGCTATCAGCATTGCGCCTGCCATTGCTGTGGTCATTCCCCACTTTCCAAATCCAGTTAATACATAATAGTCCGGCGTGAGCTTAGAGTATTGTCCGATATATGGAATACCGTCTAGGCTCATGCAGTCCTGCGCTCCCCACGTGCAAACAGTCTCAGTGTCAGGATAATGCTTTTTAATAAATCCAGAAAGACTTTCTATCCCGCCTCCCCTTTTTCCAGTGCGATGCCCGCCGCCGGAAATAAGCAGATAATCGCCATATTGCCGGAAAGAAAAGCCGGTCAGGCTATTATCGGCAAACATACCGCATAATTTCGGCGCGTTTTCTTTTTTAGGCAGCAGCGCAGCAATGTAGGAACGATGCTGGTACAGCTTTAAAAAATAGCAGCCGTAACGGTTAAGCATGGGAAAATGGGTCGCAAAAACGATCTTTTTCGCGATGATGCCGCCATGCGTGGTCAGAGCATAGTTCCCTGTCACCGATATCACCTGCGTCTGTTCATAAATGTTCAGTTCCTTTGTGAGCGCAGAAAGAAGCTTTAACGGATGAAACTGCGCCTGATTCGGTACCTTGACAGCGCCCATATTCTTAAACGGAAGCTCATGCGCAGCGGTGTATTCGCTGGGACAGCCGATCTGTTCCAATGCGTATAGCTCTGCCTCTAGCAGCTTTGCTTCCGTTTTGGTGTAAATATAGCTGCTTTGCCGCTCAAAGTCGCAGGGAATCCTTTTACTGAGCGACTCATACTGCAAAAGAGCCTTTTGATTTGCGATATAATACTGTTTGGCGGCTTTTAACCCGCTGTCGTTTAATATTTGGTGGTAAATCAGCCCGTGCTGGACGGTGATTTTTGCGGTCGTATTGGCGGTAATCCCAGAACAAATGCGCCCCTTCTCCACAAGCGCGCAGGATATTCCCCTCTGCTGCAAAAAACAGGCGGTCAATATCCCGGCAATACCGCCGCCGATGACCAGTACATCCACTTTCTTCTCCCCGCGCAGCGGCATAAACTCCGGTAACGCGCAGGTCTTTGTCCAAATAGATCGCTCCATGCTTTTTCCTTCCCTCGTCCTTCTTTAATAGCGCTTCAAATATATTCTTCGTATTATCGATTCGATTATGCTGCCCTTATAAAAGAAAACTTAAAAATTTTAAAGCTTTTGCTCCTGCTCTCTTTCACTTTATCGTTATTGCGCCGAATGCGACTGCTAACGCTGATTTTTTACTTGACAAATGTTCCGCTTTGAGGTAAAGTAAAAGAGCGGTACTACCTAGAAAAAATGCAGGAAGGGGGCATATCATGCTTCGGATCGCTGTCTGCGACGATGACAAAAATCAAGTGCAGGCGTTAAAGGGGCTGCTAAGCCGATATGCTGCGCTGCGTGGCTGTACGCTGACGGCAGAGGAGCTAAACAGTGCCGAGCAGTTTTTGTTCTCTCACGAAGAAAAGCGTTTTGATTTATGCCTACTCGATATTGAGATGCCGGGCATGAACGGCATGGCACTTGCTAAAAAACTGCGGAATAAGGGCGATCTGCTGCCGATCATTTTTATCACCGGATTCTCCGACTATATGGGGCAGGGCTTCGAGGTCGAAGCGCTGCACTATCTGCTAAAGCCGGTCGATGAAAACAAGCTGTTTCAAACGTTGGATCGGTTTTTCCAAAGAATCGACAAGCGCTCTAACGCGGCATGTGTTTTACTCCCCTGCAAGGATGGGCTGACGCGGGTTGATCCAGACAACATCCTTTACTGCGAGGCGTTTGGCAAAACGACCGCAGTTTATCTGACTGGCGGTAGGCGGCTTGCCTGCAAGCTTGCCGTCGGACAGCTTCCAAGTCTGTTGCCAAGCAGTTTCCTTTTCTGCCATCGTTCTTATTATGTACATCTAGGGCATATTGCAAGCGTCGCTAAAACCGAATTGACACTCGATAGCGGAGCGTCTTTGCCGATTTCTCGCAGGCTTTCCGCTGCAGTAAACAAAGCGTTTATCCGCTACTTTACCCATAGAAAGGATGATGTGCTGTGACGAAATATCTGTGGATCATCATCCTGCCTTGTGCACTTCTCCTGCTTGCCGCTCTCTTTTTCCTGATTCGACGGATCACCATCCAGACTATCGATAAGCGAATCGAACGGTTTCAAAGCGATCTGATCTCCAAACAGGTACAGGAAATTCAGAATATGTACCGCCAGATACGCGGCTGGCGGCATGACTACCGCAATCATATCCAAAATATGAAATTACAGCTTCAGGCAAAGAATTACGATGCTTTAGACGCTTATTTGGAGGAGCTTGCGGGCGATCTGGATTCGGTTGATACAACTGTGAAAACCGGAAACGTTATGGCGGATGCGATCTTAAACAGCAAGCTGACCGAGGCAAGACGGGTGGAAATCCCGCTTCATGTCAAAGCGGCCCTTCCGCCAGGCGTGCCGCTCACTGATGTTGAATTGTGCTCTCTAATCGGTAATCTGTTAGATAACGCGATTGAAGCAAACCTTCCTGTCCCAAAGGAAAGCCGTTTTATCCGAATTCTGATAAGCGGTTATAAGGGGCAGTTTTATTGCTCGGTGCAGAATGCCGCTGGAAAGCTGCGCAGAAGCGGAGCAAATTATCTTTCCACCAAGCCGCACGGCGATCACGGCTACGGGCTTTTTCGGATTGACCGTATCGTGAAAAAATACGGCGGATTTGTCAACCGCCAGAGCGAGGAGGGCATTTTTGCCACTGAGATCACCGTCCCGCTCAAAAAGAAAAGCGATATTTGACCGTCTGTTCCCTATTTTGACCGTTCGTTCCAAAAATGGGCAGGCGGTTTGCCTTTTGTGCTATCCTATTCTACAGAAAGGATGATGCTTATGAAGCAGAAAAATTACTTAAAAACGCCATTTCGAAATCTTTTCTATCTGCTTAGCGAGGTTTGGAAGGAATATCGGGCTTACTTATTTTTACTCTTCGGGTTTGCACTTGTTAATATGTTTTACATGGTGGTAACGCCGTTTCTTTACAGCAGCGCAATTAATGCGGTTGTGGAGGAGCAGGAGCGCGTAAAGCATCTCGTTATTTTAGGGATTTTATTGCTGGTTGTCGTGCTTTGCGATATTTTCGGCTGTTATCTGGATCGTCACATCAACCTAGGCTGTTGGCGAAAATTCCTTTGGATTTTTGAAAAGAAGCTTATCATCAAGCAGATCGATACCGATTACGAGAATTTAGAGGTCACTGCCAATAATGATAAGCTGCAAAAAGCGTGGGACAGTATCGGCTACGGCTTTGACGACGGGATGTTCGCGCTATACATTTTCTTGAGAGACGCCGTCGCGCTGGCTGTGAGCGGAACAGTGCTGTTCACGCTGCATCCCCTAATTCTGATGATTGTCACTGTAGCGGCGCTTGCAACCTTCGTGCTTTCCCGTGTTGAAAACAACTGGGTAATCAAGCACACCTCCGACTGGACACCCTACACCCGCAAAATGTCCTATCTCGCAAGGCAGAGCATGGACTTTACCCGCGGCAAGGATATTAGGCTTTTTAGGATGCGGCACTTTCTTACCGACGCTTTTCGTGATGTATTCAAAAAGCGTTATGACTGGGGCAAAAAAGCCGACCGCGTGACCCTGCTGCTTTCGATCGCGAGGGCGTTTGTAATCTCTCTCTGTATTGGCGGCGCTCATGCCTTTGCTGTATGGCAGGTATATATTGGCGAGATTAGCGCCGGCAGCTTTGTGCTGTACTTCAATATGATTGAAAACTACTTTTACAGCGTTACCCAGCTTGCGGAGTATATGTCGCGTATGCTTCTGTGCGGCAATAAGATCGGTTTTTTACGAGAATATCTGGCTATTCCGGATAAGACCAACCGCAAAACCGGAAAGCCGCTGCCAACGGAAAGCATTTCCATTGTTTTTGATCATGTTTCCTACACCTATCACGGCGCTTCCAAAGAGACGCTGCACGACATCTGCTTTACGCTGCATCCGGGAGAAAAGCTTGCGCTTGTCGGCTTAAACGGCGCGGGTAAAACAACCTTAATCAAGCTGCTGTGCGGTCTATACGACCCGACTGAAGGAGAAATACTGCTTAACGGCGTTCCGGTGCGCGAATATAACCGCGAGGAATACTTTGATCTTTTCTCAGCGGTCTTTCAGGATTTTGAGATCCTTCCCGTCACCATTGAAAAGAATATCATGCAAACGGAAGATGTGAATGAAGCCATTTGCTCCGACGCGCTGAACAAGGCTGGATTATTGGAGCGGATTGCCGAACTGCCGCAGGGTGCGAAAACCAGGCTTGCAAAAAGCGTCTTTGACGATGCGACCGATTTTTCCGGCGGCGAGCGGCAGAAGCTTGCGCTTGCCAGAGCGATCTGTAAGGATGCGCCGGTGCTGCTGCTTGACGAGCCGACCGCCGCGCTCGACCCGATCTCCGAGCAGGAGATGTATTTACAGTACGTACAGTTCTCCGAGGGTAAATCGAGCATTTTCATCTCCCACCGGCTTGCCTCCACCCGCTTCTGCAGCCGCATCCTAGTGCTGGAAAACGGAAGTATTATGGAAGAAGGCAGCCATGAGGAATTGTTAAAGCGAAACGGCGTTTACGCAAGCCTATATAAAGTGCAGAGCGCCTATTATCAGGAGGAACAGAGAAAGGAGGCGTTAAGAATTGAAGCTGAAGGAAAAATGTAAGATCATCGCGCGCGGATATCGGATTTGCCACGAAATAGCGCCGGGATATATCGGGCGCAACTCTGCGGAGGCAATGTTTATCAAGCTGCGCAGTTGGGGCGAGATTTATCTGACTGCCGCTGTGGTGGGTTTCATCACAAGCAGACGGGAGCTTTTCCAATCGCTTGTGACGGTCGCGCTTTACGCAGGGCTTACGCTCCTGTTCAAGCTAATCGAATCTCTATTTGCCGGCAAAAATAACCGCTTGGTTCTGCGTTTTGAGGCAAATATCGACATGAAATTTGCCGAGAAATGCACAGAGATGGACTTTGTCAATTTGGAACTGCCGGAAACCTTCCGCAAGCGTGAGGAGGCATATAAATACGCGCTTGGGACCTATAGTGCGGAAGGGCTTGCGTTTATCTTCAGACACAGTCATGAATACCTTCAGAATCTGTTTGGTATTATCATAGGGGGCTTCGCCTGCTTTCAGATGCTGTTTCCTTCCAAAGAAATGCTGCAAAATGCTAAGCAGGGCGGCTTTTATGATTTTGCCAATTCCTACTGGATGCTTGCGGTTTTTCTGCTGCTTACTGCGGTCATGATAACGCTCAGCGTCCTTGTTTCTATCAAGGCTGCAAAGTGCTACTCCGATTTGCTGGCGATTCCGGAGTATAACCAGAAAAGCCGGCTGCGCAGCTATTATAACGAATATTTCATAAACCGTTATCAGCTCGGCAAGGACATCCGTATTTTCAAGCAAAAGAGGCTCCTACTAAAAGAAATACAGGAAAATATGAACGGGCTTTTTGATATCGAATTCCGAACTGCGCACCAATTGGCAAAGCTGGAAGCGCTTTCAAACATTTTTCTGGATATGCTCACCCTGCTTGCCTATGCGTTTATTATTCTGCGCGCAATTTCCGGTGTATACAATACGGCGCAAGTTACGCTTTATATCATGGGATTTACAAACTTAGCGGGAAGTATTAAAAGTTTTGCGCTAAATATGGAGCGCCTGTTTACGATATCGACTGTACAGTTAGAAAAGACGTTTTCCTTTTTAGATATCCCTGATGAGAAATACAAAGGCAGCATCCCAACCGAAAAGCGGGACGACGGCGAATACGAATTTGAATTTCACCATGTCAGCTTTCGTTATCCGAATGCAGAGAAAGAGGCGCTCAAGGATGTTTGCTTAAAATGGCATATTGGAGAAAAAATGGCGCTTGTTGGAAAGAATGGCTGCGGAAAATCAACCTTAGTCAAGTTGCTTTGCAGGCTTTACGATCCAACAGAAGGGTACATCACGCTAAACGGCGTGGATATCCGCAAATATAATTTGGAGGAATACATGGCGCTTTTTTCGGTGGTATTCCAAGATTCCAATGTGTTCTCCCTAACGGTCGGCGAGAATGTTGCGGCTGGGATTGATTATGACCGAGAAAGGGCTGAGGATTGTCTGAAACGCGCCGGATTGGGGACATGGCTTGAAAAACAGAAAGAAGGGCTTGATACCTATCTCTACAAGGATTTCAGCGAAAGCGGCGTTGAAATTTCCGGCGGCGAAAAGCAGAAGATCAACCTTGCGCGCGCGATCTACAAAAATGCGCCATTTGTGGTTTTGGACGAGCCGACCGCCGCGCTCGACCCAATTTCGGAAAACGAAATCTACCGGCATTTTAATGAGGTCACCGGCAGCAAAACGGCAATCTACATCTCGCACCGGCTTTCCTCCTGCCGTTTTTGCAACGATATTATCGTAATGGAAAAGGGCAGGATCTGTGAGCGCGGCGCACACGAGATGCTGCTGCAACAAAACGGCGTTTACGCGCGGCTCTGGCGCGCACAGGCAGAATACTACAGAAATGCGGGCGGCGACCTGTATGTGTAAATCAAAAGCTCCAAAATGTCGCTCTGTTTGACATTTTGGAGCTTTTTTATTTTGGAGTAAAATGGCTTATCCGCCGACAATGACCTCTCCCTTGGCGTCCGGATCGTCATAAATGAACTCGTTGACCGCCGGAACTGTGATTCTGCCGCAAAGCGGATTTTTGATGCTGATAACCGGAGATGTAACGCTTGCGTAAACCTCGGATTTTTCAAAGCAGAAATCGGCGGCTTCCATCTCACAGTCAATCAGTGTGAGATTCTTGCAATAGCAGAGCGGCTGTGTGCCGATAATCCTGCAATTTTCCAGAGTCAAGCCCTCGGAATACCATGCTAAGTACTCGCCCTTGATCACGCTGTTTCTCACAGTCACGTTTTTGGTGTGCCAAAAGGCATCCTTTGTATCGAAAACGCAGTGATCTAAAATCGCGTTTTCCACATATTGGAACGAGTACTTCCCCTTCAGCTTCATACCGGAAAAATCCAGATGGGATGAGCGGAGCATGAAATACTCGCTTTCCACATAGCCGCCGTCCATACGCATTCGATCGACCGACCAGCCAAATTCCGGCGAAACGACATGGCAGTTCAGCATGCGAACGTCGCTGCACTCCCTGAGTGCCTTGATGCCCTGCAGTTTGCTGTTGGTGATTGTGATATGGTCGGAGTACCATAACGCCGCGCGGCAAAGCGGCGTTAATTCGCAGTTTTCTATCTTTAACCCATGATTATGCCAAAACGGATAACGCAGGTTAAAAAAACTTTCCTTCACTACAACGTCGCTGCATTCCTTAAATGCGCTTTCTCCATCTGCCGGGCCATCGAATGTACAGCCGATAACCGAAATCCCTTTGCTGCCGTAAAGCGCGCGCTCAGCGTCAAAGGTCTGATTTTTAATTATTTTCATTTGTCCTCTCCTATCTGTATCCTATATTTTCCCCGTTTCTGTAATGCTGCCAAGATGGTATATTTTTCTACTTCATTATAACATACACGTCAAGTCCTCAATACTTCTTATAGATGCATGACAGCATTGCTTTCCCAAAAGAAAAACGCCCGTCAAAAATCCTGTTTTACGCATTGCAGAGGTATGCGCAATATAGGTTTTTGAATTTTCTTGCTGCTTTTCTTCCTGCAAAAAAATGCTAAACCCCAAAAAACGGATTGACATCCTTCGTTTTCTATCATATAATTAAAGAATAGCCTCTAATTTTGCCGTTTTATCGCAATATGCAATATATGGAAGGTAGCTTAGAGGCGCAGGTTTTCACTGCTACAACGAATTAGAAATGTGAGGATTTCTGTATGTCATTTTGGAAGCTAAAAGGCGTATCCGTTCCCCATCGGAAGAATACTGCCGATCTGTCAGCCGTCAAAATGCCCGCACCGCAAACAGTCTCGATCCCGGTCACAATGCACATCGGCGCGTCAAGCGTTCCGTGCGTCAAGCCCGGCGACGCGGTAGAGATAGGCGATGTGATCGCAAATGCGGGAGGCTTTGTCGGCGCGCCGATCCACGCAAGCATTTCCGGCACGGTCAAGAGGATTGACACTCTAACCTCAAGCATGGGCAGCCCGATGAACGCCATCGTCATCGAATCGGATGGCAGAATGGCGGTATCTGAGGCGGTAAAGCCGCCGCATGTCACAAATTATGAAGAGTTTATCGCCGCAGTGCGTGAAAGCGGCGTTGTCGGCTTAGGCGGCGCGGGATTTCCAACCGCTGTTAAGCTTGATGTCAAGGAACTTTCTCGGATCAAAGCGGTTGTAATTAACGGTGCTGAATGCGAGCCGTACATCACCAGCGACACGAGAACAATGCTTGATAAAGCGGACTGGATGGAAAAAGGCATTCAGTTATTGGAAAAATATTTGCAGGTTAAGAACATCATTATCGGCATTGAGAAAAACAAACCGCAGTGTATTGCAAAGATGAATGAGATCGCCGCAAAGGACGCAGCGGTCACAGTCAAAGCGTTGCCTTCGATCTACCCGCAGGGCGGTGAGAAGGTATTGATTTATCACACGACCGGCGCAATCGTTCCAGAAGGCAAGCTGCCAATCGATGCGGGCGCGATCGTACTCAACTGCACAACCTTAGCGGCGATCGCTGAATACATCGAAACGGGTATGCCGCTGGTAAGCAAATGCGTCACGGTGGACGGCAGCGCCGTCAAGCGTCCGCAGAACGTGATCGTTCCAATCGGAACCAGCCTAGCGGATGTGTTCGCATTCTGTGGCGGCTTTCAAGCAGAGCCAAAAAAGGTGCTTTATGGCGGTCCGATGATGGGCATTGCGGTTCCGGATTGCAGTGCGCCGGTATTAAAAAATACCAACGCAATCATAGCGCTGGATGAAAGAGAGGCTGCTCCGAAGGAAACCACGCCATGTATCCGCTGCGGAAGCTGCGTCGGGCACTGTCCCTTACGGCTCAATCCGGTGGAGATCGGTAAGGCATATCGTGCCGGCGACAAGGATGCGCTTCTCTCGCTGAAGGTGAACCTCTGTATGGAGTGCGGCTGCTGCTCTTACATATGCCCGACTGCGCAGCCTTTGGTGCAGCAGAATAAGCTTGCAAAATCGATGATAAAAGGATACAAACCAAAGGAGGGCAAAAAATCATGAGTAAACTTATCGTTTCCCCTTCCCCGCATATTGCGACCGCCCGTACGACGCAGCGCATTATGCTGGACGTCATCATCGCGCTGTGTCCAGCAGCGATTGCTTCGATTTTCCTGTTTGGCTGGCGCTGCCTGCTTTTGATCGCAGTTTGTATTTTTGCCGCCGTCATTTCGGAATATCTGTTTAACGTAGCATGCAAGAAAAAGCAATCCATTTCCAATCTTTCAGCAATCGTCACAGGATTGCTGCTTGCGCTGAATCTTCCCGCATCCTTGCCGCTATGGCAGGGCGCTCTCGGCAGTGCGTTTGCAATCGTTGTTGTCAAATGTCTGTTCGGCGGGATCGGGCAGAACTTTGCCAATCCGGCGATCACAGCGCGTATTTTCCTGCTGATCTCGTTTAGCACGACAATGACGGCAAACGTTTTTCCCGCGGCAGACGCCGTTTCCAGCGCTACGCCGCTCGCGATCCTATCCGGTGCGGAAGGAACCTTACCATCCTACCTCGATCTTTTCCTCGGAAAATGCGGCGGCGCTCTGGGCGAAACCTGTACGCTTGCGCTGCTGATCGGTGGAATTTATCTGATCTGCCGGAGAGTGATTACTTGGCACACGCCGGTTATCTTTATTGCTACTGTTTTTTTATTCTCGATGATTTTAGGGCAGGACGCGCTTGCCGAGATCCTGACCGGTGGTCTCATGATCGGCGCGTTCTTTATGGCAACCGACTATGCGACTACGCCGAATACGGCATGGGGCAAGGTCATTTTCGGTTTTGGATGCGGTCTGATCACCGTACTGATCCGCATTTACGGAAGTTATCCGGAGGGTGTTTCCTTCTCAATCCTGCTGATGAATATTTTAACACCGTACATTGAAAAATGGACGAGAACCAAACCGTTTGGAGGTGTCAAGGCATGAAAAGCATGAATTCCTCTATCAAAAGTGTGATCGTGCTGGTGGTCATCTGCTTTATCGTCACTGCCCTGCTGGCAGGAGTGAATTTTGTCACTGCACCGATCATCGCTGAGGCGAATGAAAGCGCCGCCAAGCAGTCGCTGTTCGAGGTACTGCCGCAGGCGGAAGATTTTATTGCGCTTTCGCTGCCGGAGAATACGCCGGTAACTGTCACCGGCATATATGCCGACACTGCAAAGAGCGGCTATGCAATTACGATCGACACTTCCTCGCAGTACAGCGCAGATAATATGCTATTCACCATTGGTATCGATACGAACGGGAGGATCATTGGCGTGACGCTGACGCATTACAGCGAGTCCAAAGATTTCGGCGCGGACTATCCTTCGACCTATATCGGAGCAGACGCTACCCTTTCCGGCGTAGACACGGTGGCAGGCGTCACCTACTCTTCCGCTGCATTTAAAGAAGCGGTAGCCGATGCATTTATCGCGCTCGAAGCAGCAAAGGAGGCAGAATAAAATGAAGCAAAACAGTAAGCTTTCCATTTTACTAAAGGGCTTCTTAAAAGAAAACCCGGTGTTTGTTCTGGTGCTTGGCACCTGTCCGACTTTAGCTGTGACCGATTCCGTTTCCCGCGCGCTCGGCATGGGCGCGGCTGCCGCTGTGGTGCTGGTCTGCTCAAACGTAGTTATTTCCGCACTGCGGAAAGTAATTCCGGATAAGGTGCGCATCCCTGCATATATCGTTATTATCGCAGGATTTGTTACAGCTGTGCAGATGCTGATGCAGGCGTTTATCCCATCGCTTTACGAGGCGCTGGGCACATATCTAGCGCTGATTGTCGTCAATTGCATCATTTTAGGACGCGCTGAGATGTTTGCGAGCAAAAACACAGTTTCGGATTCCGCCTTGGATGGACTTGGAATGGGCATCGGCTTTACGATTGCGCTTTTCTGTATGGGCACAATTCGCGAAATATTTGGTTCGGGCACCTTCTTTGGCTTTGAGATTCCAGTAATTAAGGACTTCGCCGTTTCTTTTTTCACGCAGTCGCCGGGCGGTTTCTTTGTATTCGGCGTTCTGATTGCGATTGTCAACAAGATCACCAAGGGAAAAGCGATCAAAAAGAAAGAGTTTGGCTGTGCGGGCTGTCCATCTTTTGGCATCTGCCAGAAATCAAAGGAAGCGCTCCCGGAAAAGGAGGGCAAATAAATGTTCAAATCTCTGCTGATTATTTTAATGACGAGCGTGCTTGTCAACAACTATGTGCTGAATAAATTCTTAGGCATCTGTCCGTTTCTTGGCGTTTCCAAAAAGCTGGATCAAGCGGCTGGCATGGGCGCGGCAGTTACCTTCGTCATGCTGGTCGCGACTGCCGTCACATGGCCGATCCAAACCTATATTTTGAACACACTGGGATTAGAATACCTACAGACCATTGTTTTTATCCTAGTCATTGCCGCGCTGGTTCAGTTTGTTGAGATCGTATTAAAGCGTTATATGCCGGCACTCCACAAATCCTTGGGGGTTTATCTGCCGCTGATCACCACCAACTGTGCGGTATTGGGCGTCACAATCAATAATATCAAGGATGGCTACGGCTTTTTGGAGTCCATTTTCAGCTCGCTGGGCTGTGGACTTGGCTTTTTACTTGCGATGGTTATCTTTGCCGGCGTTCGCTCCCGCTTGGACAGTGAGGATACGCCGCAGTGCTTCAAAGGACTGCCAATTACGTTAGTCGCCGCCTCGATTGTTTCTATGGCGTTCATTGGGTTTGGCGGCGTAGTCGACAAACTGTTTGCGTAAAAGGAGGAATGTAAAATGAGTGAATTTTTCTCCGCCGTTGGAATCGCGGTAGGCATTATCTGCGGCATCGGTCTGCTTTGCGCGCTGCTTCTGGTCATCGCTGCAAAATTTATGTCGGTCAAGACCGACGACCGCGTTGCAAAAGTTCGGGAATGTCTTCCCGGCGCTAACTGCGGCGCTTGCGGTTTTACCGGCTGCGACGGCTACGCAAAAGCGCTGATCGAAGAGCCGGGTACGAAAACAAATCTTTGCGTACCGGGGGCTGATGCGGTTTCAAGAGAGATTTCAAGCGTCTTAGGCGTTGATTTCGAGGACGTCGTCGAGCAGGTTGCGTTTGTCCACTGTAATGGAGATTGCAGTAATACCCAGAAAAAGCACGAATACGTCGGTATCCAAAGCTGTGCTGCGGCAAAGCTATATTACGGCGGCGATGGAACCTGCACCTACGGCTGTCTAGGCTATGGCGACTGCGCAAAGGTTTGTCCAAATCAGGCGATCTGTATAGAAAACGGGATCGCGCATATCGATACCAGAAAATGCACAGGCTGCGGATTTTGTGCTAAGACCTGTCCGAATCATGTGATCTCGGTTTTCCCAGACGTAAGCGATTCAGTCGTGACCTGTTCAAATAAGGAAAAGGGCGCTGTTGCGCGCAAAAAGTGTAAAAACGCCTGTATCGGCTGTAAAAAATGCGAGTTAAACTGCCCGGTACACGCGGTGACAGTCGTTGACAATCTCGCACAGATCGATTACAGCAAATGCATCAACTGTGGAAAATGCGCCGAGGTATGTCCGGTTCATGCGATCAAACGCGCAGATTTTACCGGCATCCATAAGCAGAACAAGGAATAAGTCCAAAACGCAGAGGAGAAGAGGGACGCTTTTTCAGAAGTGTCCCTTATATCCTGCATTTTAAGATCAGATTTCGCGGCATATCCAGCCGGCAAAAACGAAAGGAACGGCTATGGTTAAATTTTTAAGGAATATCCGAGCTCCAGAACAAAGCACGCCTTTTGGGAAAGCGGCGCTTCATACGTCTTTCATCGCCTTGGCTGGACTGGCTTTCGGCGTGATCCTTGCAATTCTTGTGGTTGCGGTAGTTATGTTCGATAAAATCAGGATAACCGGATCTGATCATCGCCACAGCAACCGGTTTTGTTCTCTTGAAGAAGCCGAAAGAAAAAAAGCGCTGTCAAACTATCGGCTTACTAAGCATTGTTCCCACTGTAAGGAAGTACAGCTATGAAACCATTGTCTTCAAAACGGAAAAATGATCTCCGCCTTATCCTGCTGCTGCTTTTAGCGGCAGGGCTCTTAACAGCAGCGATCCTCCTTTTTCAAAGTGAGGGCGAATATGCCGTCGTAATACAGGATGGAGTGGAAATCGCACGTTATCCGCTTTCTGTCGAAGACAGAATCGTGATACATCATCCAGACGGCGGATACAATATACTGATGATTCAGAATGGCTATGCCGATGTCGCAGAAGCAGATTGTCCGGATGAGCTATGCGTTTTGCAGCGTAAGATCCATGCAAATGGAGAAACGATCGTTTGTCTGCCGCACAAGCTAGTGATCCAGATTGTTTCCTCCGTCAAACAGGAAATCGATGCCGTCACATGATGCGGCAGAAAGGAAGCAGCATGAAAACAAGAAAGATCGCCGTTACTGCGATTGCGGCGGCAACGGCGATGATCCTCTCCTATCTGGAAAGTTTGATCCCGCTCTCCCTTTCCTTCCCTGGCATCAAGATTGGGCTTGCAAACCTTGCAATCGTGTTTATCCTATACAAGCTTGGCATAAAGGAAGCGGTTTGCGTTTCCGTCCTGCGGCTGCTCTGGGTCGGCATTCTATTCGGCAACATGATGACGCTTGCTTACAGTGCGGCGGGCGCGGCACTGAGCTTGGCTGTGATGGCACTGCTCAGAAAGACCAATAAGTTTTCGGAGATCGGCGTCAGCGTCGCAGGCGGGGTATTTCACAATTTCGGGCAAATCCTCATGGCGGCACTGCTGATGGGTGTGGCACAGATTCTCTACTATCTTCCCGTACTCTGCATCAGCGGCACGATTTCCGGCGCAATAATCGGTATCGTCGGCGGAGTTTTAATCAAGCGCATTCCATGGAAAAAATAAAGATATCCCCTCAGCACAGACCGATTCGTTTTCAAACGCTCCTGTCTATGACCGAGGGGATTTTGTTGTTGACCTGCCAAAAATCAATTTTTAGCCGCTTTACAATCTAATTCCCATTTCCATTATTGCAAATATGCTTCAAAACCGGCTGTCATCTGGATACTGCCGTCGCTTAAGATCCAAAGCACTTCCACCTTGTCAAAGGTTTGCAGCAGCCGCTTCCCTTCCGTGATCGTGAGATTAAAAAGCGCTGTTGAAAGACAATCCGCAAGACCGCTGTCGGAGCAAAGCACCGAAACCGAACGATATTGTCCGCTTGGCATCAGCGTTTTAGGGTCAATGATATGATGGTATCGCACGCCGTTTACCATAAAATATCGCTGATAATCGCCGCTTGTCACCAGAGAAAGATCGTCAATAGAGATCAGCGCGGCATATGGTTCGTTCTCGTCCATATCCGGATTTTGGATCCCAACGATCCAGCTTTCTCCACTTGGCTTTGTGCCGATCGTGCGGACGTTGCCGCCGGCATTGATCATATAACCGGTTTTTCCATTCGTAATCAGGTATTCCGCCGCACGTTCCACAGCATAGCCTTTGGCAACGCCGCCAAGATCCAGTGACATCTCCGAATCATTTAAAAAAACAGTTAAATCATCCTCGTTAAGGATCAGTTTCTGCAATCCGCTATGCTGCGCAGCTTCCTGTAAGCGGTTCTCATCCGGTAAAGCGGCATTTTCGGGATCATCTATCCCGGCTGTACGCGCTTCATTCCAGATCGAAAGCACGCCGCCAAGCGTAATATCAAAACTGCCGTTTGTTTTTTCTCCCATCTGCTTCGCATAGGAAAGCAGATCAAACAGCTTTCGATCCACCTGAACCGGACTTTTCCCTGCATTTTGATTGATCGTATTGAGATTCTGGATGTCGTTATACGCATGATAGAGGTCACAAAGCCGGTGGTATTCTGCGAATATATCAAAAACTGCGTCGGCAGTCTGTGTAAATTCATCCGTATCATCATAGCCGGTTAGCTGTATAACCGTATCGAAATAGTCGAATGTGGTCCGGCTTTGCTGCTTCTGCGCCTTTTCTGCCATACAGCCTGAAAGTGGCAGCAATAACAGGATATCCAAAAGGATGGATATCGTTCTTAAAAAAAATCTCATCGTATATCCCACATAAAGGCGGCGTGAAACTGAACTTTCCGCCGCCAAAATTTTAAACAGAGCCGCGCGGTTTTATGCCTGACCGGTGCCGACTTTCACTGTTCTTTGCAAAGCATAATGACCTTTGCCGCCATTTCCGTACTATCC
>CAZPLR010000016.1:0-9814 GCA_964587555.1 uncultured Oscillospiraceae bacterium
CCCTTTTCTTGAAGGTTCTATGTTTTCGATAATTTTTTCCTCCTGTTGGTCAATGCTTTTTTGGGGGAATTGCGCGAGTGATGTTGAAAAATTGAATTGCTCTTGCGCAAAGAAAATTTTTCTGATATAATAAATGGAAGCGAGAGAAACAGAAAACGTCCCAGAGAGAAGGAATACCGATGCCCATCAATATACCGTCTGCACTGCCAGCGGCAAAGATACTCGAGCGCGAGAATATCTTTGTAATGAATGAAGAGCGCGCCACGCACCAAGACATTCGTCCGCTTGAGATTGCGATACTAAATTTAATGCCGAAAAAGATCGAAACAGAAACGCAATTGCTGCGGCTTTTAGGCAATACGCCGCTTCAGGTCAACGTCGATCTGATTCAAACGGCAAGTCATACCTCCCACAATACTTCTGCCGAGCATCTGCTCAAGTTTTACAAGACCTTCGACGAGATCAAGGATAATCGTTACGACGGACTGATCATCACCGGCGCGCCGGTCGAGCAGATGCCGTTTGAGGACGTGGACTACTGGCCGGAGCTTTGCCGGATCATGGATTGGAGCGGCACCCACGTTTTTTCCACTTTCCATATTTGCTGGGGTGCGCAGGCTGGGCTTTACCACCACTACGGGATTGGAAAAAAGCTGCTTCCGGAGAAAATGTTCGGTGTTTTCGACCATCGTGTATTAACACCGCGCCATCCGCTGCTGCGCGGCTTTAACGAGCATTATTACTGCCCGCACTCGCGGCATACCGCAGTTGACGAAACTGCACTGCTGCACTGTAATGACTTAGAGGTTCTGACCCAATCCGATATCGCCGGAGTCAACCTGATCGCCTCCAAAAACGGAAAGTACTTTTTTGCGACTGGCCATCATGAATACGACCGCAACACGCTAGGCGACGAATTTTTCCGCGATTATCACAAGGGCCTCGCGATCAAAATTCCATATAACTACTACCCAAACGACGATTTCCATCAAACGCCGGAGTTCAGTTGGCGTGCCCACGCAAACCTGCTGTTCACCAACTGGATCAACTTTGTGGTTTACCAAGAAACGCCGTTTGATCTGATGAATTTAACTTAAGCCTATGATTCCAACTGCTGCCGTAAGTGCAGCAGTATTTTTTTTTCGCGCCGGGAAATCTGAACCTGCGAGGTGCCCAATATCTTTGCGGTCTGCGTCTGTGTTTTATCCTGCCCATAGCGCAGAAGGATCAGCATTCGGTCGCGCTCGTCCAGTGCATCGACTGCCTGTTGCAGCGAAAGCTTTTCCGGCAGGCTTTCCTCAAACGAATCCGCTGGAATATCAAACTGTTCTCCAGGTTCATCGCTATCCGGCGCAGTCAGGGAAACGACCGGCAGCCCAGCCAAAATCGCCTCGCCGATCTCCTCGTCGCTGACGCCAAGCGTCTGTGCAAGCATCGAAACGCTCGGTTCACAGCCGGTCTGCCGCAGGTATGCTTCCTTGGCGCGCGCAATCTTCAAGGACAATTCTCTTAGCCGTCTGCCGACGCGGATCGCGCCGCCCTCGCGAAACAGCTTTTTGATCTCTCCGAGGATGACCGGCACCGCGTAGGTCGAAAACTGCAATCCCCGCGTGGGATCAAATCCATCGGTCGCCTTAATCAGCCCCACACATCCCGCCGCGTACAGATCGTCGTATTCAATGCCCTTGCCGCGAAAGCGTCCGCAGCACAGCCGCACAAGCCCCAAATTCTGTTCGATAAAACGGTCGCGCTGCTTTGCCTGCTCCTCCCTTTGTATCATGTATTCTCCCCGCCATGATCTTTATAGGACAGCATTTTTTGCAGCAGCACCGACGTCCCCTTTTCTACTCGTGAGCGCACCGTTACCTTGTCGCAGAACGACTGCATCATTGTGAATCCCAGCCCAGAGCGCTCAGCGTCGCTGCAGGTCGTAAAGAGCGGCTCCATAGCTTTTTTCACGTCGGCGATTCCGCAGCCGCGGTCGCTGATCCGGATGAAAACCGTCCGTTCCCGGTCGGAAAGCGTGTAAAGCTCCATCGTGACGGTCCCAATCCGATTGGCATAAGCGTGGACAATCGCATTGGTGACTGCCTCCGAAACCGCCGTCTTGATATCGTTTAGTTCCTCCAATGTCGGATCAAACGGCAAAAGATATGCGCCTGCCGCAGCGCGCGCAAACGCCTCGTTGATAGAGCGGCTTTCAAAGGTGAATTTCACCGCATTTTCTTTTTTATGTACCGCTCTGGGCGTTTTCCGTCCGCTTTTCGTCTGATTCTTTTCTTCCATTGCTTTTACCTCACTCCCTAAGCTCTACCAGCTTTTCTAACCCCGCGAGCCTCATCACCCGCAAAAGACGCTTTCCCGCATTTTGGATCGAAACGGTTCCGCCCATCGACATCATATTGCGGTATCTCCCCATAATCAAGCCGATGCCGCTGCTGTCCATGAATGTCACCCGCCCGAAATCCAGATAAAGCTTTTTGGGCAGCACCGACTGTATTTTCCGATCAATTTCATCCCGCATCACCTTGGCGGTATGGTGATCGATCTCGCCGGTCAAAACCGCCGTTACACTTTCCGAATCTGTCTGAAACGCAACCATACTGCTTCCTCGCTTTCCTTACTTTTTAGATGAGAAACACCTTTCGGCTATAGTATATCGAATTTATGCCGAAATATGTGTCGAAATAAAATGCTTCGGTATGATTTCATACCGAAGCACATAAAATAATGCTTTCCACCAATGGAGAAAGAACGCCGCATTCTCACCGGCTTAACCTGCTCCCCTCGATCAAGGAAAAACGATCTCCCTATGCAGCAATGCGCTCCGGCATGTTTCTGTCGAAGCGCATTGTCTTATCTTTTATTTTGCGTTAGGTCAAAGGAAGAAGCTGCGCCGCCAAAAACAGCGATCCACAGATCAACGCCGCCTCCCCCTCGCCGCATCGCGCTCTTGCTGATTGAACCGCCTGCTGTAAGCTGCCGCCTGCTTGGATAGAAAGCGTTTTTCCCCGTCCTTTTGCCGCAGATAAAAACCGTGCCGCAAGCTCCTCCCCGCTTAGAGAGCGCGGCATCCCCTCCACGCGGACGCATTGTACCGAAGCCGCAATCTCTAACAGCGCGTCGATACAGGAATCGCTGTCCTTATCCTTCATGAATGCGATCACAAGATGCGCTTTGGAAAATCCAAGCGCCTTCATGCTTTCGACCAAGGCTCTTATCCCCTGCGGATTATGTCCGCCGTCTAGGATAACGGGCGGTTCCTCGCATAACACCTGCATCCGCGCCGGGAAACGCACCTCCCGCAGCCCAGCTTCGATCGCGCTGTCCGGAAGATTTATCCCCCGGCTGCGCAAAACTCCGCATATCTCAAGCGCGGTTACTGCATTCTCCATCTGGTGCAGACCAATGAGCGAGGTATGGTACTCCTTTTCCCCGTAGGTAAAGCGCGTCCCGTCCAGACCGACGCTTTGCAGCGCGATGCGGGCGCGGTTTGGAAGGATCACCCGGCACTGCAAAAACGCCGCTCTTTCGTAAATGACGCCTAAAGCCTCCGGCGAAAGCGCCGCGCCGCAGACCACCGGACAATTTCTTTTTAGGATTCCCGCCTTTTCAGCGGCGATCTGCTCAATCGTATCGCCCAAAATAGCGGTATGATCCAGCCCGATTGAGGTAATCGCGCAGCAAAGCGGCGCATGGATTACATTAGTAGAATCCGCCTTGCCGCCCAAGCCCACCTCCAAGCAAACGATATCGCACCGCTGCTCGGCAAAGTAGCAGAATGCGGCGGCAGTTACTGTTTCAAACTCGGTCGGCGGCGTTCCTTCTTCCTCCATCCGACGCACAGAAGGATAAACACGGTTGACGACCGCCAAAAGTTCCTCCTGCGTAATCATTCTGCCGTTTACCATCATCCGCTCACGAAAATCCAACACAAACGGTGAAACGTACCGCCCGGTTTTATACCCCGCCCTTTGCAGGATCGCAGCGGTCATTGCAGTAACCGAGCCTTTTCCGTTCGTTCCGGCAATATGGACAAAGCGCGTGCCCTCCTGCGGATCGCCGAGCAGAGAAAGCAGCCGCTCCATACGGGATAGGCTTACCTGCGAACCGACTCTGGTACGGGTATGGATAAAATCTAACGCCTGTGTATAGGTCAGAAATTGTTTCATCCTATCTCCTTTTTCACAAAGCGAGACGCGGATTGGTTCATCCGCGTCAAACGCTTTTCTTACAATTCTGCAATGCTTGCGAGGATTTTTTTCATCCGTTCGTTTGCTGCAGCAAGCTTTGCTCTCTCTTTTTCTACCAACTGCGCCGGCGCTTTGGAAACAAACTGCTCGTTGGAAAGCTTCTTTTGGATGATGTCGATATCCTTCCGGCAGCTTTCCTTTTCCTTATTTAACCGCGCAAGCTCCTTTTCGAAGTCGATCAAATCACCCATCGGGATAAAAATGCGCGCCGCATCCGTGACGACCACCGCCGCCTTTTCGACCTCGAACTGCTTCGCAATATGCACCTGCGACGCCGAAGCAAGGCTTTCAAAATACGGGCTGCACTGGGTGAAAATCTCCTGTGAATCGGTCGCAATATAAAGGCTTGCCTTACGGCTCGGCGCAACATTCATCCCAGCGCGCGCATTGCGGATACCGCGAATCGCCGCCATGATCTTTTCAAACGCCGCTTCCTCCTCTGCAAAGCAAAGGTTCTCGTCATACTGCGGCCAGTCAGACACCATGATGCTCTCGCCTTCATGCGGCAGCGACTGCCAAATCTCCTCTGTGATAAACGGCATAATCGGATGCAACAGCTTTAACGTATTGGTCATCACATAGATAAGCACCCTCTGCGCGCCCAGCGACACTTCGCCGCCCGCCTGTAAGCGCTTTTTGCAAAGCTCGATATACCAGTCGCAGACGATATCCCAGATGAAATCCTTTAATTTGCTGACCGCAATGCCAAGCTCGAATTTGTCAAAGTTTTCGGTTACTTCCTTAACTAGCCGGTTATATTTGCTCAGCACCCATTTATCCTCGATTGCAAGCGTTTTCGGCAGCTCCGGCTTTTTGATCTCATCCGAAAGGTTCATTAGAATAAAGCGGTTTGCGTTCCAAAGCTTATTGGCAAAATTACGCGCCGCTTTTATTTTGTCCTCCGAGAAACGGGTGTCGTTGCCCGGGCTGACACCGTCGATCAGTACCAGCCGCAGCGCGTCCGCGCCGTAATCATCGATTACCTTTAACGGATCGACGCCGTTTCCCAAGGATTTGGACATCTTCCGCCCCTGTGCATCGCGCACAAGTCCATGCAGGAACACGGTGCCAAACGGCGCTTTTCCAGTCTGCTCCACTGCCGAGAAGATCATCCTTGCCACCCAGAAAAAGATGATATCATATCCGGTGACAAGCGTGTTGGTCGGGTAAAAATAGCGCAGATCCTCGGTATCGTCCGGCCAGCCCAGCGTAGAAAACGGCCAAAGTGCCGAAGAAAACCATGTGTCCAGCGTATCCTCATCCTGCGTCATATGACCGCCGCATTTCGGGCAGATCGTGACCGCCTCCTTGGAAACGACCATCTCTCCGCAGTCGGCGCAGTAGTACGCCGGAATACGGTGTCCCCACCAAAGCTGACGGGAAATGCACCAGTCCTTAATATTCTCCATCCAGTTATAGTAGATTTTATCAAACCGTTCCGGGACAAATCTGGTTTCCTTATTGCGCACCGCCGCAATCGCCGGTTTTGCAAGCGGCTCCATCTTAACAAACCACTGCTTGGATACCATCGGCTCAATAACCGTGCCGCAGCGATAGCAGGTTCCCACCTCGTGGGTCAGCGGCTCGATCTTAAGCAGTCTGCCGCAGGCCTCCAAGTCCTTTACAATTTCCTTACGCGCTGCGGCGGAGGTCATCCCGGCATATTTGCCGCAGTCGAGCACCTCCGGTTCGTCGGCGGAAGCGCGTCCGGAGGCTCGAAGCTCGTCCGCTTTCTGCTTGTCCAAAGCGCCGGTCATATGACCGTCCTCGGTTAATACGCGGATCACCGGCAGGCCGTGCCGCTTTCCGACCTCAAAGTCGTTCGGATCGTGCGCCGGTGTGATCTTAACAACGCCGGTTCCCTTCTCCATATTGGCGTGTTCGTCGCAGACGATCGGAATCTCCTTATTCAGCAGCGGCAGAATCGCATGGCAGCCGTGCAGATGCTTATAACGCTCATCCTCCGGATTGATCGCCACGGCGGTGTCGCCGAGCATCGTTTCGGGGCGGGTGGTCGCAAGCTCCAAAAGCTCGCCGGTTTCCTTGACCTCATACAAAAGATGCCAGAAGGAGCCGTCCTTGGTTTCATACTCCACCTCCGCGTCGGAGATTGAGGTTTTGCAGCACGGGCACCAGTTTACCATACGGCTGCCGCGATAGATGAGTTTTTTCTCATATAGTCTGATAAACACCTCTTTGACTGCGTCAGAGCAGCCCTCGTCCATCGTAAACCGCTCCCTGCTCCAGTCGCAGGAGGAGCCCATTTTTTTGAGCTGCTCGCTGATCCTGCCCCCATACTGCCTTTTCCACGCCCATGCGCGTTCTAAAAAGCCGTCGCGTCCCAAATCCTCCTTGGTGACGCCGTCTTTTTTCATCATCTCAACGATTTTCGTCTCGGTCGCGATCGAGGCGTGGTCGGTGCCCGGAAGCCAAAGGGCGCTGTATCCCTGCATCCGCTTAAAACGGATGATCGAATCCTGTAAGGTACAATCCATCGCGTGCCCCACGTGTAGCTGTCCGGTGATGTTTGGCGGCGGCATCACGATGGTGTACGGCTTTTTATTCGGGTCAACCTCGGCGCGGAAATAACCCTTTTCCATCCATTCCTGATAAAGCCGGTCCTCAAACGATTTCGGATCGTAGGTTTTCGCAAGTTCTCTCATTTGATAATCCTTCCTTGTCTGTTCATTTTATTTCTCCGCGTTTTGCTGGAGCGAAAGCACGAGCTTTTCGTCCGGCGTGACATAAGCGGTTTTATAATCGACGAAGATCACCATGCCCGGCTTTGCGCCGCGCGGTTTTTTAACGTTGCGGATCAGCGTATAATCTACCGGTACCTGCGCCGAATCCCTCCCGCGCGAATGATACGCGGCGATCATCGCCGCTTCCTCGATGCTGCGGTCTGGGATCGTCCTTCCCTCCGACACGACCACAACGTGCGACCCCGGTATCTTCTGGGTATGCAGCCATAGATCGCTGCCGCGCGCGTCCTTGAGCGTCAGCTTATCATTTTGACGGTTATTGCGCCCGCAGTAGACTGTAAACCCGTCTGAGGTGACAAACCGCAGCGGCGGCTGTACCCTCTGCGCTTTTCCTTTATCCTTGACACTGCGCTTTAAAAAGCCTTGCTCGACCAGCTCTGCTTTGATTTCATTTAGCTCCGCCTCGCTTTCGCAGCGGGTAATCAGATCCCAAACGCTGTCGAGATATGCCTCCTCCGCCTTTGCGTCCTCCATGAGCAGCGTCAGCTTTTCCTCAGCAGTCGCCGCCTTGCGGTATTCGGTGTAGTATTTTTGAGCGTTCTGCGCTGGCGTCAGCCGCGGATCGAGCGCGATTGTGATCTCCTTATCGTTGTCATAGAAGTTTTGCAGCGTGATCTGCTTCATACCCTTTTCCATCCGCCAAAGATTTGAGTTGAGCAGATCTCCGTACTGCCGCAGGATATCACGATTTGCGGAGTTTAACAGCTCCTCTTTCCAGACAGCGATCTTCTTTGTCACACGCTCCATCCGATTGATGACCAGCTTGAGCAGGTCGCTCGTGCGCTGATGCATCCGCTCCCTTTTATCCCGCTGTCCATAAAATGCGTCAAGCAGCGATCCGGTGTCGGGATATTCGCTTATCGTCATATAATCCCCGTATTGCAAAACCGGCAGGATCGTGAAATCCTTCGGTTTACCGTTTGGCTCGCAGACGACATAAAGCGTCAGTGTACCGACCGCCTCCTGAGAAAGCACTTGCTTCAGCCTTTCCAAAACGGAATCAAGCCGTTCCTCATGCACAGCGATTAGCTGCCTTTTAGCAAGCGGCAGCCCGCCTGTCACCGCAAAAGCAATCTCCCGCGCCAGAATCGGCGAAATGCCCTGCCAGCACTGCATAATCGCCTTTGCAACGTCCTCATTCGGCACAGCACGAAACTGAGCAAGCAGCGCTTCGTTTCCATACGCGGTTAAATCCTTTTTATTCTGCCCCGGCGGAAGCTCATACCGCATTCCCGGCAGGATCGGTCTAACGCTCGAAATGTCCTCGCTGACCCGCTTGATCGCATCGATGATCCGCCCGTCTGAACCGATTAAAATGATATTGCTGTGCCGCCCCATGATCTCGACCGCGATGGTCAGTACTACCAAATCGCCAAGCTCATTGACCGTTTCAAAGTCCAAAAACAGGATGCGGTCCATTCCCTGCTGCCTGACCGCCTTTAGCTTTCCGCTGCCCAAATGCTTGCGCAGCAGCATACAAAACATCGGCGGCGACTTCGGATTTTCAGCGCTCTGCTTTGTTAGCTGCACCCTAGCGTGATCGGCGTTTGCACAAAGCAAAAGCCTAAAACCGCCAGCGCTTTTGGTGCGCAGCAAAATGATGATCTCATCCTTCGACGGCTGATAGACCCGGTCGACCCGCGCGCCGCTCAAAGCCGCCGCAAGCTCGTTTCGGATGATGCGCAAAAACGCGCCGTCAAGCGCCATCCTTCTCACCCCTTTCAAAACCCATACAAAATAAAAAAGCCGCCCTAAACCGGAAAACTCCGTTAGGACGAACTTATGCTCTTAAGTCCGCGGTACCACCTAAATTCAGGAAAGACCTGCGCTTTTTCCGCGCGGGAATCCCTTCCGACGCGGCGCTTTTTTGTAACGGCAAAGCTCCCGACGGCATGTACGCGGGAAAAGCTTCCTTTCCACACCGCTGCTCCAAGACTACTTCAACGTTCCTCTTTGAAAGGCTTTCACCAGCCGCCTTCTCTCTGCGCAAAGTTAAAACGCCTACTCCTTCTCTTCTACGCATTTTTTTATTATTGTGATTATAACACGCTTTTTTCTTTTTGTCAACCCTCTGCCTTCAATTTTATGCCAAGCGCCGATTGCAAAGCCAAAAGCCGCCGCCAAAAAATTTTTACGCACCGCTTGACAACGGCGCTGCGCTGTGCTATAATACAGTTAAACAATTGAACAATTATTCAATCGTTCAACAAAAGAGGAGAAAACCATGGAGAATCATTATGAAGTTGAGGTTTGCGAGGTCAAGCACATCCACGGGGAAAATGTGGAAACCGCAAAGACCCAGATGCCGGATGAAAAAATCTTAACGCGAATGACAGATTTTTTCAAAATGCTCGGCGATCTGACCCGTATTCGCATCATCTATGCGCTGCAAGCGGGCGAGCTCTGCGTCTGCGACTTGGCGGCAGTATTAAACATGACCTCCACGGCTGTTTCCCATCAGCTTCGGCTGTTAAAACAAGCTGATCTGGTGCGCAGCCGCAGAGAGGGTAAGGTAGTCTACTACTCGCTTGCCGACGAGCACGTCGAGCTGATTGCCGCACAGGGCTTTGAGCACATCACCGAAGAACATAAAAATCTTTAAATAGAGGGGGCTTTCATATGAAAGAAGATGAATTCCTACAAGCTAGAGCTCTGCATGAACAGCATCAGGACGATTGCTGCGAACATGACCACGAGCATCACCATCATCATGGGGATGACTGCTGCGAACACGAACACGAGCATCACCATCATCATGAGGATGACTGCTGCGAACACGAACACGAGCATCACCATCAT
>CAZPLR010000016.1:9914-35350 GCA_964587555.1 uncultured Oscillospiraceae bacterium
GGATGACTGCTGCGAACACGAACACGAGCATCACCATCATCATGATGACTGCTGCGAACATGACCATGAGCATCACCATCATCATGAGGATGACTGCTGCTGCCATGAAGACGGCTGTTGCTGCGGACACGATCATGGAAAGGAAGGGAAACTGACCGACTGGCTGTTTCCGGTGATCGGGCTTGCCGCGATGTTTGCCGTTTCACTAATTCCGTTTGCCGAGAATTTAACTTGGCTGAAAATCGTACTTTACGGGCTGATCTATCTGTTTGTCGGCCGCGAGGTGCTGATCGAATCCTGTAAGCATATTGCGCGCGGCAAGATATTCGACGAAAACTTTCTGATGACGGTCGCCTCGCTGGGCGCGTTCATTATCGGAGACTATCCGGAGGCAATCGTAGTCATGGTGTTCTACAACATCGGCGAGTTCTGCCAAAACGCCGCCGTGCGCCGCTCGCGCCGTTCGGTTTCCGACCTGATGGACATTCGTCCGGACTATGCAAACCTGCTGGTAAACGGCGAAGAAAAGCGCGTTTCGCCGGAGCAGGTGCAGGTCGGCGATATCATTTTGATCCGTCCGGGAGAGCGGATCCCGCTGGACTGCTGCATCCTAGAGGGCAGCACGACAGTTAATACCGCCGCCCTAACCGGTGAGAGCCTGCCGGCGGAATGCAAAGCCGGGGACATTCTGATGTCCGGCTGTGTCAACATTACCGGCGTCATCAAAGCGAAGGCCGAAAAGTCCTTTGCACAAAGTACGGTCAGCAAAGTGCTCCTGCTGATGGAGGAAAGTTCTGACAAAAAAGCAAAACCGGAGCGCTTTATTTCACGCTTTGCAAAGGTTTATACCCCGATTGTCTGCGGCGTCGCGCTTTTAACCGCCATCATCCCGCCGCTTTTTAACCACAACTGGAGCGAGTGGATCTACACCGCGCTGACCTTCTTGGTTATTTCCTGCCCATGCGCGCTGGTAATTTCGGTACCACTCTCCTATGTCGGCGGGATTGGCAACGCCTCTCGCCACGGTATCCTGGTTAAGGGCAGCACCGCGCTGGAGCAGCTTCCAAAGCTGAGCGATTTGGTCTGTGATAAGACCGGTACCATCACCGAAGGCAGATTTACCGTACACGATATCATAAGCGGCTCGAACGCCTCCGAGGATGAAATCCTATCGCTCGCCGCTGCCGCAGAGCAGAACACAACCCATCCGATTGGACGCTCGATCTTCCAAAAAGCGCTCTCGCAGGGACTTCCGATCCAAAAAATCGAAAACGGCTCAGAAATTCCGGGCAAGGGTGTGATTGTCACGTCCGGCGAGGATCGGATCATCGCCGGAAGCAGTTCCTTACTTGCGCAGAACGGTATTTCCGCTTTGCAGAATACGCCGGAAAGCGGTACGGTCGTATATGTTGCTAAAAATGGGCTTTACCTGGGCTGCATCACCTTGGTTGATGAGATCCGCCCGCAGGCGAGAGAAGCGTTTGCGGCGCTGCAAAAAAGCGGCGTGCGCTGCACCATGCTGACCGGGGATCGCAAGGAGGCTGCGCAGAGAGTCGCCAATACCCTCTCGCTTGCCGACTACAAAGCAGAACTGCTTCCGCAGGATAAGGTTGGCGCTTTGGAGGAAATCATGCGCAGCGCGAGGGGAAGCACCGCCTTTATCGGCGACGGTATCAACGACGCGCCAGTCTTAGCCCGCGCAGACGTCGGCGTTGCGATGGGCGAGATCGGCTCGGACGCAGCGCTGGAAGCGGCGGATGTCGTAATCATGAAGGACGATCTGAAAAAGTTTCCGCTTGCGGTCAAGCTTGCGCGCCAAACGGAATCCATCGTTTATCAAAATATCATATTTGCGCTTGGCATAAAGCTGCTGATTATTATCCTGGGCTTCTTCCAGATCGCGAATATGTGGCTTGCGGTGTTTGCCGACGTCGGCGTTGCCTTGCTTGCAATCCTTAATGCGGTGCGGCCGCTGTTTTTCCGCAAGAAAGACGAATAAACAAATGCTGCTGTACACTCAAAATTGTACAGCAGCATTTTTGCGTCATCAGGCGCGTTTTGATTCATCGCGACAGCTTTTTGATGCTGACCGAGGAGCTAAGCTTTACAAATTCGGAATCATAAAAAGCGTGCCGCTGCCCACCTGCATCCAGATAAACGCAGACAGCGGCAGCAGAAAGCGCTTCCACAAGCGGTTTCCCCTGCATGAGCGCCGCCAAAAATCCCGCCAGACAGTAGTCCTGCGCATCTGGGAAGTTTTTCTGCGCGGCAGAAAGCTTGATCACTCGATAAGAAATCTCCTTGCCAATGTACAAAAAGCCCTTTTCCCCAATATCGATCAAAATATGCGAGATATGGTTAGTCAGCCCGCCGCAGTAGCGCAGCACCGCTGCCTCGCTTCGAAAATTCACTTTGGTCAGCTTCTTAAGCTGATCCAAGGTGAGCGCAACTGCAAACGGCGCAAGCGCACTTAACTGTGCAAGCGGCATATCTGCCGCCGAGAACGCAAGCGCAGCGTTCTCCTTTTGCATCTGCACCAGCATTTCATAAAACTCCGCCTGCGTCATAAAGCTTGGGCATACGCCGGACAGCACAAAAAGTCGTTTTTTTTCGTCCTTTTGCAGGCCGCAAAGCTTCTCCCGCAGCAGAGCATACGCCGGAGCTTCGCAAAAACCGCTTCCCCGCACAATCTGCATCGCAGGCGTTTTCGGCAGGATCAGCGTAAGTCTTTGCCGGTCCGCGCCCTTGCTCGGAATGAAAAAGTGCGGGATATGATATTGCACCAAAAGCTTTTCTAGGATCTGCGCGCTGTCCGCGCCGCAGCAGCCAACGGCAAGCTGTTGAATCGAAAACTGTGCAAGAATCCGCGAAACGTTTAATCCGCTTCCGGACGGCAGTGTTTCCTCTTTTTCTACCTGATTTTCTTTCTGAGCAACCAGCGTCTTTAACCATAGGATCACATGGATCATCGGCTCAAGCGTAACGGTTACAATCTCCTCAAACATAAACCGCCCTCCTGTTTTTTACTCATCTATAAGCATACAGGATTTTTTTGCCCGATTCCAGCAAATCTTATGGTTATTCTGTGAACAATTCGTACAAGCCGTTTTTACGCCTACATAATCTTCGCATCACCCGATTACACCTGCACAGCGACCGGCTTTTCGTTCTTTGGCGCTCGTTTCTCCGCTCTTGCGGTTCTGGCGGCGGCAGCCTTACGGCGTTTTTCCTGCTGCTCGTCGCGTATCTCCTTTGTATGCAGAATGATGCGCTGTCTTCTGCACGGCTCAAACAGGCTTTCAGAATGAATCAGCTTCAGCAGTTGGACCGAGCTTAACGCATCGGACATCGCTGAATGCTTGCTCCCAATGTGAAAAAGTCCCGCGCCGGAAAGCGCCAAATCAAGCGCCATACGATTCTGCTCGACAAGCTTGCAATAGACCGCTTGAAAATCTATCCAGTTTGCATAGTGCGGCACAAGCTCTCCCGCGCCTTTACATTTCAATTCATTGAAAAACTGCTTGGAATCGTTATCGCTCCAGGAGTAATACTGCGCATCCTCCGCGCCAACCCACTGCTCAAACAGCGCGGCAGCCTGCGGCAGCGCCGGCGCATTTTCCACATCCGCCGGCCTGATACCGGTAAGACGCATACAAATGCCGCAAAGCTCCGAATAAATTGGCTTGACAAACGCCTCGTAGGTGTCAAGCACCTGATACCTCTCGTTAAGCTTCACCGCGCCGATCTGGATGATCTCGTTTTTGAGCTGCCCGCTTGCCTTACGATCCTTCCATGCAATCTGATTCATCTCGAAATCCACAAAAATATGGATCATCTTTTATCCTCCACCCCCTTTCATCGTAATGAAAAAACGGCGGGCTGACAAAATATCGCCAGTCCGCCGCGTTCTCCCTTGTTCCTTACGCTCTGGTGATGACCGGAGCGCCGGTTTTTTCTACACATTCCTTGGTGATCAGAATGTGCTTTACCATCGGGTCCGACGGAATCTCAAACATCAAATCCTCAAGCACCTGTTCCATAATGCTGCGCAGACCGCGGGCGCCGGTCTTTCGCTCCAGCGCCTGCTTTGCCACCGCAAGACAGGCGTCCTTGCTGAATTCAAGCTCTACGTTGTCTAACTGGAACAGCGTTTTATATTGCTTGATGAGCGAATTTTTCGGTTCCTCTAAAATACGCACCAGCGTTTCCTCGTCTAATTCATGCAGCGTTGTGATAACCGGCAGACGCCCGACCAACTCCGGAATCAGCCCGTATTTGACTAGGTCATGCGGGACCAGATCTTTTAACAGATCGTCCGCTGTCTTGGAGGCGTCCTTGCTTGTCAGCTTAGACCCAAACCCGATCGCAGAGGTATCCTTTCTGCGCCCAATGATCTTCTCGATGCCTTCGAACGCTCCGCCGCAGATAAACAGGATATTACGGGTATCCACATGAATAAATTCCTGATTCGGATGCTTTCTGCCGCCCGCCGGCGGAACATTGGAAACGGTTCCCTCGACGATCTTCAAAAGCGCCTGCTGAACGCCCTCGCCGGATACGTCGCGCGTGATCGAAACGTTTTCCGATTTTCTTGTGATCTTATCGATTTCGTCGATGTAAATGATGCCGCGCTCCGCCGCTGCGACGTCAAAGTCCGCCGCCTGCAAAAGCCTTACCAGCACGTTCTCTACATCGTCGCCAACATAGCCTGCCTCAGTCAAGGTGGTCGCGTCCGCTATCGCGAACGGTACGTCGATGATCTTCGCAAGCGATTGTGCCAGATAGGTCTTTCCCACGCCGGTCGGGCCAAGCAGAAGGATGTTGCTCTTTTGCAGCTCAACATCGCTTTCCTCGTCATTCAACTGGCTGATGCGCTTGTAGTGGTTATAAACCGCGACCGAAAGCGCCTTCTTCGCCTCATCCTGTCCGATGACATATTCGTCTAAAAATTCCTTGATTTCTTTCGGCTTAAACGAAAATTCCCAATCTGTATCTGATCTGTCCGTTTTGGCTTTTCCGTGTTCCTCCTGCGCATATGTCTGATCGTCGCCAAACATCAGCCGATAGCAAAGCGCCACGCAGTCCTCACAGATATAATGCCCGTTACCGGAAAGCAGCTTGGCATGATCTCCGTCTTGCCCGCAAAAGGCGCATCTTGGGGTGTTGTCAGCCTTTCCCGCCATTTTATGATCTTCCTTTCCTCTTTGCGTCATACAAAGCGCAAAAGTAAAGCTCTGTCCTTTCGCCTTTACACGATTACCGCTTTACCATGATCTCGTCAACCAGACCGTATGCCTTTGCTTCCTCGGCAGACATAAAGTAGTCGATCTCACAATCATGCGCGATCTGCTCGACTGATTTTCCGGTATTCTCCGCTAAAATCTCGTTGAGGGTCTTTTTCGTCCGCAGAATCCGCTCCGCCGCAATCTGGATATCGGTTGCCTTGCCTTGCGCTCCGCCGGAAGGCTGATGGATCATCACCTCGCTGTGCGGCAGCGCATAGCGCTTTCCCTTCGCGCCGCAGGAGAGCAAAAACGCGCCCATCGAAGCCGCCATACCGATACAAATGGTCACAACATCGCACTTGATATACTGCATTGTGTCATAGATCGCCATACCTGCGGTGATAGACCCGCCCGGGCTATTGATATATAAGAAAATATCCTTATCCGGATCCTGACTTTCTAAGAATAAAAGCTGCGCCGTGATGGTTTGAGCCGTCGCGTCGTTCACCTCGTCAAACAGCATAACAATACGGTCGTTCAACAGCCGGGAAAAAATATCATAGGAACGCTCGCCGCGGCTGGTCTGCTCTACAACATAAGGTACTAAAGCCATTGTTTCCTCCTTTTCAAACGTGAATCGTCAAAAAACGACTTCCCTGCTAAAACCTGTGAATGGGGCTGCATCTCAGGCGGCAGCCCCATAAAAGCGACTTATTTGATTACGGCGTTTTCCTTCACTAGGTCTACCGCCATCTGGACCGCAACGTCCTCCGTCACATATTCCTGCGGAACCGCCTTCCTGACGTTTTCTACATCGGTTTTATACTGCTCTGCCATCTGCGTATAGGCTTCCTCGATCTTCTCAAACGGAGCGACGATCTTCTCTTCTTTCACGATCTGCTCAAGCGCTAAGCGGATCTTGACACGCTTCTCCGCCTGCTCGCGGAAGGTCTTGCGCATCGATTCCTTGTCCATACCGGTGTATTGTAAATATACATCCAGCGTAATCCCCTGCGAGGAAAGACGGTTTTCAAAATCCTGCATGAAGTTATCGATCTCGTTCTCGTACATCTCCTCCGGAATCTCCGCTTCCATATGCTCGATTACGGTGTCGATTAGCTTATTCTCCACGTCGGTGTCGGCAGCAGATTCATTCTGCGCCGCCATCTTGCTGCGGATATCTTCCTTCAGCTCCTCCAGCGTGTCAAACTCGCTGACGTCCTTGGCAAACTCGTCGTCAAGCTGCGGCAGCTCTTTGTTTTTGATGGTGTGGATCAGGCATTTGAATACCGCTTCTTTTCCCTTTAATTCCTCGGCATGATAGTCCTCCGGGAATGTCACGTTGACGTCGAACTCCTCCTCGACATTCTTGCCTACAACCTGATCCTCAAAGCCCGGGATGAACTGACCGCTGCCAAGCTCTAAGCTAAAGTCGGTCGCCTCGCCGCCTTTGAATTTCTCACCGTCTACATAGCCGGTGAAATCAAGTACAACGGTGTCGCCTTTCTCGGCTGCACGACCCTCGATGTCCACCATTCTCGCGTTTCTGTCCTGCATACTCTTTAAACGATTCTCCACATCCTCGTCGGTGACAGCGTTGACAACGCGCTCAACCTCAATGCCTTTATAGTCGGAAACCTTAACCTCCGGCTTGCAGATGCAAACCATCGTAAAGGTAAAGCCGCTTTCTTTGCCGACGGTGGTGATGTCGATCTTCGGCTGCGCAACCAGCTTTAGGCCTGCTTCGGCGACCGCCGCATTCGCAGCGTCTGGATATAACAGCTCGACAGCGCTCTCAAAGAAAACGCTTTCACCATAAAGCTTTTCGATCATTTTTAATGGCGCGTGGCCTTTGCGGAAGCCCGGAATCTCTATCTTTTTGCAATCTCTTTTGTAGACCTTCTCAATGCCCTCTTGAAAAGCTGCGGCGTTTACCGCAACGGTCAATTCGTAAGTATTCGCTCCTGTTTTTTTAGTCTGTGTTAAAGCCATTTTGATTATCCTCCAATGAAATAGTGAATGATATATTATCTGTTTGACAGACGTATCCGTCGGGAATTCCGCCGAAAACCAGCAGAATCCTGCCGAATGTATAAGACTCTTATCCTATTGATTATATCACATTTTTTGCCGTTTGACTACTGCAATTTGATATTTTACCATTCGTTCATAATTCTCGCCCATAATTCCGGATGCACTTAAATTTTGCCGCATGCAGAATCGAGCAGCAGCTTTGGCGCAAACGCCAGATGGTCGCTGGAGATCAGCTCATAATAAATCCCGTCCCGCACTCCGCCGATGGCGTATCTTCTGCTGATTCCGTGTAAATGTCCGTAATAGCAGGTCTTAACGCCGTACTCATGCAGCACGTCTAAAATCTCATAGCATTCGCTGCCGCCGTAGATCGGCGGATAATGCAGAAAAGCGATGATCTCCTTCCCCGTTTTCACCCCTGCCTCCAGCGAAAGACGCAGTCTGCCCGCCTCGCGGTTTAAAACCTTTTTATCCTCCGGCTCCCCCGACTCGTTGACCCATCCGCGGGTCGCGCACAGGCAATAGCCGCCGAACTCATAGCAATTGTTGAAAAGGATCGAAATGCTGTCAAAGCCCCAGCCTGCAAGCGCCTTTTCTACCTTGGTCTTGGTGGTAAACCAATAGTCGTGATTGCCGCGCGAGATAATCTTTTTCCCCGGCAGACGATGAATAAACGCAAAGTCCGCCTTTGCTTGTTCCATTGTCACTGCCCAAGAAACATCCCCCGGGATCATGACTGTGTCCTCCGGGCGCACAAGCCGCCGCCAGTTTTCCTCGATCCGCACCGCGTGGTTTTCCCAGCCGTGGAAGATATCCATCGGCTTATCCGTGCCGAATGATAAATGCAGATCGGCGATGCCGTATAGCCGCATATTTTTCCTTTCCTTTCGCCGGTGTTACAGGATGCTCCTGCGGACATAATCCGCCATTTCACACTTTGCGATATCGTCGGTGTGCAGCGTCGGCTTTTCCCTTAACGCCGCAAGCTGCGCCGGTACCTTCACGCCGGAAACCCTCGACAATATCGAAAGGTTTTCATATTCATCCCCGGTTACGCGGCTTTTATCCACTGCCTGAAGCACGTCGTCTGCAAATTTATACGGGCTTGCGGTAGAGGCAATAATGGTCTTGGCCGTATCGCCGGTCTTTTCCCGGTACTCCCTATACACCTTAACCGCAACCGCCGTGTGGGTATCGCAGAGGTAAGAGCATTCCGAGAATACCGCGTGAATTGTTTCCATTGTCTGCGCATCGTCGCAGAAGCCGCCGTAGAACGCGCTTTGCAGCTTCTCCTTAACCGGCGCGGAAACCTCGTAGCGGCCGGTCTGCGCCAAAGCGTCAAACCACTCGCGCACCATGCCGTCGTCCTGCCCGGAAAGATCATACAAAAGCCGCTCCAAGTTCGATGAGATCAGGATATCCATCGACGGCGAAACGGTTGTATAGAAATCGCGGTTACGATCATATACGCCGGTGCTGATAAAATCGGTCAGCACCTTATTGCGATTAGAGGCGCAGATGAACTTACCGAACGGCACACCCATTCGCTTCGCGTAATATGCCGCCAGAATATTGCCGAAATTTCCGGTTGGCACGCAGATGTTTACCGCTTCGCCCGGCGCGATCTCGCCTTCCTTCATCATTTGACAGTAGGCGGAAACATAGTAGATAACCTGCGGAACTAATCTGCCCCAATTAATCGAGTTTGCCGAGGAAAAGCGCTTTCCGGCAGCCGCCAATTCCTTTTTCAGCGCCGCGTCGCCGAAGATACGCTTTACGCCGGTCTGCGCGTCGTCAAAGTTGCCTCTGATCGCGCATACCCGCACATTTTTGCCCTCTTGGGTACACATCTGACGCTTCTGCATCGGAGAAACGCCGTCCTGCGGATAGAACACGATCATTCTGGTTCCCGGAACATCCTTAAACCCCTCAAGCGCCGCCTTTCCGGTGTCGCCGGAGGTTGCCACTAGGATAACCACTTCGTCGCTGCTTCCGGTGATCTTCACTGCCGTCGTTAAAAGCTGCGGCAATAATTGCAGCGCCATATCCTTAAACGCGCAGGTCGGACCACGCCACAGCTCAAGCAAATACTCCTGCCCGCTGATCTTGGCCAGCTCCACCATATCCTCCGCATCGAATTTCTGCGCGGTGTATGCGTGTTTGACGCAGGCAGAAATCTGCTCGTCCGAGTAGTCGGTCAAGAAGAGCTTTAGTACTGCGGCAGCGCGCTCAACATAGCTTTTCTCGCAAAGTGAGGTCAAAAAATCCATCGAGATCTGCGGCAGCGTTTCTGGGACAAACAAACCGCCGTCCGGGGATATTCCCTGCAGGATCGCCTGCGCCGACGTAACGGATTTTTTGTTATCTCTTGTACTGGTATATTGCATGCTTATTGTTCCTTTCCGTTGCAGCCATTATATAAAGGAGGCTTCCGCAGGAGAAAATGCGTCCTCGATCAGATTAACATAGATTTTCCCCTCCACGCCGACTACCTCGATTACATCAAAGCGAAACGCCGCATCCAGCTCCTTTTCCCGGATATACTCCTTCGCCGCCGAAACAAGCCGCGCCTGCTTTGCTTTCGTCACCGCGTCCTTCGGCAGATAATCCGGTGAGAATGTCCTTCTGGACTTCACCTCGGCGAAGGAAACGACGTTCCCTTTCCTTGCCACAATATCGATCTCGCCGCTTTTGACCGCGTAGTTCCGGTCTAAAATCTCATATCCCTTTCGGATCAGGTACTCCGCCGCGTACCGCTCGCCCAAAAAACCGAGCGTCTGCGGCGGCATCGTCCCCCAATCAGACAGCTTCTTTTTCAAAAAGCTTTGCCGGTGTATCGGCAAAACGCCGTATTTTTCAATTCTGCGATAGTGAAGCGCCGTTCCGTAGCCCTTGTGCTGTTCAAAGGCATATTCCGGGTACTGCTTTGCAAGCTCCTTCATATAGCGATCCCTGCTGACCTTCGCAAGGATCGACGCCGCCGCGATGCAGTCGCTCTTACCGTCGCCGCCGATCACATACTCCGACCGAAACGCATTGCCCCAATCCGGAACAAAATTACCGTCGACGATCACATATTCCGGCTGTAATGCAAGTGCCCTGACTGCGCGGCTCATCGCAAGCATCGTCGCCCTGCGGATATCCAGCCGCTCGATCTCCTCAACCGAGGCGGTCGCGACGGCATAGCCCACCGCCTGCCTTGTGATCTCGTCAAACAGCTTATCCCGCTTTTTCTCGCTCAGTTGTTTCGAATCATTCAGCTCCGGCAGCTCATAATGCTCCGGCAGGATACACGCTGCGGCATATACATCCCCGGCAAGCGGGCCGCGTCCAGCCTCGTCCACACCGCACAGCAGCGTGACATGATACATTTGCCGCAGTCTTGCGTCAAACGCCGCAAGCCCCTCCATCAGCTTTTCTCCTCCTTCGGCGGCAGCTCAAAGGTCACACGCCCGATCTTTCCGCCGCGGAATTCATCGAGCAGCACAAGCGCCATTCGCTCGGTGTCCTCCTCATTTCCGGATAGCAGCATCCCGCGCCTGCGCGCGATGAGCTTCAGCAGCTCGTACGGCTCCAGCCCGTCCGCCTCCTCCGGCGAAAGCTTGTACCGCGCATACAAAAGCGGCTGATAATGCTCCCGCAGATAGGCGCATAGCCGCATTGCCAAAAGCTCGGTGTCGACTACGTCATCCTTCACCGCGCCGGTAAACGCAAGCCGCTCCCCGACCGCCGGATCCTCAAATTTTGGCCAAAGCACGCCCGGCGTATCCAATAGTTCCATACCGTTGCTTAACGTTACCCACTGCTTATCGCGGGTAACGCCCGGTCTGTCCTCCGCCTTGGCGCGGCGCGTGCCTGCCATACGGTTGACAAACGAGGATTTTCCGACATTTGGCACGCCGACGATCATCATGCGCGGCGCACGCCCGGTCATGCCCTTGTTTGCCCATTGCGCCTTTTTCTGCGCCAGCACACGGTCTAAAGAAGCGTTTAACGCCTTTAAGCCTTTTCCGGTCTTGCAGTCGGCAGCGATCGCCTCTATTCCATGCTTTTTGTAATAGACGATCCACGCTCTTGTCGCCGCCTCGTCAGCGTAATCGCATTTATTTAACAAAATGATGCGCGGTTTATTCCTCACCCACCTGTCAAGCTCCGGGTTTTTGCTTGAAAGCGGGATGCGCGCGTCGGTGATTTCCAAAACCAGATCTACCATCCGCAGATTCTTTTCGATCATGCGTTTGGTTTTGGTCATATGTCCCGGAAACCACTGGATAGACGGTACGATATCCATGGGTCATTCCTTTCTGTCCACAGTCCCAAATTGATTAAACGGATAGATGCGCAGAACCACTCTGCCCGCAATATCGTCAACCGGAATCATCCCGATCCGCGAATAGCGGCTGTCCAACGACACCATCCGGTTATCTCCCAGCACAAAAACGCAGCCCGTCGGAACCGTTACCGGAAACGAAACGTCTCCTGCGGTGATCGTTGGGTTTTTAATATATGGCTCGTCAAGCACTTCGCCATCGACTGTAACCTCGCCGGTCGCAAAGTCGATCATAACCTCCTGCCCCTCTGTCGCAATGACCCGCTTGATGATGGTTTCTTCCTCATTTTCCGCGTAGAGGACAACGATATCCCCCGTCTGCGGCGTATAAAATAGGTTGGAAATGAGCAGCTTGTCGCCGCTGGTAGCCTCAACGCTTCCCAAATCCCGCCCATGCAGCGTATCCTCCATCGAGGGGCCGTACACCTCGACCGTGTGGAAGCAAAAGCTGAACAAAAACAGCACAACCGCAAGGCTGACGCAGATCGATTCGCCCCAGTCGTAGATTTCCATCCAGAGGCTGCCCTTAACTGCCGATTTTTTCTCCTTTTCCGTCATAAGCTTTCCTTTCCGTCATCTGCGCACAGGCAATTCCCCGCGCACAGACAAAATGAAAAAGCAAAAAAAGGGACGATAACCCGTCCCTTCTCTGCCGCTATGGAATCATTATCCGATTTTAGCTTTAACCTTAGCCGCTTTACCGACACGGTTGCGCAGATAGTAGAGCTTCGCGCGTCTAACCTTACCGCTTCTTACCACCTCGACCGCAGTAACGTTCGGCGAGTGCAGCGGGAATACTCTTTCAATCCCGCAGCCGTGCGCAACACGTCTTACCGTAAAGGTTTCCTCAATGCCGCCGTGCTTCTTGGCAATAACGGTTCCTTCAAAAATCTGGATACGGCTTTTGTCGCCTTCTTTGATGCGGCAGGATACCTTAACGGTATCGCCGATTTCAAACTGCGGCTTCTCAGCTTTCATGCTGGAAGCGCTCATCAGCTTTAATGCGTCCATGTTTGTTTCCTCCTGTTTTTCAGATATTCTTACCGCCCGGAGAACGCTCCGTAAAATCCGCAATGCCCGCGGCAGCGCAGAGGACTATCCGCTTTAATGATAAAATATTTGTCATTAACTCCCACACAAAAACCGGCTGTTTTTCCCAAAACGACCGTCCCGCGCGGAATCCGCCTTCTGAATAAAGACGGCAGTCTGCGGCTTTTTCCCGCAAACAGACTGCTATTAGTATAGCATATCGCGAAAAAATTTGCAAGTGTTCTTCCGCACCATTTTTTGCCGGCGCCGCATAGAAATTAAGCGCCCGCCGCGTTTGTTTTCTGGCTATATTTGCTTTTTTCAGCATTCCGCCTTAACGTAAAAGAAATTCCTTGCAAAACCGAGGCAGACAGAGTATAATAAAGATACGGCAAGGCTTTTTCCGTCAATACGGACGGGGAAAAGCGAATCTATCCAAACAAGGAGACGGCTTTCCATATGTTTACCAAACTAAACAGCATCGCTATATACGGGATCGATTCCTATCGCATCGAGGTTGAGCTTGACATTTCCAACGGCATCAGCAGCTTTGATATCGTCGGGCTGCCGGACACCGCCATCAAGGAAAGCCGCGACAGAGTTCGCTCCGCTGTAAAAAATTCCGGATTTTACTTCCCGGCCGGGAAAATTGTCGTCAATTTGGCGCCGTCCGACCTGCAAAAGACCGGCGCAGTCTACGATCTGCCGATCCTGACGGGGCTGCTGCTTGCAACCGGACAGATCGACGATACCTTAGAGGACGCAGCTCTTGTCGGACAGGTTGCGCTGAATGGCAGTGTGCGCCCGGTACCCGGCGTACTTCCGATGGCGATTTACGCCAAAAAGCAGGGCTTAAAGCGGCTTTTTGTTCCGCAGGAAAACGCCGCCGAGGCGGGGGTTGTTGACGGGATCGAAATCTTCGGCGTGGAAAACGTTTTAGCGCTGGTCGAGCATTTAAACGGTCATACGAGGATCACGCCGACCAAAACAAAAGCAAATCTGCGCGCCGAGGCGCAGGATTACCCGGACTTTGCCGACGTTAAGGGGCAGTTTGTCGCAAAGCGTGCGTTGGAGATTGCCGCCGCAGGCGGGCACAACGTCCTGCTCATCGGGCCGCCCGGCTCCGGAAAAAGTATGCTTGCCAAGCGGCTGCCCTCCATCCTGCCGGACATGACCTTTGCCGAAGCGGTCGAAACGACCAAGATATACTCGGTTTTAGGTGAGCTTCCGTCTGCCGGCGGGCTGATCACCACAAGACCCTTCCGCCGCCCGCATCACACGGTATCCGGCGCAGGACTCTCCGGCGGCGGCTCGATCCCAAAGCCGGGCGAAATCTCCCGCGCGCACAACGGCGTGCTGTTTTTAGATGAACTTCCGGAGTTTCAGAAAAATGCGATGGAAATTCTGCGCCAGCCGATCGAAGACGGCGAGATTACCATCTCCCGCGCCCAAGGCGCGCTCACTTACCCCTGCTCGACCATGATTATCGCCGCAATGAATCCATGTCCATGCGGTTATTTTGGCAGCAGCACACGCAAATGCACCTGCTCCAAGCAAGCGGTCGCCAAGTATTTGGCGCGCATTTCCGGTCCTCTGCTCGACAGGCTTGACCTGCATGTCGACGTTCCGGCGCTGGACTACGAGCATCTTTCCTCCCATGTCACCGGCGAATCTTCTGCGGTGATCCGCGCGCGCGTCAACAAAGCAAGAGCGCTCCAACAAGAGCGTTATCAGGAGGAAGGGCTTTCCTGCAACGCCCAGCTAACGCCGAAGATCATGCAGAAGTACTGCAAGCTCACCGAAGATGGACAGAAAATATTGCAGGAAGCGTTCTCCCGGCTCGGGCTATCCGGACGCGCCTATGACCGTATCCTAAAGGTCGCGCGCACCATTGCAGACCTGTCCGGCAGCGAACTGATCGACCGTCCGCACATCGCCGAGGCGGTCAGCTATCGCAGCCTAGACCGAAAATACTGGAAGGGTGCTGTCCATGAGTGAGCCCGGCGCCCCGCAGCGCAGGACGCTGACCCTCAAGATCCCGGACGATTGCGACGGGATGAGCTTAGAACGTTTTTTAAAGGAACAGCTTCACTACTCCCGTAAAATGCTGATCCGGTTGAAAAAGGAGGAGCAGAACGTCCTCTGCAACGGCAAGCACCTTAATCTGCCGCAGACGGTCAGCGCCGGCGATCGGATCGACTTGACTTTTGCAGAGAATATCTCCTTTACCGAGGGCTCTCAAGCGGGCAGCGTACCGATCCTCTATGAGGACGAAGCAATCCTGCTTTATAACAAGCCGGCTGGAATGCCGACCCACCCGTCGCGCGGTCATAAGACCGATACACTTGCGAACGTGTTTGCCGCCGATATGTCAGCCAGAGGCGGAAACATCCCTTTTCGGGCGCTTAACCGGCTCGACCGCGACACCTGCGGGCTTTGTCTTTGCGCAAAGAGCGCACAGGCAGCGCATTTGCTTTCCCTGCAGCAAGGAGAACACACTTTATATAAAGAATATACCGCCGTGCTTTGCGGTGCACTGCCACAGAAAAGCGGCGTCATTGAGGCGCCGATTGCAAGGGCAGACGACTTCCATATTTTGCGCTGCGTCCGCGCCGACGGGCAGTATGCAAAGACAGAGTATACCGTTATCCGCCAGAACGAGCGCTACACGATGGTCAAGGTCAGGCTGCACACCGGACGCACCCATCAGATTCGCGTGCATTTTTCCTCGATCGGCTTTCCGCTTGCGGGCGACACGCTTTATACCGCCGGAAAAAAGACCGACGCCGACCTGTCTACGCATGCACTCGACTGTACCGCGCTGCGCTTTCTCCATCCAATCAGCAACCAGCCGCTTTCCTTTGAAATTCCGCCGCGGAAGGCACTGCTTGCCCTATTCGAATCCTAGAAAACAAAAGGAGTGATCCCGTGATAGATATTTTTGAATCCACCCTTTCCAACCTGTTTTTAGCTATCGCGATCATCGGTTTTGCCGCCCTGCTGATCGGGCTGTGCCTTGCCGCAGTCAGCAGACGCAAAACGCCCCGCAGTATTATCGGCTGGATCCTATCCGGGATCGGCGGCGCTGCGCTTATCTGCGCAATCGTTTTTACCACGCTGTCACAAAGCTTTCTTGATATCGTAAAAAGTCAGCTTGTCCACGCTGAGGAGACTCTGGCCATCGGGACAGAGTCTGCTGCCGTAAACATCGGCACGGACGAAAACTGGCACAAGAGCGGCACGTATCTAGTCGGAGAAGACATTGCTGCCGGAGAGTACTACCTGGAAGCCCAAAACAGTGAATGCAGCATTCAAATCAAGGATGGAAAATATTCCTCCGATTCCCGCTATGCTTTCAACAGCGACAGCCTGTTCTTCACCGTGAAAAACGGGGAATACATCGATGTTTCCTCCGGGCGGTTTATTGCGGCTGCCTACGCCCCGCAGAGGGAACCGGACGCCGACGGCATCTACCCGCCGGGAACCTACCGCGTCGGTTTAGATCTTCCGGCTGGCGAATATTACATTAACACCTCCAGCAGCTACGTTTCCGTTAAGGTCATGTCTTCCAGCAGCTTGGATTACGATGACACCCGAATTTACCGCAGCGTTAACCGCTTTTCCTATATCGCTGTAGAGGAGGGTGAGTACCTTTCGATATCGGACGCCTCCTTCTGCCCGGTGGAAAACGCGAAAAAGCCGGTATTCTCCTCACCTTACAAAGCGGGAATGTATCTGGTCGGGACCGATATTCCGGCGGGCGTATATTACATTGAAGTCGACGACAGCAGCTGCTATTACGAGGTACTTTCCGACGCGCACGCTGAAAACTGCCTGTTTAACGACTATTTTGAAACGTTTCAGTACGTCGAATTAAAAGAAGGGGAGTATTTCAGCCTTGAGCGCGGCAGCATGGTTCCGGCAAAGGACGCGCCGAAGCCGGAACCCGTGAATGGGAAATATTCCGCCGGATGCTATCTTGTTGGGCAGGATATTCCGGCGGGTACCTACACGCTGACCGCAGCAAGCGGCAGTGCCGTTGCCTATCTTTGGAATCATCCGCGCGGCAGCGCCTCAGAAAGCATGAACTCGCACTATTTTCGCGGAAGCTGCGACATTGTTGTCGCCGAGGGACAGTATCTCTCCGTTTCAGACGCAACCTTCCAAAAGAAAAACAAATAACGACGCCAAAACCGCCCAGTGTGTTTCACGCTGGGCGATCGCTTTTTACACGCCTGATCCCCACGCTCCAAGCAATACGGATGCAAAGCACGGCTGGCTGTTCAGCAGCGTTGGACAAAACGCCGCATGCAACAAACAGACGTCATCTTCCTTTGCGGCAACAGCAGGCAGCCGGACAGATAAATTTTTGGGGAAAACGTCCCTAAATGAAACGGTTTATTTATTGTAGATAAACCGATTTATCAAGAGGGGGAAAAGCGGGTTTTTCCTTTCTCTTGCCGCAGTGTTTATCAGAAAATTGGATAAATGTGATGAAAAATAATTCATTTATTTTCTGAGCATAGTATTTATAATTATAAATAGTTATTGCCAAAGCGAGAGCATAGGCAGATTTTAAATCAGATTTCATCTACAAGATTGAAACAGGAACAAGGAAAAAGAGAGAGTTCGATCAAAGGACTGTTTGGAGCAGAAAATGAGAAAGATTGTTTTATTAGACATCGCATTTCCTTATGAAAAGGTGGAGGCCTTTTTAGAGTCAGAAATCAAATACTATGAACCGGATACGGAAATATACATTGCAAATTGTCTTTTGCAGGATTCATCTGCGCCAAGAGAGCACGGCAGTGCGAAAATATTAGAGATTCCCCCGGTCGGTTCGCGTTTTGTCAGAATGATAAAGATGCTACATTGGGGAGGGATTGCGCTAACACGCAGGCAGTTCTGGCAGGAGCTTAGCAAATTAAAAGCAGCGCACCGGCTTTCTTTTCATAGGATATTAAATCTATTTATTTTTATGGCGGAGGGTGAGCGCTGCTTCTCGCAAATCAAACGGCAGTTAGATAAGCTTCCGTCCGGCGGTGAATTTCTATTTTATTCCTACTGGATGCACATCCACGCCTATGCTGCCGCGCGGCTAAAAGCGCTGTATCCCAAAAGCAAGTGGATTACCAGATGCCATAGATACGACTTATATGAGGAGCAAAGTCCCTACGGCTATATTCCGTTGCGAGAATATATTTTATCACGTGCCGACCGGATTTTCTGCATTGCACAGGACGGATATGATTATCTGGCAAGCAGATATCCGGACGTGAAAAATAAGCTGGCGATATCCAGGCTTGGTACTATAGATCATGGCATAGGACAGGTCCCAGAAAGACAAGAGCTTGTTTTAATTTCCTGCTCATGGGTCGTAGAGGTCAAACGAGTACACCTAATCGCAGAAGCGCTGTCCAGAATAACGGATATCCCAATCAGATGGATCCATTACGGAAACGGCAGATTATTTGAAAAGCTGAAAGAACAAGCCAAAACGCTGCCCCAAAACATCAAGGCTGAATTTCCGGGAGCTGTGAGCAATGCCGAAATCCACGCATACTATAAAAATGTCGGCGGACACGTTTTAATCAATGTCAGCAGTTCTGAAGGTGTCCCTGTTTCCATTATGGAGGCAATGTCCTACGGAATACCAGTGATCGCTACCGACGTCGGCGGCGTTGCCGAAATCATTGTGGAAAAAGAGCAATGGCTTTTAGCAAGCGATTTCCAGATCGACGAGCTGGTGCAGCGGATCAAAAGGATTTATTATATGGGAAACGAAGAATATATGACTCTCAGGAGCCGCGTTCGAAGCGGCTGGCAAAATATGTGCAGCTCTGAAGGATGCTACAAAGCCTTTATTGCAGAATTAAAAAAAATGTAATCACCGTATTCCAGCTATGATGCTCGTTGAAATCCGCCTGTTTTTCCTTTCTTTTGCCGCAGCGTTTATCAGAAAATTGGGCAAATAGAGTGAGAGATTACCCGTTTCTTTTTTGAGCGGAACGTTTATAATAAATATAATCGCCGTAAGAAAAATGGGGACAAACTTTCAAAATCAGCTGCGCCGCCTAAAAACGCAGCGCAAAAACAGAAAGGAAGAATTTATATGAAACAGATTTCATTCCTTTGGCAAAGAATGAAAGGGCAGCGATGGCGATTTATCCTCTCGCTGTTCGGCTCAGTACTCTTTTCCATCCTAACGCTGACCTTCTCCACCATGTCGCAGCGCATCGTCGACGAGGTCATCATGGAACTCCCGCAAGACAATTACACATTTGATTATCTGGTGCATCATCTGGTCGCGCTTGTCTGTATGCTGATCGGCTTCACGCTTTTAAAGACAGTCGTCAACTACGCGGACTTCGTTCAGTATGAATCGGTTGCGCAAAAAACAACCGATCGGCTTCGGCGCGACCTTTACCGAAAAATCGAAAAACAGGACAAGGCGTTTTTCGACAAAAACCGCACCGGTGATATCATGAACCGCTTAACCTCGGATATGGATCTGGTGCGTTACGTTTTAAGCTATACGACCCGCTCTTCCATCGAGGCTGTTTTTATTTTCGTCTTTGTTTTGATCTACATGCTGCGCAACAGCGTGGCGCTTACCCTGTGTCTTTTGGCGGTTACGCCGTTTCTTACGATCTTCTCGATCCGGTTTTCCAAACGGGTGAGCCCGCAGTATCAGGAGATGCGCGACCGTCAGGCGGAGTTAAACACCACCGCGCAGGAGAATATCTCCGGCAACCGCGTCGTCAAGGCGTTTGCCCGCGAGGAATATGAAAAGGACAAATTTGATGTGAAAAACACCGAATTCCGTCAGCAGTCGATCAAAGCAAATATGACTTGGCTGCACTTTTTCCCATACATGAACATGGTCAGCCAATCGCTGCCGGTTATCGTGCTGCTTGTCGGCGGTCTGCTGTGGATCAACGGCACGATCACCGCTGGCATCTACACCGCGTTTAACTCGATGACATGGCTGCTTGCAAGCCCAATGCAGACGCTCGGCAACACCATCAACGATTTACAGCGTTTTTCAGCAAGCGTCAATAAAATCATCGAGCTGTACGAGACTGAGCCGCAGATTGTGGATAAGGAAAACGCCGTCGTCCCAACGGAACGCATTCAGGGCGATATTTCATTCGAACACGTTTCTCTGACCCTAAACGATAATCTGGTATTAGACGACGTCAGCTTCCGTATCAAACCGGGACAGACGGTTGCCATCATGGGCGCGACTGGCTCCGGTAAGACAATGCTGGTCAACGTTTTGGCGCGTCTCTACGAGGTGAGCAAGGGCGCAGTCAAGATCGACGGCGTGAACGTCAACGATTATCATCTGCAATCGCTGCGCGGCGCGATTGGCATGACGACCCAAGATGTTTTCCTTTTCTCCGATACGCTGGACACCAATATTGCTTATGGCAACTCCAACATGAGCGACGAACAGATGCGGCTTTATGCACAATTGGCGTGCGTCGATTTCGTAGACCATCTGGAAAACGGCTACGATACCCTGATCGGCGAACGCGGCACAGGTCTTTCCGGCGGACAGAAACAGCGGATCGCCTTAGCGCGCGCAATGGCGATCGAGCCGTCGATTCTGATCCTCGACGACACCACCTCAGCGGTCGATCTGGAAACAGAAGCAAAAATCCAAGAAGGGCTTCGTTCGATCCAGTTTGACTGCACAAAACTCATCATTGCACAGCGCATTTCCTCTACCCGCGACGCCGATTTCATTATCGTCATGAATCATGGCAAAATTTCTGAGATAGGCACCTCCGAGGAGCTTTTGCAGAAAAAGGGCTATTATTACGATGTGTATAAACTGCAATACGGCGATCCAGAGCAGATCAAAAAGGAGGTGAGCTGCTGATGGCACGCAATCGATTTGACGTCGACGAAACACTAGAAACCCCTTTTAGCCTAAAGCACTTCAAACGCGCCTCGGTCTACCTAAAGGGTCATATCGGCGCGATGGTATTGACCCTCGTTTTAGCGCTTTCATCCTCGTTGGTTTCTTTGACCGGACCTCTCATTCTAAAGGACGCGATGGACAACACCATCCCCGCCGGCGATGTAACGCGCCTGATTTGGCAAGCGGTTTTATACGCCGTCACCATCATCGGCAGCATCGTTCTAACGGTCTGGCGTTCCCGCGTCATGCTGAAGGTCGCGCAAAAGATCATCTACGATATCCGAAAAGATATCTTTGCAAAGCTGCAAATGCTGCCGTTTCAGTACTTCGACGAGCGTCCGCACGGCAAGATACTGGTCCGCGTGGTCAATTACCCGAATAACGTCGCAAACACGCTGACAAACGGCATTATCAACTTCATTATGGATCTGCTCAACCTCATCATTATCGCGATCTATATGTTCTGCTTTTTGGACGCGACGCTTTCGCTGGTCGTGCTGTCCGGACTGCCGATCTTTGCGGTGATTCTGCTGATTATCAAGCCGATCCAGCGCCGCGCATGGCAGCAGGTATCCAACAAAAACTCCAACCTAAACGCCTACCTGCACGAAAGCATCGACGGCACAACCATTACCCAAGTATTCGCTCGCGAAGAAGAAAACGCCCGCATCTTCGACCGGCTTTCCGATCTATTCCGCAAGGCGTGGATGAAAGCAACCATGTCCTCCAACCTGATTTGGGTGACGGTCGAAAATCTGACTGCCATCGTCACCGGCGGCGTTTACTTAGTCGGCGTGTTCTTCATGCACGACACAATCTCGCTCGGTACCTTCATCGCGATGGGCAACTATACCACGAAATTCTGGCAGCCTATTTCCAACCTTGCCAATATCTATAACGAGTTCATTAACACCATCGCATACTTAGATCGTATTTTCGAGCTTTTAGACGAGCCGGTCACTATCGCGTCAAAGGAAAATGCTCCGGATCTTCCGCCGATTACCGGCGCGGTGGATTTCGAGAACGTAACCTTCTCCTATGATGGTAAGATAAACGTTTTGGAGGATCTCTCGTTCCACATCAATCCGGGCGAGAGCGTTGCGCTCGTCGGACCAACCGGCGCAGGCAAGTCCACCATCGTTAGTCTAATCTCGCGGTTTTACGATGTTTCCAACGGCGCGGTCAAGCTGGACGGACACGATGTGCGCGATGTAGATTTGCACTCAATGCGCACTCAAATGGGCATCATGCTGCAGGACAGCTTTATTTTCTCCGGGACAATCGCGGATAATGTCCGCTACGGCAAGCTTGACGCAACCGATGAGGAGATCAAACAGGCGTGCGTCGACGCCTGCGCCGACGAATTCATTACGGATTTTGAACAGAGCTACCAGACAGAGGTCAACGAGCGCGGCTCCAGACTCTCGCAGGGGCAGAAACAGTTGATTTCCTTTGCGCGCACCCTGATCGCAGACCCAAAAATTTTAGTGCTTGACGAAGCAACCTCCTCGATCGATGCAAAAACTGAGGTGCTGGTACAAAAGGCGATGAACAATCTGCTCAAAGGCAGGACCAGCTTTGTCATCGCGCACCGCCTCTCCACCATCCGCGGCTGTGATAAGATTATGTTTATCTCAAATAAAGGCATTACCGAATGCGGCACGCATGATGAGCTGCTCGCCAAACGCGGCGATTATTACAAGCTCTACACCTCTCAGATGGGCTGACGCATCGCCTGCCGGAAACTGCAAAAAAATTCGGACGCACCCAGCGTCCGGATTTTTTGCGGGAAAACGGTTAACGGCATTCCGGCAAGTCGGAGCAATCTTGAAAAAGCGGGAATCCGCCGCGTCACAGGCCGTATGGCGCTTCCCATCAAAAAACAACCGCCGATTGTTTCAGACTGAATCGACAGGCTGATTAACATCGCGTATAATCGCTTTGGAGCAGCGATGGTATTAACAAAAAATTCACGCTCTGCTCTATTGACAAATAATACTATGCGTGATATAGTATTATTAGAAAGGGGATGCTTAGATGTTAGATCCACAAATGAAGCGTGGGCTGATCGAAAACTGCGTGTTAGCACTGCTCAGCCGCGGCGATTCCTATGGTTATCAGATCATCAAGGACCTTTCAGATTGTACCGAGATTTCGGAATCGACGCTTTACCCAATATTGCGCCGACAGGAAACCGCCGGCTACCTAAGAACCTATTCCATAGCGCATAATGGCAGACTGCGAAAATTCTACCAATTGACCGACGATGGAAAAAAACAACTCTCCGAATTTGCCGACAGCTTTTCGGAAGTGCTAAAAATGTATCGCCTGATCCTATCGGCGGTATATGCTACGCCCCCGCAGCAGGAAACGATAGAAAATGATCAAAACAAACAAGACGGGAGGAATTTATCATGAAAAAAGAAGAATTTTTAAGCAGGCTGCGCGTTGCGTTATGTGCGACACTTTCGCCGGAAGAGCTAACCCGCCACCTCTCCTACTACTCAGAGATGATTGACGATATGACAGAGGACGGCATGACCGAGGAGGAAGCGCTGGATAAGCTGGATATGCCGGAAGAGCTTGCGCGCCGGATTTTAGACGACTACTGGCAGGAAAACGCAGCGGAGTACGACCATCCGGAATATCCGCAGAGCCATCCTAAAAGAAAGCTTTCCGGCAGTACAATCGCGCTGATCGTCATCCTTTGCCCATTTTGGCTCCCGCTGGTAATTGCGGCGCTTTCGATCGTGCTAGCGCTTTATATTTCGCTTTGGGCGGTGGTGATCTCACTATTTGCCGCCGCGCTTGGATGCGGAACAGGCATTATCATCGGAATCATCGGTATGGTCATGAGCTTTGGGGACAGCATCCCGCAGGCGGTAATGAACTTGGGCATCGGCGCAGCGTGCAGTGGTCTTGCCATATTTATCTTTTATGGCGCGCTGGCAGCGGCAAAAGGGTTGATCCGCATGACGGCGTGGTTCTTCCAAAAGATCCGCAGACAGCAAAGAACGGCAGAGCATGGTTGACCTGCCGCCACAATGACGGCAGTCAGATGAAAGGAAGACGATTATGAAGCAAAGAACCAAAATTACCTGCTTAGTCGGCGCGGGACTGATCTTTTTCGGCAGCGTGTTATTTTTCATTTCTTGGATGCTTGGCGCCGACGTGCGCGACGCGCAGTTGAGCTTTACAATTCACAGCCACAGCTTTACCGAACAACAGGGTGATGACACCATCACTTGGGAAGATAATCTCATCAGGCTTTCAGGAAACATTTCGGTCCATGGAGACGCAGTGAACGATATCAATATCGACTGGACCCTCGGAGAGATCGAGATTAAGGAAAGCAAGGACAGCGATATCTATTTTTTCGAAAGCACCGAGCGTCAGGCGTTGACCGAAAATAACGCCGCATATTATGAATGTATCGACGGTCAGCTTAACATTTATGACACCAAAAACAGTGTCAACTATAATCTGCCGAAGAAGAAGCTGACGCTCTATCTGCCAAACCTTGACGCTCTCTACACGCTTGGAATCGATACCGTAAGCGCTGATGTAGAGATCGAGCAAGCGCTGCTTTCTTCTTTGAATATCTCCACCACCTCCGGCGATATTTCCTGCGAGGACATCACGGTTATAAATGACACATATCTGGACACCACCTCCGGCGATATTGAGTTTAAGGGAAGCAGCGGGGATTTCTCTGCTTCAACCAGCTCTGGCGAGACTGAGGTTGAATTGAATGATAAAGCAGAGTCCATCACCCTAAACAGCAGCTCCGGCGATATCGATCTGAACCACAGCGGATGCGGCACAATGCAGGTAGAAACAGCCTCCGGTGAAATAGAGCTGACCGCCTCCGCCGGCTATACCCAGCAGCTGGACGTTTTTACAACCTCTGGAACGGTCAGCCTTTCCGATCCTTTCCTAGAGGGCAGCTTTTATTCCTCCTCCGGCGATCTGCGCATTTCCTGCGGCTCCTTCTCACGGCTTGTCTGCGAAACGACCTCCGGTGACGTTACCATCAAGCTTCCAGAAAATATCGGCACATTCAACGTATGCTATGAAACCACCTCTGGCAAGCTTTATTCCGAGTTCCCGCTAACGGTCAACATAGAAGACGGCAGCCATTACCGCTACCTGCCGAACGGCTCATCCAGCACAGGCTATCATGACGACGACGATCACCAAGAGGATCATCATGCACAGTATGAATACGATCCAAATTACGTGTACGAGGATGAATTCTTTGAATCCTCTGAAACGCCGGAAATGCTGGTCAGCACCTCCTCCGGCGACCTAAAAATCATCCGTCGCTAAGCGACGGCAAAAAGAAGGGCTGCAGGCGTCCATTGACGCTTACAGCCCTCGCTTATTTCACACAAAAAAATTCGATTTCCTCGCCGCTTGGTCCCCAGGCAAAGGCGATCCTGATTGGAAAATCCCCCTGCGTACAGCCGATGACCGTATCGGCCGGCTCGGTTTTTGGCTTTGCGCCCGCCTTTAACGCTGCGGCAAACGCAGCGTCGGTATCGGTCGTTGCGATCGCAAGATGCTGCCAACGCGCATTTTGCTCCGGCGCATCCGGCGCGCCCTCAAACATCTCGATCACCCCGCCGTCGCCGATGTCGAGCATCGCAGCGCGGTGCGGCGCTTCGCCCCATGTCTTAAAAATTTCCATGCCAAGCGCCCTGTAAAACGCAAGCGAAACATCGAAATCGGCTGCACCCAGCGCTATATGGCAAAAGCCCGCGCCCGGGATCACCTTGTTTTTACTCATAATCAAATCCCCCTTTATCTCTGATACGGGCTGGCAAAAGCCACCCTCTTCATCATACCGCTTTTTTGCGGAAAATGCAAGAGGGATGCGTCTTTTCAC
>CAZPLR010000017.1:0-1803 GCA_964587555.1 uncultured Oscillospiraceae bacterium
GAAGCAGCGACATGTTATAGTCGCGCGGTCTGCCGGAGCAGCATTTGATGCGTCGTACCGTACCGGGACGATTTTTTGGTACACATCGTAATAAGCAAGCGGTGTGGACAATGTCTGCATGGTCGGCATAATTAATTCCTTCTTGCGGATTTTTATACTCTCAGTATAGCGTAACCCTTTTTGAACTTCAACATATTTCCAATAAAATCCACTCAAATGCATTTTTATATTCTTTTGGTTTCGGGAAACGCTATGAAGGAGGCTTTTTGAAAACGAGGTTTTAAAAGCCCAAAGATTATTTTGAGGAAAGGAATGTCAGCGATGATTGATAAAGAAAGGCGTTGGAGGACTGAGCCTGACCTGCTGCCGGAGGACGACGATTATTTGGACTGGGAGGATGAGGATTATCTTCCGCGTATCTCAAATGTTGCCTCTGCCTGCGAATGCACTGGACTGATGCCGCGCCCGCCGCTGAATGCGGCGGAGGAGGAAGCCTACCGCGCGTTATACTCCGGTGAGCTGCCGGATGAAGAGCCGTTTTATGAGGATCCGCAATAACTATTTTACGGGCGGTATAAAATCCGCCCGTTTTTCCAAAAAGGAGCGTTATGGAGCAGGGCAAAAAGGTATTTTGGCTATACTTTTTCTTTTATGCAGGACAGTCGATCTATAATACTTACGGCAACCCCTATCTGCATAGCGCGGGCTTTTCCAAAAGTACGATTGGCTTTTTGCAGGCGGGGGCGACGTTTCTGCTGCTGTTTGTCCAGCCGCTATGGGCGAAAGCGTTTGACCGGGCGGACAATAAGGCGAAGATCCTGTGCCTGCTGCTTGCCGGGACGACGGTGGTCAGCGCCGGATACGGCTTATATGGAGCAAAACCTTGGCTGATGCTCTGTACGGTGGGGTTCGCGTTGTTTTTTTATCCGGCGATGCCGGTGATCGACAGCTTTGCCGCATCGGTGGAGCGTCAAACGCGGTTTGGCCGGCTGCGCGTCGGCGGGACGCTCGGCTACGCGTTTGCTGCGTTGGTGATGGGAGTGCTGCTTGCGCGGGATGGGGAGAAGCAGGGCTGTTCCCCGCTGCTTTTTGTTGGGATGGCGCTCCTGTTTGCGGCTGCCGCATGGAGCGCGGGGCGTCTTTCCAAGCAGCAAAGGCCGGAAGAAGCGCCAAAGTGCGGACGAGCGAAATCCCAACGCGGGTATCGGGAGCTTTTTCATAACAAACGGTATATGAGTTTGGTGATATTAAACGCAGCGTATTATATGAGCTTTTCGGTATTCGGGCAGTATTATCCAATCTATTATACCAAGGAATTAAATGCCGGAATGTCGCTTTTGGGGCTGCTTTCGTTTTTGGCGGCGCTCAGCGAGGCGCCGTTTTTCTGGTATGCGGACAGGTTTATCAAACGGTTTGGATTTTATCGTGCGATGCTTTTCTCTTCGGTTTGCTGTATTGCGCGGTGGTTTTTGCTTGCGTGGGTGAAGAACCCTTATTGGGCGATCGCAGTTAATCTGTTAAACGGCGGCGGCTATCTAGGCTTTTTCTGCTGCGCTGTCACCGAGATCAAGCGGATTGTGCCAAGGGAGCAGCAGGGCGGAGCGCAGTCGTTTTATGCGCTGGCGGCGACCGTGCTGTCCAAGCTGGTTTTTTCTCCGCTGAGCGGTATGATCGCGGACAAGTCCGGTGTTCCGACAGCGCTTTGGATCGGCGGCGGAATTATGGCGCTTGGTACGGGAATCTTCATCCTGTTGTTTTGGCGCGGTGCAGGTGCAAAGAAAGAAACGTTAATTTTGCGGAAGT
>CAZPLR010000017.1:1903-34891 GCA_964587555.1 uncultured Oscillospiraceae bacterium
TGCGGATGAAAGGCGGAATGAGATCGTTAAGCTGGCAGAATCACAGCACACAGTGACTGTTTCGGAGCTAATGCGGCGGTATAGCGTATCGATTGAAACAATTCGGCGGGACTTATCCCAATTATGGCTGGCGTTATTTTGCAAAAAGTGTCGGCGAGGAGGAAATGGATTGACCTCTTCCCTGCCGGCCTTTGGGCACATAAGGCACCCTTCCTGTTATCATAGCTGCGGTATAGCGGAACGCGGCTGCAAAATGGGCGCTTGCTGGCTGATGAAGCGTAAAAAAATAATAAAATGGAAAGAACGCTGCCCGATTTGGGCAGCGTTCCGTCTGTCAAAAAAATTTGATTGGATGGAGTCCGTAATATGCCGATGACCGCTTCCCTGTTCAAGCCGCTATGAATCCGGATGCGATACGGCGGCTCGTCCTTCCAAGCCGGCCTTTAGACCATTCCATCCTCTAAAAACTGGTATTTTCCAGCATAATATCCCGCGATGCCGTCCCGCATGGCAAGCACGCCCTGCGGCTCGACCGCACAGCAGAAAAGCACCTCCCCTGCTTTCACCGGCAGACGGTAGGTTGTCATGTTGTAGCAATAGTGTTTGCCTTTATAGAAATACATGTGGTTGTTTAGCACTGTTATCTCCCGCCCCAGCGCAGGAACGAAACAGAGCGTTTCCTTATCCCCTGCCCGGATGATTTTTACCTCGGTGCGCGGAAATTCCAGCGTCAGCGGATTCTTTGAGGCGTCTTGATCATCCAGCGCGATAAAGCGTGGCATATGGTTGAAGGCGCCGCATTCGATCTTGTCCTGCCGCAGAATGAGGTAGTTGATCTGTCCCCAGCGGTTGAGATTGTTGCCGCCGTCAATACTGATGACGTTTGTATCCCAGTTGAAATATGGATTGACGTTGACAATCCCATTTTGATAGCGGCCGGCTGGCCAGTGCCCCACGATGACCGGCTTTTCAAATCGGTGGGTCTGTGCGCCGAAGTTTGTCGCAGTCAGGCAGTAGTCGCGATCCTGCTCGGTCAGCGGACCGGGCTTCAGCCCCGCGTGTACGAAGATAAAATGCTCGGTTTCCAAAATATGCGGGAGCGCGTCTAAAAAGGCGATCTCTGCGGCGTAATGCGTCCGGATGGCAGTTTTCAGCGTTCGGATTTCATCAAGCGTTTCGAACCCGAGTGAAAGCTCCTGCGCCATCTCCCGCAGCACACTGTTTTCGCGTGCGTTTATATACGCGTGGACATCCTCGTCGTTTACTTCGCCGCCATACCACTCGGTAAACAGAGTGTCGTTGTTGCCGGCGACCATGTAGACGTTGCCTTCCCGCGCATAGCGCGTGACTGTACGCAGCAGCTCCAGCGAGTGGTCCCCTTTTTCCAGAATGTCGCCTACGATAACCAGCGCGTCCTGCGAGCGAAAGCCCGCCTGCCGCAGCATTCCGAGAAAGCCCTTGTTGTCCCCGTGGACGTCGCTGACGACGATCGCGCGTTTATATTGCTCTAGGTCGGCGTGCGCCACCACTGCTTTTACGCTCATGCAATCTTCCTTTCTGCTGCAGACTGCGGGTTCAGCAGCCGTTTCGTTTGGTATATGAAAAAGGGATGTTTTCTGTCCGGCAATCAATAAAAGCGGAACGGCAAGCTGTCGTTCCGCTTATAAAGTCGGGGTGACAGGACTCGAACCTGCGGCATCCTGGTCCCAAACCAGGCACTCTACCAAACTGAGCTACGCCCCGAAAAATACTGTCTATACACTATGATAAGATCCAGCCTACTTATTATAATATATCGAGAAGCGTTTGTCAAGAGCAAACGAAAAATTCCCAGCGACTTTTTTGCCGCGTTCATAATTAGTACTTGTAATTTTCCCGCAAAGAAGTTATAATAGGAATAATCAGTTAGTATGCCCTTTGAAGGGATACGGTCTGCTCTTTGAATTTGAAGGGCGGCGGATATCAGGAAAGAAAGGCTGCGGCGCGGAGAATGGATGGGAAAATGGAGTTTATATTTAAAGTTTTTGTACGCTTGATCGTGGTTTTTACAGCGCTTCCACTGCACGAGTACGCGCACGGTCTGGTTGCCTATTGGCTGGGCGATTATACCGCAAAATCTCAAGGGAGGCTTGATCTCAACCCGATCAAGCATTTTGACCTCATCGGGACGGTTGCGCTTCTGCTGACCGGCTATGGCTGGGCAAAGCCGGTTCCGATCAATCCGAATAATTTCCGCAATTCTAAAATCGGGGTAAAGGGCGGCGTTGCGCTGACCGCGCTTGCCGGGCCGGTGTCGAACCTTCTGGTGGCGTACCTTTGCTTGATTCTTTATAAGATCGGTTTTTACTGGCTCCCCGATAATACCTTCTGCAATATTTTGACCTATGCGTTTTCCTTAATGATGAGCGTCAATATGGGGCTGGCGGTATTTAATCTGATTCCGATCCCGCCGTTAGACGGGTCGCGGGTGCTTTGCTATTTTTTGCCGAATAAGGTGGTTTATTTCCTGAACAAATATGAGCGGTATATTTTTATTGGATTATTTATCGTCATGTACACCGGTATTTTGAGTAAGCCGATCAATTTTGTCACAAACTGGATTTATGCAGGGCTTGATATTGCTTCCCGGTTTATCGATCTGCTTGCAAGAGCGTTTTGACGATGGAACGGCAGCTTACTTTTAAGTTAGAGTCCTTTGAAGGGCCGATGGAGCTTTTGCTTTACCTAATTGGAAAGCACAAGTTGGATATCAAGGATATTGCGATTGCCGGACTGCTGGAGCAGTATCTGGATTACATCGAAGAGGCAAGGGCTTTAAACCAAGAGATCACCGGCGCGTTTTTGGCAATGGCGGCGCACCTGATTTACATCAAAACGCTTTCCCTGCTGCCGCGGCAGGAAGAGGCAAAGCAGTTAAAGGAGGAGCTTGAGAACAGGCTTCAGTTATACGAGATGTTCCGTGCGCTTTCCGTTTCGCTGGCGGCGCGGGATCAGTTTGGGGCGACGTTTGTCCATCCGGAGCAGCCATCGGGCGAACAGGCGCAGTACGGATGCGTTCACGATAAGGCGGTCTTAGCAGCGTGCTTCTGCGACGCCGTCGGCAGACAATGGGAAAAGCGCCCGCTTAAGCAGGAGGCGTTTGCGCCGCTTGTTTCGGCGCGGTTTGTCAGCGTAGAAAGTAAGATTGTCTATGTGCTGCGCAGGCTATACCAAAGCGGCAGGGTCGAATATCGCGGCATCTACCAAGGCGGCAGCAAAAGCGCGAATATCGCCACCTTTTTGGCGGTACTGGAGCTGATCCGCAGCGGAAGGGTCGCGCTGGAGGAGAACGATACGGTTTTGGTCTTTTGCCCGCGCGGGAAAAGGGAGAATAAGGAATCAGAATAAGGATAGAGGGAAACAGCGGAGATATGGAGCAGAAGATCAATCGATCAGCGCTGCTGGAGGCGGTGCTTTTTGCTGAGGGGCAGCCGGTCAAGACGCAGGCGCTGGCGGGGCTTTTGGGAATCTCGGAGGAAGCAGCCGAGTTAGAGCTTGCCGCATTGCAGCAGCGGTATCAAGCGGAGGATCGCGGTTTGCAGCTCATGCAGGTCGAATCGAGCTGGATATTAACCACCAAGCCGCTTTACGCGGCGCAGATCCGGCAGGCGCTGACGCTTTCCAAGCAGACGCCAATCAGCCGCGCGGCGATGGAGGCGCTGGCAATCATCGCGTACAAGCAGCCGATCTCAAAAGGGTATGTGGATAGTGTGCGCGGCGTGGACAGCGGGCATTTGTTACGCACACTTTTGGAAAAAGGGCTGATCGAGGAGGCGGGACGGCTGGATATTCCAGGCAGACCGATCATCTATCGCACAACCGAATTGTTTTTGCGCAGTTTCCAGCTAACAAGCTTGGCGGAGCTGCCTCCGCTCCCGAAGGAATACGAGCAATATACTGCAGCGCTTTCAGCGGCGCAGGAGGAACCGGTTTTGGAGGAGGGAGACCCTGCACTGTAGGGGGCGGACAGGTTATAGGCATATCATGGAGAGAAGGGTGCTTTTCGCTCTCACCAGAATGAACTCAGAAAGGTATGGTCACAAGAATGAAGGGGCTGATTATTGCTGGCGCTGTCATACTGTTTTTTGTCCTGCTTTTTGCCTGTCCGGTGATCCTGTTTGTAAAGCTGGGTCAAGAGAACCTTATATACGTCAGATATCTTTTTTACAAGCTGCCGCTTTATCCGAAAAAGCCGAAGAAGCCAAAAGCCGAGGAAAAGAAGAAACTCAAAAAGGCAAAAAAAGAGAAGCAGTCCAACGAGGAAAAACAGGAGGAGGGAGCGGCGCGCACTGCGTCGGAAGTAATCGAGCTGATTGTGGATTTGGCAAAAGCGTCCTCTTCACCGGTGTTTCATCTGTTAAAGCACACCTATTTGGTAGGGCTGGATCTGCGGATTGACGTTGGCGGCGAGGATGCGGCGGAGGCTGCGCTTTCCACTGCGCGGTATCGCGCGGCGGTGGGGTATTTTATCGGGCTGTTTCGGCACTGGAAAAGCATAAAGGCGCTGCGCCACGCAGCGATCCGCGCAAATTTTTTCAGGGACGATACCGAATATTACGTGCAGTTTCGTATCATGATACGATTAGGGACGATCCTTTACGCACTGTTGGCGGCGGGATTGAAATTCTTGATCGGTCAGCTAAGAAAGCCTTCTGAAGGAGCGAATCCGGAGGAGGCAAGAGAAAAACAAAAAGCAAAATAAAGCCGTAAAACGGCTTTTTGAGTAAATTATTTTAAGGAGGATTTTATCATGTCACATCCAATTGAAGGGCTTATGTCCACCACACTGGAAAAAATCAAAAATATGGTCGACGTCGACGCCATTATCGGCAAGCCGGTGACGACCGAGGGCGGCGTCGTCATTATCCCTGTGTCCAAGCTTTCCTACGGCTTTGCGTCCGGCGGCTCTGACTTTGCCAGCAAGCAGCCGAAGGATCTGTTCGGCGGCGGAAGCGGCGCGGGCATTTCGATCATCCCGCAGGCATTTTTGGTCATCAACGGTAGCGATGTAAAGCTGCTGCAGATGTCTACCAGCAAGAACACTGCGGATAAAGCGGTAAACCTGATCCCGGATATTATTGAAAAGGTCGGCGATCTTTTCCCGAAAAAGGATAAGGAGGAGTCGAAGACGGAGACCGAAAAGGAGTAACCCTTCCTTTTTGAAAACGCAGTTATGGCACGCTGAACCGGCGCATATTCTATAGCAAAATATGCGCTTTAGAGAGGTGTGGCTTTGTGCGTATTCCGGTGAGTAAGAAAAAGTACGGCGTTTTGTCCGCCGTGAGAGCGGCAAGGCGGCAGGCGGCCTGTATATTTACGGCGGTTTTGCTGCTTGGAGGGCTATTTTATGGAGCAGGGGCGGAGGCGGACAGTATTTCCGCAAAAGCGTACCTGGTAATGGAGGCGTCCTGCGGGCAGGTTACGGCGGCGCAGAACGAGCAGGAAAAGCTGCCGATTGCGAGTACGACCAAGATTATGACGGCTTATCTTGCGTTGCAGCAGCCGGAGCTTTATGAAACGTTCACCGTCGACAAAAACGCGATCACGGTGGAGGGAACCTCGATGGGGCTTGTCGAGGGCGACACAGTGACGCTTTATGATCTGGCGTGCGGGATGCTGCTTGCAAGCGGGAACGACGCGGCGAACGCGGCTGCCGTCTATATCGGCGGGAGTATTGCCGGCTTTGTGGATATGATGAATGACAAGGCAAGACAGCTTGGGATGAATAACACGCATTTTGCGAATCCGTCCGGATTACCGGACGACACGCATTATTCCACCGCATACGACATGGCAATTTTAGCGGCAGCAGCGTTGAAAGAACCGCTGTTTTTAGAGATATGCTCTTCCGTGACGAAAACGGCGACGATATCGGGGCAGAAGCGAAGCTATCGCAATCACAACCGGCTTTTGTGCGAGTACGAGGGCTGTATTGGCGTCAAAACGGGATTTACCAAAAAGGCGGGACGTTGCCTTGTTTCAGCGGCAGAAAGGGACGGCGTCACCCTGATCTGCGTGACTCTATCCGCGCCGGACGACTGGAACGATCATAAAAAGCTGTTGGACGCGGGCTTTGCAGCGGTTCAGCGGACAGAGCTTATCCCAAAGGAGCGGGAATTTACGGTTAAGGTGGCAGGCGGAGAGCAGGAAACGGTAAACGCCTATGTGTTTGGGAAGCTTGAAGTCTGTTTGACCGAAGAAGAAAGCAGAAAGATAACGCAGCAGTTTCGGATGCGGGCGTTTTATTTTGCACCGGTCTACCCGGGGCAGGTTTTAGGGCAGGTGCGGTATTATTATCAGGATCGGCTGCTTGGGGTGCAGTTGGTTTTAGCGGACGGCGGCTGTGCATACAGAGAACGGGAAGAATAGCGCCGGCGCCGCGAACACGGAAAGGAATTTCAAAAGACATATGCAGGAAAGAATACAAAAAGTGATTGCGCAATGCGGGTATTGTTCCCGCAGAAAAGCGGAGGAATATATTGCGGCGCGGAAGGTCAAGGTAAACGGGCATCTCGCGCTGATTGGGCAGAAGGTCGACCCGGCGAGAGACGTTATCACGGTTGGCGATGACCGCATTTATTATGAGAAGAAAAAGGAAAAGATTTATCTGATGATGTATAAGCCGCGCGGCTACATCACAACGACCGCGGACGAAAAAGGCAGACGCTGCGTTATGGATCTGCTGCCGCGGATGGAGGATAGAGTGTATCCGGTCGGCAGGCTTGATGTGAACTCGGAAGGGCTGCTGCTGTTTACCAATGACGGCAGCTTTGCGAACGATATGATGCATCCAAGCCGCCATATTTCCAAAACTTACCGTGTGACAGTGCGGCAGGATGTGACCGATGAGATTGCGGCGCAGCTGGCGGCGGGTGTGTATATCGACGGGCGCAAAACCGCCCCGGCGGAGGTGCGCGTTTTGGTTAAGGAGCCAAGCCGCGTCGTCATGGAGGTTGTTATTCGAGAGGGTCGGAACCGCCAAGTGCGCAAGATGTGCGAATCGGTCGGCTTAGAGGTCGCCAGATTAAAGAGAACGGCGGTTGGTCCATTGCGTTTGGGGATGTTAAAGCCGGGCGAGGTCAGGTCGCTCAGCAAGGAAGAGCTGCGTGCGATCCGGGCGGCGGTAAAGAAACCGGAGCCAAAAAAGGCATAAAAATTCTATCAAAAGAAATGAAAAAGACTGCGTTTATGTTAGAACAGAGAGGGGATAGGTGAGGATAGAATTGTTAGTAACAAAGAATAATAAATGGGATAGATCAGAGAACAGCGCAGAGTCGGAAAAACAGAAAGTGGCAAACGGAATCGAATCGCCGCACGACATTCTTCATTTTGAGCGGAACTATGCAAAGACCAGTACCGAAACGGTGCATTTTAAAAAGGATGAAAATGGCGCGCAGGAGTCCGATGCCGAAAAGGTAAAGATTATCCCGCTTGGCGGCTTAAACGAGATCGGAAAGAATTTAACGGTCTACGAGTACGGGGATCAGATAGTTTTGGTCGACTGCGGGTTAAAATTTCCAGACAGCGATATGCCGGGAGTAGATATGGTAATTCCGGACTTTACCTATTTGGAGAAAAATGCCGGAAAGATATCAGCGCTTCTTGTGACGCACGGGCATGAGGATCACATCGGCGCGATCCCTTATCTGCTCAAGCGGATTAAGGTGCCGATCTACGCAACGCGGCTGACTGTTGCGCTGATTGAGGGTAAATTAAAGGAGCATAACCTGCTTGGATCGACCGAGATCCATGTCGTTCGCGCCGGGGATACCGTCACATTTGGCAAGATCAAGGCGGAGTTTATCCATGTCAATCACTCCATACCGGACGCAGTGGCAATTGCGATCTTCACGCCTGCCGGCACGATTGTGCATACCGGAGACTTCAAGGTGGACTTTACGCCGATCGAAGGCAAGATGATCGATCTTGGGCGATTTTCGCGGCTTGGAGAGGAAGGCGTTTTGGCGCTGCTTGCCGATTCGACCAACGCGGAGCGTCCGGGCGCGACGATGACCGAGCGCAGGGTTGGGCTTTCGTTCCGCAGCCTGTTTCGCGACGCGGAGGGGAAGCGGATTATCATTGCGACCTTTGCCTCCAATATCCACCGTATCCAGCAGATTATGGACTGCGCGGAGGAATTTGGGCGAAAGGTTGCGGTATCGGGGCGCAGCATGGAATCTGCGGTGCAGATTGCTTTAGAGCTTGGGTATCTAAAAGCGAAGGATGGGCTTATTATCACGCTGGATGAGATGTACCGATATCGCAGCGAGGAGATTGTGCTGATTACGACAGGCAGTCAGGGCGAGCCGATGGCGGCGCTTTCCCGCATGGCGACCGGCGATCATCGCAAGGTGGGTATTTCAAGCAGCGACTTTATTATCATATCGGCAACGCCGATTCCGGGCAACGAAAAGCATGTCACCCGCGTGGTGAACGATCTGCTGAAGCTTGGCGCGGAGGTCATTTATGAAGGAATGTACGAGGTGCATGTTTCGGGACACGCTTGTCAGGACGAGCTGCGAATGCTGCAATCGCTGATTAAGCCGAAATACTTCATCCCGATTCACGGCGAATATAAGCATCTGCGTGCGCACGCGAAGATTGCTTCGGGACTGGGCATGCCGCAGGAGAACATTTATATTGGCGAGATCGGCGATGTAATTGAAGTCAGCGAGCAGGAGCTGAAGGTCAGCGGCACAGTGGACGCCGGCAGAGTTTTGGTCGACGGGCTTGGCGTCGGCGACGTCGGCTCGATTGTATTGCGCGACAGACGGCATTTGTCACAGGATGGTCTAATTATCGTGGTTGTGACCATCGAAAGTGTCAGCGGCATGATTTTATCAGGGCCGGACATCGTTTCCCGCGGCTTTGTTTATGTCAGAGAGGCGGAGGAGCTTATTGAGGAAGCGCGCGCCATCGTGCGTTCGGTGCTGGAAAATTGTCTTGCCGCAAACAAGTCGGACTGGTCGACGATCAAGCTGCGAGTCAGAGATGAGCTTTCGGCTTATATTTTCAAGCAGACAAAGCGGACGCCGATGATCCTGCCGATCATTATGGAAATCTGATGGATCAAAAGCCGCCGGATAGAGGGATTGTGAAAGGAGGCAGCATATGAAGCAAAAGAAAAAGGCGCGGTCAACGCGGGATCCTTGGATGATACGCCCAGCGTATATCCTGTTGATGGTCATCTCGCTTGTCCAGACGGGGATGCTATATTATTATAAGGAGCGCTTGGCGTATTTGATGCTGCCTATTGTTCTGCTGGTGATCGGATACTGCATTTACCGGCTGTTAGAGATGCAGCAGGACGTCTACCGTTCGGTACGCAGAGCGGATAAGGAGATGGAAAAGCGCTCCGGACACTTAATTAGTTTTTCGCTGCCTGCGGTGATCTTGAATGAGAATGAGGAGATCCTTTGGTACAACGAGGTCTTCCGGCAGGAGGTTTTAAAGGGGCATGATATATTTTTAAAGCCGCTTTCCGGCGAGATTGACACCCCGCTTTCCAAAATCTTATCCGATCCGGGCAAGATAATCAGCTGCAGGGGAGAATACTATCAGGCGTATCCGATGAGTCTGCCGCCGGAGGGGGACAAGCCTGCGCCGGTCATGCTTTGGATGCTCAACGTCACCAAACTGCAGAAAACCTCGATGGAGTACAAAGCGTCCCGCCCGATGGTCATGACGCTGATGGTCGACAGCTACGACGAATCGGTGCGCAATCTCAACGACCGCGAACGCATTTCGATGGTCAGCGAGCTGCAAAAGCTGATCCAAGATATGGCGGATAGCTGCCATGCGTTTGTTCAGCGGCTGCACGACAACCGCTATATGCTGATTATAGAGAACCGTTATATCGAGCGGCTAAAGAAGGAGCGTTTTCCGATCCTGAACAGTGTGAAGTCGTTAGCGCCGCCGAACACGGTGCCGCTGACGCTTTCGATTGGCATTGGGCAGGTCATCGAGTCTTTGCAGCAGGCGCAGGAGGACTCCAGACAAGCGCTCGACATGGCACTTGGGCGCGGCGGAGATCAGGTTGCGTTAAAATCCGACGGCGGGTACGAATTTTTCGGCGGCGTCTCCAAAGGTCTGGAGAAGCACACAAAGGTCAAAACACGAATTGTGGCGAACGCGCTGACCGAGTTAATCCAGCAGAGCGAAAACGTATTGGTCATGGGGCATAAGTTTGCGGATTTAGACGCGGTTGGCGCGGGGGTTGGCATGGCGCAGATCTGCAGGTCGCTTGGCAAGGAGGCGCGGATCGTTTTGGATTATCAGCGCTGTCTGGGGAAAGAGGTTGTAGATCAGCTTGTGAATAACGGGGACATGGTGAACTGCTTTACCGCGCCGGACCAGTCCTTAAGCTATATCAAGGAAAAGACGCTGCTTATCATTGTGGACACCCATTCGCCGGCGCTGATTGAGAGCGAGCAGGTATATAAGCGCTGCAAGAACGTTGTGGTCATCGACCATCACAGGAAGGCGGTCAACTACATAGAAAACGCCGCTATTTTCTATCATGAACCGTTTGCTTCCTCTGCTTCTGAGATGGTGGCGGAACTGATCCCTTATATCAAAGGCTGCCGCATTACCAGCACGCAGGCGGAGGCGCTGCTTGCAGGCATCACGCTGGACACGAAGAACTTTATTCTGCGCACTGGCGTTAGGACCTTTGAAGCGGCAGCGTATCTGCGCAAATGCGGCGCGGACACCATCGCGGTGCGCAGGCTGTTTGCAACGACGATGGACGCATATCAGAGCCGTTCCAGTATTGTCGCTTCAGCCATCCAGCACAGGCGGTGCGCAATCGCCATCTGCGATATTCCATCGGATGATATTAGGGTGGTGTGCGCGCAGGCGGCGGATGAGCTTTTAAATATTGCTGGCGTTGACGCAGCGTTCGTCATTTTTCAGACCGGGGATATCGTCAATATTTCGGCGCGCTCAATGGGCGCGTTAAACGTACAGGTGCTGATGGAGAAGATGGGCGGCGGCGGGCATCACACGATGGCTGCGGTGCAGATGAAGGGCGTTACGATTGAAAAAGCAAGGCAGGATCTGCTGCGGTATATTGACGAAATCTACCAGTAACGGGTTCTGACCTGCGATATTGCGATATATAGAAAGGATTTAAGCTATGGAGATTATTTTATCACAGGATGTAAAGGGCAGCGGCAAGAAGGGCGACCAGATTAACGTAAAGGACGGTTACGCGAGGCATCTGATCGCGGCGGGGAAAGCTGTTGTGGCGACCGCACAGAACAAAAATGACCGCAAGACCCAAGAGGACGCAAAGAAATATCACGCGCAGATGGAGTTTGACAAAGCGAAAAAGATCGCAGAGAAAATCGACGGCAAGACGGTTCAGGTACATGTGAGGGCAGGCAATAACGGCAAGCTGTTCGGCAGCGTGACCGCAAAAGAGGTTGCGGCGGCGCTGACAACCTTCTGCGGCGAGGAGATTACCAAGAAGAAAGTATCGCTGACCAGCGATATTAAAGCGTTTGGGCTTTATACCTGTGAGGTAAAGCTTTACGCCGGCGTTGCGGCAAAGGCAATCATTGAAGTGACCGAGTAAGGCTTTGCCAAGCGAAACGCATCAGAGAAGGGAGGGAGCATCTGTCATGCCGGAGCTTACCAATTTGCCGAATAATCTGGACGCGGAAAAATCGGTGCTGGGCGGACTGATTTTAGAGCCGGACGCCTTTACCGAGGTACTCCCATTTTTAAGCGGTGCGGAGATGTTTTTCCTGCCGCTGCATCAGGAGATGTACGGCTGTCTGCTCAACATGTACAGTATCGGCATACCAATCGATAATGTCACATTTGCAGACGAGATCAGCCGCAGTGGGGTATTTGAGTCCCGTGAAGAAGCAAACAGCTATATCAACCAATTATTAGTACAGGTGCCGTCCACCTCGAATATCGAGCGATATGCGCGCATTGTACAGGACAAATATTACCTGCGGCGGCTGATGATCTTTTCGAACGACCTGCTGGAGGCGTCCTCTGAGACAGACAGCGAAGCGATTGCGCTGCTGGATGACGCTGAGCAGAAGCTTTACGATATCCGCCGCGGCAAGGATACCGCCTCGCTGGTACCGATTAAGGAGGCAGTCACCGACTATTATGACCGGCTGATGAAGCTGACCTCGGAGCAGGGTGAAGAGGAGCTTGCGCTTTCCACCGGATTTAAGGCGGTGGATGCAATCATCGGGGGGTTGAGTAAAAGCGACCTGATTTTAATAGCCGGGCGTCCGGGCATGGGCAAATCGAGCTTTGCGGTCAATATTGCGACCAATGTGGCGATGAAAAGCAAGAAGGATGTGGTAATCTTCAATCTTGAAATGTCAATCGAGCAGATTACCGGACGTATTTTATCCTCGCTTTCCGGTATTCGCAATGACAAGTTCCGCAAAGGCGATCTTTCTCCGCAGGAATGGGTAACGTTATGCGAGGTCGCCGACCATTTGAGCAAGCAGACGATTTATCTGGACGATACGACGGATATCACTGTGCAGCAGATGAAGGCGAAGCTGCGGCGCGTTCCAAATTTAGGTCTTGTGATAATCGACTATTTGCAGCTGATGTCGACCGGGGCGAAACGGGCCGAAAACCGTGTGCAGGAGGTTTCTCAGATTACCAGAAGCCTTAAGATTCTGGCAAAGGAGCTAAATGTACCGGTTATATTGTGTTCCCAGCTTTCGCGTGCGACCGAGGGCAGGCAGGGACATCGCCCGATGCTTGCCGACCTGCGTGAATCCGGCTCGATCGAGCAGGATGCGGATGTTGTTATGATGCTGTACCGCGAGGGCTACTACGATAAGGAGTGCAAGATGCCGAATTTATCTCAGTGTATTGTTGCTAAAAACCGTCACGGCTCAACCGCCGACGCGGATCTGATTTGGTGCGGCGAACGTACCAGCTTTGCAGATTCGGAGCTTGAACGAAATGAAGAAGATTATCCAGCTTATTGAGCGGTATCAAATGCTTTCGCCCGGTCAGCCGGTGGTCGTTGGATTTTCCGGCGGAGCGGATTCGGTGACGCTGCTGCATTTTTTATTTGTCTACGGCGCGAAGGTCACGGCAGTTCATGTTAACCACGGTCTGCGCGGTGCGGAAAGCGATAGGGACGAGCGTTTTGCGGAGCAATTCTGCGCGCGGCTTGGCGTCCCGCTTATCGCGTACCGCGTGGATGCGGCGAAGGAGGCAAAGCAGCGCGGTATGAGTGTCGAGCAGGCGGGGCGGCTGCTGCGCTATGAGATATTTGAGCGGGAGGCGAAGCGTCATTCCGCGCGGATTGCAACCGCGCACACCCTTTCTGACCAGGCGGAAACCGTACTCTTCCGGTTGGCAAGAGGCAGCGGGCTGCGCGGACTATGCGGAATCCCGCCGGTGCGCGCAGAGGCTGGAAAGGCGGTGATTATCCGGCCGCTTTTGGAAATTACAAGGGAGGAAGTCGAAGCCTATTGCAGCGCAAACGGGCTTTCTTATGTGACCGATTCCAGCAATTTGACCGACGATTATGCGCGCAATAAGCTGCGGCATCAGGTCGTACCGGTGCTGCGGGAGATCAATGAGAGGGCGGAATATCATTGTGCCAGGGCTGCCGCGATGCTTTTGACGGATGCGGACTACTTAGACGATCAGGCGAAAAAGGCATACGAGAGCTGTAAGGAAGAAGAAGGGCTTTCAGCGCAGGCGGTTTTAGAGCTGCATCCGGCGATCTCTTCCCGCGTGTGGCGGCTTTTTTTTGCGGAACACGGGATAGAAGCGGAGGAATCGCTGGTCAGGCGTGCGGGTGAGCTTTTGCAGCGGATGCGGCTGCCAAAGGAGCAGCGGTATGGCGAGATATCTATTCCGAGAAAAGCGCGGCTGATTCTGCGGAAAGGGGAATTATTTCTGCTGCGGGAGCCGCAGGAGGATGTTTCCTTTCCGGGGATGATAACGGTCTTGCTGGAGGAGAAAGGGCGTTTGACGTTTCCGACGCCGTGCGGAATGTGGTGTACCCTGGCGATTATCAGCCGTTTCGATACAAAACACTTTCAAAAAGTTCATAAAAACTTATTTTATCAGTATATCGACTATGATATAATTAAAGGTAACTTAGTCTGCCGTGGACGCAGAGAGGGCGATCATCTGGTCATTGCCGGAAGAAACGTTGGAAAAAGCGTGAAAAAGTGGATGAACGAGGAAGGAATTTCGCTAAAGGAGCGCGAAAAGCGTTTGATTCTTGCGGACGACGAGGGCGTTTTATTGGTGGAACGGATGGGCGTCGCAAAGCGTGCGTATCCGACCGCGCAGACGAAACGGGTTCTTACGGTTTCCTTTTGGGAGCAAGGAACCGGTTTATCAGAATAACGAAAACAGGAGTTACAGACGATGGGTATGATGGATGACATTGAGCGGGTCTTGATTTCCGAGAAGGAGCTTCAAGAGGCGGTAAACAGGATCGGCGCTCAGATCAGCGAAGATTACGAAGGGAAAAACCTAGTGCTTGTCAGCATCCTAAAGGGTTCGCTTGTGTTCATGGCGGATTTAATGCGCGCGATCAAGATCCCGTGCGAGATCGACTTTATGTCGGTTTCCAGCTATGGAAGCGGCGTAAAGACATCGGGTGTTGTAAAGATCATCAAGGACTTGGACGAGAACCTAGAGGGCAAGGATATTCTGCTGGTAGAGGATATTTTGGACAGCGGGAAGACGTTAAGCTACATCAGCGCGCTGCTTGCCGCGAGGAATCCTGCGTCTATCCGGATTTGTACGCTGCTGGATAAGCCGGAGCGCAGAGAAGCGGATGTGAGAGCGGATTATTCCGGATTTCCGGTGCCAGATGAATTTGTAGTAGGATATGGGCTTGATTATGCGCAGAAATACCGCAATGTTCCGTACATCGGCGTATTAAAGCCCGAGATTTACGCAAAATAAAAAAGCCCAATTCGTCCGGGCAATAGAAGGAGTGGTACAAAATTGCAGAATAAGAAGGTTACGATCGGCATCTACATAGCCATTGTTGCTGTGTTGCTTTGCGGAGTTTATTTCATGTCAACGCTGCTGTCCGGCAGCGCACAGCAGTACAGCTATTCCGACATTATCTATATGTTCGAGGATCAAGCGGTCAAGAGCTACACGGTGGATGCTGGAAGCGGCGAGCTGGATATCATTTTAGATGAAGATTCCGAAGCTGCGAAGGAGATCGAAGCCAGCGCTGTGGACAATGGCGGCAATCGCCACGTCCAGTACAGTCTGGCAAGTGTGACGCTTTTCCTAGAGGACATTTCGGAGGCGGTAGACGTCTATAACGCGGCGCATCCGGATGCGCGGATGGAAACCGATATTGTTCCGGCTTCGGACAATAGCTGGTGGCTTTCGATGATCCCGTCCTTGCTGTTGCTTGTTTTGATGGTGGTTTTCTTTGTCTTTACAATGCGTTCCATGGGCGGAACCGGAAAGATTAACTCCTTTGGGAAGATGAACAACAAGCGAGTCCATGCAAACGGCAAGAAAGCGACCTTTGCCGACGTCGCAGGATGCGACGAGGAAAAGCAGGAGATGGCGGAGATCGTTGAGTTTTTGAAAAGCCCGAAACGCTTTGCCGAGCTTGGCGCGCGTATTCCGAAGGGCGTCCTGCTGGTGGGCCCTCCGGGAACCGGTAAAACCCTGCTTGCGCGTTCTGTCGCAGGAGAGGCCGGCGTACCGTTTTATTCGATATCCGGTTCGGACTTTGTCGAGATGTTTGTTGGCGTCGGCGCTTCGCGTGTAAGAGATTTATTCGACGAAGCGAAGAAAAACGCGCCGGCTATTGTATTTATTGATGAGATCGATGCAGTTGGCAGACGGCGCGGCGCAGGCTTAGGCGGCGGTCATGACGAGCGTGAGCAGACCTTAAACCAGCTTCTGGTTGAGATGGACGGCTTTGCAGAGAACCAAGGCGTTATTGTCATTGCGGCGACCAACCGCCGCGATATCCTAGACCCGGCGCTTTTACGTCCGGGACGCTTTGACCGGCAGGTTGTTGTTAACTATCCGGACGTAAAAGGACGCGAGGAAATCTTAAAGGTTCACTCTGCCAACAAGCCGCTCGGATTTGATATTGATTTGAAGAAGATTGCGCGCACAACGGCTGGTTTTACCGGCGCGGATTTGGAAAACCTGATGAACGAAGCGGCGCTGCTTGCGGCGCGCAAAAATCGCAAAGCGATCACCGAGGCGGACATCGAGGAAGCGACTATCAAGGTGGTTGCAGGGCCGGAGAAGAAGTCGTATAAAATCACCGAAGAGGATAAGCGGATTACCGCTTACCATGAGGCGGGTCACGCAATTGTCACCTACTATTGCACCACTCAGGATAAGGTGCATGAGATTTCGATCATTCCGCGCGGTATGGCGGCGGGCTATACGATGCACCTGCCAAGCGACGATCGGATGCATGTCACCAAAGGTCATATGCTTGAGGCTATCGTCGTTCTTTTAGGCGGCCGTGCGGCAGAGCTGCTGACGCAGCAGGATATCACCACCGGCGCATCCAACGACATTGAGCGTGCGACCAAGACCGCGCATCAGATGATTACCAAATATGGCTTCAGCGATGCGCTCGGCCCGATCATGTACGGGCAGGACGACGGCGAGGTATTTTTAGGCAAGGATTTCGGACATCAGCGTGACTATTCCGAGGACATTGCCACCAAGATTGACGGCGAGGTGCAGAACATTATCAAGGCTTGCTACCAGAAGGCTCAGAATATATTGCAGGAGCATATGGATCAGCTTTCGATGATTGCGGAGTATCTGATTGTCAACGAAAAGATGACTGGCGATCTGTTTCATCAGATGATGAGCGAACCGCCGGCATCTGATGAAAAGAGGGTTTTAGAAGATCCTGCTGCCGTACAGGATGAGAGCCAGCAATAAATTCGCTTAACGATAAAAATAAATAGGCCGAGGATAAAAACCTCGGTCTATTTATTTTGCAGCGGGTCCATGATTGGACGTGTTAAGAATAGCTTATAAGGCGGTTTCGGTTATCCGGTATAAGCTTACCTTCCTTCTGAACAACAAACTGGAGCCGCAGCTATCTATCTTCTCCCATAATCCACTATTGTATATGAAGGCAAAACGATTGACAATAGACGGGGCGGAATTTATGCTGCTGAATGTGTAGCTTTTTATGAACAAGAGGAGACAGGCGTTTTCAGAAGGTCAAACGTACCGATCATTGCGGGGACTGCTGATCGAGTTTACGGATTCGTGCGTGTTTTCATGGAATAGCATACAGTCAAACTCGCTGGCGTATGGTGTATGCTCTGGAGCGATTCGCTGTTTCATTGGGGAGTTCCGCACCAAGGACAAAAAGCGGCGTCCGGCTTCGGCTGGACGCCGCTTTTCGTTTTCCAATCCCGCTAAACAGATGCTGTGATTTGTAATACTTGATGCCTTACTGTCTTACGAACACTTCGCTAAACCGCTGCGGGTTGATATCGAGAAAAGAAGCTGCGTTATTTTTTCGGGTGACAGCCGCCGCTCATCGGGCAGCAGGCGCAGTTACCGCCGCAGGAGGATTTCCCCTGCCTTTTATTTTTGATCATGAAGCCGATGAGAACACCGACGATAGCAGCCAAGATAATGCAGATAATAATGGTTGCAAGATTTGTGGAAAGCCACGTAAGCATTGTGAAACCTCCTTTGGAAAGATGTTTACTTGGTCTTTTGCGGAACCTTTACTTTAACTGAGAACTTAGTTGCCTCCTTGTAAGGTCTGAACAGCATGTAGCAAAGGAACCCAAGAACGATAATCGCGCAGATTAAACCGATGACATTGATGCTTCCAGTGAAGATAAGGCCGATCTGGTAAATGATCAGCGAGATCGCATAAGCGAAGACGCACTGATAACCGATTGCGAACCAAGTCCATTTTGCGCTGTTCATTTCACGCCGGATTGCGCCGATTGCTGCAAAGCACGGTGCGCACAGCAGGTTGAAGATTAGGAAGGAGTAGCCCGCGAGTGGAGTTAAGCCTTCGAAGTCGAGAACGCCGAATACGCCGACGACCTCTTCCTTTGCGACCAAGCCCATGATGGTTGCGATGGTAGCTTTGATATTATTGAAGCCAAGCGGAGCAAAGATCCAACTGATCGCGCCGCCGATGATGCCCAAGATGCTGTTCTCCAGCTCCATTTCCGCATCAAACAGGAAGTGTCCATCGACAACGCCAAAGACAGAACCAGCCCAAATGATAATGGAAGAAAGAAGGATGATGGTGCCGGCTTTTTTGATGAACGACCAGCCACGCTCCCACATCGAACGCAGCACGTTGCCGACCGTCGGCCAATGGTATGCCGGAAGCTCCATAACGAACGGTGCCGGATCGCCGGCGAACATTTTTGTTTTCTTTAGTATGATACCAGATATAATGATTGCTGCAACGCCAAGGAAGTATGCGCTCGGCGCAACCCACCATGCGCCGCCGAACAGTGCGGAGGCGATCAATGCGATGATCGGAAGCTTTGCGCCGCACGGGATAAAGGTGGTGGTCATGATGGTCATCTTACGGTCGCGGTCATTTTCAATCGTTCTGGAAGCCATGATTCCCGGAACGCCGCAGCCGCTGCCGATTAGCATTGGAATGAAGGATTTGCCGGATAAGCCGAATTTGCGGAAGATACGGTCCATAACGAATGCGACACGCGCCATATAGCCGCAGGATTCCAAAAATGCTAAGAAGATGAACAGGACGAACATCTGCGGAACAAAGCCTAAAACAGCGCCGACACCGCCGACGATACCGTCAAGCAAAAGGCCCTTCAGCCATTCCGCACAGCCGATTGCATCTAAGCCGCTCTCTACTAACACTGGAATACCCGGAACCCAAACACCGTATTCCGAGGCGTCTGGAGCGTCCTCTAACGAGGCATCTACCTGATCCGAGATCGAGAAGCCCTCTTCTGCGAGAGAGTCCGCATAGGTGCCGTAGGCTTCGTCGAATGCACCGAAATCCTGCTCCTCGATTGCGCCTAAGATATCCTCTGCGCCGATAACCTCTGCGTCGACCGCCTGCTGTACGATGGTTACGACCTCATCGGTCCAGACGTTCTCGACTGCATAATCGGTTATTTCTTCTTCATATTGCGACGTCCCGATGCCGAACAGATGGAAGCCGTCGCCGAACAAACCGTCGTTTGTCCAGTCAGTCACCCAAGTACCTACTGTTGTAACCGAGATATAATAAACGATGATCATAACGACTGCAAAGATCGGCAGCGCCGCAAAGCGGTTGGTCACGACCTTATCGATTTTGTCAGACACAGAAAGCTGACCTTTGTTCTTTTTCCGATAGCACCCCTTCATGAGCGAGGCGATATAGAGATAGCGTTCGTTGGTGATGATGCTTTCGGCATCGTCATCCATTTCTGCTTCCGCCGCCTGAATATCCTTCTCGATATGCTCCAGCTTCTCCTTTGGAAGCTTTAGCTGCTCTAACACCTTTTCATCGCGCTCGAAGATCTTGATTGCATACCAGCGCTGCTGCTCTGCCGGAAGATCGTGTACCGCCGCTTCCTCGATGTGGGCAAGCGCATGCTCGACAACGCCGGAAAAGCTGTGCAGCGGGATAGTTTTGGCGCCGCTTGCCGCTTCGATCGCCGCTTCTGCCGCCTGCATGATGCCGGTGCCCTTTAACGCGGAGATCTCAATTACCTTGCAGCCAAGCTCTCTGGAAAGCTCCTCTGTGTTGATCTTGTCGCCGTTTTTCTTGACAACATCCATCATGTTGACCGCAACAACAACTGGAATGCCAAGCTCGGTGAGCTGTGTGGTTAAGTACAGGTTACGCTCTAGGTTTGTGCCGTCCACCAAGTTTAAGATGGCGTCCGGACGTTCGTTGACCAAATAATTACGAGCGACAACCTCTTCAAGCGTGTACGGGGAAAGCGAGTAGATGCCCGGCAAGTCGGTGATGACTACGCCGTTATGCTTCTTTAACTTACCTTCCTTTTTTTCAACGGTAACGCCCGGCCAGTTGCCGACAAACTGATTCGAGCCAGTCAGCGCGTTGAACAGGGTTGTTTTGCCGCAGTTCGGGTTACCCGCAAGTGCGATTCGTAAATCCATGCTGTTTTATCCTCTCTTTCACAAAAGAAGTATAGTAAGCCTTGACTAACCGCTGCCCGCTCCGCGTCTGCAGGGGATAAGCGGCGCGCAGTCTGTCCGGTAATCTGCGGGCAGGCTGTAAGTCAGAGCTAACTTATCTTCTAAAATATAAGCTGAAAATCAAGGGAGCGGATCATTCCACCTCGATCATTTCAGCGTCAGCTTTACGGATGGAAAGCTCATAGCCGCGTACCGTTACCTCGATCGGGTCACCGAGCGGCGCAACCTTACGAACATAAACCTCCACGCCTCTCGTGATGCCCATATCCATGATACGGCGTTTGACCGCGCCCTCGCCGTGAAGTTTTTTCACCTTGGCGGTCTGACCGATCTTTACTTGTTTTAAGGTATTCATCCCATTTCCTCCTTGTCTATTTGAAAGCGGCTTTACAAGACCGTCTCAAATCATAATTTTCTGCGCCATTTCCTTACTGATGGCAATGCGTGCTTCCTTGACCTGAACAATGATATTGCCGTTTATCGCGGTGATCACCGACACGGTGCTGCCCGGCACAAAGCCAAGGCTCTCCAAATGCTTTTTGACCTGTGGGTTCCCGCCGATCCTTTTGACGGTGTTCTCCTCACCGGCCACAGCAAGCGTTAAAGGCATCATAATTTCCCATCTTTCTCTTTCCATTGTTAATTGTTATATGCAGCCAACCCACCGACAGAGTGGCGGTTAGCTATTTCTAACTGAAATTATACTCACTTTCTCGCGCTTTGTCAATCTGTTTTTGAAAAAAAGGGGGCACGATTTTTAAATTCAGCAATTTCACTATAGATTTTTTCCAAATTGTGAACGGAATCGTTTGAAATGAAGCTTCCAAGAAAACAAATATTTCGTACTTGTACAGATGGGAGGGAATATGCTATACTATTGATGAAGGGGTGATAGCAATGGATCAAAAAGAGATTGCCGAGATTGTATGCGGCGCGAAGGAGTTATTGCTTGACCGCGCGCGGGCAGCGGATGTGACGGTCAAAGGGAAGCAGGATTTTGTGACCCAGGTGGATATTATGGTGCAGCGGTATTTGGAGGAAGCGCTGCGCAGGCGGTATCCGCAGGTGCAGTTTATGGGAGAGGAGAGCAAAAAAGGGGAGATTGACCGCAAGAAGCCGGTTTGGATTGTCGATCCGGTGGATGGGACGACGAATTTAATTTACGATTACCAGATGAGCGCGGTGTCGGTCGGGCTGGTGATCGAAAACGAGCCGATTTTGGGAGTCGTATATAACCCTTACACCGAGGAGCTATTTACCGCGCAGAAGGGTGAAGGCGCGTTTTTGAACGGCAAGCGGATTCACGTATCGGAAGCGAAAACGGTGCAGGAGAGCTTGATTGCGTTCGGGACGACGCCATATCATAAGGAGTATGCGCCGGCGGTATTTGATTTAGCGCGTCGGTTTTTTGAGCAGGCGAAGGATGTCCGTCGCTGCGGCGCGGCCTCGTTGGATCTATGTTATGTGGCATGCGGACGCAACGACGCATATTTTGAAGGGAACTTAAAGCCGTGGGATTACGCGGCGGGCGCGGTGATCCTGCAGGAAGCGGGCGGCGCGCTTTGCGACTGGAAGGGCAGAGCGGTCCGATACTATGAAAACTGTGATATTTTGGCGGTTAACGGGCGTCTGAAAGAGGAGATGCTAAGCTATTTCACAGAAGAGATCACGCCGCTTGCGCAGGTATAAAAAATCCGGTATGGGGATTTCCTCATACCGGATTTTCCGTTATAGGCTGCTTTGAAATGCCACCGCTTTACCGAGGATGCGGATCTGATTCAGTTCGTCGCCGACATAGACAAACGGCGCATATTTTGGGTTTTCTGGGGAAAGGACAAGTTTATTGACGTCCGGATAGTAATAGACGCGCTTCAGCGTGGCGCTGTCGTTGATGATGACCGCGGCGATCTCGCCGTTATTGACCATCCCCTGACTGCGAATAAAGACAATATCGCCGTCCATGATTCTTGCGCCGATCATGCTGTCGCCGTCGCAGCGCAGGCAGTAATCCGCGTCGATGCTGTCGTCGGTGACGACGTACTCGGTATGCTGTTCGTCGGCAAAGATTGGTTCACCGCAGGCGATATCGCCAAGCAGCGGAATTTTTCGGTAGGAAAGGCTGCTTTTTGGCACGGTTTTGTCCCAGCCCATCAAAAAGGTTGGGGTAACGCGGGTCGCGCGAGCGATGCTTTCGATATATTTTGCTGGGATCTTATCAGTTTCTCCGGTGGCGTAGCGCTGTAAAGCGGATTTTGGTATCCCGGTTCTGGCGGACAGCTCGCTGTATGTAAGCCCCGCGTTGGTGATGGCTTTTAAAATTCGTTTGGATAACTGCGACATATGGAACCTCCTTTGTGATAGAAAATCCTGTTTTGGGCAATGAGATGTCTTTTTGATCCGGATAATATTATAACATGGAAATCCTAAAAATGCAATATTTTTTTGAAAAATTTATCCCAGAAATGGGTTGACAGACTGACTGCGCTGTGCTATAATAAGGTTGTTCCATAAATGGGACGGATTTTCCGGATAAAATTCAATTTTTGGGATAAAGCAACGCTGGAATGAGAAGATATTCCAGCAGGAAGGAAGGATAAAAAATGGGAGCAGTTATATTTTTGATTGTATTTTTGTTTGCGGTGCCAGTGATCGGAGGGATCGTGGAATTTTTAGACGAGCGCGGGATCATCAAACCGTTTTCAGACTCGGAGGAGTTTGCGGAGGATGCCGGTGAAAGCGCGGTCGCGTTTACGTTAGTAGACCGCAAAAGTGAGAGCAAGAACTGCGTCAATCAGTAAGAACGTTTTATCAGATTGTAAATTTAAAGGAGGAGCGGCAGCTATGTTTATGTCGGAATATGAGATCGTAACAAGTTATCGTCAAGCAAAATCAAAATCGCAGCAGATCACCATATTAGCCCAAATGAATCTTTGTGAGCGCAGTGACATCATCGAGCTGCTGCGCCTTAACGGGGAGCATTACACGCATACAGGCTCCTGTCAGCGCTGGACAGAGGCGGAATGCCTGCGGCTGGAGCAGATGATCGAGAGTAATATGAGCATCCGGGAGATTGCGAGCGTTTACGGCTTTAAGCCCGCGGTCATGTCCTCAACCGTGACCTATCTGCGCGCGCAGGGAAGGCTAAGGCGCAGGACGCAGCCGCGCGGCAGATGCGTGTTAAGCGCGTAAGGCGCAATCCGGGCAAGCATTTGTAACTTCTCGCCGCCTGTGGTATAATAGAAATACCGGGCGTTTGCAGATAGGAAACACCGGCATAGAATAAGGAAAAGGGCAAGGGCGAGATATGGCTAAGATAGATACGGTCATTTTCGATTTAGACGGGACACTGCTGGACACGCTGGACGACTTGACCGACAGCGTCAATGCAGCGTTGGCAGCGAACGGACTGTCAACCCGCACAAAGGAGGAGGTTTGCGCGTTTGTCGGCACCGGCATCAAAAAGCTGATGCAGCTTGCGGTGGAGGGCGGAGAGCAAAACCCGGTTTGGGGGAGCTGCTTTGCGGACTTCAAAGCGCATTATGCAGCGCACTGCGCCGAAAAGACAAAACCTTATCCGGGCATTTTAACGCTGCTTACGCAGCTGCGGGAGCGCGGATACCGGCTCGGCGTGGTATCGAACAAATTTGACTTGGCGGTCAAACGTCTGAACGAGCGGTATTTTTCAGGGCTGATCCCGGTTGTGATCGGCGAAAAGGAGGATGTGCGCAAGAAACCGGCGCCGGACGCGGTGTTCGCGGCACTGGAGCAGCTTGGAAGCGAGAAGAAAAGCGCGGTTTATGTTGGGGATTCAGACGTGGATATCCTGACGGCGCAGAATGCGGGCGTTCCGTGTATTTCGGTCTGCTGGGGCTTTCGGGACAAAGCGTTTTTAACTGCGCACGGCGCGAAAATTTTGGTCAATGACGCGGATGAACTGCTTTCCTGCTTAGACGGAATCGAATAACGCAACCCGCTGTCGGGTGTACGCGATATGGCGTAATACCGACAGCGGGTTACTTTCAGTTCAGATAGAGGATAGTGATGCCCGGATTGACAAAGGAGATTGTTTTGGATTTAATCTTCGGATGCTTAAGCTGTCTGCGCACCATATTTAACAGCACCGTACCGGAGGAATAGCCGTGAATGATCGTGACTTCCTTCACAGCGGGATTGACCCGGCGCAGAAAATTTTCGATATAGCGTTTTGCCTGATCGGAGGTCATATCGTGGATATCGATCTCAGCCTTTTGGGCGCTTAGATATCTTACCATATGGAGCCTGCCCCCGTAATAGTTTGCAGCAAGCTTTCGTTATAATCTGGATCAAACGGATGAAAGCTGTTGATGCAGACGCCGGAATGCCGCTGGTTAGCGTGGATATAGCGGCTTTCACCGATATACATTGCCACATGACCCGGAAAGAAAATCAGGTCGCCGGGCTTTAGCTGTTCCTTGGCGATCGGTTTGAGCGGTTCGGTCAGCTTTGCGTCCCGCCAGATGATTATCTCGTGCTGGAGATATACCGCAGAGCAAAGCCCGGAGCAGTCGATACCGTAAGGGGTTTTACCGCCCCAGCGGTAAGGCACCTCAAGATATTTTAACGCGGTGGATACAAGGCTTGCGCGAATCTCTGCCTCATGATTTTTCCAATAATCCGAAAGCAGGCGTTTCTTAACCTGCCATTTGATGCAGTACCCCTCCCTGCCGTCCGGCAGGACAGCCTTCACGTAATTCCCTTCGCCTACGGCTGGATCGACATGCAGGAGACTTCCGCGCGGTAGTGTAATCAGCGGCATTTTATGGTAGGCAGGGATTGGCATGACATCCAAAACTGCGGCGGTGACAAGATAATCGGCGTGGTAATCCTCCGGCGCGTCGACAAGCGTTTCCGGCTTTACGTATCCGGTATAACCGTAATAGGTCTTTACCTTATAGAAGCCGTTTTCCCGCTCAAGGAGCGCGGCGGTTTGTCCGCAGAGCATTTCGTCCGCGAGGTCTGATTGCAGGTCCGGCTCTTCATAAAGCGGCGCGATAGGCGTTATGACGGTTTTCATAGCATTTCCTTTCTATCTGACTAAAACACGCTGTTATTAGAAAGCAGTCTGCCGCATTTTTCAGCAGACTGCTTTGATTTTACAGCGTAAGGGTGCGCAAACGGATCAGCAGAAGGTCCTGACCGCACCCTTCATGATGATAGTTTCCAGATTGAAATCCTTGTCGAGCAGCAGGATGTCGGCGTCGTTGCCGACGTCGATCTTGCCGATCTTATCCTGTAAGCCGATCTCGGTAGCAGGCGTCAGGGTAGCCGCCTTGATTGCGGTGGTCATTGGGATGCCGAAGGAGATCGCCTGCTTTAAGCAGTCCATCAGGCTGGAAGCAGAGCCTGCGATGGTTCCGTTCTCTAAGGTAGCCTTCCTATCCTTCACATATACCTTCTGACCGCCAAGCTGGTATTCGCCGTTCGGCATACCGGTAGCTTCCATCGAGTCGGATATCAGGTTGACGCGGCCTTCCATCAGCTTGAAAGCGACGCGGATCACGGTCGGGGTGATGTGGATGCCGTCGGAGATGATTTCGGTAACGACATTGGTGTCCGCCGCCGCGCCGATAACGCCCGGCGCTCTATGGGTAAGACCGTTCATGGCATTGAAGAGGTGGGTGACGTGGGTAGCACCCGCGTGAATGGCTTCCATCGCGCAGTCATAGTCGCAGTCGGTGTGCGCGATCGAAACGACAACGCGATCCTTAACAGCGGAGATAAATTCCATCGAGCCCGGCATTTCCGGCGCGACAGTGACAACCTTGATCAGGTTGCCGCTGGCCTCGTTCATCTCGTCAAACAGCTCGACGCTCGGATTCTTGATGCAGTCGGCGCGCTGCGCGCCCTTTTTCTTTTCACTGCAGAACGGACCTTCCATATAGATGCCGACGACATCCGCGCCTGTCGGCTTCCCAGCTCTGGCGTACTCGCCGATGCAGGTCATTGCATTTTTCAGCTCGTCGACCGGAATGGTCATAGTCGTCGGACAGAAGGAGGTGATTCCGGCCTTGCCCTGTGTGTAGGAAAGGGTATCCATTACTTCCTTGGTGCCGGTGCAGGCGTCAACGCCGCCGCAGCCGTGGGTGTGGATATCCACCAAGCCCGGGATAACATACTTCCCCGCCGCGTCGATAACCTCGTCGTCCCCACAGCAGCAGGCTTTGCCGATCTTAGCAATTTTACCGTCCTTGACGACAACGTCCGCATCTACAAAGCGAAAGCTTTTATCAAGTACTTTACCATTTTTGATAATCATGTGTTTTCAACTCCTCAAATTAAATTTCCTCAAAAAATGTTTGTTTGATTTTCTTGGACAGGGCATATCCGCCCTGTCTTCCGAATACACTACTATTGTACTACAAATTCAAAGGTTTTTCAACTGGGTAAAGGCGGTGTTTTTAAATTTCCTGTCCGAAATTGCATCTGGACTGCGCGCAGGTCATGGCGTCATTTTCTGCGGCGGAAATCCTTCCGTTCCACAGGTACACTCTTGCGACCCGACGGCTTGGATGGCAGAGGATCTCATACGGGATTGTGCCGCTCCATGCGGCGAGCTGTTCGGCTGAGATACGCTCCGTCCCGTCTGTCCCCATCAGCGTTACGGTATCGCCGCAGGAAACGTCCGGCAGACCGGTAACATCGAGCATCAGCTGATCCATGCAGATATTCCCTAGGATTGGACATTGCGAGCCGTGGACAAGACAATATCCTTTACCGGAGATGGCGCGCGGATATCCGTCGGCATAGCCGATGGGAACGGTTGCGACGGTGGAAACGGGGCGCGTTGAGGTAAAGCGTCTTGCATAGCTGATCGAATGACCGGCCGGAACGGTTTTAATATGAGAGATTACTGCCTTCCAGGACATGACCGGTTTTAACGGAGCGCTGCGGATCGTTTCATCGCTTGGATAGACGCCATACAGGATGATGCCAGCGCGGGATGCTTCAAAATCGCCCGACAGCCGGCGCAGGATCCCGGCGCTGTTTTGAATGTGTGCGATTGAAACGGCGACGCCGTTTTTTCGCAGCGTCCTGACTATCCTTGAGAAGCGGTCAAGCTGTGTTTGGGTATAGGCGTTGGATTCCGCGTCGCTCATGTCGGCGCTGGAAAGATGGGTAAAGACGCCCTCGGCGCACAAATGCGGCAGCGCAGCCGTTTGTATCAGTTTTTGCATCAGCTGCGGATCATCGTAAAGAAACCCGATCCTGCCCATACCGGTATCCAGCTTAAGATGGACACGAAGCGTTTGACCCAGCGCGCCGGCTTCCTCCGAAAACGCCTTTGCCATCTCCAGGGAATAAATGGTCTGGAGAATACGGTACTGTAAAAGCAGATTTGTCTGCTGGGGCGGCGTGTAGCCGAGGATCAGAATTTCCCCGGTTATGCCGCCGAGCCTTAGCGTGATAGCTTCGTCAATGTTGGAAACGGCAAAAAAATGCACGCCGTTTTGCATCAGCGTTTTTGCGATCACGCAGTCGCCGTGCCCGTAGGCGTTGGCTTTTACAGTCGCAATGAGCTGCTGCTTCGGCGGCAGCAGGCGCAGTATCTGATTCGTATTCTCAACGAGCGCGTCCAGGTCGATCTCGGTCCAAGTGCGGCGGCAGCTATTTGGCAAATTCGAAGCGGTTGGGTTCATAAACGGCATCCTTTCTGAAAATATTTTTCACTGGCTGTTGAAAGTTTATTTTTTCAGATGGTGAAAAGTGGAAATTCTTGGCGGGAAAGTGTTAAAAACCCAGTTTTAAGCGGAATTTGTTCGAAGGAGCAGACACTACATCTAGTGTCTTTGAACCGATTTAACAGAAATTTCAACAAGATATAGTGTGTTGAAGGTTGTCAAAAGCGATTTTAACAATTTTAACAGAGTTTTCAACAATCCCGAAAATGGCTGTGAAAAGCGGCGAAAAATGACGATCAAAGGAAAACAGACGTCTTTTTACGACGAACGCGCAATTTTTTAAAAAAAGCGGAAAGCGCACCGGCGCATTCCTCTTTGCATACCTCGGCGCAGACGCCGGGGTGGTGATTGAACGGATAAGCGTTAAGATCGAGCAGCGAGCCGCAGCAGCCGGCCTTTTTATCCTTTGCGCCGTAGACGACGCGGTCAAGCCTTGCGTTGATGATCGCGCCCATGCACATTGGACATGGTTCTAGGGTGACGTAAAGGGTGCAGCCGTGCAGCCGCCAGCTATCCAAGGTATGACAGGCGGAGGCGATGGCTTCTAGCTCGGCATGGGCGAGCGCGTTTTTTTGCTTTTCGCGCCGGTTGCGTCCGACGCCGACGATGCGGTAGTCCTTGACGACGACGGCGCCGATAGGGACCTCGTCATCCTGCGCGGCAAAAGCGGCAAAGAGCAGCGCGTGCTGCATCCAGAAAATATCCCGTGCGCTCGGCAGCGGAAGCAAGGCGCACGGTACGGTTGGTTTTTGATTGTTTTTCATGCGGACTCCTTAGAGCGGAAAAGAAAAAGCAGATACGAAGCCTGCAGCCGCCGAAGAATTCTGATGGGGAGCAGGCGGGAGCAAGACGTAAAAACGGTTTGCACGGAGGATGCGCGGGTCTGCGATATCGTGCGGTTTTTACAGAAAATGGGAAATGATGAAAAAAGCCGCTTTTGCTTGCAACAAAAGCGACTTTTTTGATGGTGAGGATGAATGGACTTGAACCATCGACCCCCTGCATGTCAAGCAGGTACTCTAACCAGCTGAGCTACACCCTCATATAAAAATGGCGTGCCAAAGAGGATTCGAACCTCCGGCCTGTCGCTTAGGAGGCGACCGCTCTATCCTGCTGAGCTATTGGCACATTATTCAAATCGTAAGGCAATTAGTATTATACAATACAAAGCATGCATTGTCAAGGGGTAAATCGAAAAAAATTGAAAATTTTTCGTAGGGCGAAAGCCGCAGCCGGTTTTGTCAGAATGATAAAAAATAGCGCAGCAAAAAAGATCATGACGGGCAAAACACCAAATCTTGTGAAATCGCTTGACAAGCATCCCCGATTATGCTATGATAAGTATTACCTCGAGTAGGTTTATTTTTATGCCTTTTTTTCAGCCGGAAAGAAGGCATACCATTGGCCAAGCCATCAAGAGGGAGGCAAAATTAATCCCAATTAGCAGGAGGTGCCGGTATGAGGGTTAAGATTACTTTAGCTTGCACAGAGTGCAAACAGCGTAATTATGACAAAATGAAGAACAAAAAGAATGATCCAGACAGGCTGGAGATGAAGAAGTACTGCCGTTTCTGCCGCAAACACACAACGCACAGAGAAACGAAGTAATTTGGAAAGGCGGTTTTTAAGCGAATGAGCAAAAAAGAAAACCCGGAGAAAAAACCGATTTTCCAAAAAGCAGTAGCGATGGCCAAGCAAAAAGAGGCCGAAAAGAAAAGCAGCAAAGGCAAAGAGAAAGAAAGCGTCTGGAAAAGAATCGTCCGGTTCTTTAAGGATATCCGCAGCGAAACAAAGAAAATTGTCTGGCCGAGCAAAAAGCAGGTCTTCAACAATACCGTTGTGGTGCTTGTGGTCATGGCTCTCAGCTCTGTTGTTATCTGGCCGCTGGACTGGCTGTTGCTTAAGCTGTTCGGTCTGATGTTCTAAGAAACCTTATTCCGCCGTCGCGCGGATTTTCAGAAGATGGAGGGTAAAGTATGGCAGAAGCCGCAAAGTGGTATGTTGTTCACACCTACTCCGGATATGAGAATAAGGTTGCGGAAAACATTAGGAAGGTCGTTGAAAATCGAAATTTACAGGACTACGTTCAAGAGGTGAGCGTGCCTGTAGAGGAGGACGAGGAGATCGTCAACGGCAAGGTTAAAAAGTTCGAAAGAAAAATTTACCCGGGGTATGTCATTGTCAAGATGATATTAACCGACGATTCCTGGTACGTTGTGCGCAACATTCGCGGCGTGACCGGATTTGTGGGCCCGGGGTCGGATCCCGTTCCGCTGACCGATGAAGAGGTCAAAAAAATGGGCATGGAAACCGGCAGGAAAACAGTTAGCTACAAGGTCGGCGATCATGTAAAAATTCTTAGCGGTTCTCTGGTTGGAAGCACAGGCGTTGTCCTGCGCATCGATATAGAGAGCAATGTTGTAATTGTATCCGCCAACATGTTTGGCAGAGATACAGAGATTGAAATAGGGTTAGATCAGGTCGCTTTGTTCGAGTGAGAGAAGCGGCAGCTGATGACTGTCTGCGCGGCAGCGCAGGCAAGTGGGAGGAGCTTATCAAACGGCTCCGTGAAGTTACCACAATTTTTGGAGGTGCATTATTATGGCTCAGAAGGTAGTAGGCTATATCAAGCTTCAGATCCCTGCCGGTAAAGCCACTCCGGCTCCGCCTGTCGGACCGGCTTTAGGTCAGCATGGTGTTAACATCATGGGCTTTACCAAAGAATTTAATGAACGTACTAAAAACGATGTCGGTCTGATTATTCCGGTAATCATCACGGTATATGCGGATCGTTCTTTCACTTTCGTAACCAAGACTCCGCCGGCGGCTGTTCTGATTAAGAAGGCGTGCGGTATTGAAACCGCTTCCGGCAAGCCGAACAAAACGAAAGTTGCTAACATCACCAAAGAGCAGATTCAGAAGATTGCGGAAACCAAAATGAAAGACTTAAACGCAGCAAGTTTAGAAGCTGCGATGAGCATGATTGCCGGTACCGCGCGTTCTATGGGTGTTGTCGTCGTTGATTAACCGTCTCCGGTGGGAGGAAAAATCCGTTATCAACCACGTTTGAGGAGGAGTATTGTTTCATGAAACATGGTAAAAAATATATCGACAGTGCCAAACTGATCGACCGCAGCAAGCAGTATGAAGTTGCGGAAGCATTACAATTGACTATTGACACTGCAAAAGCGAAATTCGACGAAACCGTCGAAGCACATATCAGATTAGGCGTTGACTCCCGTCACGCAGACCAGCAGGTCCGCGGCGCGGTGGTTCTGCCGAACGGAACCGGTAAAACCGTTCGCGTTTTGGTTATCTGCAAGCCGGAAGATCAGGAAGCCGCAAAGGGTGCAGGCGCGGATTATGTCGGCGACGCCGATATGATCACTAAGATCCAGACTGAAAACTGGATGGATTTCGACGTTGTGATCGCCACCCCGAACATGATGGGCATGGTCGGACGTCTTGGTAAAATCTTAGGTCCGCGCGGCTTAATGCCGTCCCCGAAGGCCGGTACTGTTACGCCGGACGTTGCGAAGGCTGTGACGGAAGCAAAAGCCGGTAAGATCGAATACCGTCTGGACAAGACCAATATTATCCACTGCCCGATCGGCAAGGTATCCTTTGGTCAGGAGAAGCTGGCGGAAAACCTAGAAACCCTGATGCAGGCGATCGTGAAAGCGAAACCGGCTTCTGCGAAGGGTCAATATCTGAAATCCTGCGTAGTTACCTCTACGATGGGTCCTGGCGTTAAGGTTTCTACCGCGAAATACGGCGTGTAATTGTAAGGAAAAGGAGTTTGAAGTATTTCAGACTCCTTTTAAATTTTTTTGGAAATGGGCTTGACAAGCGCGTTGGGATGTGTTATAATCTTCATGTTAGATTTCTTAAGACAGTAGGTGCTGATGAAAGCATAATTTTAGCCTACCGAGGAGATTGCTTCTGAATGAATTTTTGAGGCTCTTTCTGCGGTTAGGCAGAAAGAGCTTTTTGCGCTCTGATTCTGAGCGGAATCGGGACAAATAAGATGGAGGTGAAAAAGTTTGCCAAGCGAGAAAATTTTAGCTTCGAAAAAGGAACAGGTTGCTGTTCTGGCTGAGAAATTAAAAAATGCTCCAAGCGCGGTGCTGATCGATTACAAAGGCATTACGGTTGCAGATGATACCAAGCTGCGTAAAGAGATGCGTGAAGCAGGTGTTGAGTATGCGGTCGTAAAGAATTCCATCCTGAGATTTGCGTTAGCGGAAGCGGGATACGGCGATTCCTTCAACAACGTATTGGAGGGCGCTACCGCTATTGCATTCAGCGCGGAAGACGCTGTTGCTCCGGCAAAGGTTGCGGCAAAATATTCCGACGGTTTGAAGGATATTTTCAATCTGAAAGCAGGTTTCTTAAATGGTAAGGTGTTAGACGCTGAAGGCGCGCTGGCACTCGGCAAATTACCGAGCAAGGAACAGCTTATCGGGCAGTTGCTTAGCGTTCTTACCGGCAATCTCCGTGGTCTGGCTGTTGCTCTTAACGCGATCGCGGAAAAACAGACTGAAGAGCAGTCTGCATAATCAAAAATAAAATTTGGAGGAAAATAAAATGGCTTCTGAGAAAATCCAGAAATTTATTGACGACATCAAAGCTCTGACCGTGTTAGAGTTAAACGACCTGGTAAAGGCGATTGAAGAGGAATTTGGCGTTTCTGCTGCCGCTCCGGTTATGGTTGCCGGCGCTGCCGCTGCCGCTCCTGTTGAAGAGGAGAAGACCGAGTTTGACGTAGTTCTGGCTGAAATTGGTCCGAACAAGATGGCTGTTATCAAGCTGGTCAAAGAGATCACCGGCTTAGGCTTAAAGGAAGCGAAAGCTGCTGTTGACGGCGCTCCGACCACTCTGAAGGAGCAGGCATCTAAGGCTGACGCTGAGGAGATGAAGAAGAAATTAGAAGAGACTGGCGCTAAAGTCGAGCTGAAATAATTTTTCCTAATTTAGAGAAAGAAAGCCTCCGGATTACCGGAGGCTTGTATTTTATATCATTAAACATAACAAAAACAAAAGAACAAGTGAGAAGGAAACCATTGAACAATCCAAAAAAGAAAGA
>CAZPLR010000018.1:0-33967 GCA_964587555.1 uncultured Oscillospiraceae bacterium
GCCCGGCTTTGCAGCCTCCTTAACCGCACGGTTGGCGGCAAGCACAGCATTATAAACCGCTTTCTGCCGATCGGTGTATTTGCCGTTTACCGGATAGGTGCGGGTGATGTCAGCGCAGTAGCCCTTGTAACGCGCGCCGAGGTCAAGCAGAATCAGGCTGCCATCCTCCGCAACGCAGTGGTTGGTGCAGTAGTGCATCATTGTCCCGTTTGCGCCCGAACCGGCGATGGTGTCAAATGCGACGCTCTGCGCGCCGCCGCAGCGGATCGCGTATTCAAAGTCCGCCTGCACTTGATATTCGTACATGCCCGGCTGTAAACGGGAAAGCACGCGGCGCAGACCCTTGTCGGTGAGCGCAATCGCTTCTTTTATGGTTTCCAGCTCGCTTGCATCCTTGCACATTCGCATTTTTGCCAGCAGCGGATGGCAATCCTTGACCGGAACGCCGACATGCGCCCTGGAAAAAGCAGCTGCTTTGACCGCGTTGTAGTCCGGCATGTCCTCCGATGTATAGCAGGAGGTATCGAAATAAACGGCGCTTAATTCGTGGGTAAAGAGGAAGTAATCCATTCCGGAACCGAACGTGTCGGTATAACGGACGTCGGCGATGCCGCTGATCTCCTTGGCTTCCTCGACGGTCAGCCGTTTTCCAAGCCAGCGCTCAGAAAATGCGTCCGCCTTTGGAATATAAAGAACTTCCTTTGTGGCTTCACCGGTGTTGTCCAGAACAAGGATCATCTGCTCGCGCTGGATTCCGGTCAGGTAGAAGAAATTTTTGTTGACCTCAAACGGCAGATACGCATCGGCGGACTGATGCACCTCTACGCCGGAATAAAGGATAAGAATACTGTCCGGAAGCATCTGATTGAGTATCTGCTGACGGCGCGCGGAAATAAATTTTGCGTTTTCGCTGCGCGAAAACACTTTGTTTTGTGTAGACATCTTAACACTCCTTCTTTTGATAAACTTTCTTTTGCTGGCAGAACATAAAGACTGCCGCCCCGATGATAATGATATAGCCGATGATGCTGAGCAGATCCGGACGCTCGGAGAAGATTAAAATGCCGAGCAGCGCGGAGAAGACGATCTGCGAATAATCGTAGACCGAAAGCTCTTTTGCAGGCGCGTGGCTGTACGCGGCGGTGACCGAAAACTGCGCGATACAGGCGCTGCTGCCCGCTGCAAGCAGGGAAAGCGTCTGCCAAAGGGTCATCGGCTCAAACTGCGCGATCATAAACGGCAACGTGACAAGGGTGGAAAAAAGCGAAAAATAAAAAACGATCTTTCCGCCTTTGACCCCTGCTGTGCCAAGCTTGCGCACGCAGGTGTATGCAATGCCTGCGCCCATTCCGCCCAACAGCCCGATAAACGCCGCCGGATCCATCAGCCCCGAAAAGCTCGGCTTTAGAATGAACAGGCTGCCGGCAAACGCCACGCAGACCGAGATTCCCTGCATAAGCGAGAGCTTTTCTTTTAATAAGAAAAACGAGGCGATTATCGCAAAAAACGGCGAAAGCTTGTTGAGCATCGAAGCGTCGGATAAAACGAGATGATCGATCGCGTAAAAGTTGCAGACAAGCCCCAATGTGCCGAAAAAGCAGCGGAAAAACAGGTACGCAAGATTCTGCCGCTCGATCCGCAGCGATTCCTTCTGCCGAAGCAGCACTCCTCCGGCGAAGATCAGCGCGATCAAGTTGCGGAAAAAGCTCTTTTGCATGGAGGGCAGGTCTCCGGCGAGCTTAACAAACGCTCCCATCAGCGCAAAGAAAAATGCCGCCGACAGGATATAAAAAATCCCTTTATATTTTGCGTCGATGCGCATGGATACACTCCTTCCTGATTCTGTCTTTCCTTATTGTACCCCGAAACGGTGCAAATGTCAATTACCCTGCGGTTGACGCAAAAAACGTTTTATGCTATAATACAGAAAAAAAGGAAGCCCGTAAGACGGGGGAGAGGAATGCAGATGGAGAAATATGTGATCGGCGTGGATTTCGGCACGCTTTCGGGCCGCGCCGTTTTGGTAGAAGTAGAAACGGGAAGAGAGCTTGCAAGCGCTGTGTATGATTATCCGCATGGCGTGATGGATGATAAACTGCCGGATGGGACAAGACTGCCTGCGGATTGGGCGCTGGAGCATCCGCAGGATTATCTGGATGTGTTTTCGCATACGATCCCGCAGGTATTGAAGGAAGCGGGAATTTCTTCGGCGGATGTGATCGGCATTGGAATCGATTTTACCGCCTGCACTGTCCTTCCGGTGAAGAGGGACGGCACGCCGCTTTGCTTTTTGCCGGAATTTGAGCATAACCCGCATGCGTATGTCAAGCTTTGGAAGCATCATGCGGCGCAGGATCAAGCCAATAGAGTGAATCAAACTGCGGCGGCGATGGGCGAGGATTTTCTTGCGCGCTATGGCGGGAAGATCAGCTCGGAATGGATGATCCCAAAGGCATTGCAGATTTTGGAGGAGGAGCCGCATATTTACGACGCGATGGACTATTTCATTGAGGCGGCGGATTGGGTTGTCTGGCAGCTAACCGGCGTGCAGACCCGCAATTCCTGCACAGCGGGGTACAAAGCGCTCTGGCATAAACAAAAGGGATATCCGGACAAGACGTTTTTCGCCGCGCTGGACCCAAGGATGGAAAATTTCGTTGCAGAAAAGCTGGATTGCCCGATCACGCCGCTTGGCAGCAGGGCAGGACAGATTACGGCGAAGGCTGCTGCACTGACCGGACTAGCGGAAGGAACAGCGGTTGCCGTCGGAAACGTCGACGCGCATGTCACCGTTCCGGCTGTCAAGATTGACGGGGAAGGAAAAATGCTTGCGATCATGGGCACCTCGACCTGTCATATGCTGCTTGGGACGGAGGAGAAAACGGTTCCGGGAATGTGCGGCGTAGTTGAGGACGGCATTTGTCCGGGCTTTTTTGGGTATGAAGCGGGACAGTCCTGCGTCGGAGATCATTTTGCGTGGTTTATCGAGAATTGCCTGCCGGCGGATTATGCGGAGCAGGCAAAGCAGGAGCAAAAGAATATCTACGTTTTCCTGCGGGAGAAGGCGCAGAAGCTTTCTCCGGGAGAGAGCGGGCTGTTGGCGCTTGACTGGTGGAACGGCAACCGCAGCGTGTTGGTGGATGCGGATCTGACCGGCGTGATGCTTGGCATGACCTTAAGCACGAAGCCGGAGGAAATATATCGCGCGCTGATCGAGGCGACTGCCTACGGCACACGCAAAATCATCGAAACCTTCCGGGAAAACGGAGTGCCAGTGACCGAATTTTACGCTTCCGGCGGCATTTCGCAGAAGGATCCGATGACGATGCAGATTTATGCGGATGTGATCGGAATGCCGATTAAAATCGCCGGATCGACGCAAGGGCCGGCACTTGGAAGCGCGATCTTCGGCGCGGTCGCGGCAGGCAAGGAAAAGGGCGGCTATGACGACGTGTTCGAGGCCGGACAGCGTATGGGCAAGCTGAAGGATACCGTTTACCTTCCAAATCCAAAGGCGCAGGCGGTTTACGATAAGCTTTATGCGGAATACAACCTGCTGCACGACTATTTCGGCAGAGGGGAGAATACTGTGCTGAAACGCCTAAAGGCGATCAAGAGGGAGGCGGGCAAATGTTAGAAGCGCTGAAGCAGGAGGTTTACGAGGCAAATTTACAGCTTCCAAAGCATGGTCTTGTCACCTTCACATGGGGAAATGCTTCCGGGATCGACCGCAGGAGCGGGATCCTTGTAATTAAGCCGTCCGGCGTTTCCTATGAGGAGATGACTGCGCAGGATATGGTCTGCGTTGATCTAGAGGGCAACGTTGTGGAGGGAAAATGGAAGCCTTCCTCCGATATGCCGACGCATCTGGAATTGTATAAGGCGTTTCCAACCATCGGCGGCGTTGTTCACACCCATTCCCGCTGGGCGACGATCTTTGCGCAGGCCGGAAAAGAGATTCCTGCCTATGGCACGACCCATGCGGATTATTTTTACGGTTCTATCCCGTGTACACGCAGGATGAAGCAGCGGGAAATCGAAAGCGCTTATGAAAAGGAAACTGGACTGGTCATCGTCGAGCGGTTTTCCGAGCTGAATCCGGAGGATATTCCAGCGGTTTTGGTGCATAGCCACGGACCGTTTACCTGGGGGAAGGATGCGAAAGAAGCGGTTTACCATGCGGTAGTGTTGGAAGAAGTCGCGATGATGGCGTATTATACCGAGGAACTGAACCGTTTTGCACACACGCCGATACAGCAGGAGCTTTTGGATAAGCACTATCTGCGTAAGCACGGCGCAAACGCCTATTATGGACAAAAATAAAGGGGAAAGGAAGATCGATCAAAATGGCTTGTTTTCAATGCAACGTCACAGCGCCAAGCTTAAATATGATTATGCAGAGCTATGTGGTGCTGCCGGACGATATTACGCCGGAGAAAAAGAAGGAGATCCCGGTTATTTATCTGCTGCATGGGCTTTCGGACAATGCGTCCGGCTGGACACGGTTTACTTCGATTGAGCGGCACGCCCGCGCGTACGGTGCGGCGGTGATTATGCCGGAGGTGCAGCGCAGCTTTTACACCGATATGGAGTATGGATTAAACTATTTCGAGTATATTACCAAGGATTTGAAGGCATTTGCGCGCAATTTCTTTGATCTGCCGACCGATCGGGAGCATTCTTATATTGCCGGGCTTTCGATGGGCGGCTATGGCGCGGTAAAGGCGGCGCTTCGCTTACCGGAGGAATATGCGGCCTGCGCGGGATTTTCTTCTGCCTGCGATATTCGGGAATTTTTAGAAAAGGACATGCTGTTCTTTCCGGGGGAGGCAGTGGCAATTTACGGGACTGACCTGATACTCAAGCCGGAGGATGATGTGTTTGCGCTTGCTCAAGGGGGAAGAGAGCGTCCGCTGAAGCCGCGGGTATTCCTGTCCTGCGGGACAGACGATCTGCTTTATCCGCACACGCAAAAGCTAAAAAAGGCGCTGGAGGAAAACGACTATCCGCTTTCCTACTGGGAGTGCAAGGAGGATCACACCTGGAACTTTTGGGACATGTCGGTGCAGCGCGCGCTTTCGTTTTTCTTATCGGAGGACAAGGTGAGGAATTGAATGGATCGGAAATTTCTGCATGAAATCAACGCCGCCTATTTCCTTTTGGAGCGGAAGCGGGCGGAGATTGTCCGTTTTCTATCCCGCGAAGGCTTTGCGTTGGAATCCGGCTGGTACAACGGGCATTATCGGAGGGATGAAGCCGGGGACTGGCAGAGGGAATCCTACCCTATTCCGGTAATCAGCGTCAAGGGCGTTTGCGATATTGAGATTCAGTTTGATGAAATATCTGTGTCCGCAAAGCTGAAACGGGACGCGGCTTTGGAGAATTCCTTTGCGGCGTTTGCCGGTTATGATTTTGAGGCTTATGGTGTACGGGATTATCTTGCGGATTTTTATCTGCAAGGGCAGACGGTGCAGGAGATGAAGGAGAAGATCCGCGTCAGCGATGAAGCGGAAATTGGAGTTTCGGCTGTTTTCACGTTGGATCTTAACAGCAATCGGCTGCTTGAATTTGTAAAGCTGCTCAGGCAGGAAGAATTTTACAATGCATGAAGAGGGGAAATATCAGAATGAAGAAGTTAGAACGGGAGAAACAGCACGAGTGGTTTGCGCAGGCAAAATACGGTATGATGGCGCATTGGGGACTTTATTCTCTGCTTGGCGGCGAATGGAGAAATAGACGGGTCGAAAATTATGCGGAGTGGATTCAAAGCTATATGCCGATTCCAAACGCGGAATACGAGCGGCTAGCAAAGGCGTTTCACCCGGTTTATTTTAATGCGGACGAGTGGATTAAGCTGGCAAAAGACAGCGGGATGCAGTATTTTGTCTTTACCTCCAAGCATCATGACGGCTTTGCGATGTACCGCAGCAAGGTTGACCGCTTCAACGTTGTCGACGCGACGCCGTTTGGCAGGGACGTTGTCGGGGAATTGGCGGAGGCCTGTGCAAAATACGGGCTGAAATTCGGGCTTTACTATTCTCAGGAACTGGACTGGCATCATCCGCACGGAGGCGGATACGATCAGTTTGAGCCGTGCTCCGGCGTTTCGTGGGACAATAGCTGGGATTATCCGGAGCGGGAGAAGAAGGATTTTTCGATCTGCTTTGCGGAGAAGATTAAGCCGCAGGTCGAGGAGATATGCCGCAATTACGGCGAGCTGTGCCTGATTTGGTTCGATGTGCCGCATACCATCACCCCGGCGCAGAGCCTGGAGCTAAATCGGCTAGTCAAGCGCTATCAGCCTCAGTGCCTGATTAATTCCCGCATCGGCAACGGCGCTTACGATTATGTTTCGCTCGGCGATAACGAGTATCCGCAGGAGTTTCAGCCGGAGGAAGACTGCGATCCCAATAGCTTGGGCGGCTTTAAGCCATCGCCTTACGGACTTTATGAAACGGCAGGAACGCTGAATTCCTCATGGGGCTTTAAGTATTTCGACCAGAATTGGATCACGCCGCAGGTGATCCGGGAAAGACGTGAACGCTTAAACGGTATGGGGGTCAATTATTTACTAAATGTAGGGCCGGATGGACTTGGACGAATCCCGTCTTTCTCAAGGGAAGCGCTGCTTGCGGCAAAGCCGTGAGAGAGCTTTAGAAGAATGTCGGATTTAGGGCTTTACATTTTGCGTGCGATGTGCTATAATATCTTTTGCAGGTATTTATTTGCACCGCTTGTCTTCTGTGCGCTTTGCGCATGAATGTTTGGCGGCGCAGCCCCAGCGATGAGGCTGACATAAAAGTTATATGAACATTTTCCAAGCTAAACTGTCAGCCTGTGACGGTTTAGCTTTTTCTTTTTTCCATAAGAGAGCGTTTGCACGCCGGAAAGGAATCAAATCATGAAGCTCTTTATCAAGGACGCTATGGTAATCGACCCTTCGCAGGGACTGCATAAGGTCTGCTCCCTGCTTGCAGAGGATGGGATTGTCGCCGAAATCGGCGCGTTTTTGCCGCCGAAGGATGCGGTTGTGATCGACGCGGCGGGGCTTGCGCTGACGCCGGGGTTCATCGATCTTCACGTTCATCTGCGTGATCCGGGCTTTACCGCAAAGGAGGATATCCTTTCCGGCACAAGCGCCGCTGTGGCGGGCGGCGTGACCTCCATGCTTTGTATGCCGAACACCAAACCTTGTATTGAGGAAAAGGAAACGGTCGATACTATCGCCGCCGCGCCGAAAAAGGCGAAGGTCTATCTCACCGGCGCGATCACAAAACACATGGAGGGCAGGGAACTAAACGATTTTTCGCGGTATGCCGCATGGGGGATTAAGGCTGTTTCGGATGATGGCAGACCGGTGGAAAATGCAAGGCTGATGCGCGACGCGCTTCTTGCAGCGGCGGAAAACGGGCTGTTTGTAACCTCTCACTGTGAGGATCTTGCGCTGATCGACGGCGGAATTATCAACGACGGCAGAATCAGCCGCATTTTGAATGTCAAGGGGATGTCCCGCGCCTCGGAGGATTATCAGACCGAGCGGGAAATTGCGCTTGCAGAGGAAACGAATACGCGGGTGCATATCGCCCACGTTTCGACTGCAAAATCCGCCGACGCAGTGCGCCGCGCGAAAAAACGCGGGGTCAGGGTAACGGCGGAAACTGCGCCGCACTATTTTATGCTGACGGAGGAAAAATTGCTTTCCCGCGATGCGGATTACCGTATGAATCCGCCGCTTCGCACCGAGGCGGATCGGCAGGCGATTTTAGAGGCGGTATGCGACGGGACGTTTGACTGCATCGTCACCGACCACGCGCCGCATACTGTTGAGGAAAAGTCTGATTTTTTGAAGGCGCCGAACGGGGTTATCGGGATGGAAACCTCGTTTTCCGCAGCTTATACCGCGCTAGTGGCGGCGGGGCATATCACGGTCGACCGGCTGGTTGAGCTGATGTCCTGCGCTCCGGCAAAGCTGCTTGGGCTTAACGCCGGCAGCTTGCGGGTGGGTATGCCGGCGGATTTTGCGCTGGTTGATCTGGAAAAGAAATGGGTCGTTGATGTGCAAAAGCTGCATGGAAAAAGCAAAAACTGCGTTTTTAAAGGGCAGACCCTACAGGCAAAGGTCGTTATGACCGCAGTGGACGGACAGCTTGTCTACACTGCGCAGGAATAAACCGATTGAGGAAAAGCGTTTTTAGATGTTATGTGAGGGAGGAAAAATCATATGTCAATGGACCGTTTGATTGCGCGCATCACTGCGCTTCAAAACCCGACCGTCGCGGGCTTAGACCCAAAGCTTGACTATGTTCCGGCTTATATCAGAGAAAAGGCGTTTGACAAATACGGCTGTACCCTAAAGGGTGCGGCTAAGGCGATTTTGGAGTTCAACAAAGGGCTGATTGATGCGCTGTGCGAGGTGGTTCCGGCAATTAAACCGCAGTGCGCCTACTACGAGATGTATGGTGTGGACGGCGTCAAAACGTTGTATAAGACCATCGCGTACGCGAAGGAGAAGGGGATGCTTGTCATCACCGACGGCAAGCGCAACGACATTGGCACAACGATGGAGGCGTATGCTGCTGGGCATTTAGGCGTGACTCCGGTTGGAAAAAAGCTGCTGCCGGCGTTTGATGCGGATTGCCTGACGGTCAACGGTTATCTCGGCACCGACGGCATCAAGCCGCTGTTAAAGGTCTGTGACGAATATGATAAGGGCATTTTTGTGCTGGTGAAAACCTCGAATCCGTCTAGCGGCGAATTACAGGACAGGCTAATCGACGGTAAGCCGGTTTATGAGCTGATGGGTCAGATGTGCGAGCAATGGGGCACAGACTCAATTTCGGTGAAGACGGGCTTTTCCTCGGTCGGCGCGGTGGTTGGCGCGACATACCCGCAGCAGCTGAAGGAATTGAGAGAGAAGCTGCCGCACACCTTCTTTTTGGTTCCCGGCTACGGTGCGCAGGGCGGCGGCGCAGAGGATGTACGCTATGCGTTTAACGGCGACGGAATCGGCGCGATCGTCAATTCCTCGCGCGGTATTATGTGCGCGTATCAAAAGCGCGGCTTTGACGAAAAGGATTATGCACAGGCAGCGTATCTGGAAGCGATCCGGATGCGGGACGATATCCGCAGCGCGCTGTCCTGAGACGAGCTGCCATTACAGAAAGGAACGATCCGATTCATGTTTGTTAAACGGCAAAAAGCATATTTGCTGCTGGAAAACGGCAAAAGGTTTGAAGGCTTCTCTTTCGGCGCGAATGGAAGCGTCATCGGCGAGATCGTTTTCGCCACCGGTATGACCGGCTATGAGGAAACGCTGACCGACCCAAGCTATTACGGGCAAATCGTCACCCAGACTTTCCCGCTGATTGGAAACTACGGCGTAAACAAGACCGACAGGGAATCAAAACGCTGCTATCTTTCCGGATATATTGTCAGGGAATGGTGCGAGCTTCCCTCCAATTTCCGCTGCGAAGGAGAAGTGGACTCCTTCTTAAAGGAGCAGAAGGTTATCGGCTTATGCGGCGTGGATACCAGAGAGCTTACCCGCATCATCCGCGAGAGCGGCGTAATGAACGGGATGATTTCTACCGAGCCGATCACGGATGAGGAAGCGGCGCTTGCCCAGATCAAGGCTTATGTGATTGAGAACGCGGTAAAGAGTGTTTCGGTGAAACAAAGCGAAATCTTTCCGGCAGAAGGAGAAGAGCGTTTTCATGCGGTTTTAATGGACTTTGGGTATAAATTCAACATCCGCAGAGAGCTTTGCGCGCGCGGCTGCAAGGTGACTGTCGTTCCATACGATACGACTGCAAAAGAGATAAAGGAGCTTTCTCCAGACGGGATCATGCTTTCCAACGGTCCGGGTGATCCGGCGGAGAATGTGGAAGTAATCTCCAATCTGCAAGAGATCCTGCGTTTAAATATTCCGGTATTCGGCATCTGCTTAGGGCATCAGCTTTCCTGTCTTGCGCTTGGCGGCAGGACTGAGAAATTAAAATATGGTCATCGCGGCGCAAATCAGCCGGTGATCGACCTGAAAACCGGCAAAACCTATGTGACCAGTCAGAATCATGGCTACGCTGTGGTAGGAGATTCCATCCCGGAAACAGTCGGGAAGGTTTCGCATATCAACGCAAACGACGGAACCTGCGAAGGGGTTGTCTACAGCGGCGTCCCGGTTGAAACGGTGCAGTTTCATCCGGAAGCATGCGGCGGTCCGCACGATACGGCATATCTGTTTGATCGTTTTGTCAGCCGGATGGAAGCCTACAAAGCACAGCAGCATTAAGCGGAAAATAAAGGAAGGAATCGTAAAATGCCATTAAGAAGCGATATCAAAAAGGTATTGGTTATCGGCTCCGGCCCGATTATTATTGGGCAGGCGGCGGAATTTGACTATGCTGGAACGCAGGCTTGCCGTGCTTTGAAGCAGGAAGGGCTTGAGGTCGTTCTGATTAACTCCAACCCAGCGACCATTATGACGGACAAGGCAATGGCGGATAAGATTTATATCGAGCCGCTGACGCTTGACGTGGTTAAGCGGGTTATTGAGTTGGAGCAGCCGGATAGCGTCCTTTCCACCTTGGGCGGGCAGACGGGGCTTACCTTGTCGATGCAGCTTGCCAAGGAGGGCTTTTTAGAGGAGCATAATGTTAAGCTTTTGGGCGCGAGGCCTCAAACGATTGATAAAGCGGAGGACAGAGAGCTTTTCAAGGAAACAATGGAAGCGATCGGGCAGCCGTGCGTGCCTTCCAAGGTGGTCAATACGGTGGAGGACGCGCTGGCGTTTGCCGAAGAGATTGGCTATCCGGTGATTGTACGGCCTGCATTTACGCTGGGTGGCTCCGGGGGCGGCATTGCGGAGGATATTCCGCAGCTGAAAGAGATTTGCGGCAACGGTCTGCGGCTTTCTCCAATCACGCAGGTACTGATCGAAAAATGCATCTCCGGCTGGAAGGAGATCGAGTTTGAGGTGATTCGTGACCGCAAAGGAAACGTAATCACCGTTTGTTCGATGGAAAACTTTGATCCGGTCGGCGTGCATACCGGCGATTCGATTGTGGTTGCACCTGCTGTCACCCTGTCGGATAAAGAGTACCAGATGCTGCGCAGCGCCTCGCTCCAGATCATCGATGCGCTGGGGGTCGAAGGCGGCTGCAACTGCCAGTTTGCGCTTGAGCCGGAATCGTTCCAATATTCGGTGATTGAGGTAAACCCGCGTGTTTCGCGTTCTTCGGCACTCGCGTCCAAAGCGACCGGCTACCCGATTGCGAAGGTTGCCGCCAAGATCGCCATAGGCTATACGCTGGATGAGATCGTCAATCAGGTGACGGGAAAAACTTACGCCTGCTTCGAACCGGCGCTGGACTATGTGGTCGTTAAATTTCCGCGCTGGCCGTTCGATAAATTTGTCTACGCCTCCCGTATTCTCGGCACGCAGATGCAGGCAACCGGCGAGGTCATGGCAATCGGCACAACCTTTGAGCAGGCGATTATGAAGGCGGTGCGCGGCACAGAGCTAAAGCTTGATACGCTGACGCTGCCGAAATTTGCCAAAATGACCGATGAGGAGGTCAGAGCGCAGCTCGCGCGCTGCGATGATGAGCGCTGTTTTGCGGTATTTGAGGCTTTAAAACGCGGCATTTCCATTGAGGAGATTCACGCGGTCACGATGATCGACGAATGGTTCTTGGGCAAGCTTTTGCATCTTGCACAGTTTGAAGCATATTTGGCGGACGGGGAGCTAACGGTCGAAAAATATCATATGGCAAAACGGCTTGGATATCTGGACTCCTCTGTTGTGCGGATTTCCGGGCAGGAGGTACCGGCGCATTTTTCGGCGGCGTTTAAGATGGTCGATACCTGCGCGGCGGAGTTTGCGGCGCAAACGCCTTATTTCTACGCGACCTATGATTCTGAAAACGAAGCAAAGGAGTTTATCGAGCAGAAAAACTCTGGAAAAAAGAAGGTACTGGTGTTCGGTTCCGGACCGATTCGTATCGGGCAGGGCATCGAGTTTGACTACTGCTGTGTTCATTGCGTCTGGACGTTGAAGGAACTGGGCTATGAGGCGGTCATCGCGAACAATAATCCGGAAACGGTTTCGACCGACTTCGACACTGGCGACAGGCTGTATTTTGACCCGTTAAATATCGAGGATGTAAAGAATATCATCGAAACCGAACAGCCGTACGGCGTGTTCGTGCAGTTCGGCGGTCAGACCGCTATCAAGCTGTCAAAAACGCTTGATGCGATGGGAGTCCGGATTCTCGGTTCTTCCAACGATACGATCGACGCTGCGGAGGATAGAGAGCGGTTTGAGAAGGTTTTAGAGGCTTGTCATATCCCTTGCCCGAAGGCTGGTACCTGCATGAGTACCGAGGAGGCGCTTGTCGTGGCGCATGAGCTGGGCTATCCGGTGCTGCTGCGTCCGTCCTATGTCCTTGGCGGTCAGAACATGATTATCGCTTATAACGACAGCGACGTTGTGGAATATATGGCGATCATTGCGGGACAGGGCTTGGAAAATCCAGTGCTGATTGACAAATATATGCAGGGCACTGAGGTCGAGGTTGACGCGCTCTGCGACGGACAGGACTATATGATTCCGGGGATCATGGAGCATATTGAGCGTGCGGGAATTCACTCCGGCGACTCGATTTCGGTCTACCCGGCGCAGCACCTTTCCCAACGGGTGCGGGCGACCATTATCGACTATACCGGCAGGCTTGCCAGAGAGCTGAAGGTGGTCGGTATGATGAACGTGCAGTATGTCGTCAAGGATGAAAAGGTCTATGTCATCGAGGTCAATCCGCGTTCCTCGCGCACTGTGCCGTATATCTCGAAGGTGACGGGCGTTCCGATGGTCGATATTGCAACTAGGCTTTCGCTTGGCGCAAAATTGCAGGATTTGGGCTATGGCTCCGGGTTGTATCCGACGGCGGAAAACGTAGCGGTCAAGGTTCCGGTCTTCAGCTTTGAAAAGCTGCATGACGTAGATACGCAGCTGGGACCGGAGATGAAATCGACCGGCGAGGTACTCGGTATTGCGCCAACGTTACAGGAGGCGCTTATCAAAGGGCTTGTCGCGGCGGGCTATAATCTGAAAACGCGCGGCGGCGTGCTAATCACGGTCAGAGATCAGGATCAGGAGGAGGCGATCCGCGTTGCGGAGCGGTTTGAGGCGCTCGGCTTTGATATTTATGCGACGCCGGGTACGGCGCATAAGCTAAACTCCGCGATGGTCGCAACCAACGTCGTCAGCAAGATCTCCGCCGATCCGGTCAACAACACGCTGACGCTTTTGGACAGCGGAAAGATTCAGTATATGCTTTCGATCTCGGCGACGGGACGCGATCCGGCGCGTGAAAGCGTGCGGATGAGAAGAAAAGCGGTCGAGCATGGAATCGTCTGCTTCACCGCCATCGATACTGCAAACGCGCTGCTTGACTGTCTGGAAACCGGAAAGACGATCCATGATGTAAAGCTTGTGGATATCACAAAAATTTAAACAGGGATCAAACGGCAAAAGACCGATGGGCTTTGAGAACGCTCTCTGCTCATCGGTCTTTTGGCGTCGTGCCGCTTTGTGAAAAAGCCTAGTCCAACACGACTGATTTTTCCTTGCCTTTTTTGTTTTTTGGGTATTCCCGGATGCGGATCACATATTCTAAATTGATCACCTGAAGGTTATCTTGCGCATCCGCCACCAGCAGAGCGCAATCGTTTATTTCTTTGATGACGCCTTTCACGCTGCCGGAGGTATCAGCCAGAGTGTAGATGATACACTTTTTGTTCAGAAATTGCTTTGCCAGCGCTTCCATAGATACTCGCTCCTTTTTATGCTTCTTTTTCTGAATGCAGCGAACGGCGGCGATCCGGCTGCGTCTGCTTGAGAGATATGCAAAGATGGATAAGCATATCGCCATAATCATGATGTAGTAGACGGGCTGCAAGGCTGCACCTCCTGCTCTTGCTTCTGCTGCAATGGGTTACTCTCCGAACACCTTTCTGTAGTCCGCTTGGAATTTTGCAATTCCGGCGTCGGTCAGCGGGTGTTTGGTCATCTGCTCGATTACGGCGTATGGAACGGTGGCAATATCCGCGCCTGCTAAGGCGCAGTCGATTACGTGGATCGGATTGCGCACGCTTGCCGCGATGATTTCGGTGCGGATGTCGTCATAATTGGCAAAAATGTCTGAGATTGTGCGGATCAGATCAATGCCCGGCATCGAGATATCGTCCAGTCTGCCCAGAAACGGCGAGACGTAAGCGGCGCCTGCTCTCGCTGCTAAAAGCGCTTGATTTGCGCTGAAGATCAGGGTGACGTTGCATTTGACGCCCTCGGCAGAAAGCACTTTACAAGCCTTTAAGCCCTCAACCGTCATCGGGATTTTCACAACCATGTTCGGATGAATGGCGGCGATCGCCCTGCCCTCTGCGATCATGCCCGCAGCGTCGGTCGTGGTCGCTTTGACCTCGCCGGAAATCGGTCCGTCGACGATGGAAGCGATTTCGGCGATCACCTGATTAAAATCTCTGCCTTCTTTGGCGATTAAGCTTGGGTTGGTGGTGACGCCGCAGATGACCCCCATGTCGTTTGCTTTGCGGATGTCATCTACATTGGCAGTATCAATAAAAAATTTCATAACGAAGCGTCCTTTCCTTTGATTATGCGTTGCCGATGCGGCAGCACTTTTCTTTATTATACTCTGCCTTTGGCTGAAAGTCAATCCTCGGGAAAAGGATATGTGAGTTCTCTGCCGTAGGAGATGTTATGTCGTAAATTCCTTTTACTGCATCAGCCCGATGAACAGCCTCATGGATTTGTCAACCGTTTTTAAAAAAAATGTTGGGAAAACAAGCCGATCTGCGGAAACAATCCGCAGACCGGCTTTGAGGAGTATCGAATTTTTAGGGCGTACTGAAAGCGCGCCTATATGCCAAGGGGAGAATACGCTTATGCAGACAAGCGTAAGATCTTAAGAGAAGGAAACGGGTTTTCCCTCGATATGGGAGAGATCGGAGTTTGGGCTTGGCTCAGACATGGAGAAATACATTTTAGCCGCTTTTGTGGTGCCAAAGTCCAAGTTAGAGCCGCTTCTCTGCACCTTGTTGAAAGCCTCGCGGAACATAGCGTTGTGCGCCTCCTCGCGGTTGAGCAGAAAATCGATGGTAGCGCGCACCTTTTTGTCCTCGATCTGGCGGTAGAGATACTCATAGACCACCTTTGCGCGCTGTTCCGAGGCGATATTGGAGAGCAGATCGGCGCAAAGGTCGCCGGTGACGGTGACATAATCGGCAGTCCAAGAGTAGCCGGAAGCGTTCATCAGTCCCGGAGAAAGTCCGAGCAGAACGTGGGTTTCGATCTCGCCTGCTGGAACAGCGGCGGCGTTAACCTGATCGCCGTTCAAAAGATGGATGGTTTGCGCTACCATTTCCATATGCCCAAGTTCTTCCGCTGCAATATCGAGGAAAAGATCCTTGATCTCGGGATCCTGGATGCGGAAGCTCTGCGCCATATACTGCATGGCGGCTTTTAATTCGCCGTTGCCGCCGCCCAATTGTTCCTGTAAAAGCGCCGCATACTGTGGGTTTGGCTTTTCGACTTCGACCGGATGGAAAAGCTGTTTTTCGTGCTTGAACATAAAATTCCCTCGCTTTCTTTTTTCTTAGTATGTGGGAAAAGTGGGGATTTATGCTGATATCGGCAAAAAAATCCGCAGCGGGATGTTTCGCTGCGGATGGAAAATTATGCCATAACTGGATTTTGCGCGTTATCGCCGCTATGCTCGATGCTTTGGCGGTGATTTTTAAGCGCGGTAGAAAGCATTAGCTTAATGCGGTTGAGCTGGTTTACTTCGCTTGCACCCGGATCATAGTCGACCGCGACGATGTTTGCCAGCGGGTATTTTTTATGTATCGCCTTGATTACGCCCTTGCCGACCACATGGTTTGGCAGGCAGCCAAACGGCTGGATGCAGACGATGTTTGGCACGCCGGATTGGATCAGCTCCAGCATTTCGCCGGTCAAGAACCAGCCTTCGCCGTATTGATTTCCGATCGAAAGGAATGGCTGCGCCAGACTGGCGATATGGGAGATCGACGCGGTCGGATGGAAGCGCTTGCTCTTTTCCAGCGCGCTGTTGGCGGCTTTTCTGACCCATTCGATCACGCTGATTAGCGCGTTGCCGCTGACTTCGGCCATCTTGCCTGCGCCGAGATACTGGTGCTTAAAGCCACCGTTGTAGCCGCCGTAGTTGAAAAAGTCGAGGAAGTCCGGAACGGTGACTTCCATTCCTTCGCGCTCAAGCAGATCGACTAGATGGTTATTTGCAAGCGGCATATATTTTACCAAAATCTCGCCGACGATGCCGACCTTTGGCTTGGTCAGCCCCGGCACAAGCGGCAGCGCGTCAAAATCCGCGATAATGCCGCGGCAGATATCCTTGAAATCGCGTAAGCCGGAGTGCTTATCTAACAGCGAATCGACGCAGCGTTTGCGCCATTTATCGTGCATCAGGTTGGCGCTGCCCTTGACTAACTCGTATGGACGGACGCGGTAGACGCATTTCATCATCAGATCGCCGTAGACGACCGCTTTTGCGGCGGCAACGATCATCGGAAGGCTCAGACGGAAGCCCGGATTGGTTTCCATCTTATTCAAATTCAGCGAGATAACCGGTATGTGGGCAAGGTTTGCTTTCTCAAGCGCGCGCCGAATAAAGGCGCAGTAGTTGGATGCGCGGCAACAGCCTCCCGTCTGGGTCATCAGCACCGCCAGATGATCGGTATCGTAGCGCCCAGAGGTTACAGCCTCCATAATTTGCCCAACGACGATCGTAGACGGGTAGCAAGCGTCATTGTTGACATATTTCAATCCGGCGTCGATCGCTGTGCGGTTATCGTTGTCCAACAGCAATAGGTTATAGCCGAAGCGGGAGAACAGCGGCTGTAGGAGGTCGAAATGGAACGGCGACATCTGCGGCGCTAAGATTGTGTATTTCTGACGGTACATTTCCTTTGTGAAGATGCTGCGGTGATAGCCGTCAAACTGCTTGGTTGCGTGGATGTGGTGCAACTCGCGCAGATTCATCGCTGCAAGCAGCGAGCGGATGCGAATGCGCGCTGCGCCGAGGTTATTGACCTCATCGATTTTCAGGACGGTATAAAGCTTGTTGTTCTTCTCTAAAATTTCGGCAACCTGATCGGTCGTGACCGCGTCGAGGCCGCAGCCGAACGAGTTGAGCTGGATCAGCTCTAAATCCTCATGACGGGAAACATATTCTGCCGCGGTGTAGAGTCTGGTGTGATAAACCCACTGGTCGTTGACGCGCAGCGTGTTAGCCAGCTCGAAATCAGGGGTCAGGCTATCCTCGGTCAGTACTGCCAGACCGTAGGAGGTAATCAGCTCCGGAATTCCGTGATTCACCTCTGGATCGATGTGGTACGGTCGTCCGGCTAAAACAATGCCGTGCGCGTTATGCTCCTTCATCCACTGCTGCGCCTTTGTGCCAGCCTTTTTAATATCCTCCTTTGCCCTGCGCATCTCCTCCCACGCCTCGTGAACAGCGACATAGGTTTCCGACTCCGGAATATGGAATTCCTTGCGGCATATATCGGCAAGACGCTTTGCAGCGGTTTTTTCATCGGCAAGCGATAAGAACGGATGAATGAAGTTTACCTTTCCGTCTGCGATGTCCTCGATGTTATTTTGAATATTCTCCGGATAGGAGATGACCATCGGACAGTTGAAGTTATTCTGCGCGCTCACCTTCTCCTTGTATTCGTAAAATACGCTTGGGTAGAAGATGGTATGGATCCCCTGCTTGATCAGCCACTGGACATGACCGTGAGAAAGCTTTGCCGGATAGCATTCGCTTTCGGACGGGATCGAGTCCATTCCGTATTCGTAAAGCCGACGGGAGGAAAACGGTGAAAGCCGGACCGCAAAGCCGAGCTTGGTGAAGAAGGTTGCCCAGAACGGGTAATTTTCGTAGATATTTAGGCAGCGTGGAATGCCGATCTCGCCGCGCGGCGGATTTTCCAAAACAGGGTAGTCAAAGATGCGCTCGAGCTTGTAGGCGACAACGTTTGGAATCTCCTCGCGGCGTTTTGCTGCGCCGAACGCCTTTTCGCAGCGGTTCCCGGACACATACCGCCTCCCGTCGGAAAACTGGTTGATCGTGAGCATACAGTGGTTCTGGCAGCCTTGGCAGCGGGTGCTCTTGGTGGTATAAGCAAACGAAACGATTTCGTCGAAAGAAAGCATTGTGCTTTCCTGCCCGGTATAACGCTCCTTTGCAATCAGCGCCGCGCCGAACGCACCCATAAGCCCGGAGATATCCGGGCAGATGACCTCTGCGCCCGCAATCTGTTCCAGCGCGCGCAGCACAGCCTCGTTGTAGAAAGTACCGCCCTGTACAATGATGTGACTGCCCAGATCGGAAATATCGGTCAGTTTGATGACCTTAAACAGCGCGTTTTTGATAACGCTGTATGCAAGCCCGGCGGAGATGTCCGATACGGTCGCACCCTCTTTCTGCGCCTGCTTAACGTTGGAGTTCATAAAAACAGTGCAGCGTGTGCCCAAGTCAATCGGATGGGCGGCAAACAACGCTTCTTTGGAGAATTCGGCGGCGGTAAGCCCTAAGGATCCGGCAAAATTCTCGATGAACGAGCCGCACCCGGAGGAACAGGACTCGTTGAGCATGATATTGTCAACCGATTGATTTTTGATCTTGATGCACTTCATATCCTGCCCGCCGATATCCAGAACACAGTCAACCTGCGGGTCGAAAAATGCTGCGGCGTAATAGTGGGCAATGGTTTCAACCTCGCCTTCCTCCAACTGGAACGCGGATTTTAACAGCGCTTCGCCATAGCCGGTGGAACAGCTGCGGCGTATTTTCGCGTCTTTTGGAAGCTTTTCCTTTAATTCGCCGATCGCGCGCATTGAGGTCTTGACCGGAGAGCCGTTATTATTCGAGTAAAAGCTATAGAGCAGCTCACCGCGTTCACCGATCAGCACAAGCTTTGTGGTAGTCGATCCGGCGTCGATGCCAAGAAAACAGTCGCCCTTATAGTTTTCCAAATCTGCACGCAGGACGCGATGCGCACCGTGACGCGCTTGGAAGGCCGCATATTCCTGCTGGTTTGCGAATAGCGGCGGCAGACGCTTTAACTCAAAGCTCATCGTAATGCCGTCGGTCAGACGGCTGATTAGATCTTCAGCCGCAAATTCCTGCATTTCTCTGCGCTCCAATTCGGACTTGGCATGGAGCGCCGCGCCGATAGCGGCAAACAGATGGGAATTTTCCGGATCGATAATCTCGTCCGGTTTTAGACGCAGCGTACGGACGAAAGCCGCCTTCAGCTCCGTTAGGAAGTGGAGTGGCCCACCTAAGAAAGCGACATGACCGCGGATTGGCTTACCGCAGGCTAATCCGCTGATGGTCTGGTTGACCACCGCCTGAAAGATGGAGGCAGAGAGATCCTCGACCGTCGCGCCCTCGTTGATTAGCGGCTGGATATCGGTTTTGGCGAAAACGCCGCACCGTGCGGCGATCGGATAGATGACCTTGTAGTTTTTCGCGTAGGCGTTCAAGCCGGAAGCGTCGGTTTGCAGCAGGGAAGCCATCTGGTCGATAAAAGAGCCGGTGCCTCCGGCGCACACGCCGTTCATACGCTGCTCTAAGCCGCCGGTGAAGTAGATGATCTTTGCATCCTCGCCTCCAAGTTCGATGGCGACGTCGGTCTGCGGCGCGGAGTTTTCCAACGCCGTGGCGACAGCGACAACCTCCTGCACAAAATCTATCCCCAAGGCCTTGCCAAGGTTGATGCTGCCGCTGCCGGTAATCATCGGGAACATTGAAAACGCGCCGATTGACTCCTTTGCCTCTGATAAAAGCGCGGCTAGGGTTTCTTGGATGTGCGCCAAATGTCTGCGGTACTGTGCGTAAACGATTTGATTGTTTTGATCTAAAACGGCAAGTTTCACCGTGGTGGAACCGATATCGATTCCTGCAAAATAAGTAGTGCGCATGAAAAATCCTTCTATATTGCCTATCCGGTTTTTACACGGATATGACGATACCTGCCGCTTGGATGAAAGCGACAGGACCTAAATGGGAAAATGAATATCTATACCTACTCTTTTCCGCTGAGCTTATTTTTCTTGGTCGTGCGAACCTTAACGGTGTAGGCGGTGATCCAAATATTGGAAATACCCTCGACGATTAAAGCCGCCGCTAAGATGAGCTGCGGGGAAAGATTTTGGATTTGATGCGAAATGATGACAAATAAGCCGCACAACGCCAGCAGCGCCGCAGTGGCTAAGATCGCGCCCCAGCCGTCGATACCGAAACGCTTGGCGTCAAATGCGGTTTGCAGCTTGAGCAATCCGTCCACTAAGATATATACGCCGATAATGATAGGAAAAATACTCATGATAGCGGTGGGCGTGCAAACCGCGCATAGCCCTAAGATAATGGATAGGATTCCGATGGCGAAATCAAATTGGAAGGCAAGCCGGTACATATCATTGGAGTAATATCCCAAGAGCTTTGCTGCGCCAGTGATTAAGAACAAGCCGCCCCATAAATATTTCTGAAAATCAACGCTTGCGTCCTGCACGATCAAAAATACGATCCCAGCGGCGGACAACAAGGATGCTACAATGATATTGATGATTTTCGCCTGTTTAACGATCTCCAGCTTTTTCATATATGATAATTCCTTTCCGTTGCGGCAGACGCTTGAGTTGCAAAACGTCCGCGCAGGTAACAAAGGTGTGGTAGTATTATTCTCTGTCGTTACGTCCGCTTTTTTCCGAACCGGAATGAAGAAAGCGGGATCTTGTGATGATCTCATATGCTTTCGGCGATAACACCGGAGCTTCTAAGGAGTTATGCGTTTCCATGGTGACGGCTCCAGTCTTACAGTACTCTGTGCCGGCATTCTTCAGATCGCGCAAAAAGTCTTTCAGCCTGCGCTGATCGGTCAAAGTGCCAAACAGCTCGCCCTGCGGACAAAAGATCGAAAGGAACGATCCCTCGCCGCAGATCAGCTCATACTGCCGGTACAGCGCGTCGAACATTTCCCCGCGCATGGAAAAGCCGCAGGTAGAAAAAACGCAAAGCTTTTTCTGTGCAAGCGCCGGATCGCGTATCTCATGAAAGAAAGCGTCCTTTTTGCCGACTCCGCCGAGATATGGACGGGTCAGCGGCAGACAGCGGTCGGTCATATTCTTCATAAGCGCCGGCATCCCAAAAAAGTAAAGCGGAAAGCTTTCGATGATGACGTCGGCTTTTTTGATCTCCTTATGGATATCTGCCATATCGTCCTGAATGACGCATCTCCCCGGCGTTTTGTTCCAGCAGCAGAAGCAGCCGCGGCAGGGAAGAATATGACGCTCCGAAAGATGGACGGTCTTGATCTCTGTACCCTCTGGAAAGCCGGAGCAGAAGGCGTTTGCCAGCACAAGCGTGTTGCTTTTACTGCCTTTTGGACTGCCGTTGATAAGAAGGACATTCATTTTAAACGGATTCCTCCGCAAAGATGCTCTCTTTCTCGACGGCGGTAAAGAGCATACTGCCTTTTGCGCGCAGCTTTTCGTCGCAGAAGATTTCGGCGTAAAACTCTGAAAGCGCCGGACTGCTCTTTAAGCAAGTCACGCTGATCTCAAGCTTATCCCCCGGAATGACCGGCTTGACAAACTTGAAATCCTTGACTTTTAACAGCACATAAATTTTGCTGTCGTCGTTACTCTCGTTTTCGATCGCCAGCGAGCAAAGCTGAGCGGCAGATTCGATCAGCAGCACTCCCGGCATGATCGGATATCCCGGCATATGACCGGTGAAATATGGTTCGTTGACCGAAACGCATTTGATTCCCTTGGCGGATTTGCCCGGAACCAGCTCTGTCACCCGCTCGATCATCTGAAACGGGGGACGCTGGCGAATACGGTCGTTAATCTCTAGCAAATTCATAGGCTTAACCCTCCGTCCAAGACGATCGTCTGTCCTGTGACATAGGAAAACTCATCTGAACATAACGCGCAGACCACGTTTGCCACATCCTTGACATCGCCGAATTTTTGCAGCGGGATCGCCTTCAGATACGCTTCCTTTTGCTCCGGCGGAATATGATCCATCATCTCCGTCTGGATAAAGCCCGGCGCGACTGCGTTGACGCGGATGCCGAATTGTGCAAGCTCCTTTGCCATGGTCGCGGTCATCGCGTTCACTGCGCCTTTTGTCGCGCTGTAAACGGTCTGCCCCGGAATAGCGAGCATCGAGCTGACCGAGGACATGTTGATAATGCAGCCCTGACGCTTTTTCATCATTTTCAGCGCCGCCTGCTGTGCGCAATGGAAATAGCCTCCGATGTTGACGTCAAGGCTTTTGTCCAGCGACTCCTCGGTGAGCATCAGCAGATAACGGTCGTCAACGACGCCGGCGTTATTCACCAGCACATCGACCGAACCTAAGCTCTGCACAATCGTGCGAAACATCGCCTTGACTGCCTTTAGGTCGGCGGTGTCGGCTTTGCAGAGGATGGCGTTTTGCCCAATCGCTCTGATCTCCGCGGCGACGCTTTCCGCCGCCGCATCGTTAGAAATGTAATTGACCGCAATGTCATATCCTTTTTTGGCGAGCGCAATCGCGCAGGCTCTTCCGATCCCGCGGGATGCGCCGGTAACTACAGCAACCCCTCTGCTCATACGCCCACCTGCCTTAATACGACGGCGGTAAAGCTGCCGCAGCCCGCTGCGATAATGAGTACGGCCTTTGCGCCTTCATCTGCGACGGCCTTTGCCGCCTCGATTACAGCCATGCTGCCGGATGCCGCACGGCAGTCGCCGGTTTTTTCAATAAGCTCAACCATCCTCGCGTTCGGCGCAAGGGCGGAGAGAATTTCGGCTTCTTCCTGTGGCGCGTGGACGCTGCCTTTGCAGCCAAAGCTTAGAACAATATCCTGCGGCGCGACGTCCGCCATCAGATATGCCTTCCGGATCGCTTCTTTCAGCGCCGCTGTTTCGCCCTCAGGTTTGGCACAGTGGGTGCAGCCAAAGCCGGCAAGCTCTGCAAGCGGCTTTGCGCTGCGCTTTTGTGCGCTTTCCTTTGTTTCTAAGGCAAGACAGGCACTGGCTTCGCCGAGGATGTAGTCGCCGGCAAGCCCCATGCGGGAGTAAAGTTCGGTGATATTCTTGGAATTTTCATCTGTTCCGGCGGTGAGGATGAAATCCTCGTTTCCTTTTTGCAGCACCTCATAAGCATAGCTTAAAGCCTGTAAACCCGCCTGCGCGCCGTTTGCGATAGTGGCGCAGTAGCCCTTTGCTTTGGTAAAGATCGAAAGATATCCGCCGGCGGCGTTATAAACGGTGTTTGGGAAGGAGAATGCGCTTCCTGCCGCAGTACCCTTTTCGCAGACAGTCTGCTGGAAGGTCGTGATCTCGGTCGCAGGGCCGTCGGCAGTGCCGATAATAATGCCCGCCCTTGTTTCGTTTTCCGGCGTGATTTCAAGCCCCGCGTCCTTTAGCGCATCGATACCGGAGATCAGTTGAAGCTGGCTAAAACGATCCAGCTTGCGGTAGAAGCCCATCTTAACGCCGCGTTCGTTCAGCGCGTTGTTGTCAAGCGGCGCGTAAACGCTGCTCTCTCCATCTGCGCTGGAGCAAATGCTGCCTGCGCCGGTAATATAAACCGCTTTTTTCGGCGAATCCGGCACTTCATGCACCAGCTTAGAAAAGATGATGCTCGCATCGGTGCCGCCAAAGGCAAAGGAGTTGGACATCGCGGTATTAACCTGCTTGACGCGCGGCGTGTTTGCAACAAAGTCGATTTCGCCCGCTTTTTCTGCAAGAGCGGTCAAATCCTCATCGGAATAGCCGATGGTCGGCGGGATCAGGTTTTCGCTGAGCGTTTTGACCGTGATAACCGCCTCAATAGCGCCCGCCGCGCCCAAACAGTGTCCTGTCATTGATTTGGTGGAGCTGACCGAAAGACCGCAGCCATCGAACATCGTATGAATCGATAAAAATTCGGCGATGTCATTTTTTGCAGTGCCGGTGCCGTGCGCGTTGATGTATGCGATCTCGTCTGGGCGGATCTGCGCGCATGCCATCGCCTTTTTGATCGCGTTCATTTGCCCCTCGCCCTGTGGATGCGGAGCGGTGATATGGTATGCGTCGGAGGTCACACCGTAGCCAGACACCTCGCAGTAGATCTGCGCGCCGCGCTTTTTTGCGTGTTCGTAGTCCTCAACGACCAAAATGCCGGCGCCTTCACCCAAGGTGATGCCGTTGCTCTTGTTGAGCGGGGAGCAGGCTTCTTCAGAAAGCGCATGCAGTGCGTTGAATCCGGAATAGGCAAGCGATGAAAACGCGTCGGTGCCGCCCGCTAAAAATATCTCGCCCTCGCCGGAGCAGATCAGATCGCAGGCGTGGGCAATGCTCATGGTACCCGCCGCGCAGGCGTTTACAATATTGGAGGTGACGCCGTTTAACCCAAGGTAAGCGGCGGCAGAATTTGCTATCGATGAGGCGGAAAGCTTTTTCACATCAGCGTTATCCTCGTTTCCTTCCCTCTGTGCGGTATAGAAACGGTCAATGCTGACGACTCCGCCGACGCAGCTCCCGATAACGATGCCGGCCTTTTTGATATCCTCCTTCGGCAGAGAAGCGTCGGTGATCGCCTCTTGTGCCGCCTGAATGCAGAGCCTTACGGAGCGATCATATTCCGGCGCAGGAAGCGTTTCGCAATGTACCTCGCCGCCAAGGTGGGAGATACAGCCTTCGGTGTTGACCGATGTGACCGGCGCGATGCCGGATCTGCCGTGGATCAGGTTGTCCCAGCATTCGTTTGTATGGTTTCCGACTGGGCAGATTAACCCTAAGCCGGTGATAACACATCTTTTTTTCATAGAAAAGTGACGTTCCTTTCAAAGGGTCTTGAAACGGTAAAGCAGCCGCTTGATTTGCGTTTGCTTCACATAAAGCGAAAACAGAAACAGCGGCGCGCGTCGCTGTGCGCGCCGCTTAAAAGGCTTTTATGCTTCTGTGTTCTCTACGACATAGTTGGTGAGCGCGTTGATATCTCTGAAGTTGGCTTTGTCAACGCCAGTCATGTCAACGCCGAATAATTCATCGATGCCGGCGATGATCTCCAGCGAATCGACCGAGTCAAGACCGATGTCGCCGCCAAACAGCTCCGCGTCGTACTCCAGCATTTCAACCGGGATCCTTAAGCTTTCGGAGATCATACCTTGGATTTTTTCTGCAACTTCGTTTCTGTTCATTTTCTTAGTTCCTTTCCTTGCATATCAAGATTTGAAAATCATTATGAATGGAGCACTTCCGCAGTCTCCGATTGTGCCGCTGTATCCGGAGCTTCGGCAGGGTGCTTGATCCCATTGTAAAGCGTTAATACCTTTTCACGCGCAACAACCGCCTGCTCGTTGGCAAAAACGGATTTACGCATCCCCTGCGGGCAGGTTAAGGTATAAGGGACGCCGATAACAATCCGCGTGTGAGAGCGAAACCAGCGGTAATTGCTGTCAATTGCGCAGGGCGCGACCTTTGCGCCGGTTTTCTCAGCTAAGATCGCAAAGCCCGGTAAAAACGGGTTTGCCTTTCCCTCTTGCGAGGTTTTGCCCTCCGGGAAGATGAGCAGCGACTGTCCCTGCTTGATGATTTTGCGTGAGCTTGTAAACCAGCTTGTGTCCATCTCGAACCGGTTGATCGGCATACAGCCGTACCATTTGAGCAGATAGTGAAGCGGTTTTTTGTCAAACCAGTCCTTTGCGACTAAAATGCGCGGGACGGTAGAGAGATGAGCCTTCTGTTTTTTATGTAGGTTTGCCGCCACAACCGCGCCGTCGTAGAAGCTGCAATGGTTGCAGATGAAGATCATCGGCTCGTCATTTTTGCGGATCGCCTCTTTATCCAAATAAGATACTTTCGGGGTAAAAAGGACAAACGCGATGAACTTAACGATCGCTTGGTAGCAGACCGTGACGGCTTGTTTTAGCTTTTTCATGAAAGTGTAACCTGACCGACAAGCTGCTCCTTTTCTTTATAAACGCCGATGCGTCTGAAACGACCGTAGCGTTTTGCAAGCATCTGTTCAGTCGAAAGAGAGAAAATCTCCTTCAAGTCTGCTTTGATGAGTTTTTTCATTTCTTCGCACATTGCGTCAAAGTCTTCGAAATTTTCTGTGACGATCCGCTCCGCAACGTGCAGGTTTACCATATCGTTTGCGGTGATGCGCAGGCACGCGGCAGCGTCGGCAACCCTGCCCGCGTCTTTCCAGAGGATGCTTGCGCAGCCTTCCGGCGTGATGACCGAATAAACGGCGTTTTCCAGCATATACACCCTGTCTGCGACCGCGAGCGCCAAAGCGCCGCCGGAGCCGCCCTCGCCGGTGACAATTGAAATAACCGGCGTTTTTAAGCCCATCATCTCCATCAGGTTTTCTGCGATTGCCTGACCCTGCCCGCGCTCTTCGGCTTCAGCGCCCGGATATGCGCCCGGCGTATCGACAAAGCAGATGATCGGACGATGGAATTTTTCCGCCTGCTTCATTAAGCGCAGCGCCTTGCGGTAGCCCTCTGGACGCGGGCAGCCGAAGTTTTTCTTCATGCGGGCCTTTAAGTCCGCGCCGCGGTCGATTGCGATGAAGGTGACTGGTTTGCCGTCTAAATATCCAATGCCGGAAACGATTGCTTCGTCCTCGGCAAAACGGCGGTCGCCGCCCAAAAAGACCTTGTCTTCAAAAATACCGTCGATATATGCCGCGCCAGTCGGACGGCCGTTTTTGCGTGCCGCTTTTAATTTATCGTATGCAGTCATGATGTTCTTCCCCCCTTATTTCTTGTGGAGCTTTAAGAGGTTTGTCAAGGTATCGCGCAGCTCCTGGCGCGGGACAATGCAGTCCGCAAAGCCATGTTCGTAGATGAATTCGGCACTTTGGAAGTTGTCCGGCAGCTCGGTCTTGGTGGTCTGCGCGACAACGCGCCGTCCGGCGAAGCCGACAAGCGCTTTCGGCTCGACTAAAATGATGTCGCCGAGCATCGCAAAGGAGGCGGTGACGCCGCCAGTGGTCGGATCGGTCAGGACAGTTATGTAAAGCAGTCCCGATTCGCTGTGGATTTTAATGGCGCCGGAGGTCTTAGCCATCTGCATCAGCGAGGTGATACCCTCCTGCATTCTTGCGCCGCCGGAGGCGGTGAAGCCGACGACCGGAAGCTTTTTCTTGGTGGCATATTCGAAAAGCCTTGTGATCCTTTCGCCGACCACAGAGCCCATCGACGCCATCATAAAGCGGGAATCCATCACGAAAACGCAGCAAGGATAGCCGCCGATCTTCGCTTTGCCGGTGATCACAGCGTCCTTTTCGCCGGTCGCTTTTTTGCTTTTTTCCAGCTTTTCGGCATATCCGGGAAAGTCTAAAAAGTCGACGCTGGAAAGCTCGGCGTCAAGCTCGGTAAAAGAACCTTTATCGCAGATCAGAGCGATGCGGTCGCGCGGAGCGATGCGCAGATACTTGCCGCATTCCGGGCAGATAAAATCGTTTTCGATCAGAACCTCTTTCCCGAACTCACCTTTGCAGGAAGGGCAGGTAAGCTGCTGACCCGCTGCAGCTTTTAAAAGCTCCTTTAGGTTGTTTTTCGGTTGCTTTAGCAGAAAGCCCATATTTTTTTCATCCTTTCGGCGTTTTGGCACGCTTTTTTCTCTTTTGCCGCAGAGCGCTTCACTGTTTTCTCCGCCGCAATTTATGTCAGTTATTTGATAGCTCAACATATTAACATTATAACGCCTGCCGCCGAAAATTACCACATACAAAAACGCCTCGATGTATGAAAACCATACATCGAGGCGAAATTGCGCAAAAAATTATTCTTCCTGCTGCTCTTCCCCGCGCATCAGCGCCGCTTTAACACTGTCGCCGAGTAAGAAGTTCAGGCGTTTTAAGTTTTTTTCCAGCGGCGTTTTCATTCCGCTGGTCAGCCACGCGCGCAGCTCTCCCTGCAGCGCATGGGTGTAAAAGTTCAAAAGCAGCGTTTTATCCCGCGCGGAGCAGGGGAGATTTTCGGTCAGGTGGTCAAAATAGTGGGAGAGGATCGCTTCGATCGCGTTTTCAAAGCACGTTTCTAACTCGTCGCGGCGCCGGGATTTCAGCAGCTGTTCGGCGATGGACTGATTGTTTAAGGCGAAACGCAGCGCGGTCAAAAGCGCTTCTTCCCATGATTTTCCGTCGTCCTTTCCGTCCATAACCTCTGCGACCTCGTTTTCAATGATCTCGCGAAAAACATCGTAGGTGTCTTCATAATAATAATAAAAGGTATTGCGGGTCAGCCCGCATTCCTCGACAATATCCTTAACAGTGATTTTTTCAAAGGGCTTGCTTTGCAGAAGCCCGCGAAAGGCGGTTTCAATCGCCGCTTTTGTGATCTGCTGCTTCATGCGCGGTTAACCCTCGCTTTCTATCGTTTCAAAGCGGCTGATCGTCTGTACGATACGAATACTTTCTTCTATTATAACATAAAATGGGAGGAAAAGTCAACTATAGCAGAGGGTTTTTCAGCATTTGAAAATAAAAGAAGTGTGAATTTATTTACACCGGAGTGCAGATGTGTTATAATGAATATCACAGCATGACGCGCATACCGCGGCAAAGTGTTCCGGTTTTTCGGCTTTATATATGCCTTACAGCGGGAGGGGACGCTTTGTATGTTTGTTTTTTCTTTGGGAAAACGCAGGATAAAAATATCATTCGGATTTTGCATGGCGCTTTTGCTGCTGTTCTTACTCTCAAAGGAAAAGCTGCTTTCCGGGTTTTTATGCTGTCTGCTGCACGAGTGCGGGCATCTGCTTGTCTGCGCCTTAACGCGGCTGCCGGTGAAAGAGCTTACGTTTGCGGCGGATGGGCTTTCGCTTTCGCTGGAAAAGCCGCCGCAGCTTCTGCCGCTGGGGAAGGAGCTGCTGCTTCAAAGCGGCGGGATATTAGCTACTGTGATTGCCGTTCCGCTGTTTTTCACGCTCGGGAAATGCGCGCCGGACTTTACGCTGTATGCGCAGATATGCCTTTGTCTGACGGTATTTCATCTGATTCCAGCCAGAGGGCTGGACGGCGGACGGATGTGGAAGCTTGTCGGAGAGCGGTTTATCAAGGCGCAGGATTTGACGCTTTGGGAATGGCTGGGGCAGGGGATCGCGTTTGCGATTTTTGTGACCGCCGCGATTTTAGCGCTCTCGCTGCATGAAACGATGTTCGCGCTTTCGATGGGGCTTTGCTGCGTCTGCTTTGTGGTGTTTGGCAAAGGATAAGCGGCAAAGGAGCCTTTGCGTTATTTCAATCTAGATCATAGCAATATAAAAGGAAGGAAAAATAATGGAAAGAAAGGAAACAAACGAAACGCTGCGCCAGAAGCTGGACAGATTGCTGCTTTCGGTGCAGAAGCCTGCCGCCTATATCGGTGGGGAATTGAACAGCGTGATTAAGGATGCGTCGCAGGTGGACATTCGCTTTGCGTTCTGCTTCCCGGATACCTACGAGATCGGTATGTCCCATCTGGGTATGAAAATTCTTTACACGCTGCTCAATAAGCGGGAAGATACTTGGTGCGAGCGCGTTTTTGCGCCGTGGATCGATTTCGAGGAGGTCATGCGGGAAAACGATATCCCGCTTTATGCGCTGGAAAGCCTTGACCCGCTTTCGATGTTTGATGTGATCGGCTTTACGCTGCAATACGAGCTTTCGTTCACCAATGTGCTGAATATGCTGGACTTGGCGGGGATTCCGCTTTTGTCTAAGGAGCGGACAAGCCTCACGCCGTTGATTGTCGCGGGCGGTCCATGCGCCTGCAACCCGGAGCCGATCTCCGATTTTATTGACCTGTTTATGCTCGGTGAGGGCGAGGAGGTCATGAATGAGCTGATGGATCTGTTCAAGGAGTGCAAGCTTGCGGGAGCCTCTAAGGAGGAATTTCTATTCCGCGCGTCCCATTTAGAAGGAGTCTATGTCCCGTCGCTTTACGACGTTTCCTACAACGAAGACGGAACGGTGCGGGCAATCACGCCGCAGGAGGGCGTTCCGGCGGTGGTCCGCAAACGGATTATCGCGGATTTTGACAAGGTGCTTTATCCGGACAACTTTGTTGTCCCGTATGTTGGGACGGTGCATGACCGCGCGGTTTTGGAAATCATGCGCGGATGTATCCGCGGCTGCCGGTTCTGTCAGGCGGGATATATCTATCGTCCGCTGCGGGAAAAGAGCAGCGACACGCTCTGCCGTCAGGGGAAGTCGCTTTGCGATTCGACCGGGTATGAGGAGCTGTCGCTTTCCAGCTTATCGACCAGTGACTATTCCCAGATCGAAACGCTGTTAAACGATATGCTCGACTACTCGAAGGAAGAGAAGGTCAGCTTTTCCATGCCGAGTATGCGGATTGATAATTTTTCTGAGGAGCTTTTGGAAAAAATATCGGCGGTGCGCAAAAGCGGGCTGACCTTTGCGCCGGAGGCGGGAACGCAGCGGATGCGGGACGTCATCAACAAAAACGTTACGGAGGAGGATATCTTCAAAAGCTGTCTGCTCGCTTTTGCCGGAGGATACAGTTCAGTCAAGCTGTACTTTATGTTAGGGCTTCCAACCGAAACGCTTGACGACATCGAGGGGATCAATATTCTGGCGCAGAAGATCGCCGACGCATATTATAAGATGCCGAATCATTCAAAAAAGGCGGTTAATGTGACCGTTTCAGTTTCGACCTTTGTACCGAAGCCGCACACGCCGTTTCAGTGGGAGGCGCAGGACACCTTGGAGCAGATTAAGGAGAAGCAGGCGCATTTGGTTCATACCTGCCGCAGCAAGCGGGTCAATATCAAATATCATTTCAGCTATACCTCGGTGCTGGAGGGAGTCTTTGCACGCGGCGACCGCAGGCTCGGAAAGGTGATGCTAAAAGCATTCCGCAAAGGCTGCCGGTTTGATAGCTGGGATGAATGCTTCCATTTTGACCGTTGGATGGAGGCGATGGAGGAATGCGGCTTAGACCCGCATTTCTATGCGAACCGCGTGCGCTCCTTGGACGAGGTTTTGCCGTGGCAGCATATCGACTACGGCGTTTCGCAGGCATTTTTCAAGCGGGAACGCCAGAAGGCATACCATGCGGTCACGACTGCGAACTGTCGGGAAAAGTGTGCCGGATGCGGTGTGAATATGTTGATGGGAGGAGGGAAATGCGTTGTCGTTTCCAATTCGGATCTATTATGAAAAAACAGGGCGGGCAAAATACATCTCCCATTTGGATATGGAGCGGTGTATGCAGCGCGCGTTCAAACGCTGCCGCCTGCCGGTTTGGTACACCGAGGGCTTCAATAAGCGGATGTACCTTTCATTTACCGTGCCGCTTTCGCTCGGCTTTGAAAGCCGGTATGAGGTACTGGAATGCAAGTTAGAAGAAGACCTTTCCGAAAACGAGGTCATCTCCCGCGTCAACGCGGTCATGCCGGAAGGAATCAAGGTCTATGCGGTCAAGCCGGTTTGTCACAAGCCTGCCGCAATCGCTTCGGTATCCTATGACGTAACGCTGCGCTTCGACGCGCGAAAACAGGCGGAAAAGCGGATGGAGGAATATGCCGCCTTTTTGCAGCAGGAGCATATCTTCATCGAAAAGAAGAACAAAAAGGGCGTTGTTTCCGAGCTTGACCTAAAGCCGCTGATGCAGCTTGACGCAATCCAGTCGCAGGAGGATGGATTCCTTTACGGCGGGAAGTATGCTTACGGGCAAAGCGGAACGGTCAACCCGTTGATGCCGGTCAAGGCGTTCGCCGCGCAGCACGGGCTTTCAGATAAGGACTATGCCGCGTCGGTGGTTCGCACTGGTATTTTTTTAGCGGATGGAGCGTTGTTCACGTGATCTATACCTTAACCTTAAATCCGGCGTTGGATTATGTGGTGTTTGTCGATGAGTTTACGCCCGGCGTGTTAAACCGCGCAAGCGGTGAAAGCGTGCAGTTCGGCGGCAAGGGGGTCAACGTTTCGCTGCTGCTGAAGGAGCTTGGCGTTTCCTCGACGGCGCTGGGGATGATCGCAGGCTTTACCGGAGAAGCGCTTGCAGGCTATTTGACGGAAAAGGGAATCAAGGAGGATTTTATCCGGTTGAAGGCGGGGCTTACCCGCATCAACATCAAGCTGAAATCCGGTGAGGAAACCGAGATAAACGGCAGCGGCCCGATTATTGACGAAGCGGCGCAGGAAGTGCTTTTTCATAAGCTTGGCGCGCTGCAAAAGGGAGATACGCTGGTGCTTGCCGGAAGCGTGCCGCCAAGCCTTCCATCGGGCTTTTATGGACAGATTCTGTCTTTGTTGGCTGAAAAAGAGGTGTGCGCTGTGGTGGATACCTCTGGAGACGCGCTGCGAAAAGTGATCGTCCATCGCCCGTTTCTGCTTAAGCCAAACCACCATGAACTGGGGGAGCTGTTTGGAAAAAGGCTTTCCTCTATAGATGAGATTATCGTCTATGGAGATAGGCTGCGCGGATTAGGCGTGAAGAATGTGCTTGTTTCGATGGCGGAAAACGGCGCCTTGCTTTTTGCCGCAGACGGCGGCGTTTACCGGGTAAGCGCGCCGCGCGGGAAAGCGGTCAATTCAGTTGGCGCAGGGGATTCGATGCTTGCGGGCTTTTTGGCAGGATTGGACGGCGGCTATGCCCATGCGCTGCGGCTTGGCGCCGCGGCGGGAAGCGCGACGGCGTTTTCAGACGGGCTTGCGGATCGCGCGCATATCATGGCGCTTTATGAGAAAATTGCGGTCACATGGCAAAAGAGGAATTAAGAATGGGAAACGGAAATATGACGGCGCAAAAGCAGCCGGGCAGGTTCAAGGCGTACTTGACCCGCAAGGACAGCATTTTTGTCAACGGGAAATTTTTTGTCGACGCGCTCGGCGCGATGGCGCAAGGCTTATTTGCTTCGCTTTTGATTGGCACGATCATCAGCACGTTAGGGCAGCAAATCCATGTCGAGCTGCTTGTAACAATCGGCGGATATGCTTCTGCGGCGGCGGGACCCGCGATGGCGGTCGCGATCGGTAAGGCGCTGAAAAGTCCGCCGCTTGTGCTGTTTTCACTGATTGCAGTCGGCATTGCTGCAAACTCTTTGGGCGGGGCGGGCGGACCGCTTGCGGTCTTAATTATCGCAATCATCGCCGCCGAGTGCGGCAAGCTGGTTTCGAAGGAAACAAAGCTGGATATCCTTGTCACCCCGGCGGTGACGATCTTTTCCGGCGCGCTGCTTGCGGTATGGTTTGCTCCTGCGCTGGGACAAGCGGCGCAATGGATGGGCGGCGTCATCATGTGGGCGACCGAACTTCAGCCGTTCTGGATGGGCATCTTGGTTGCGGTGATTGTCGGTATTTTCCTCACGCTGCCGATTTCCAGCGCGGCAATCTGCGCGGTATTGGGATTGACCGGGCTTGCCGGCGGCGCTGCGGTGGCGGGCTGCTGTGCGCAGATGGTGGGTTTTGCGGTGCTTAGCTTCCGAGAAAACCGTTTTGGCGGGCTGTTTGCGCAGGGACTTGGCACTTCGATGCTCCAGATGGGCAATATTGCGAAGAATCCGGCGATCTGGATCCCGCCGATCTTGGCAAGCGCGATCACCGGACCGCTTGCGACCTGCGTATTTCATTTAGAAATGAACGGCGCGCCGGTTTCTTCCGGCATGGGAACCTGCGGCTTGGTTGGGCAGATCGGCGTATATACCGGCTGGGTGAACGACGTTGCCGCCGGCTTGAAGCCTGCGATCACGGCGTTTGACTGGATCGGATTGGTTTTGATCTGCTTTATTCTTCCGGCGGTGCTGTCGTGGGGCTTCGGGCTGATTCTGCGCAAGATCGGCTGGATCAAGGAGAACGACCTAAAGCTCGACCTGTAAATCGTTTGGCGGCCAAAAAGTTTTACGGCG
>CAZPLR010000019.1:0-1150 GCA_964587555.1 uncultured Oscillospiraceae bacterium
GAACGACCTAAAGCTCGACCTGTAAATCGTTTGGCGGCCAAAAAGTTTTACGGCGGGACGATTCAAAAAAATGGTTGAATGAGTTCAACCGCCGCATTTCTTGCAAAAGGCGGAGGATATGATAGAATAAAAACAGGAGGGGGAGAAAAGCTCATGCTGCAAATTGCGATCTGCGACGACGAGAAGACAGAGACGGAATATCTAAGCGGACTTTTGACCGCTTGGAGCAAGCGGCGCCTATCCCCAATAGAGCTGCACTGCTTTTCCTCCGCGGAGCAGTTTCTTTACCACCGTATATATTTCGCACCGGCTTTCCTCCTGTCGCTTCTGCGAGGATATTGCAGTGTTTGACAAGGGCGGGCTTGTCCGGCGCGGAAGCCACGACACGCTTTTGGCGGATGAGAATGGGATGTACTATCAGTTATGGCACGCACAGGCGCAGTATTACGTCGATGAGGAGAAGGGTGCATAACCTGCCTTTTATCAGGATGAGCGTGAGAATCTTCGAGAGCCGTATCCGGAAATTTGTCCGGATGCGGCTTTTCCTTTGCAGTTCTTGCAAAAGGCGGATACGTTTATTGACAAATACGGGAGCAGCAGGTAAAATAGAGGATAGCGGCTTTTTCAGCTGCCATAAAGCCGCGCTCTTTTTTGCAGGGGGATTTATGTTTTGAAAAATACGGTTGATATGGAGGAGAAAGATGGCGAAGATTAAAAGCATGACGTCCGGCAACCCGGGAAAGCTGATCCTTTTATTTGCGCTGCCGCTGATGCTGGGGAACCTGTTCCAGCAGTTTTATACGATTGCAGATGCGGCGATCGTCGGACAGTTCCTTGGGGTCAATGCAATTGCTGCGGTTGGCGCGGCGGAGTGGATCGTCTGGATGATAGTGAGTGTTATTCAAGGCTTTGCACAGGGCTTTTCTATTCAGATGGCGCAGGATTTTGGTGCGGAGGACTTTAAAAATTTGCGAAGGGTTATGGTCAATTCCATCTTTCTCTCGATTCTCTGCACGGTGCTTCTTTTGGTGCTGGGGCTTTCCCTTTCGGGCTGGATACTGGATATTCTGCACACACCGGAGGATATTTACGCGGATACGGCAATCTATCTGCGCACGATGCTCTTTGGCACGCCGGTCGTCATGGCGTA
>CAZPLR010000019.1:1250-16524 GCA_964587555.1 uncultured Oscillospiraceae bacterium
TCGGTCGGCGGAATGTTTGTACAGTCGGTACTCAACGGCTACGGCGTGCTTTTCATTGCGGGCTTTACCGCGACAAACAAGCTTTACGGCATGCTGGAGGTAGCGGCGACCTCTTACGGCTTTGCGGTCACGACCTATTCCGGACAAAATCTTGGCGCGGGAGCGTATGAACGTCTGCATAGGGGATATCGTGTGTCGCTGGTCATATCGCTGATTACCTCGGTAGTAATCGCGGCGGTGATGATATTTTTCGGAAAATGGATCCTGCTTTGTTTCATCTCCGGCGATGAGCAGACCGTTTCCCAGACGCTTGCGATCGCGTATCGTTTTCTGTTTATCATGAGCGCATGTCTGCCGATCCTTTATTACCTGCATGTCACCCGTTCGTTTATCCAAGGGATAGGGAATACGGTTTTGCCGATGGTATCCGGCTTTGCGGAATTTTTTATGCGCGTCGGCGCAGCGTTCCTGCTCCCTCGTTTTTTTGGACAGGACGGGATCTTCTTTGCTGAGGTTGCCGCTTGGCTTGGCGCGGATATCGTGCTGCTGACGAGCTTTATCTACTGCTGGAAAAAACTGGATCAAAGGAAATTAGCGGGCGCCGGACAGGAAGAATAACGTCCGCCATCCATAAAGATGCTTTTCAAAAGGAGCGATTTCTTCAGCTTTGCTTCCTATAGCAGCTTTTGTGCGGCAAAAGAGACAGTCCTGCGGCGCTTGGAAAAATACAAAAATAAAACACGCTTTCGTTCCGGGAATGAAAGCGTGTTTTGTCATATCCTTTATTCTGATTAGAACCAGATCTCATCCGCATACTGCCTGATGGTGCGGTCGGAGGAGAAAGCGCCGGCATTTGCCATATTGAGGAAGCACTTTTTGGCAAAGGCAAGCGAGTCCTTGTAATCGCGATTTGCAGTCAGCCTTGCCTCCTGATAGCGTGCGAAGTCCAAAAGCAGGAAATAGTGATCCGGCTGATGCCAAGACGCGCCGTCGAGGATTGCATGGTAAAGCTCGGCAAACATCCCGCTGCCGCAGTCGTCAAAGGTGCCGTCGATCAGCGTATCAACCACTCGTTTGATGCGCGGATTTTCGTTGTACAGCTTTTTCGGATCGTAGCTGCTCTTTACCGCTTCGATCTCATCGATCTCAGCGCCGAAGATGTAGTTGTTCTCCTTGCCCGCCTGCTCGACGATCTCGATATTAGCGCCGTCCATCGTCCCCATCGTGACAGCGCCATTGAGCATAAACTTCATGTTTCCGGTACCGGATGCCTCGGTCCCTGCTGTGGAGATCTGCTCGGAAATATCCGCCGCCGGGATCATCTTCTCAGCGTAGGAAACGTTGTAGTTCTGTACGAACAGGACGCGCAGCCTGTCGTTTACCGCAGGATCGGCATTGACCAGCTTTGCGATTTCGTTGATATACTTGATGATCCCCTTGGCACGGAAGTAGCCCGGCGCGGATTTTGCGCCGAACAGGAATACCGTCGGCGTGAAATCTTGGATGCTGCCGTCCTTCAGCCCATAATACAGGTCGAGGATCGAGAATGCGTTCAAAAGCTGGCGCTTATACTCGTGCAGCCGTTTTGCTTGAATATCAAAGATAAAATCCGGCGAAAGGGAAATGCCCTCGGCTTTTTCGACGTATGCGCAAAGCTGCTCCTTTTTCTGCCGCTTGATGCGCATGAACTCCTCCAAAGTCGTCTTGTCGTCTGCAAGCGGCACAAGATGCTTTAGCTCGGTCAGGTCATAAAGCCATTTTTCGCCGATACGCGCGCCGATAAATGCGGCAAGCTCCGGATTGCAAAGCCCAAGCCAGCGGCGCTGGGTAATGCCGTTGGTCTTGTTGTTGAAGCGCTCCGGATAAAGCGCGTACCATTCGGATAAAACCCGCTTTTTGAGGATATCGGTGTGGATGCGGGCGACGCCGTTGGTTGAATGGGAGCAGTAAACCGCCATCCGCGCCATCTGCACCTGACGATCTGCAATCACACGGTAAACGCCGTCGTCTGAAATGTTTTTCTGCTTTAGCTCTCTCCGTAAGCGGTTGTCGATCATAACGATATATGGATAGACCTGCGGGATAACGTCTAGGATAAGTCCAACATCCCATTTTTCCAGCGCCTCCGCCATGATGGTGTGATTGGTGTAAGCGAAGGTCATTTCGGCGATGGAAAACGCCCTCTCAAAGGTCAGCAGGTATTCTTCACAAAGGATACGGATCAGCTCTGGAATGGAGATGGTCGGATGGGTGTCGTTTAGCTGCACTGCAAAGCTATCGGCAAAATGGGTGAAATCTGTGCCGTATTCGCTCACATAGCGGGAAACGATGGTCTGCATCGTCGCGCTGGAGAAGAAATACTGCTGCTTTAAGCGCAGAATCTTGCCCTCTCTGGTATCGTCGTTTGGATAGAGAACCGCGCTGATGGCAAAGGCCTTATTCTCCTCTTCGCGCGCGCCGTTGTAATCTCCGCGGTTGAACGCATCGAAGGAAAAGCCGTTTTCCGGTTCTGCCTGCCACAGCCGCAGCGTATTGACAAAGCCGTTGCGGTAGCCGACGACCGGCATGTCGTACGGTACGGCGCGCACCGTTTGATCGCGGAATGAAACGGATACTGCCTCGTCCTCCTTGCGTACACTCCATGGATCGCCGAAGCGCAGCCAATCATCCGGACGTTCGCCTTGGAAGCCGTTGTCAAAATACTGTTTGAAAAGTCCGTAGCGGTAGCGGATGCCAAATCCGTCGAGCGGAATCCTGTGGGTCGCGGCGGAATCGAGGAAGCAGGCGGCAAGCCTGCCTAAGCCGCCGTTGCCAAGCGCGTCGTCTTCGATCTGCTCAAGAGATGAAAAATCAAGGCTTTCTTCTTCAAAAAACGCTTTACACTCTTCGGTTAAGCCTAGGTTCATCAGGTTTGCGTAGACGAGCCGCCCGATCAAGAATTCAGCGGAGAGATAGCAGGCGCGCTTTTGTCCCGGCTTGCGCGTCCAGTTTGCCGCCAGCGCGCGCATTGCGCCGTCCGAAACGGCGTTGTAAAGCTCTTTGATTGAAGAGGTCTGCGGGGTTTTGTGGTATTTAACGTCTAAAATCGTTTTCACGTCGGCTGAAAAAGACATGATGCTTTTGCTCCTTTGTTTTGTTTTATCCATTGGCTCTGCCATAGAGGTCAGTCAGGTCCGAAAGCGCTTTAGCAAGCTGCTGCGGGATTTCGCCGGGCGCAAGCCGCCACATCCAGTTGATTCCTAAGGTGGACGGGGTATTGATCCGCGCGTCATCAAGCAGCAGATAGTCCTGCATTAAGAAGATCACGGTATCCGCTACGCTTGCGTAGCCCGCGCGGATAATGCCTGCCGGAATGTCCCTGCTGCGCTTGACTCCTAAATATTCTCTGGCAAATTTCAGCTTTGCACGGTTTTGGTGGGAGAAATAACCGACCAATGTTTCATTGTCGTGCGTGCCGCCGTAGGCGACGAGATTATGGGTAAAATGGTGCGGTAAGTATGGGTTGCTTGTGTCGGAATCAAAGCCGAACTGCATGAGTGCCATGCCGGGGAAGCCAGCCCTGTCCCGCAGCCTTCTGACCTTGTCGGTCAAAACGCCTAAATCCTCGGCGATGATTCTGCTTTTTCCTGCCGCCGGAAGGATCGCTGCGATGAGTTTATCGTATGGACCGTCGACCCATTTTCCGTTTTGCGCAGTCTGATCCCCGGCAGGGATCGCATAGTAATTTGTAATGCCGATGAAATGGTCGATCCGGATGACGTCATAGAGCCTTGCGTTGGCGGAGATGCGTTTCTGCCACCATGAAAAACCATCCTGCTCCATCACGTCCCAGCGATAAAGCGGGTTGCCCCAAAGCTGCCCTGTGGAGGAAAACAGATCCGGCGGAACGCCCGCGACCTTAGTCGGGTGCAGCTCCTTGTCCAGTTGGAAAAGCTCCGGATGTCTCCAGACGTCGGCGGAATCCAACGCGACATAGATCGGGATATCGCCGATGATGAAAACGCCGTTTTGATGCGCATAGTCCTTTAATGCGTCCCACTGGGCGAAGAATTCAAATTGACAGAACTTCCAGAACGCGATTTCGTCCGCAAGCTTACTTTTGTATCTTTCCAGCGCCTCCGGCTTGCAGAAACGGATATCCTCGTCCCAAAGAAGCCACTCCTTGTTGTCAAACGTGCCCTTGATCGCCATATAGGAGGCGTATTCCTCCAGCCACCAGCCGTTTTCCGTCACAAAACGCTGGTATGTATCGGTTTTTTCATCTGTGAACCGTGCATACGCCTTACGCAGCAGCGCAAAACGGCTGCGATAGATTTTATCGTAATCGACCTTATGCGGATCGCTTCCCCAGTCGAAGGAATCGATCTCCGCCTGTGTGACAAGTCCCTGCTCTTTCAAGAGATCGAGGTCGATAAAGTATGGATTCCCGGCAAAAGCGGAGAAGGATTGGTACGGACTGTCGCCGTAGCTGGTTGGACCGAGCGGCAGCACCTGCCAGCAGCTTTGCTTTGCGGCCTTTAGGAAATCGACGAAGGCATACGCCTCCTTCCCGAATGTGCCGATGCCGTAAGGGGAGGGCAGGCTGGATACCGGCATTAGAACCCCTGCCCCGCGCGCAAAGCGTTTTTGCTTTGGAAGCCGGATGGAAGAAGCGGAACGACTCATATTTTTTCAGAATCCTTTCAAATATTGTCAAACGATTTGAGATAAATCCATTATAACAAGGAAAGCCCGCGCTGTCAAGCAAGAAAGGAGGGCGCGTTCTGAAACTGTTTCTGATTTTTTGGCAGGCATAAAAAATCTGCGTAAGGGGCATTCCCCCTTACGCAGATTTGGAAGAGGAACAGGACAAAGCACAGGCGGTCCCGCTCTTTCTTTATATCATGCAGATGGTGAAATCTGCGCAAAACATTCTGAAAGCTCGTTGCGATACGCTGCAAAATCGGCGGCGAAATCCTCCGGAAGCTCCTGCGCCTTTGCTGCGTTTTCACAATACTGCGCTGCGTCGCATCCGTTTAAGACAAGCAGCAGATCAAAAAGATAGGTTTCCTCTGTTTCATAAACCAAGAAGCCGGCGTCGATAAGCTCCTTTGCGGTGTAGCTGCGCCCGTTTGCCCATACGGCGGATTTGTTCCCGATCTCCTTTTTGGAAAACGCCTGAAGCCTTGCAAGCTCAATCTCGCAGGCGTCAAGGGTGGTTTTCTCCGGGTGGGAGAAGGTCAGCCGCACGACGGTGTAATTTCCGCGCAGGGAGGAATCCAGATCAGAAAACGGCATATCGTCTGTGTATGCAACAGAATCTTTAAAAGCTTCGTTCTCTGCGGCGGACAAAACCTGTTCTCCCCAGTCCTCCGGCAGCGAAAGCCCTGCCTCCTCCATGCCGATTCCCCAGGCGCAGGAGGAAAAATCCTGCTGCTTTGCCTCGCAGGCGGTCAGCGAAAGGAGAAGCGGGAAAAGCAGTAAAACAGCTATGATGATTCGCGCTTTATTATTTTTTATATTCATAGATACGATGCACACTCCATTCATCTGAAAGATGGTCGCTTAAATCCGTTTTATTATATACAGTCGACGGATCAAGACTTTGTTTTCTGGATTTCTTTTGTGTGAATTATCCTAAATCATAGCGGCAACCTCTCCTTTCTTTTGTATCTGTTTTCAGTATACCATATGTGAAGCATACACATATTAACTTTTCGATAATTGTTCATTAATAAATTGTGAATAAGGCGCAGCAAAGCGGTTGGAAGGGCGCTTCACGAGAATATCAGTCCGTGTTCTTAAATTGTACATAATTTTCTGGTATGATAAAAGCGGATGCATAAGGGGAAAGCGCCCTTATACAGATTTGGAAGAGAAACAGGACAAAGGAGGAGTGGACCTTGTTAGAGGTAAAAGGCTTAAGCAAGCGCTACGGCAGCCACATGGCGGTATCCGACCTGACCTTTACGGTAGAAAAAGGGCAGATATACGGCTTTTTGGGACCAAACGGCGCGGGCAAATCCACCACGATGAATATCATTGCGGGCTGTCTTGCGGCGACCGAGGGAACCGTTGCGATCAATGGGCATGATATTTTTGAGCAGCCGGTTGAGGCGAAGAAGTGTATTGGCTATCTGCCGGAGATACCGCCGCTTTATCCGGACATGACGCCGTATGAATATCTGACCTTTGCGGCAAAGGCGAAGGGCGTAGAAAAAGCGAAGGTAAAGACCCAAGTGGAGGCGGCCATTGAAAAAACGGGCTTAAAAGAGATGCAGGATCGTCTGATCAAGCATCTATCCAAGGGCTATAAGCAGCGCGTCGGCATTGCGATGGCGCTGCTCGGCGATCCGGCGCTTATCATCCTAGACGAGCCGACGGTTGGACTTGATCCGAAGCAGATCATTGAGATACGCAATCTGATTTTGAGTTTAAAGGGTGAACACACGGTTATTTTGAGCAGCCATATTCTGTCGGAGGTGCAGGAAATTTGTGATCAGATCCTTATCATCTCCCACGGAAAAATGGTGGCAAACGACTCGGCGGAGAATTTAGAAACGATATTCCGCGGGAAGATTACTGTGGAGCTGCGCGCTGCTTGCGATTCGGAGCGCTTTTTCTCGATTGTGCATACCGTGCCGGGCGTGACGAATGTTGTCGGGCAGGAAGAGGGAAACAAAAAAGCGACAAGCGGCACTGTGACCTTAAGCAACGAGGTCAATCAGGATGAGATTTGCGAAGCTTTGTTCTTTGCGTTTGCCAAAAAGGAGATCCCGCTTTTGCGGATGAATCTAACCCGCGCCAGCTTAGAGGATGTATTCTTGGAGCTGACCTCCGAAGCGCATGAGGAAGAGATAAAGCGGGCGGAGGCGGAAAAGGAAGAGAAAAAGCGGCTGGAGGAACGCAAAGAGCCTATTGAATACGATACGCTTGGACTAAAGATAGAAAGCGATGGGGAGGAGGACAACCGATGAAGACGATCTATGAACGGGAATTAAGGGCTTACTTTCAGGGGGTGACTGGATATTTGTTTATCGGTTTTATTCTGCTGTTTGTCGGCATCTATACCATGGCGCTCAATCTAGTCAGCTCCTATCCGAATTTTGAATACGTTTTGGGAAACATGAGTTTTATTTATATCATCGCGATCCCGATCCTGTCGATGCGCGTGATTGCGGAGGAGCGGAAACAGCGGACCGATCAGCTTTTATATGCGCTGCCGATGTCGATGCATAAGATCGTGCTGGGAAAGTATTTTGCGATGGTGACGGTGCTTGCGATCCCTTGCGTGGTGACCGGCATTTATCCGCTGATCTTAAAAGCGTTTGGCAACGTCAATCTTCCGGCGGCTTATACCTCGCTGTTAGCGTTCTTCCTGCTTGGCGCGGCGCTTTTGGCGATTGGGATGTATGTTTCATCGGTGACGGAAAACCAGGTAATTGCGGCTGCACTCTGTTTCCTAGTAATGTTGATTAATTACTTTTTATCTACGCTTGCAAGCTATGTGCCGACGACTACGGCGGGATCGTTTATCGCGCTCACCATCTGCGCGATCCTGATCGGGGTATTTTTCTGGTTCATGACCAAGAATGCCGCAATTGGGGTAACTGCGGGCTTCCTATGCGAGATTCCGTTGATTCTGGTCATGCTGTTTGCTTCGGATAAGCTTGCGGGGCTGTTCCCGGATATTATGGAAAGGCTTTCATTGTTTGAGCGGTTTTACAGCTTTATGAATGGAGCGTGCGATATCACCGCTTATCTCTATCTGCTGACGGTAGCGGCAGTGTTTGTATATATTACGGTGCAGTCCTTAGAAAGACGGAGGTGGAACTGATGAAACGCCAGAACGAGAAAAACGAATTTGCGCCGAAAAAGAATTTCCTTGCGCATGTGAAGGAAATCTTTTCAGGCAGGGCGGTGAGATTGGGCGGCTACAGCGCGATATCCATCCTAGTCGTAGTGGTGATCGCGGTAGTTGTAAATCTTTGCGTTGGAAAGCTTCCTTCCTCTGTCACAACGTTTGATACCTCAAATGATAAGCTGTCGAGCATCTCGGAACAGACAAAGGAGATTGTTTCGGGGCTGACTGAGCCGGTATCGCTTTACTGGATTGTGCAGTCGGGCGAGGAGAACGTGGTGATCGAGCAATTGCTTGCGCGTTATGCAGATTTGTCCGACAAGCTGACGGTGGAGCAGATCGATCCGGTTGTGAATCCAAACTTTGCCTCGCAGTACACTTCCGGAACTGTGACCAATAACTGCATAATTGCCGTCTGCGGGGAGCGCAGCAAGTTTATCCCGTACACCGATATCTATGTGAGCGATTACACAGATTATTATACGACCGGGCAGGCAACCACCACATTTTATGGCGAAACGGAATTAACCAGCGCGATCGACTATGTTACCAAAGAGGATATGCCGAAAATGTATCTGCTGGGCGGGCACGGCTCCAATAAACCGGACACGTCCCTTTCCAATATGATTGCAAAGCAGAATATCCTGCTTTCTGACCTGAGCCTGCTGACCGAGGAAAGCGTGCCGGAGGACTGCGATCTGCTATTATTGTTTGCGCTGGAAAGCGATCTTTCCCAAGCGGAGACTGAGGCGGTCAAAGCGTATATGGAAAACGGCGGCAAGCTGCTGCTTGTTTCGAATTACAACGGAACGGATATGCCAAACCTGATGAGCGTGATGGAAGCATATGGCGTTACGATGGAGCAGGGGGTTGTCTTTGAGGGCAGCGCGAACGGCTACTATCAGTATCCGTACTGGTTATTGCCGGAGATCAAGACCCATACCATTACCGAACCGTTGACCGAAGGGTACTATATTCTGTACCCACAGGCGCAGGCGCTGACCATTGCGCAGGAGCTGCCGGATGGCGTGACAGTTTCGCCGCTTTTGAGTACCACCAGCTCCGGCTATATCAAGCGGGATGTTTCCAACCTGACGACCCTAGAGAAGGAGGATGGGGATGCAGAGGGAGCCTATGCCGTGGCTGCGGCGATCTCGGATGAGAACACCGGCGCGCAGGCGGTTTGGTTTTCCGGCGCGTTTTTCACACAATCGAATTTTGATGAGGTGGTAAGCGGCGCAAATACGGACCTATTTCTCAATGCGGTAAGCTGGATGTGCAAATCGGAAAGCGACATCACGATCCACGCAAAGACAATTACCAACGAATACCTAACGATTTCGACTGGAACGCGGGCGGTTTTAATCCTTGTAATGGTCGGTTTGCTGCCGATTGTCTGCATCGGCTTTGGCATTTATGTCTGGGCAGTCAGAAGAAAACGGTAATTTTCATCCGGAGCGGCGGTTTAGCGCATCAAAGGAAAGGAGAACAGAATGAAACGTTCGGTAAAACTTACAGGATTGGTCGGGATATTGGTGCTTTGCGTCGGAGCGTATTTTATCGTTTCGGCTGTCTCTAAAAATGCGGAGCAGCCGGAGGACACCGGCTACACCATCGCCGATTATGATGGTTCGATTATATCTCGGATCGATTGGACCTATCAGGGGGAGGAAAACAGTCTGCAAAAGACCGACGGAAACTGGAGTAATGCCGCTGACGCGGACTTCCCTGTCAAGCAGTCGGCTGTCAGCAGCATGACGGAGGCGCTTTCCTCCCTAAGCGCTTCCCGGCGTCTGGAAGGAGTCAGCGACCTTTCGCAGTACGGTTTAGAAACGCCGACGGTCACCGTGTATATGATGACCGAAAACGGGGAAGAAGCAGTCTTTGCAATTGGGAGCAAAAATGATGTGACCAGCGAGTACTACATCCAATATGCGCAGGGAGATACTATTTCCACCGATCTGGTTTATTTGGTTCCGGAAAGCTTTGGCGGCGCGTTTTGTTGTGTAATGAAGGACCTATTGCAGATGGAGAGTTTGCCTTCCATCAGTGATATCAATATGATTAAGGTAGAATCCTCCGAAACCTATCGCCTTAGCTTTATGGGAGACGATGAGGAATTTCCGTGGACGCTGTGGGATGCGGACAGCCAGAGGTACAATGCGAATACCTCGCTCTGTGAAAGTGTTGCCGACGCGATCAAGTATCTGAGCTTTATCGACTGTGTGGATTATCATGCGGACACGACCGATCTCAGCCAGTATGGGCTGGACGATCCGAACGCTGTAGTCACAGTTTCCTATCCGGTTACAACGACCGACAGCGAGGGAAATTCGGTGGAAGATGAGGAAAATCTCGTGCTTTCGTTCGGCGGAACGAATGATACCGGCGACGTTTATGTGCAGATAGAGGGTTATTCGATGCTTTACACCGTTTCTGCACAGGATGTTGAAGCGATTTGCGGCAATACGGTCAAGCAGTTAACTACCCTTTCGCTTGAAACCGAATAATGTGTTTTCTCCCGCTTTTTCCGAAACGAAAAAGCGGGAGTTCTGCGCACCTGTATCAGTTGCATTTATAGGTGAAAAGCGCTATAATAGAGGAAACACATGGAAAGAGGAATGGTCAGCCATGAAGATACAAAGAAAATTTCCGGCCCTGCAGATTACAAAAAAAGGGGAACGCGCGTTGCTTGCGGGGCATCCGTGGGTTTACGATACGGAGGTAGTTACTTCGCAGACAGGGCTGTCAAACGGTGCGCTGGTAGATGTTGTAAATGAAAAGGGGCGTTATCTTGGCACCGGTTTTTTGAGTCTGCAAAGCAAGATCCGTATCCGCTTGATTTCCCGCAGCACCAATGATCTGTTTGATGAGGCGTTTTGGGAGCGGCGGCTGCGCTATGCGTGGCAATATCGGAAGAGTGTGCTGCGAAAGGAGGATTTGACCTGCTGCCGGATTATATTTGGGGAGGCTGATTCCTTTCCGGGATTGACGGTCGACCGCTTTTGCGATCTTTTGGTTACGCAGACGCTTTCGGTGGGGATGGAGCTGCTCAAGCCGGTGATCTTTCCGACGCTGGTGCGCATTCTGCGAGAGGACGGTCAGCAGATCAACGGCGTTTTTGAACGCAACGACGTCGCGATTCGCAAGCTGGAGGGCTTGGAGGAATATAAGGCTTGGTATCCGCTTGCTGAAGAATGCGCGCCCCAAAGCGTGGTGACGCGCATCTGCGAAAACGGCATCTATTATGATGTAGATGTGGAAAACGGGCAGAAAACCGGCTTTTTTCTCGACCAAAAATACAACCGCCTTGCGGTGATGCAGTTAGCGCGGGGGAAACGGGTGCTTGACTGCTTTACCCACACCGGCTCGTTTGCGCTGAATGCCGCAAAGGGCGGTGCGCTTTCGGTTTGCGCGGCGGATATCTCGGAATCCGCAATCGAAATGGCAAAGCATAACGCGGCGCTCAACGGCTTGACTGATCGGATGGAGTTTGCTGTCTGCGACATTTTTGAGCTTTTGCCGGCCTTGGAGCGGGAGGGGAAAAAGCCTTATGATTTTATCATTTTAGATCCGCCGGCGTTTACGAAATCGCGCAGAACGGTGGATAACGCGAAGCGCGGCTATAAGGAGATCAACTATAGGGCGATGAAGGTGCTGCCGCGCGGCGGATATTTTGCAACTGCTTCCTGTTCGCATTTTATGCCGGATAAGCTGTTTGCACAGATGTTGAATGAGGCGGCCGCCGATGCAAAGGTGCAGCTGCGTCAGATTGAGGCGCGTCAGCAATCGCCGGATCACCCGATCCTATGGAACGTGCCGGAAACGGATTATTTGAAGTTTTATCTGTTTCAGGTGGTGTAAAATGTTAAGATGGAAAAGCGCCGCTTACGAATAGAGGAACGGCGTTTTTAGTCAAAAAAATGCGCCGGCATCATGCCGACGCATTTGGAGCGGGTAACGGGAATCGAACCCGCAACCTCAGCTTGGGAAGCTGATATTTTACCATTAAACTATACCCGCACAGGATAAGCCGTCTTTTTATGACGGCTTATTTATTATACACGATTCTGTCTGCTTTGTCAAGTGCCTACGACGGAAAAGTCAGAAAATCTTTGCTTTTCTCGTCACCAGACCCGCTTGATGTAGACCCTTCCGGAGATATCGTAATAATTTGGCATGGAAAGCGATGCGGTAAAGGCGATCTCTGGGCTGACACCTCCTAAATACAGCCTAAAGTGCTGTCCATCCTCCATAACGGTGAGATAGTCCGGATGGGAAGCGCCCTCAATCACGAGCGAAGCGCTGTCAAAAATCAGCTTCTTTTCGGTATCGTAATCAAACCACAGCTCATATTCTCCGGCGGCGGCAATATACTGTGCGATCTGATAACGCAGGGTCGTGGTACGGTTTTTTACCTCATCATAGCTTTCCAGGCTTTCAATGCCGAAATCTGCCACGCGGAAGGTTTCGTTGTCCGGCATTGGCGGGATATCTGGCGTACTGCCGACATAATAGGCTTCCATGCTTCGCAGAATCGGCGTTCCGACATAGCCCGCAATTGTCAGACGCAGTTTTGTAACCTGCCGCGTCTGGAAGAAATCGATCTTTTTATGCCCGACCGCGCTTCCGGTGCAGAGCAGGCTCCATACGCCGTCAGTCAGTCCCTCTAAGCGGTAGCCGCGAATCCGTTCGCCGTAGCGGATATCCTCCATTAGGACAACGTGATCGACCTGCTGCGGCTTCTCAAAGCTGATTTCATGAATCAGCCCCTCGCCAGCGGTCTGCGCCAACGGGTGCGAAAAGCGACGCCGGATCTCATCTCCCAGCTCCTTCATCCGCGCGCGGTCCGCCGGCTCGATTTTTCCCTTTGGATTCGGCGCGTGATTGATCAGCAGCACCGCGCCATGACCGACCGATTGATAATACATATTGAGCAGTTCGTCCAGCGTGTGCAGCTTGTTTTTCGGATCAGGGTTATAGGTCCACTCGCGACGCAGCCGTGCATCGCATTCGAGCGGCATCCAGCATTCGCCGTCCGGATTACCATGCTTTTGCGTGGATACGCCGCTCAGTGCGTCATAGCGGGAAACGCTGTTCCATGCCGGATCAGACGCATAGCCTTCCTCCTGCCCCACCCAACGGATGGTTGCATTGTAGCTTTGGAAGACCATCGCGTTCGGCGCATACTTTTGCAGGATATCGCCGACCTCGATCGCGAGCGAACCGTCAAACCACACCTCGACCATGTCGCCGTAGCGGGATAACAGTTCGGTAAGCCATCCGCGATAAACCTTGTTGTATGCCTCCTGCTTTGCCGGGTCGGTGGTAATACCCTGATTTGCAGCGCCGTGCGACGCGCTGGATCCGCTTATGTAGACACCCAAACGGATCCCACGCTTCTGGCAGGAATCGTACAGCTCTTGAACCATATCGCCCGGATAATTTGTGTTTTGCAGTCCGAAGTCGGAATATTCGGTTCTCCATCGACAGAAGCCAAGCCCGTGCTTCGCGACGAAGACGATGTATTTTGCGCCTAAGTCGCAGGCGGCGTCAACCCATTCCTCTGCATCAAATTCTGAGATATCGCAGGAGGTAAGCAGCTCCTTGCGAAAATCTGGGTCTAGGAGACGTTCTTTCTGGATTGTGTCCGGATTGGGAAATGGGAACCAGTGGACGAACATTCCAAGTTCCATATCCTGCCAGTTTAACTGTGCGGGCGTCGGTCGTGCCAATGCCCATGCAGCGTCTTTTTTCATAAAATTTTCCTCCATTTTCCTCTGCTTTCGATGTAAGGGAAATGCAGGCGCATTCCTTCTTACTTTATCTTTATTATATCAAACCCTGATTGAAACGTCAAGGGAATGCCAACGTTTTCTTTCTCTTCAAATACGATACATTTTGTAAAAATATGATGTGCTGATACAATTTGTAATGGTAAAAAGGATGACGAAAATCCTCGCGCGGGCAGCTTGTCCGACCGTCTAGATCGGGTGTCGATTCTTGTTATTTGGGCGATACTTTTATTTCTGCAGGTTATGTCATCTCTTATAAAAAAGCCCTGTTTTTCCCAAAACGCATTCCCGTCCTTGTTTCTCTCAAAAACGACCGGAGCAACCTTATTGATTCCGCAGCGCTTTAGTGCATCCGCCGCTGTATCCGCCAGCTGCCGTGCGATTCCGCGTCTTCTGTATTTCGGATGAACTGCCGTATGATAGATATAGCCTCTTCTTCCGTCGTTTCCGGTCAAGATGGCACCAGCTATCTTTTCTCCATCCTCTGCTGCAAAACAGGTATCAGGATTTCGTTTCAGGAATTTTTCGATCCCATCTTTTGAATCATCTAAATGGTTTAACCCCATTCCGGCGCACGAAAGTCATAGCTGATAAACAGCCTGATAATCGGCAGCGGTCATTTTTCTGATATTCATTGTATTTCTCTTTGATACCCTGATCTGCGGTCTGGAACTGGATCTTTTCTAAACCGGCTCTAAGCCGGCAGGATTTTTGTATTTATGCCTCTTCTTTCAGCTTTGCAAGATAAGCGTCTCTAATCTCCTTCGCTTTGGCGTCGACCTCTTCTGCATGGGCAAGGCTCCATTTTTTACGCTCTGTACCGTCCTCCAAAAGCTTATGCATCTTGGTACGGTCGCCGCTTTCGAGCGCGTCGCAGTACTGCTGCAAATGGTAGATAAGGCTTTGTACCTCAAACAGCAGCGGGATGCGGTTCATGAAAAACAGCTCGGTCCACATATCGGCGTTGAGCATCGCAACGCGGGAAAGGTCCTTAAAGCTGCCGGCGGAAAAGCCGCTCTCACTGTAAAGCGTCGGGCTTTTGACATAAGCGTTGGACAAGACGTGCGCGATCTGCGAGGTAAAGGCGATGGTTGCGTCGTGGGTGACTGCGTCGGTGATGACCACCCGCCCAAAGCCGATTTCGTAGCCGAGCCGCTCAATCGTCTGGATCGCGTCGCTGGAGGTGCCGTCCTCCTTGGCGATAATCAGGCTTGCGCCGTCGTACAGATCCTCTAACGCATAGTCGAAGCCGGAAAACTCGCGCCCGGCCATCGGATGCGTACCGACAAAGGTGATTTGATTCTCCGCTAGGGTTTTTCTTGTGCTGTCCAAGATAGCTCTTTTTACGCCGCAGGTGTCCATAACAATGCCGTTCTTTGGCAGATAGGCGGCGTTTTCGTTGAGAAACCGGATTGTAAGCTCCGGATGGTATCCCAGAATGACCAAGTCGCACTGCGCTAAGTCCTCTAAGGACGCTTCTTTTTGGATTGCGCCGCAGTGCAGAGCTTTCTCTATGACCTCTTTGCTGCGGTTCATACCCCAAACAGTGTGGCTTGTGCGGGCGCTGATTGCCTTACAGAACGAGCCGCCGATCAAGCCCAAACCAACAACAGCTATTTTCATATGCTAATCCTTCCTT
>CAZPLR010000019.1:16624-32396 GCA_964587555.1 uncultured Oscillospiraceae bacterium
AGAAAACACAGGAAAAATCGTGCTGCAGCTTTATGGAAGAAACACGAGCGTTTTTTCTTCGTATCTAAAGCTGCTTTTCCGCCAACCGGAAAAATGGCATGATTCGCTCCATCACCGAAATCATCGCAAGAAGCAACGGGAATCTGATATTTTCTCCCGAATCTTTCTAATATTCTAATATTTCAAATAACGGCGGCGAAATAGGCTCTGAATCATGCCCGAATAACATGCCGACAACCTGTTTCATAAGACTGCTTTGTCCGATACAGGATAAGAGCATTCCCACGTCCTGAACAGGCTGAAATTTTTCTGACTCCTCAAGAAATCGTATATTTTTCGTAATCCTCTGGCTCCGCTGCCCAACTAGGAGATATAATCCCGATCATATCGCCACGTTTTCAGAGATTCGTCATAATATTCCTTTCTGGACGGCATTCTCTGCCGCGGATGAGCAGGAGGAACGGGCTGAAAGACTTACTCTGTCAGGATCATTTCGACCGGGCAATGATCGCTGCCGAATATTTCCGGATGAATTTCGCTCTTGCTTACACGCGGCAGCAGCCGGTCGGATACGATGAAATAGTCGATCCGCCAGCCTGCGTTTTTCTCACGCGCATGAAAGCGATAGCTCCACCAAGAGTATGCGCCCTCTTTTTCCGGATAAAAATGCCGGAATGTGTCGGTAAAGCCGTTGTTTAACAGTTTGGTCATGCAGGCGCGTTCCTCGTCGGAAAAGCCTGCGTTGCCGCGGTTGGTTTTTGGATTTTTCAGATCGATCTCGTGATGTGCGACGTTCAGGTCGCCGCATAGGATGACCGGCTTTTGAGAATCCAGCGTTTTTAAAAAGCGCAAAAATGCCTGTTCCCACGCCATTCGATAGTCTAATCGTTTTAAACCGTCCTGCGCGTTCGGCGTATAACAGGTCACGACAAAACAGTCCGGCAGCTCAAGCGTAATGACCCTGCCCTCGTTGTCAAACCGGTCGGCGCCGATGCCGTAGGTGACGGTAAGCGGCTTGATTCGGGTAAAAACCGCCGTGCCGGAATATCCCTTACGCTCAGCGCTGTTGAGAAAAAGCTCGTACCCGTCAAACGAAACGTCCGCCTGTCCAGGCTGCATTTTGGTTTCCTGCAGGCAGAAAATATCCGCATCCAGCGCGGTAAAGCTTTCCGCAAAGCCTTTGGTCAGGCAGGCGCGCAGACCGTTGACGTTCCAAGAGATCAGTTTCATAAAGGCTCCTTTCACTTCAGCGCTTTTTAGCAACTTCCTTATCGTGCTTTTTCAGCAGCTTCGGATCGGTAACAGCTATCTCATGGAAAAATGCAGTCAGCTTAGCGATATCAACGCCCTTGTCCTCCTCAAAGAGATCGCGCTTTAAATATCTGTTGAGCTGCTTAACGGTTAATACAGGATGACCGCTTTCGATATATAGATTGGTTTTGCGCACGCCGGAAAAAACGACGAGAGCGTGTACAGGGACTTTGTAGATATTGTGCTTTTGCAGCTGATAGCGAATGGCGTCAACATGCGTTTTGCTTTGCAACAACGGATTGTACATCTTTTCGCGCTTGCCGCCGACGATATGCGTCCACTCTTTTGCGCGCGGCTCGGCGTAGATATCGCCCTTATAGCTTTTGGTTTCGATCAAAAGCAGACCGAAGCTGCCGACCATAATGTGATCGATCTGAGTTGTGCCGTCATAGAGCGGGATCGAAATATCGTTGATGACCTTGTACCCGCGCGGGCGCGCGTATGATTTTAAGATTGCAGCAACTTTTGCCTCGCCGGCGCGGCCTTGCTTTTTCAGTCTGCTTTTGAAGCGGACGCGCGGCACAATAAACGCCGCGAGCAGCCCCAAAACCGCCGCCAGACCGACGGCAAGGTATGGCCAATGAGATAAAATGTCCTTCATGAATACCTCCGAGATGTTCTATATGTCGCATATAAAATGATAAACGGCAGCAGAAAGTCACCGTTATGTATATTTTCTCTCCGAAATGCGAAAACTCCTGATAAAAGCCCAAGGCGTTTGGTCAAAGGGCTTTTGCATAAAGGAGGAATTTGATTTGGCTATTGTAGACAAAATCGCGCTTATTCTCACGATCGTCGGGGCGCTGAACTGGGGCTCGATCGGGCTGTTTCGGTTCGACTTTGTCAGCTACTGGTTTGGCGGACAGGACGCGATCATCCCGCGCATGATCTTTGCGCTGGTCGGCATTGCCGGTTTATGGTGCATCTCGATGCTGTTTCGCTCAAACGACGAGGACTAAGCGCGCATTCTTTTGAGGGATATCAAAAATAAGCCCGTCCGCATCCTATTTTTTGCCGGACGGGCTTATGTTCTCCGCTTTCGCTTATTTTGTCAGTTCCAACGTGTCGCGTGCGATGAGAAGCTCCTCGTTAGTCGGAACAATCCATACCTCGACCCGGCTGTCCGGCGCGGAAATTCTGCCCTCGCCGTGATTGAAGCGCTCGTTTGCCTCTTTATCGAGCTTAATTCCCATGAACTCAAGTCCTTCGCAGGCGTCCTCGCGAGCCGGCACGGAGTTTTCGCCGATGCCGCCGGTAAATAATACCGCGTCTACGCCGCCCATAGCCGCCGCATAGGAGCCGATATATTTTCTGACTTCGTAACGCTGCATATCGCCCGCTAACTTTGCGTCCTTGTTGCCCTGCTCCGCTAAGCTGCGGATGTCGCGGTCGTCGCTGGTCAGACCTCTGGTCAGACCGAGATAGCCGGATTTTTTATTTAAGATATCGGTCATCTGCGCAGTGGTCAAATGTTCCTTATCCATTAAGTACATAACGGCCGAAGGGTCGATCGATCCGCTGCGCGTGCCCATAATCAGACCGTCAAGCGGGGTAAAGCCCATGGTGGTGTCGACGCATTTGCCGTTTTTAACGGCGGAGATGGAGGATCCGTTGCCCAAATGACAGGTAACAAGCTTTAACTCCTCCGCCGGCTTTCCCAAAAGCTCTGCGATCCTGCCGGTAACATAGCGATGGGAGGTGCCGTGGAAGCCGTATTTGCGCACATGGTACTTGTCATAGTATTCCTGCGGGATTGCGTACATATACGCTTTGCCCGGCATTGTCTGGTGGAATGCGGTATCGAAAACAGCCACCATCGGGGTTTGGCTGCCAAACACCTCGATGCAGGCGCGGATCGCTTTAACAGCGGCAGGGTTATGAAGCGGCGCCAGTTCGCCAAGCTCCTCGATTTCGGAAAGAACCTTTTCGTCGATAAGAGTGGAGCGGTTGAATTTATCGCCGCCTTGGACGATGCGATGACCGACTGCATGAATGTCGCTTAAATTGTCGATGACCTTGTATTCGCTTTGGGTCATCATTTCGATGATTGCCTCAAACGCCTCGGCATGGGACGGCATTGGGATTTTTTTCTCAAGCTTATCGTTTGCGGTCTTATAGGAAACAAGGCTGTTGTCAATTTCACCGATCCGCTCGCAGTTGCCCCTACAGATGACACTTTCATCCGTCATATCGATCAATTGGTATTTTAGGGAAGAGCTGCCGGCGTTGATAACTAAAATTTTCATTTGCATATACTTCCTTTCCGGATATTCGTGGTCTTGTGCATAGAGTAGTTTCTCTTACCAAAACACTACTTTATTATAATATAACATTCCTGAAAAAAATGCAACCCCTTTTTGCAACATTTTCTTCCGTTTCCCGCAGTTTTCCGCAATATCCTTCTATCAGGAAAAGAAGCTTTCCTTTTTATGTGATCCATGCTATAATAGTATCATCACAGAACAATTGCAAAAGGAGGACGTTTCACTTGCAGATCGCAGGTATCATCGCAGAATACAACCCGTTTCACAACGGTCATGCGTACCACATTCAAAAGGCCCGCGAACATGGCGCAACCCATGTCGCGGTCGTATTGAGCGGCTATTTTGTCCAGCGCGGCGAGCCGGCGGCGTTTTCTTTTCCGCTGCGCGCAGAACAAGCGCTGCGCGGCGGCGCGGATCTGGTTTTGCTGCTGCCGACCGCGTTCAGTCTTTCCGGTACCGGCGATTTTGGCAAAGCGGGCGTACATATCTTGTCCTCGCTCGGCTGCGACCGGCTTTCCTTTGGCGCGCCGCTGACGCTTTCCGCGCTGACCACGCTTTTGGCGCAGTGTGCCAAAGCGGAGCGTTCCTCCGTCTTTCAGGACTGTCTTTCCTGCGGGATGCATTTCCCGCGCGCCCGCGCACAGGCGGTAAGCGAACTATTCGGTGCGGAAGCGGCGGCTCTGCTGACCGATGCGAATACGGCGCTTTCGCTGAGATATATGGCGGAAAACGCCGCGCTCCCTGCCCCGATGGCGCTGGACGCCGTTTTACGCCGCAATGTGCAGCATGATGCGCCTGCTCCAAACGGCGCTTTTGCTTCCGCCTCGCTGCTTCGCAGGGACACGTCGCTTTGGGAGAGCTGCATGCCGTATCCGCAGCCGTTTTTGGACGCGAGAGCATCAGGGCAGACCCCGGACGCCGTCCTATCGGAGCGGATTTTGCTTGCAGTCTGCAAACGCCTGCCGCTTTCCGCATGGGAGAGTACGGCTGGCGTCAGCGAGGGACTGCATAACCGGATATACGCCGCCTGCAGGCGGGCCGGCTCGGTGGAGGAGCTGTTATCCGCCTGTAAATCAAAGCGGTGGACGTTATCGGCGCTGCGGCGTATCCTATGGTGCGGCGCGCTGGGGATTACGAAGGAAATGACGGCGCGTATGCCGAAAACGGTTTGGGCGGCGGCGTCGAATGAGCGCGGGTATGAGATACTTGCCAAGGCGCGTCGGCGCAGAGAGCTGCTTGCAGTTACGCCGAAGTTTGCCGATTATGCGTATCGGGAGCCCGCTTTCGCCGAAGCTGACCGCTTGGCAGCCGATTTATACGCGCTCACTTTTTCCGGCGGTTTAGGATGCTCCAATCGAGTCCATGACCAGCCGGCGGTTATCGAATAATAGCGACGCCGCTTTTTTGAGAAAAGAAACAGCCGGAAGGAATCCCTTCCGGCGTTATATTTTATGAGATAAATGATTCATTCGTATAGCGGATATTTTGCGCAGAGCGTCTGCACCGTTTCGCGGATCTCGTCGGCGTGGCCGAAATCGGTGATAGCGCGCCAGATGCAGTCGGCGATGATCTCCATATCGGCTTCTTTTAAGCCGCGGGTCGTGACTGCGGCGGTGCCGATGCGCACGCCGGAGGTGACGAACGGTTTTTGCGGATCGTTTGGAATCGCGTTTTTATTCACTGTGATATATACCTCGTCCAAACGCTTCTCCAGTTCTTTGCCGGTGATATTTTGGCTGCGCAGATCCAGCAGGATCAGATGATTGTCGGTACCGCCGGAAACCATGTCGACCCCTTTGGCAGCCAGCGCGTTTGCAAGCGCCTTGCAGTTTAACACGATCTGATGCTGGTACGCTTTGAACTCCGGCTTTAACGCTTCGCCGAAGCAGACTGCCTTTGCGGCAATGATATGCTCCAGCGGACCGCCCTGTGTTCCGGGAAAGACTGCCTTGTCGATTTGCTTGGCGAAAGCTTCTTTGCACAGGATCAGACCGCCGCGCGGACCGCGCAGCGTCTTGTGGGTCGTGGTAGTGACGACGTCGCAGTATGGAACCGGATTTGGATGCTCGCCTGCGGCGACTAAGCCTGCAATGTGCGCCATATCGACCATCAGATATGCGCCGACCTCGTCTGCAATCTCCCTTAGCCGCGCAAAGTCGATCACACGCGGATAGGCGGAGGCGCCGGCGACGATCAGCTTTGGCTTGCAGGAGAGCGCAAGCTCACGCACCTGATGATAGTCGATCGTGTGGGTGGTTTCGTCTACGCCGTATGAAACAAAGTGAAAATATTTTCCGGAAAGATTGACCGGAGAGCCGTGGGTCAGATGTCCGCCGTCGGCAAGCGACATTCCCATAACGGTGTCGCCCGGCTGCAAAAGCGCAAAATAAACGGCGGTGTTTGCCTGCGCGCCGGAATGCGGCTGCACGTTCGCATGCTCTGCGCCGAATAACTCCTTGGCACGGTCGATGGCGATCTGTTCAACCACGTCGACATATTGGCAGCCGCCGTAATAGCGTTTGCCCGGATAGCCCTCGGCGTATTTATTGGTCAAAACGCTGCCCATCGCCGCCATCACTGCCGGAGAAACGATGTTTTCGCTGGCAATCAGCTCAAGGTTTCTTCTCTGACGGGCAAGCTCATCCTGCATCGCGGCGGCGACCTGCGGGTCCTGCTTGCCGACAAAGCCGATGGTATCAAGCATATCTGCGTACATAATGTGTTGCTCCTTTCTTTTGAAAAACGAAAGATGTTGTTTGGACGGTTATTATGCTGCTGTATAGAATGGAATAGTATCAGTATAACGCATAATTTGCGCAATTGCAAGTGCTGCGCAGGCAGGGCGGAAAATATTTTTTGGGTGTTTCTTTACTTTTATGGCGTATGGCTTTATGGAAATGAAAAAGTTTTTGAAAAAAATGTTGATTTCGCACTCCTGCTATGATATAATGAGAATACAAAACCATCTTCGCAGTCTTGCCGTATGGCGGGCGTCATCCGGAGAGAGGAATACCATCAAAAATTGCCGGCATCCGGCATAAAACAGGAGTGTAAGCTTTCACATGAAAAAAGACATAGCCAAACCCAGCAAAGCGCAGGTTCGCAAGGTTATCGGCGAATATGCGCTTTTGACCCTCGCCACGGCGATCATGACCGTGGGCATCTACTTTTTCAAATTTCCGAACAACTTCAACTTCGGCGGTGTGACCGGTATCGCGGTTTTGCTTGCTAAAGTCCTTCCATTTTCTACCGGTACGATCAACCTTGTGATCAATATGCTGCTTTTGATCGTCGGCTTGATTTTCCTTGGACGGGATTTTGCATTTAAAACGGTGTATGTCAGCGTATTGAATTCGGCGGCGCTTTCGCTTTTGGAAATCTGGCTGCCGTTGGATGAGCCGTTAACCGGACAGCCGTTTTTGGAGCTGTGCTTTGCGGTCTTTTTGCCGGCGCTCGGTTCGGCGCTAATGTTCAACATTGGGGCGTCCAGCGGCGGTACCGATATTTTTGCCATGATCCTAAAGAAATACACCAGCTTTAATATCGGCACTGCGCTCCTATATTCCGATGTCGTGATCGTTATTTTCGCATTTTTTGTCTTCGATATGCAGACCGCGCTGTTCAGTGTATTGGGGTTTTTGGTGAAATCCTTGGTCATCGACAACGTGATCGAAAGCATCAATCTCAGCAAGTATTTCAATGTTGTCTGCGACAATCCAACCCCGATCTGCGCGTTCATCACCGAAAACCTCTCCCGCAGCGCGACCGTTTGCAAAGCACAGGGCGCGTTTTCCGGACATGATAAATTCATCATCTTTGCCGCGATGAAACCGTCTCAGGCGGTGAAGCTGCGCAGCTATATCAAGCGGATTGAACCAACCGCTTTCATCCTGATCTCCAATACCAGCGAGATTATTGGCAATGGCTTCCGCAGCTAACGTTCAGATGAAAATTCCTCTGCCGCATCGATTTACGGATGCGGCAGTTTTTATTTCCGCTGAAAAAAGAAGTTTTGAACGTTTTTGACACGATGTCGACATTTTTCAACGTTGAAAACCTGTTAAAATGGTTGAAAGGCGGCGCTTTATTTTGGATAAGCAGGCGTTTAAAGAAAGAAAATTTTGATAAGGGCTTGCGTTTGCAGGCGGTAGGGATTATAATAAGAGCAAAAACAGGGGGCTGAAAAAAGCGGCGGGCCCTGATAAAAAGGAAAGAATGAAGAAGGGGGAAACCCAAAAATGGAGGAAACATTTTATGATTAAGGTTACAGTATGGAACGAGTATGCGCATGAAAAAGCCGATGAAGCGGTAAAATCCATCTATCCGAACGGGATTCATGCTTGCATTGCGGACTTTTTGAAATGCGGTGACATAGCAGTGCGCACGGCCACGCTGGACGATCCGGAATGCGGGTTGACCGAGGAGGTACTGAAGGACACCGACGTTTTGATCTGGTGGGGGCATATGCGGCATGATGCGGTGCCGGACGAGGTAGTTGTCAGGGTCAAGGAAGCGGTTTTAAAGGGCATGGGTATGATTTTTCTGCATTCGGCACATCACTCCAAGCTGTTCAAATCGCTGATGGGTACGACCGGAAACCTTTGCTGGCGCGAGGACGGCGATCTGGCGCGAATTTGGGTCTGCGTACCGTCGCATCCGATCGCGAAGGGGCTTGGAAAGTACTTTGAGGTGGAGCATGAGGAAACCTATTCGGAGCCGTTTGATATCCCAACGCCGGATGAAACCCTGTTCATTAGCTGGTATGAGGGCGGCGAGGCGTTTCGTTCCGGCTGCACTTGGAGAAGAGGAAACGGCAAAATCTTCTATTTCCAGCCGGGTCATGAAACATACCGCACCTACTACAATCCTGCGGTACAGCAGGTTATCCGCAACGCGGTTTATTGGGCAAAGAGCGATTATCGGGTTGACGAGCTGATCTGCCCGCACGTCAAAAAACCGGGCGAAGAAGAATAATTCTATAGAGGGGGCAAAGGGTATGAATACCATAAAAATAGAGCATGGCAAAGCGAAGATGATCGCGCACCGGGGATTGTGCGGCATTGAGAAGGAGAACACCAACGCAGCGTTCATTGCGGCGGGAAACCGCAGCTACTGGGGCATTGAAACCGACGTTTACCGCACCTGCGACGGACATTTTGTCATCTGCCACGACGCGACGCCAAAGCGTGTCAGCGGGGATTGGCTCGATATTGAAAAAAGCACCTATGATGCCGTCCGCAGCTTAAAGCTGTATGACCGGAAAGGCGACAGGAAGCGCAACGACCTGTGCATACCGGATCTGGAGGAATACGCCGATACCTGTGTGCGGTACGACAAACACAGCGTGGTGGAATTTAAATCAGCGTTCACCGCCGAGGAGCTGGAGCAGATTGTAGAGATGATGCGGCAAAAGGGACAGCTTTCACGCACAACATTTATCTCGTTTCAGTATGATACCCTCAAAAGACTTCGGGCGATTCTGCCGGATCAGCCTTGCCAATTCCTGACCGATCGTCCGGCAGATGATGCGCTGCTGCAGCGGCTTGCGGAGGATCATTTTGGGTTGGATATTGAGTATCATCGTGCGACAAAAGAGCTGATCGACCGCGTACATGCCATTGGACAAGCGTTCAACGTCTGGATCTGTAACGATCCGGACGCGGCGAAACAGATGATCGAATGGGGTGTGGATTACATCACCAGCAATATTTTAGAGTAAGACGAGGTTCGGACGCAGCGGTTTTGGGGTTTGCGATTCAAGACTGCTGTTTGGAAAATAGATTAAAAATGCAAACAGGGGGGATAAGAATATGAATCAAACGGATTTTGCTGCTCGTGCAAGGGAACTTGTTTCCCATATGACGCTCAGCGAAAAAATTTCTCAGATGACAAACAACGCGCCGGCGATCGAACGGCTGAATATTCCGGCTTATAACTGGTGGAACGAGGCACTGCACGGCGTGGCGCGCAACGGCATGGCGACCGTTTTTCCACAGGCGATTGCGGCGGCGGCAAGCTTTGACGATACGCTGCTGCGTATTGTCGCCTGCGCAATCTCGGACGAGGTGCGCGCCAAATACAATAAACAAAAGGAGCTTGGATCTACCGCGATCTATGAGGGGCTGACCTGCTGGTCGCCGAACATTAACATTTTCCGCGATCCGCGTTGGGGCAGAGGACACGAAACCTACGGCGAGGATCCGTACCTTACTGCGCGGATGGGTACTGCGTTTATCAAGGGCTTACAGGGGGACGATCCAAAATACCGCAAGTGCGACGCCACCTTAAAGCATTACGCGGTGCATTCCGGTCCGGAAGGAAAACGCCATCAATTCAATGCGCATTGCTCTGAGCAGGATTTATACGAAACCTATTTGTATGCATTTCGCCGCTGCATTGAGGAAGCCGGTCCTTCGGCGGTTATGGGCGCATACAATCGGTTCGAGGGAGAGGCGTGCTGCGCCTCTAAACGGCTTTTGGAGGATATCCTGCGCGGGGAATTTGGGTTTGACGGCTATGTTGTGTCCGACTGCGGCGCGATTTGCGACATCGACGCAAACCACCACATCACGGAAAACCGCGCTGAAAGCGCGGCGCTGGCGGTAAACTGCGGCTGCGACTTAAACTGCGGCGACGCGTACACCTATTTAAAGGCAGCGGTAGCTGGCGGACTGATCTCGGAGGAAACAATCACAAGGGCGGTTGAACGGCTGTTTACGACGCGCATCCGGCTCGGTATGTTCGATTCCGACTGCGTTTACGATCAGATTCCGTATTCGGTGGTCGAATGCAGAGAGCATCTGGCGCTGAGCCGCAGACTGGCTCAGGAATCGATTGTTTTATTGAAAAACGACGGCCTGCTGCCGCTGAAAGAGATGGCTCGAAAAACGATCGCGGTCATCGGGCCGAACGCGGACGCAGTCGACGTGCTGCTTGGAAATTACAACGGTACGCCGTCGCGGTATACGACGCTGCTGCGCGGCATTCAGAACGCGGCGGACGAGATCGGCGCAAAGGTCAATTACGCCAAGGGCTGCCATATTTACAACGACGCGAACGACAGCTGGGCAGAAAACACAGTGCGCGACGCGATTGTCACGGCGCGGGAGGCGGATGTGGTGATCCTGTGCATGGGCTTGAACCCAACGATGGAGGGCGAGGAAGGCGACGCCTATAACGGCGCGAACAGCGGCGACAAGGACACGCTGGAGCTGCCTGCGGTACAGAAGAAGCTGTTCCGCGCGGTACTGGCGGAGGGAAAGCCGACCGTATTTGTCAATGTTTCGGGAAGCTGCATGAATCTGTCCAAGGCTGACGAGAGCTGCAATGCGGTTATTCAGTGCTTTTATCCGGGTGCGCAGGGCGGCGACGCGCTGGCGGATATTCTGTTTGGCAAGGTTTCGCCGAGCGGCAGGCTGCCGGTCACGTTTTATCATAGCATAGAGGAGCTGCCGGACTTTGAGGATTACCGTATGGAGGGGCGCACCTACCGTTATTTTCGTGGGACGCCGCTGTATCCGTTCGGATACGGCTTAAGCTATGCGAAGATCACCGAGCGTTGGGATGGGGACGCCTGCACGCTGACCAATGAGAGTGAGATTGCCAGCGGCTATGTGGTTCTGCGGTTTGACGATATGGCGGATGGAAGCAAGGCGTTGACCGGCTTTACCCGCGTACATCTGCTGCCGCGCCAAACCTTGACGGTGGAGGTGAAGTCAGACAGATGAAGGGGAAGATTTTACCGATTCCGCCGGGATGCGAGGGGCTAAAGATCGCGGTGCAGCGCAGCAACTGCACCGGGGAAGCGGTCGTGGGCTTCTACGATGAGAAAAGCCGAAGCCTGAAGTATAGCGAGCTTGCCGCAGACGAAAAGGCGATCGAAGCGTTTTATAAAAAATACGGGCTGCCTTACGCGCAATAGCTCCATGATAAAAACCAGCCTTTTTCTTTGGGAAAATTCCCGGAAGAAAAGGGCTGGCTTATTTGTTATACTGCTGCTGCCGCTATATTGGCTGCGCCGATATAGCTTTAGTTGTCGACGCCGAAAACCTCGCAGATGATCTCCTGCATTTTATCGTAATCATAGGCAGACTCCTCCGGTGTGACCGGCTCGTTTGTGCCTTGCTCGATTGAGATGTTATAGATAACGCTGCCGTCTTCCAGGTTGTAGGTCTGACTTAAGTAGCAGTAGGCATACTCGTCGCTCTGTAAGACCCAACCGAATGCGCAGCTGATCTGGTCGATGATCTGGTAATCGACGGCAGAGAAGTCCTCCGTCTTTACAAATACATGGTTTTCACCCGCCTGGTATGCGTCAAAGATAACTTTCGGCAGCTCGTAAAGGTCTTTGAGGGTGTGGCAGTCCTGTACTGCCATCGAGTATTTGGTCGCGGTTGCGGCAGGGAAGTCTTCGCCGTCCCACGGATAGCCGCTGTTTTGCTTGACCGAATCCGGGACATTGAAATAAGCGTAGACCGGCTTATTGCAGGCCCTGCCGTCAAAGGTCACATCGACGTGATACCAATCGCCGTCGATTTTGACAAGGTTCCAAGCATGTTCGCCCTCCGCGACCGAATGGATAATTTTGCAGTCGATGCCGAGCAAATCCATAAACAGCTTGAAGGTGGTCGCGTTGCCGACGCAGATCGCCGAATGATACTTTAACACGCCGTATGGCCAGTAATTGTAATCTGAAATATTGTTTGGGATAGCGGTCTGCTGTGAGGAATCGTAAGCGGTGTACATGACCTGCCAGTCGTAGACTGCTTTTTCCTTTTCATATTCGCTCATGCTGTCGGTAATACCCAGCTCCTTGATGATGCTCTGGGCAGTTTCCAGGATATATTTGTCTTCTTCGTTTAACGCCGAGGAATCTCCGCTTTGATAGGCTTCGAGTACGGCGGTGTCGTCGTAAAGTTTGTGGATGTTCGTGCTGCCGTTTCCGACATAGCTTCCATCCCAGTTTTCCAGGTCAGCCTTCATGTTGACCTCTATGTAGCTCTTGAGCAGGTCGACGGTTTGCTGTAAGCTTGCAATTTCCTGTTCTTTTTGCTCCTGTTCCTCTTTCGAGACGCAGCCGGTCAATAAAACCGAGGTGGAAAGTGCGCCCGCAAGCAGCAGGCAAAGCCCCTTGCGCGCGGCATTCTTTGTCATTTTCATAGCATTTGTTTCCTTTCAATCTGGATTTGCACCTAGGTGCAGCTGTGCTTTGTGTGGTTTGTGTGCTTTTAGCCCACAGCATACAAAAGCAATTCATGTAATTTTCTGTTCGTTTCTTTGCGCGGTTAAAAAAGTTTACGGATTGCCTTTTCAATAGTGTCCGGATGGTCTGCGACGATTAGCGCGATATATGGCCCGATCGGCGTGACAACCGATTTTTCCAGCTTAGCGACCTCGTCGTCATTATAGCCGTGATAGTCGGTGATTCGCTTTGCGATGCGTGCGTTTAAGGCGTTTGTGATGTCTGCGCCCTTGCCGGCGTCCGCCGGACGCAAAAGCGACACCTCATCCGCCGAAACGCCGCTTGCAACGTAGCAGATACAGCCGTCCTTGACGTAATCGATGCTTAAATCGTACAGATAGGAAAAATACTCCTCAAATTGTTCTTCGCCATAACCGCAGGACGTGTCACAGTCAAGGTTAATTTTCCCGTTTTCTGCCTGCTTTAAAAGCGACCGCAGCATCGCTGTGCTGGCAGACGGCGCTTCTTCTCCGCCACTTTGCTCCTCGGAACTGCTTGGATCGTCCGCATCATCCGGCTCTGCGGGCTTGCAGGCGGAAAATGCGAGCAGAAGCGGCAGACAGAGCAAAAGCGAAAGCAGTCGGTTGATACGGCGGGAAACGCCGGTTCTTGTTCTCATTTTTTGGTTCCTCCTTTCCAAGACGCCCTATGCTCAAAAAGGATGAACACCGGTGCGGGCATACTTTGCTATATTTCTATCATACTGCGGATTTTGTGCGAAAACAAGGGAATAAACATTACAATTGGTGAAGAATCAGTTACATATTACACATCGCGCGATGCGCTTATTTTCATGGGATATAAAACAAGCAAGGGTCTTTACAATCCTTCAAAAACGCTGCTTTCTCTCTTAAACGCTTCTGATTTCGAGGTGTGAATTTTTGCAGTTTGGGTTTTATTGTATACATATGGTATAAAACATGTTGAATAATACGGAATATTGCGGAATCAGGCGGATGTTTTCCTTGTAATATGCCCTTTGGTATGGTATAATGAGGGTAGTAAACTACCCTCTTGCATTTCCGCAGGAAATGTCGGTTCCCTTTCGGGAAACATCGATGAAGAAAATGAGGGCGAAAAAAAGTGCAGTGCGCGTTTGGCGTTTTGCGTGAAAGAATAAGGTTTCATTTGCGGCAAATAAGACCGCGTTTCAGGAGGTATTTGTATGGATGAAAAACTGCGGGTGCAGATTGGACAGATGATCTGCGCCGGATTCCCTTCGCCAGAGGTGGACGAGCAGGCGAAGGCGTTGGTGAAGGACTTTAAAGTGGGCAACTTTCTGCTGTTTACCCGTAACGTGGTAAATGCGCCGCAGCTTTGCCGCCTCAATAATGGCCTGCGCGCGCTGGCGACGGAGGAAACCGGAATTGCCCCGCTCATCGGCATCGATCAAGAGGGCGGCGCAGTTTCGCGCTATTATGAGGGCGCGGCGTTGATTCCGGGTGCGATGGCGCTGTCCGCCGGAGGCGCGGAGCAGATCGAGGCGGTTGGCAAACGTTTAGGGCGCGTGCTGAAGTCGGTCGGCGTGAACATCGACTTTGCGCCGGTGCTGGACGTCAATATCGACCCGCGCAATCCGATTATCGGCAACCGTTCGTTTGGCGACGATGTGGAACATGTTTCCCGCTGCGGCATCGCCATGGTCAACGGCATGAAAAAGGCAGGCTTGATTGCTTGTGTGAAGCATTATCCGGGTCACGGCAATGTAAATGCCGATTCGCATTTAGGGCTGCCGGTCAACGCGACCCCGAAGGAAACGCTGCGCAAAACCGAGTGGGTTCCGTTTGCGAATGCGTTTGCCGCCGGTGCGGATGCGCTGATGACCGCGCATGTCCGCTACACGGATATCAGCGATCATCCGGGGACGATCACGCCGGAGATCATCACCGATCTATTGCGCGGCGAGATGCGTTTTGAGGGCATTGCGATGACCGACTGTATGGAGATGGGCGCGATCCGTTCGCTTTACGGCTGCGGCGAGGGCGCTGTAAGAGCGATCGAGGCGGGGGTGGACATCCTAACCATATCCCACACCTATGAGGCGGTCAAGGAGGCTGTTACCGCGATATACGCGGCGGTTGAAAGCGGCAGACTCACACCGGAGCGCATTGCGCAATCCTATCGTCGGATTATGCGCATCAAGGAAAAATATGACATCGCGCATGCTGCGGCGGATGAGAGGCTAGCGGACCGGCTAGTGCATGACGAGGCGGGCATTGCCGCAAACGAGCAGATTGCCGCAAGCAGCATCACCTGCGTGAAAGACGCTCCGGTGCTGCACGAGCTTTCCGGCAAGCAGATCTCCTGCTTTGCGCCGGTATCCAGCGCGCTGACCGGTGCGGAGGACGAAAGACGGCAGCGGCTGAGTTTTGCGGAGGAGTTTGCCAAGAGTTTCCCGAACGCGAAGGCGGTCGTCACACCGCTTGACGGCATCGACGAGCAGATCAGACGCGCTGCGGCAGAGGATTATGATGTCGCCGTTGTCGGGCTTTACAACGCGGGTCTGCGGAACGGTCAGCTTGCGGTTCTTCAGGAAGTGCTCAAAACCGGCAAGCCGGTAATCGCGGTGCTGCTCGGCGTTCCGTATGACAACCGGTTTGCACAAAACGCGGATGCGGTGATCGCCAGCTACGAGTACACCCCGCTGTCTGTTCCGGCGTTGATAAAGGCGATGAAGGATTGCCGCTATCCGGGAAAGCTGCCGGTGAAGGCGTAAGCGAAAATTTCTCGATGATTCTAATATTGCCCGCCCTCTGCCCGAGCAGGGGGCGGGCTTTTGCACGCTTTTTGGGGAGGAATGAGAAAGGAGCAGCCCGGACGGACTGCTCTTTTTTTAGATTTATTCGGATTTTTTCTTTCTTCTCACGATCAAGACCACAGCGCCGGCTAGAATCAGCACGACTGCGGCAGGGATGCCGATGCGCGGCAGCCAGAACTGCCAGACGGGGTAGTGGAA
>CAZPLR010000020.1:0-32236 GCA_964587555.1 uncultured Oscillospiraceae bacterium
TCACTGGTTGATATCGACAAATGTTCTAAGCAGTCCTGAATATTATTCCATTCCTCTGGAAATGCTTCAGACAGTATCTCCAAAGCATGACCATAATTATAAAACTCGTATTTTTCAAATAGATCGGGTCTAATATATTTTTTCATAGCTTATGCTCTTACCTCCGTTTTCAGCCCCTTCGAATCGTCGTAAGCTCTGCGCAGCGTCTCCTCTAAGGCGGTCATGCTCTGCGCGTCGCATTCCTTCCCGGCATATTCCAGCAGATTATATCCCCATGCAATTTGCTCGCTTTTATCCGCTTCGATCTTCTTGCTTTTTATCGCCTTATCATGCAGCTGCAAAACAGTATCGCCGTCCAAAAATGCTACGCCGCGCAGCGCCAAATACTGCCTGAGCAGCAAATATCCCTCGCGGTAACGGGTATCCTGCTGCTTTACCTTCAAAAAACGTTTGTACCGCTGCCGCCATTCCTTAAACGCCGCAGACTGCCTGAATCCATACTTTTTGGCGCGCAGATCCTTGGAAAGCTCCTCCTCCACGTCAACAAACTCGTCGGCGGCTTCCCCGCTCTCCGTTTCTTGAGATGCGCCATGCCGCAAACGATGCAGCAGCGCCGAACCGCTCCTTTTGAAAAGGCTCCAAAGCTTACTGAAAACATGGAGCCGCCACAAAAGCCAGATAACGCCAATCAGCAGCAGTGCAGTCAAAACATAGGAAAAAAACGCCCCGTAAGGACTGCTCTGCGCGTTTCCCTCCATGATCTCCTCCACCTGCTCGGCGTTTTCCTTAAATTTGATCTCCTCATATTCGTCCGGGATAAACCAGCTTCCCACCCAGTAGAAAAAGCGGTACAGCCCAACGCCGATCCACTTGGCAAGCCATTTGATGCCGGCGATAATCCAGTCACGGCAAAGAAACAACGCGGCGATCACCGCTAAAATCGCGCTCATCAGCCACAAATTGTAGCTGCGCACCCACTTCGGCAGATCCTCCATCTTATGCTTTCTGCGCGCCATCAGAAAATCGATGTGCGACTGGTTGCGCACCATTCCGAAAATGATGATGAAAATCAAAAATTCCGGAATAAACAGCGTAAAGTCATATTGCAGACCAACCTCGTCGATCCGCAGCAGCGCACCCTCGTCCATAAAAATAATGCGTCCGGCATTTCCGAAAGCATTCTCGGTGATCGGCTCATGCCCGTAGCTCAGCGCAACGCCCGCCACGATCACCATGCAGGCAATATGCAGTCCGCACAGCCATGCAAGGGTCGTAGTCGTATTGATTTTAGCATATGGCCGGTAATAATAGATTGTCCCCATAAAATACGCAATGGCGGCATAAAGCATGACGACCGGCGTGCGAAGCGATTCAAAGTCCATTCCGCAGACAAGGGCGGAAAAAAGGATCGGAATCAGGCACAGTATAAGGCAGAGCAGGTTAACGACAATCTGCGGCATCGCAGGCTTCTGCTTCATCCGGCTTAACAAAAAGCTGACAAAAAAGCCGAAAAATCCGCAAACCGCCAGCGCCAGAAACCGCAGCAGGATTACCGATTCGTGATACCCGCCGTACAGGTAGGTTTCGGTCGCAACCAGCGGCGGGAAAAGCACAAACATCGACGAAAAAATCGAAAGATAACGCAATACCGCCAGCATCACCGGCTGCCTTGTATTACCGCTTTCCACGTTTATTTGCTCCTTTGCCTTTTTCATTTCTTCCTCTTCCTATCCAATTTAAGCCTTACGGCATATTTACAGCATCTTCTTTTTCCGCAGGATCAGCAGCACTACCACGCAGATTACCGCCATGATCGCGCAGACGATTGTAAAACCATGCGGCGTTTTGGCAAACGGCATCCAATTCGCGTCAACGTTCATGCCGTAGATACCGGTAATAACGGTCGGAACCGCAGTCACCAGCGTGATCGCGGTCAGATATTTCATAACTCGGTTCATTCTGGTATCGATGATGGAATACAGAAGATCCCTTGTGCCGTCAATAATATCCCGATAGATCGCCGCCATTTCGATCGCCTGCTGATACTCAACCAATACATCCTCCAGCAGATCCATATCATCGTCGTACTGCTCCAGCCGCTTGTACCGCCGCAGCCGCTCGATCACCCCGATATTCGCGCGCAGAGAGGTCGAAAAGTAGACCAAGGTTGATTCCAGCTCGTGCAGATCGATCAAATCGCTGTCCTGCGTCTTTTCGCCGACGCGCTCCTCCACCTCAGTACGCTGCTTATCGATCTGCCGCAGCGAAAGCTGATAGATCGAGGCGGAGCGCAGGCAGATCTGATAAACAAATTTCATCTTTTTCTTGCTGCTGAAATCCCTGACCCTGCCGCGGACAAAATCCTCTAAGATCGGCGTTTTTTGGCGGCAAATCGTGATGATTGTATCAGAAAGCACGATAATGCCCAGCGGCATAGTGGTGTACATTGTTTTGTGATGACGTACCTCCGGAAACGGAAGGTCTATGAGGATCAGCGTATAGTCGTCCTCTAACGCAATACGGGAGGTTTCCTCCGCGTCAAGCGCGCTTGCCAGATCGTCCGGCTCAATCTGATATGCTTCTGCGACCAGCGAAAGCTCCTCGCTTGTGGGGTCGATTAGCTGTATCCAAATGCCTTCCTCGAACCTTTGCAGCTGTGTAATGATATGGTCTTCTGTTTTAAAGATATTCAGCATACCGTTTCCCCCTTTGCAAGTGTTTTGGCAGATTTTTTTCGTTCTTTTTATTATACATCAAAAAGGCGATGATTGCAACCCAAAAACGCGGAAAAAGCGCCTTAAAAATGTCAAAACGCAAGAAATCGGGCAAATTCCGGGAATTTACCCAGATTTTGCCCGAAGCCTGCAAAAATACGCGATTCACATCTCACCTAATCGACTGATTCAGTTTCCCAATCAGATAGTCGTTTCTGGTCATCGAGATATTATTGGCAAAGATGACATCATCCACCTGCTTCTCCTTTGCCAAAGAGACAATACCGTCCGCATAATAGCGGTAGTCGATCTCATAGATTACGCTGTAATGATCCGCCAAGAACGGGATCAGCGCGTTTCCGAAGGATTCCTTCACCACAATACAGCTGCTGCCATCCGTCACACTCGCATTTTCGATCACCGTATATGGATTGTCGCTCCCGGCAAAGGTGCTGTATTTTAAGCTCGCTTTGTAATTCGTCACATCGCCGATGATCGGCCACTCATAGGACTGACCGTCGGTTTGGGTAAAGGTCAGCTTGATGCTGTCCTCTGTCACTGGATGATATGCCACAACCGTATCCGGATGATCCCCAAGCGCCGCGCTTTCGCCGGTATCCTTATAAAACGAGCCTAAAAAGCCCTCAAAGCTTTCCTGCTGGTAATCCACGATCGCGTTCGGCACAAATCCCTTTACCGCGCAGAACTGCTCGTAGGCGTAGTACGCGCCAAGCGCCGTCCAATGATGGTCGGTGCGAAAATAAATATACTCGTCCCGATGTGTCATCAGCGCCGGATAAAGCTCGACCCTCTTGACGTTGTCTGCCATCAGCACGTCCAGCTTTTCGATCGACTCGCCGACGTCGCTGCTTTGTACCTGATCTCTATAATTATCCGGGAAGGTGATACCCATACTGATTGGAATAATCATGCTGTAAACATCGCAAGTTCCGTCCAGCGCCGCGGCGGCATTGTTGACCGCCGCCGCATATTTTTCCGCGCGGCTCTCGACATAAGTATAAAGCTCATATGCCGCATCGCCAACCGCGACAACCGTGTCGTATTTGACCAATTTCTCATCCGAGGTAATCGGCGTATAAACCTCCATATCCGGCTCAGACGAAACTTCCTCCGAGCTTTGATTCGATACTTCCTCCTCCGAGGATACGCCGTCCGAAGCGGAATCCTCCTCCGACGAAGAATCCTCCTCCGACGAAGAATCCTCCAACGATGTTTCCGGCGAGGAAACATCAGAACTGCTCGGATTCCCATCGATTCTGCTGCACCCGGCAAAAATTGAAACGGTCAGCAGCCCTGCCATCAGGCAGGAAAGCACTTTTTTTATCTGTTTCATCCGCACCCCGTCTTATTGCATCTTCTCGTCGATAACCGACGCAGCCTTGATATAATCCGAGGTGACGCAGAGCACAACATAGTTCCCCTTTTCGATCACCACAGCGTTATTCACCTTATCCGCCTCAACAGGGAGATAATCCTCAAACGCAGCTTTGACGTCGCTTAGGTGCTGATCAACCGCTTCGGCGACCTCCTTCACCTGTGCGCTGTTTTCGCAGGTAAAGAACGCAAGCTCATCGGCAGTCGATCCCGCGCCAAGATAAAGCTCGGCTTTTACACCCTCCGGCAGCGTAAACATCATCTGCGCTATGCTCTCATCCACCGCAGCAAGCTCCGAATCGAACCGGACGCTCTCCTGCACCGCAGTGGAAACCGCCGCTGTGTCAATGGTCAGTTCCTTCTGTGCGCAGGCGGTAAGCGTCGCGCCCGCAAGGATCGCAGCGCCAAACGCAAGCAGGCTTCTTCTCATTTTCTTCATAACTCGTTTCCTTTCTATTCCCTATGGTTATGCCGGATATCCTTTCCAGCATAACCATTATAACCCGCAAGCCTACTGAAAACAACCAAAATTCGACAACAAATGATTACAAATAGTCACAAAACCACGTAGAAATACGCCATTTAAATTCCAATCACATGCAGCGCTTCCTTGACCGTGCGCACACCGATCAGTTTAATCCCGGCAATCTCCGCCTCGCCTGCGGCCTTTACCTGCTGCGCCGGCAAAATACAATGGGTAAAGCCTAAACGTTTGGCTTCTTTGATCCGCGCCTCGATCTGGCTGACCGCACGCACCTCGCCGCCTAAACCGATCTCGCCGAACGCGATCAGCTTATCCGGCACCGGTTTATCGGTAAGCCCAGAGGATAAAGCGAGGGCAACCGGCAAATCAGCCGCCGGTTCGTCCAAACGCAGCCCGCCCGCGACGTTGATATAGGTGTCGAGCGAACCGAAATAATAGCCGGTGCGCTTTTCCAGCACCGCGATAAGCATCACCAGCCGGTTATAGTCAAACCCGGCTGCCGTGCGGCGCGGCGTACCGAAATTAGTTTTGGTAACCAGCGCCTGCACCTCCGTCAGAATCGGTCTTAACCCTTCCATCAGACAGACCACGCAGCTGCCGGAGATGGAAAGCATCCGCTCGGAGAGCAGCATAAGCGACGGATTTTTCACCTCGCGCAGTCCCTTTGCCCACATCTCGAACACACCGATCTCATTTGTCGAGCCGAACCGATTTTTAATCGCCCGCAGAATACGGTAGGAGAGGGTGCGCTCCCCTTCAAAATGCAGCACCGCGTCGACGATATGCTCCATCACCTTCGGTCCGGCGATCGCGCCGTCCTTATTGACATGGCTGACGATAAAAAATGGGATATTTTCGCCCTTTGCGACCCGCATGAATGCGTTTGTTGTTTCTCTGACCTGTGTGATACTGCCCGGCGAGGAGTTGATCCCGCTTAGATTCATCGTCTGGATTGAATCGATGATTACCACATCCGGCTTAATCTCCCGTACCGTCTGGCAAATGCCGGAAACGTCGGTTTCGGTCAGCAGCATCAAATGATGCCCGGATACCTCCAAGCGATCCGCGCGCAGCTTGATCTGTCTAGCGGATTCCTCACCGGAAACATAAAGGATTCGATGCGCCTGACCCAAAAAGCCACAGATCTGCAAAAGCAGGGTAGATTTCCCAATGCCCGGCTCACCGCCGAGCAGCACAAGGCTCCCTCTGACAATCCCGCCGCCAAGCACCCGGTCCAGCTCCTCCGAACCGGTCGAGAATCGGGCTTCGATATCGGTGCGCACGCTGGAAAGCGCCACCGGTTTAAACGCCTGCGTCGGCGTAAGCTCCGCTTTAGAGTAGCCCGCGACTGCGTTTAGGTCGATATGCTCCTCCAATGTATTCCACTTTCCGCATTCAGGGCAGCGGCCAAGCCATTTCGCAGTCTGGTAACCGCAGCTGCTGCACTCAAAATAGGATTTTTGCTTTGCCACTTATGTTTCCTCTTCCTGTTTCTGCATTGCCGCCTTTGCCAGCGCAATCCGGCATGCCTCCCTTGCCTGCGCTTGGGTATTCGTCGAAACCAAAAAACGCGCATGATGGCAAAAACGCAGTCCGGAAACGCCGGAGATGCCCGGCAGTTCGCTTGCAGGCTTGCCTGCCCAGCTTTCTGGGAACGGGCAGCGCGGCGCATTATTTTCCGCCGAGATCGGAATCACCTGCGCGCTCCAGCCGCCGCGCTGCGACGGATAAACAACGAACTTCGCGTCGCTTTCGATCAGCACGCTTCTCCACGGCGCGTAGACTTCCAGCGTGACGATATCCCCGCCGTTGGCGCGCTCCAGCGCCGAAAGCACAAGCTTTCTCGCGCGGTAAATGCCGAATATCCCGGCAATCTTATTTTCTAATATAATCTTAGCAAACGCAACCGCGCGCATAAAGCAGTCGTCCGGCTTTTCAGTCGAGTCCCACAACGGATTAAACTGCCCGATGATATCGGCAAGCGGCTCTCCGCAGCCGGTATTATCATCCAGATCCAGCGGACAGATAAATTTTTCATCGAACCGGCGCACTTCGATGTCCAAAGCGTCCTCCGGCACGCCGCTTTTCATCAGCTCTCTGCCAAACGCGCGCCAGAGTAAGCCAAACGCCGCATAGCGCACGCCGTTTTCCCTGACCGGCGCATCGTCCTGATGGTGGTCGTATTCGCCCAGACCGATGTCGTACACGATCCCGCGAAACTCTGGCGGCACGGAAAAGACCCGCCGCACCGAAAGCTTCGGCACCAGCATCTTCAAAAACGCCGTAGAAAACACATCATCCGCGTGGAACTTTCCGCCATGGGTCATCGCATATGGATACTCCCGCAGCTCGTCGATTGTCGTAATTGCAGCCATACCTTCTCCTCTTAACTCCCCGCCGTAATCTGCGCGAAAAACGCGCCGCTTGCCTTGATTAGATCCGCCGGACGAAGCTCCGCCTGAATTCCGATCTTCCCGGCGCTGACGCAGATCGTTTCCTGATCCCGCGCTGCCTCGTCCAGCACGGTCACAAACCGCTTCTTCATGCCGACCGGCGCGCATCCGCCGCGGATATATCCGGTGACGGCGTTGATCTGCGCGACCGGGATCATCGAAACAGACTTCTCCCCTACTGCCGCCGCAGCCTTTTTTAAATCCAGCTCCTTCGCCACGCAGAGCACAAAAACATAATGCTCTTTGCTTGCGCCGACCGTCACAAGCGTTTTATAGACCCGGCCCACATCCTGCCCCAATTTTGCCGCGACGCTGATACCGTCTATCGCGCCGTCCCTATGCTCATAGGTATGCACGGTGTAGGCGATATTTTCCTGCTCTAAAATGCGCATTGCGTTGGTTTTGGGAACCGCGTGCTTTGCCAAATCTCTCACCTTCCGTTAAAACAGGGACGCCAAAAACATCTCGTAAGCGTCGTCCCAACCCTCTAACGGCGTGACCGCCGCGCCGTTGCAGCTTTTGAAAAGGTTGTCATAATAATCCTCTCCCAAGCGGATCATTTCGCCCGGCGTGATCAAAAATCCAGCTCGCCCTGCGACGGCGCAGAACGCCTCCAACGGCTGGTCGCTTTTTTGCGTGTCCAGCAGCTCCTTTTTCAGCGCGCTGTCTTCGCGCGCCATCATCCGCAGACGCTCCAAATCTTCTTCCAGTGTTCTTGCCATACGGCGCACCTCCTTAACCATCCTACTTTTCAGTTTATGCTTTTTCCCTTCCGCTTAAACGTTTATCCGCTCGCAAAGCTCCGGCAACTGCTCTAGGCTGCCGATGCAGTAGGCAAACAGTTTTTCCAGTTCCGCATCCGGCTGCACCAAATCCGGTACCATCACCGGCGTCATCCCGGCAGCCGCCACAGAACGGATTCCATTCGGGGAATCCTCCACCGCAAGGCAGCTTTCCGGCGCAGCGTTCAGCTTCCTTGCCGCCGCAAGATAGATATCCGGCGCAGGCTTGCCGTTTTCGATCTCGTCGCCGCAGACAATCGCGTCAAAATACCCCGTCAATCCGGTCGTATCAAAGTTGCGCATGGCGGATTTCCTTGATGTTGAGGTCGCGACAGCGATGAGATAGCCATGTTCCTTCAGGTAAGAAAGCGCCGCCGGCACCCCAGCCTTGACCGGGACGCCGCGACAGCGAAAATACTCGCGTGAAAGCTCGCTTGCCCTGCGCGAAAACTCCTCATAGGGAAAGTCAGCCCCAACCAGCTTTTCAAAGACCTTCTTTGACCGCTCCTTACTGAGTCCCAAGCAGTGCTGCACCAAATTTCCCATTCCCGGATAACCCAGCTCATTTCCGCTTTTTTCCCAGCTTTGCACAGCCACCCGCTCGGTATCAAACAGCACGCCGTCCATATCAAAAATAACCGCTTTTATCACAACGCTTCTCCTTCTATCGCTTCCATCGCCGCCTTACCGGAATTACCTCTCCCGAAAACCGCCGCCTTCATTATGCCATATTGATGTTTACCGTCAGGTAAACTCGGGATGATATCGCTTGCGATATCATCATTATACCACAATCTTTTACAAACCGCAACTTTTTGACAAATTCCCGCAAAAAAATGTCTTCCTGCCGCCGGCTTAAGCGAGGTGCAGGCAGGCAGGCTGTTCGATCGGTTTTACACAGTTGAAACGGCAAGGAATTCCAACGGTCTGGGCTGTCGATTGCCAAAACGCGGATCGAGCGGATGAACGGGAGCATTTTGGCGCAGTACGAAAACGGCAGGCTTGCATTACGATTCTTCTTCCTGAAACGGGAAACGGGTAACAATCAAACGTGCGCAGTCCCATAAAAACGGATAATGGAAAAAAGAGCCTCCTATGGCAGAGGATGTTCCTTCTGCCATAGGAGGCTTTGCGATGCGGTAAAAAATCTTACATGCAAAACAGAATATACTTCAACACATCCATATAATCCTTTGCATGGAAGGAGATCGTGGTGGAATTAAGCAGCCGCGCGCCCGGATAGAACTGGCGGCGATATGCGTCCTGATGACGCTTATACTCGACGACAAGTTCAAACTCCTCCGGCATCTCCACATGGCATAAGGAGAGATCGCCCTTCAGCGCTTCCTTCACCCCCGCCTCGATCGCGTCGCATGCCATCTCCGGCTGCATCGAACAAACCGAGTTGCCCGTGCCCTCATTGGTCGCGACGGTATGGATTGCATTTAAGTAATTCTGCGCATAGTCGCAAAGCTCCTTATCGCCAGACAAAAAGACGACTGGAACATGATAATACCCAGCGGTCAGACTATTGATTAAAAACTCATTTGCCAGCACGCCGTTTAAGGTCACGCGATGTACGATGGTAGTCATCGTGTGGGAAAGCGGATTGCCGGAAATACTTGCAGCGGAATGATAGCCGGTAAAAATCAGCGCGTCAAAGCCGCCGCCGATCCCCGTGACCATGCACTCCGGATCGTTTGCCCAACCGCGGATGAGCTTAATATTGCCCTTTGGCAGTCCAGTCGGAATGATATTGCGCGCAGTATCGTGCGCGTCCTTAATGACGATCTCGTCCGCTCCCGCCGCAAGCGCGCCCCGACACGCCGCCGCAACCTCTCGGGTCATCTGCTCCCTAAAATAGGTTCCTACCTCGGTCTGTAAATTGGTTTCATCCCAAAAACAGATACCGGTCGTGCCTTCAATATCCGCACTGATATAAACTTTCATCCTTCTAACCTTTCCTTTCTAAACCAGTCTTTATTTTTCGTCCGCTGCCGCGGCTTAGATCAGCCCCTCGGCGCGGCGCAGGTTCTCGCGCATCCGCAGCGTGTGGTCGAGCGTGCGTTTGCGGATACGGTAATCCTTTGGTGTGACCTCCAAAATCTCATCGTCGCCCAGATACTCGATTGCCTCTTCTAAGCTAAACCGGCGAGGCGGCGTCAAACGCAGCGCTTCGTCCGACCCGGAGGCGCGCATATTGGTCAGTTGTTTTTTCTTGCAGACATTGACCGTCATATCGTCGCCCTTTGGATTCGAGCCTACCACCATACCGGCGTAAACCCTGACGCCCGGTTCGATGAACAGCGTGCCGCGATCCTGCGCGTTATATAAGCCGTAGCCGACCGCCTCGCCGTCCTCAAACGCGACCAGCGAACCGACATGACGGCGCGTAACTTCCCCTTTAAACGGCTCATAGCCGTGGAATACCGTGTTCATGATGCCCTCGCCCTTGGTATCGGTCAAAAACTCGTTGCGGTAGCCGAACAGCCCGCGCGCCGGAATCAAAAACTCCAGTCTGGTGCGCTCGCCATGCGGGTTCATTACGGTCATTTCACCCTTGCGCTGACCAAGCTTTTCAATGATGACGCCGACCGCGTACGACGGTACGTCGATGACGCATTGTTCAATCGGCTCGCAGCGCACGCCGTCGATTTCTTTCATCAGCACTCTTGGCGGCGATACCGCCAGCTCATAGCCCTCCCGGCGCATCGTTTCAATCAGGATCGAAAGGTGCATCTCGCCGCGTCCGCTGACGTGAAACGAATCGGCGCTTTCGGTATCCTCCACCCGCAGGGAAACGTCTTTGAGCGTTTCCTTATACAGCCGGTCGCGGATCTGACGGGAGGTGACATATTTGCCCTCCTGTCCGGCAAACGGGCTGTTGTTGACCGAGAAGGTCATCTGAATCGTCGGCTCGGAAATCTTGACAAACGGGAGCGGCTCCACATGATTCGGCGCGCAGAGCGTATCGCCGATCGTGATGTTTTGAATGCCGGAGAAGCAGACGATATCGCCGACCGTCGCGCTCTCCACCGGCACGCGGTTCAGCCCTTCGATCTGATAAAGCGAAACTACCTTGCCGCGGTATGCCTCGTGCAGCTTGTGAAAATCCTCGATCATCACCTCTTGATTGATCTTCATCGCGCCGCGCTCGATCCGCCCGATTCCGATACGTCCGACAAAATCATTGTAGTCGATCGAGGAAACCAGCATCTGCAGATCGCCGTTTTCATCGCCCTGAGGCGCTGGGATATGGTTTAGGATTGTGTCGAACAGCGGCCGCAGATCGCTTCCCTCCTCATACGGATCAAAAGTCGCGGTTCCGGCGCGTCCGGAGCAGTAAAGGATCGGGCTGTCTAGCTGCTCGTCCGAAGCGTCAAGCTCCAGCAAAAGCTCTAATACCTCGTCTCCAACTTCGTCCAGACGCGCGTCCGGACGGTCTATTTTGTTGACTACAATAATGATCGGATGATTTAACTCCAACGCCCTCTCCAAAACAAAACGCGTCTGCGGCATTGGCCCCTCCGCCGCGTCCACCAGAAGAATAACGCCGTTTACCATCTTTAAAATACGCTCGACCTCACCGGAAAAATCGGCGTGTCCCGGCGTATCGACAATATTGATCTTTACACCGTTATAGGTCACCGCCGTGTTCTTTGCCAAAATCGTAATGCCGCGCTCCCTTTCCAAAGCGTTGGAGTCCATCACGCGGTCGGCGATCTCCTGATTCTCGCGGAATACGCCGCCCTGCTTTAACATCTCATCTACCAAAGTCGTTTTACCATGGTCAACGTGCGCGATAATCGCCACGTTGCGCAGATCGTTTCTTACCATTGATCATCCATTCCTTTCCAAAGCCTGTCCAAACGCGGGCTTTTTCACCGGGAAGCTCCCTTTCCGGCTTCTGTCTGCTTTTACTCTGAAACAAATATAGATAAGCAGTATTATTTTAGCATGGAATCCCGCCATTGTAAAGAAACAGAAATTGTTTTCAGCAGTTTACCCGAAACTTACATACCGCCGCGTAAATTATTATTACTTCTAAGATTTGCGTCTCTTCTTCGCTGCCGCTCAGCATCGATTCAATTTACAGGCGAGAACTTTCTATTACTCGCTCTTTGTTAGAATTTATCAAAAACTCTATATATAGATCCTTAATAATAGTCTAAAATGTAAACTTCCTTGTCTAATTCATCATTCTATTTTACCGCACGTTTGTTATAATAGAGTCATGGGACATATGGGGAAACAGCAGGGTAGAGAGAAAAGATATGAAAAAGAAGAAAGGAAAGAGAAAGCATGAACGAAGCATTTTTAAAGGACTTGAAAAACTCCGGTTATATTCACGCCCCGCTTGCGCTGCATCCGGAGCGCAGCTTAGAGGCTGGGCTTGACCAAAAAGAGGTTTTAAACCAAAAGACCCTTTGGTGCGACGGAAAGGATACCGATTTCATCTTGGGCGACGTCGGCAGACGGTACCTAGCAAAAGGGATGGGACACGACGGGAAAAACGCGGTCGCAATCGCCGCGCCTTTGCGTTCAGAGCATCCGGAGTGGCTGGAAACCGGCGGGCAGTACACAAACTTCGGCACGTTAAAAATCACGCTGCCGATCAACGGAGAAAGCTGGGAGAGCTTCAATCGTCTGAGCTTTTATGTAAAGCCGGACTACAGGGGCGGTGAAAACGTGCACCTGATCGTCGGCGTAACCAACGACGGGAAGGAAAAGCTCCCGGATCTCTACTACCGCGAGGGCTTCCACGTTTTGAATCTGAAGAACCACAAATATAATCATGTTATCTGGGAATTTCAGGATATGCCGCGCGACAAGGTCACCGAGCTGATTTTTTACATGTTCTTAAGCGGCAATAACGGATTGACCGGAGAAGAGGTTTTATACTATATCGACGACGTATCGCTCGAAACGGTCAAGCATCCGGATCACGCCAAGGGATGGAAAGCTCCTTATGACCTTGTTTCCTATCCAACCTCCGGCTATATGCCGAAGAGTGAGAAGACCGCTGTTTCCACCGTATGCGCCGACTCCTTCTCTCTGGTTGACGCCAAAACCGGTGAAATGGTCTTTACCGGCACACCGAAAACGGCTTCCAACCATCATGGAAACTTTGCTGTACTTGACTTCTCCGCATTTACCGCCGAAGGTGAATACCGTCTGCGGGTAGGCGGTTATGAAACCGACGTGTTCCCGATCTCCGCTTCGGTGGTCGAGGAAGCGGTCTGGAAGATCATCAATTTCCTTTTCTGCCAGCGCTGCGGCTACCCTGTACCGGGCATCCACGAAAGCTGCCACCGCGACATGATCGCCGAGCATAACGGCAAGAAGATCGCGTTTACCGGCGGTTGGCACGACGCGGGCGACTTAACCCAAAGCGTGCTGCAAACCGCTGAGATCGCCGCCGCTCTGTTAGAGGCGGCTGAAGGTGCGGAAGAAAACTCGATGTTACAGCTGCGTCTGCTGGAAGAAGGCGAATGGGGTATCGACTGCGTTACCCACTGCCGCTTTGGCGACGGCTGGCGCATCGAAGGTCAGGGAAACGTCCGCTACACCGACGGCATCATCGGCACATTTGACGACATCCGCATCAACGTCGGCAACCATATGCTCAACAATTTCATTTACGCCGCGGCGGAGGCTTATGCCGGCGTCGTGCTTGGCAAGCGTTATCCGGGACGCGGGCAGACCTTGATCGATATTGCAGCTGAGGACTTTGATTTTGCGCTTGCAGCGTATGAAAAAGACGGTTATATCCCAACAAAGGGAGGCCACGAGCGCACGACCGGCGAAGGCTTATTCTACGCCTACGCCAGCATCGCCGCTTCTCGTCTGTATCAGGCGACCGGCGCAGAGAAATATGCCCAAAAGGCTGTCTTCTTCGGCGAGGAGATGCTAAAATATCAGGAAACCGGCGGCGCAGGCATTCCGATTACCGGCTTCTTCTACCGCGACAAGGCTCATCTCTATCCGCAGCATTTCAACCACATGTCCCGCGAGCAGGGCTTTGTAAAGGCGTTGGTGCTGCTCTGCCGGACACAGCAGGCGCATGAACATAAGGCGGCTTGGGAAAACGGCATGAAGCTTTACGGCGGATATCTCAAATCTCTGATGGCGTATGCCGCGCCTTACGGCATCGTTCCATCCGGTGTCTATTCAACCGATGAGATAGAGTCCAAAGAGGTATTTTCATTTATGCACCCGGGTTCGAAATACGAGGACGAGAGGGACAACATCGACGCGCAGATTCACAACGGCGTCCGTTTAAACGATAAATTCTACGTCCGTGTCTTTCCGGTTTGGTGCTCGTTCCGCGGCAACGCGGCGGTGCAGTGCGCTTCCGGCAAGGCGGCGTCGATGCTTGGCGCATATTTTGGCGACGAGGCGCTTACCCAAATCGGCTTAGAACAGCTTTATTGGATTGCCGGTAAAAATCCGTTCTTACAGTCGATGATCTACGGCGAGGGCCGCCGCTACTGCCAGCAGTACGCCATCTCGACCGGCGAGGTCACCGGCGAGATCCCGGTTGGCATGGAATCCTATCAAAACGAGGATGTCCCGTACTGGCCGCAGGGCAACAACTGCACCTATAAGGAGGTCTGGGTCGTCCCTGCCGGACGCTGGCTCTCCCTGGCGGCAGATTTACTCTGATTCCCACGGCTTCCTCCCGCAAGCTTTGTGCAGGAGAAAGCCAAAATGACAGCGAAAGGAGGTACCCCCATGTCCTGTAATCAATGCGCTGACCAGAAGGTTTGCAGCAACACGCACGAATGCGCATGTCCTTGGGTGGACTGCAAAAACCACGGGCATTGCTGTGACTGCATTGCAAATCACAGAGCGCACGGTGAAACGCCGAATTGCTATCCGAAAAACTAAAGCCTAACCTCTCTGAAAGTCCCGATGAGGCGTATGCTTCATCGGGACTTTTTTTGCGCGCATAAAGCTTATCTCTTACAAATAACAGCGAATATCGGTTACAAGCTGCTCCTCTAAATGGATCAGCTTTTTTGCGATTCCCTTGGATACCTCGTCCGCCGCCTTATATTGGTTTAAATAACGGCTGAGCGATTTGATCCCCATATTACAGCCGTCGGTGATCAGATCCGCCGCCGTCTGATCCGAATCGTCTACTGCAAGCTTCACGTTCGTTTTCATCCACGACATCGTCTTCGCAATTGGATTCGGCGCTTTCTCCTCGCTGTGGTGGCAGCGCAGCAACGTCTGCAATTCATCCTGCAATTTATTATGCTCGTCCCGGCATCGCTCCAGCTTTTCCCAAAACGCCCGGTTCATCACACTTTCCTGTGCGTCTTTAATCGAGGCGGTTCCCATCTTGACCCCCGCGTCGCACTCGCGCAGCAGCTTTACGGTATCTTGTTCTATCATGCTTTTTACCATCCTTTCAGCTTATTTATTCACAGTATATCGCAAAACCGCCGGTTTATCCCCAGAAACGCAAAAATAAACCGGATGTATGCTCTCTCTTCGATCATACATCCGGCTTACTGCTGTTCAGCATTTAAACTTTCCATTGGTCTATACCATCCTACTATGATTTCTTCTGATCCTTTCGCTGCGTTTTTTGAGCTGCTGGAAATTTTTCCTCTTTCAAAAGCTTCCTTTTCTCATGATTCAAATACCGCATTTTACGTTCTTTTATCATGCAATGGATGATTATCCAGTCTTCTTTCGATGCATCCCATTGATACGCCGCAGCCTCTGTGCAGAAGCATTGTTATTTTCCTGCTTCTTGCAGAAGAAAATCGTTTCATTCGATTCCTTTTTTCAAAGACTCTCTCACATTCTGAACTTTCTTGCAATTGTGTCTTTATGCCTATATTCAGCATCTGACGCTTTGCTTTATTTTTCGTGCTGTGAAGCTATATCAAACTGCCGTTTGCCGCAAGCTTTTTCTTTTGCAGCTATCATTTATCATGAAGAAACACCGGCATTTTCATGTTTCTTCCGCAAGGAACGTTTTATTCATTCCTGACAGTTGAATCGAGTATCGTTATCATACTCTTTTCAGAATGGTTTTCAGCTAACTAGTATTTTGGACTCACCCCTCTCACACAATAATCAGATAATCAATCGATGAACCATTTTGGCTTCTCCCTTTCTCACATCAAGGCTTGCTGACGAATGAGCGGCTTAGGTCATTGGTATCACCCTTTCTTTACTTCATAAAAACGAATCTTTGCGGCTGACTGGCTTTTTTCATATCCGCCACGCTCCCTTTTTCATTCATTCTTATCGTAAAGCCACTTGTTTTGAACCATTTTCTGCATTTTGCCATTTCATGCTTCTCCGGCGCGTTTTTTCTTTCTCGCTTTGACCGGAATGTTATTGCAGCCTTTCGGTTCTTTTTTCAATATTCAATTTTTCGTTTGGAAACTTACGTTTCCGTTTGCCCTCTGCATTGGTCTATCCTCCGTTTTTACCTGTAAGCTTTTCTGTTCCAGAATCGCTTTTCACTGTAGGCGAATGATTTACCTGTACATTGGTCTGCCCTCCGTTTTTACCTCTAAGCACTTCCCGTTTTTTCCGGAATCGCTCTGCGGATTGGCGAATGACTTACCGTTTCATCGGTTTGATTCTCCTTTTCTTTCTGTGATTATAGTATACCACAGCTCAAACGGTTTGTCAACTGTTTTTTTAAACTTTTTTCTATTTTTTTGTAAGTTCCAACATATGGACACAAAAAACATAATTGGATACATTTTTCGAGTTCATATACGTATTTGTTTTCACATATCCGCTTGAAAAAAAGCAGATAAGCCGCGTCCCCAAAAGGAACGCGGCTTATCCCGCCGAAAGGCATATCCTCGATTGAAACGCTTCCGGGCATGCGGCAGAAGGGCTTTTTTTGCCGCTTTACTACGGCTTTACTATGATAAGCCCAGCTGCAATCCAGCGGGCGTTATTCGCTAATCACCGCTTTGCTTTTCTGCTTATCCGACACAATGCAGACCCAGCTATTGCCCGGCGAAACGGCAAGCTCGCCGCCGTTTGCGTCGCGGTAGACAAACGGTTCGGAAACGCCGGCCTTGCTCCAAGTGATCTCTTGGCATTTGCCGCCGGTGATATAATAGCCGCTGCCGCCTTCGAGATCGATTTGCTGACGTCCTTTATCGTCTATTGTATAGATATTGGTGTACAGCACGAAAACGTTATGCACCATCACCGTTTCCCCGGTATTTGCGTCGATATGGTTTGCGCCAAATTCCAGCTTTTTATAAGCGTCCTTCTCCGCATCATACTGGAAGGTTGCGGTGATGTAACCGGTGATTGGCAGCTTTAACTCGCTGCACGCTGTGGCGGCGGCAGGCGCGGCGTATGCTTGATCAAAATGGAATGCAGGGACAGCGTCCCCCTCCAGATCCGTGCGGATCTCGTAATCCGCAAGCGCCTTTTGCAGATGCTCGCTGTCGATATAATAGCTGTGCTCTTTTCCCTTGGCGGCGGCGACCGCCTTGTCTTGGATATAATAGGCGCTCGACAGCTTTAAGCCGTCCACCGTTTTCATTCCGTATTCCGCAATCTTATCATAGGCGATTGTGCTGCCGCCGAAATGGACATAGATCGAATCATACGGCAGGACAAGCTCTAAATAGTTGTGTCTAGAGCTGCGGATCGAGCCGGTAGTAGGGATGCTTGTGTAGTCGGCAAAAACCGCCATCATACGGGTGATCCCGCCCTCAACCGGCATCTCATAAATAATATCCGCCGAGGAGATTCCGCTCTGCGGCAGCGCAATCTTGATGTTGTTAATCATGATCGACACCGGACGCTTGCCAACCGCCTCATCCGGCAAATCATAAAGTCCGGTCATCGGGTTGAGGTTCCCTTCCGAAACGTCGTTCTCATCGGAAGAATTTTCCTCGCTGGAGGATTCGTCCGGCAGAGAGCTTTCCTCCTCAGAGCTGGACAGCTGTGGATCGGGCATCACCTCGGAGCAGCCGGTCAGGGCGGTCATACAGCCCGCAAGGATCAGCGCTAAGATCGAGACAAGGAACCCGCGTTTTCTGCTTTGTGTCATGTTGTTATTTCCTTTCCGTTATCGTAAATTCAGCTTTCTGATATTGCCGTCGGTGATAAACCCGCCCACGTTGTAGACAAATAACGTTTGGGTATAATCCGCTGGATCTACCAGTCCTGTAAAGCTCATATTGAAATACCGCAGGTCAAGCAGCGTGATTTCCTCGTAATGCTGGCACAAAAATTGCACCAGCTCATGCGAATAGGAGTCCTTAAACATCAGCAGCTTCTGCCCGTTCTCCACGGTTGTATGCACCTTCACCATCGGCACGTTCGTCCCAAGATAGGTGCTGTATTTATCCTTGGTACTCAGGTAATCTTTGAAAAAGATTGACTGATAGGTCTGCGTTTTTTCCCCGTCGAAGATTTCGACCTCCTTAATCACATTCTTATCCGCGTAATGGTATAGATCAATCGTATCTGCCATCTCGGTATCCGTCAGTACCTTTGAATAAAGCGTGCCCAAGAAGGAATCCGACGCATGCTCAATATTAAACAGATCGTAGCCGATCGCATTATACCCCAGCTCCTTGGAAAGCGCCGTATAGCCGATATACGCGCCGTAGCTGGTCCAATGATGGTCGGTGCGGTAATAAATATAGGCGTCCTGCGCGGCGTTAAGCGAGGTGAAAACATCCACCGTTCCTACGTTCTCCAGCCTGCCGTAAACGTCCTGAATGAACGCCGCCTGATCCAAAAGCGGCGCGCTCTCCGGCAGACTGCTGCGGTATATCTCCGCTGCGGTCGGGATAAGCATCATCGAAATGTGCATATTCCCACCATAATCTGCCGCATAGGAATTGATCGCGTCGACCGCGTCGGCGACGTACTTCTCATTCGGCTGGCCGATGTCCTCCAGCATCCGATCCTTGGTGATGAACACGTCGTTGATCTCGACCCTGCCCATCGCCTTTTGGATGTTTGTATTCGCGCGGATCCAGCCGGTGCGGAATGCAAAATGATCCGAAAGGTAGGTATCAAAATCCGACATAAAGCTGCCGTTCAAGATCCGCTTAACCGAAATCTGCGGGAAGGCTGCAAGCTGCTTATTCTCCTCCTCGGACATTTCCTCCTTCGGCAGGAAAATGGTGAGCAGGATCAATACCAAGATCACGCCGCCAAACAGAATCGCGGTTGCGCGCTTTCCCAGCGGCACGTTTTTCTTTATCTTACTCTCTTTCATCACAAACGCTCCTTCCCTCAGAAATTAAAGTACAAAAACGGATTGTAGGACGCGTTGACCAAAAAGGCGATGCAGACAAGCAGCGTCCCAGTCTGCAAAAACGGCAGTACAACCGCCGTCGCCTTGTGATATTTCTTAGAGGCGCGCACTGTGATCCGGTCCACCAAGGTGGTGGAGCCGATCGCGCAGAGCAGGAACATCACAGCGTTGTTGAGCAGCGTAAACTTCGCGTAGGAGTCGATAAAGCCGGACGCGCCAAAACCAAACATCGCGGCAAAATAACCCCCAATCGACGAAATGCTGTTCATCTCAAACAGCACCCAGCCGAATACGACCAGCAGGAAGGTATAAAGCGTTTGGAAAAAGCGCGGAAGCTTATCCAAAAGCTTCTGCAAAAACAGCCGCTCCAAAATGAGGATCAGTCCGAAATAAAGCCCCCACAGCACAAAGTTCCAGCTTGCGCCGTGCCAAAGCCCGGTCAGCATCCAGACAATGAACAGATTGCGGTATTTCTTCCACGATGCGCAGCGGCTGCCGCCCAGCGGAATATAGACATAGTTTTTAAACCACGAGCCCATGGTGATATGCCACCGCCGCCAGAAATCCGACACGCTGCGAGCGGTATATGGATGCTTAAAGTTATCCGGAAAATGGAAACCGAGCATGCGTCCCAGCCCCTTTGCCATATCCGAATAGCCGGAAAAGTCGTAGTAAATCTGGAAGGTGAACGCTAAAATCCCAATCCATGCGGTCGCCACCGAAATCTGACTGTAGTCCATCGCTTTCACAGCAGTCCAGACCGCGCCGATACCGTTTGCAAGTATAACCTTTTTGGCAAGCCCCTTGACAAAAATCCCAATGCCGGCGGCGGCGGAGCTTACGCCAATATCGCGGTGCTCCAACTCGTTCTCCACGTCGCTGTAGCGTACAATCGGTCCCGCGACAATCTGCGGGAATAGCGTTACATAGGTCGTAAAGGTTAACAGATTCTTCTGCACCTTGATATTGCGCCGGTATAGGTCGATTGTGTAAGACATGCTTTGGAATGTGAAAAACGAGATGCCGATCGGCAGCGGGAGCTGCGGGTCGGTCAGGGTCAGATGGAAAATCGTGTTTATGTTCTCCACAATAAAGGAGCTGTACTTAAACACGCCCAGAAGCCCCAGGTTCATCACCAGTGAAACAATCAGGCAAAGCTTCCTGATGTTATCCTTATCGTCATATTTGTGCATGAATCGGCCCGCAGTATAATCGATCATCGTAGAAAGCACCATAACCCAGACGTAGATCGGCTCGCCCCATGCGTAAAACACGATACCAGACACAAACAGGATCGCATTTTTATATCGCTTTGGCACTAAGTAATAAAGTCCCAGTGTCAACGCCAGGAATACAAATATAAAGGTCAAGCTGGAAAAAACCATTGAAAAAGATTCCTTTCTTCATTCTCTATCGTTTTCTTCATTTTCTTCGTTTATTTTCCGCACAAGCGCGCGGTATTCTTCCTTTGTCAGCATCCGGCTGCAAACCTCCAAAAGCGCGTTTGCGCTCAGATAGGACGGCAGCCTCAGCCTTTTGATCAACTCCCCTCTTTTTTTTGCGCTGTTTTCCCCGCCGCTGAAGCCGTCGGCATAGAAATCCTGCTTGGTGATCGGATCGGATGCGGACTCCCTTGCCTTTGCATCCTCAAGCAAGCCGTTTTCGGCAAACAGCCTGCGCAGAAGCGAAAGCTCCATTCCCTCTACGCCGAGCAGATGCTCCTTGCCCGGCGTTTTTTTGCGCGCCTCCTTGCCGATAATCTGCGGGATGTAAAGCTGAACGATCTTGCTTTTCCCGGCGATGGATTTCAGGTGACTGCGGATAACCAGCCCCGCTCTGTCCGAATCGGTCAGGATCACAAGCCCGTATTGCTCGCCGAGCGTGCGAACCATCGCTTGCTTTTCCCGATCCTTAAAGATGCGAAAGCCGTCGGTTGGGATAATCAAGCTGCCGATCAGGCTTTGCAGCTTGATCTTGTCGTACCGTCCTTCGACAATCACCGGCTGGCGCAGATATATCTTCTCCATGACCGCTCCTTACCTCCTCACGCCGGACATCACCAGCAGCATCCGACCGATCATCCGCTCGATCAAAAGCCTGCCGTCCGCCTTCGAACTCATCAAAAGTCCGTTCGTTTCAAACAGGATCGCAAAGCACTGGCGCAATTGCTTCGCAGAATACCGCTCGGCTCTGGCAAGGCTTCGGGCGACGACAAATTCCCGCTTTGGCGGATAGGAAAAATCGGTCGCCATCTGTTTGGCGGAAACGCCGGCGTCCAACGCAAGTCTCGCCCGATACAGGTCGGTTAAGCTGACGTTTAACGCGCCGGTAATCGAAAGCGGCTCGATCCGCTGGACAAAAAGCCGTTCAAGCAGCCCGAACACCCGGCGGGAATTGCCGCTGGATATCGCTCCGGTCAGATCGAACACCGTATTCTCCACCGTATCGGCGCAAAGCAGATCGATATCCGCCGCCGTGATAACCGCACCTTCCTCCGCTTTGGAAAGCGCATAGGCTATCAGCTTTTCGACCTCGTTTTTCATCTGATAGCCGTCCGCGCCAAACCGCGCGACCAGCTCGTCCGCATAGGGCGCCTCGATTGTTACGCCGTTCTTCCTGCACAGCTCCTGCACCTGCCGGCGCTGGGAAAGCTCGTCCTTCCGGTCAAACCTCACCACGCTGCCGCGCTTGGCAAACGCGGCGATGATCTGCTTGACCTTCGCTGCGTTTACCTCCGGCTGATGCTCCGGATAATAAAAGATCAGCACCGATTCCGGCACGGCGGACGCAACGGTTTCCAAAAGCAGCGCAACCTCCCTTTCATCCCGCTGCGCAAGCGGAAAATCGCGCACAACCGTGCATTTTGCGCCGGTCAAAAAGGATACTGCCGTCACCGCGTCGCTGATCTCGCCGACTGCATTTTTTTCGTCCAGCCTAGTAACGCTCAGCGATTCCTCCTTTGCGCCAGTGACCCTGCGCAGGATCGCCGAAACCGCTTTATCCATCGCAAGCCGCTCTTTTCCGTATAAAAAATAACAGCTTTCCATCCTTCCGCTGCGGATATCCTTCCCTAACTGGGTATCTTCTATAATCGGCATCCAGACCCTCCTTTACACGGCTTTTATCTCATGGCAGGCTGATTCCGCCATCTCGGTCGATGGTGATCACCACTTCTTCCTCCGAAAACAAAACCGTTCTGCCGCTCGCGACCGCATACGGCAGACGCACCTCCTCGCCCAACGGGATCACTGCGGATACCGCAATCTCCTCTCCATACGATCCTCCGACCGGATCATACAAAAACAGCGCGTCGCAGCCATCCGGCGAAAAGCCTCTCCGCTCTGAAAGCGAAACATCCTGCACAATTGCAATCCTGTGCCCGCTTATCTGCATCGATACGTTTAAGCCCTCGCCGCTGTAGGCAAAGGTCGCCACAATTCGTCCAAGAAGCAGCGTATCCCCGCTTTGCACCGCCTTCATCTCATAGCCCTCCGGTATGCCGTAGGTGTTGCGGTATATCGTATCCACCTGCATGGAGCGGCGCAGATAGGAAACGCCCTGCGGGATCCCATCGGTCGGCATCAGCAGAAAGACCGCCTCTACGCTGGTTACACCCCGCCGTTTTAGGTACTCGTAAACCGCCGTCTCGTTGCTTCCGAAATCATCAGAATCATAACAGACAAAAATAACCGCACGATTTTGAGCGGTCAGCACCACATCCTTGCTCTCATACCCGCCGACTGCGGCAACCTCAGTTATATTATACTGGTAATACTGCGTAAAAAGCAACCCCAAAACGAAAAATATCCCCAAAAATAATTCGACAGCCCACGATCTCCTGCGCAAGCCTTCGCGCAAAAACAGCCGTTTCCTGATTTTTGGATGCATAAGGAGCAGACAGACTGCCCAGAACACGCAGAACACAACTGCAAATTCCATCCGCAGCGGCAAAACCGCAAACGATAGCTTTCCCGCAAAACCGACAGCCGCCTTCAAAAACTGCAAGAGCGGCGCTAAAATCCGCGCGCATACCGCAGCTCCGGTATGAAATCCGCACAAGCCGAATGCCGTAAAAAGCACGCCAAGCAGCATAATCGCCGTAAACAACGGGGAAAGCAGCGGCGTCAGCACAAGTGAGCAAAGCGGCAGATACCCGAAAAAGAAGAGATAAACCGGCAAAAGCCCTACGGTGGAAAAGATCGAGGAAACGCTCCCATCCAACAGCTTTTTCCTGATGCGAAACCACATAGCGCTCTTCTTCTTTTGTTTTAGCTGCTGGATGAGTATCTTGTCCCTTTGCTCCGGATGCAGCGCAATCCGGGCTTTAACCTTCAGCGCAAGCTTTCTTTTGCGCAGTTCAAGCCGTTGCTGTGCGGCGTCGGAAAGCCGCCTTTTCACCGTCGCGTTTCCAACGCAGATGCCAAAGGACGCCAAAACCGACATCCAAAAGCCAAAACTGCAAACCGCAAACGGATCGATCAGCAGAATAGCCGCGACCGAAAACCCAAGCGAATTCAAGCTGTCCGCCCTACGGTGCAAACACGCCGCCAAAATAGAACCGGTGAGCATCACGCCGCTGCGCAGCGCGGAAACCGGACATCCGATCAGCAGGATGAAGCCCCAAACCGCGATCAGCGTGATATAACGGGAAACAGTCTTCCGCTTCTTTGTGAAAAACAGCAGCAGATCGGCAAGCCTCGCGATCACCAGTGCAATCGTATGGATATGTATGCCTGAAACGGCAAGCAGATGCGCCATGCCGCTGTAGCGAAAATCCATGCTCATCTCCTGCGACATATCCCCGCGTTCGCCGTAAAGCATTCCTACAAAGAGCTGTGACAATCCGTCCGGGAAAAGCTCCTCTGCCAGCGCGCAAAGCTTCTGCTTATTTCGCGCCATAAATAGGGTGAGATCCGTCTTTGCGGCGGCAAGCGCCTGCGGTCTTGATTCGCCATCGATCTTCGCCTTTAGATATATTCCGCCGCTCAGTTGGGAAAAGATCGGGTTCTTTGCAGAATAGCCGCCGTACTGCGTAAACTCCGTATCAAACAGCAGCGTATCTCCGCAATGCAGGGTATAGCTGTTTAACTCGACCGTCACCGCCGCCAGCGCCGGATGCCGCAGCGTTTGACCGTTCACCGAGGTAACGCGCATCACCCATCGCGCTTTTCCGTCGGCGGAATCGGACATCGGCTCGACCGCATAGGCAGTCGCTTGCCGCAGTCCGCCGCAATAGGAAACCGCCTCTTTGTAAGCGCCGGCATAAACGCTGCCTGCGCGCGCAGTGCAGCAAAGGATTACAGCAAGGCAAAGCGCCGTAATCAGCCGGTGCCTTTTCAGCCGCAGAAAAAGAAAGATGGCGGCAAGCGTTGCGCCTGCCGCCAAAGACATCAAAGCAATTTCATGACGCAGGAACGCGCAAAGCCCAGCAGCCGCAAGCGCTGTACACCCAAGGAGCAGACCGGCACGATTCTTCACAATATCCCCGCCTCTCTTCCCGGACAAAAAGCCTTCCTTTCGTCCGCCGCGTTATTTCCGCTTAATCCATGCGCTCAGAAAGCTGCTTGCCGCCAAGCAGATGGAAATGCAGGTGCTTGACCGACTGGCAGCCGTCCTTGCCGCAATTGGAAACAATTCTAAACCCGTTATCCAGCTTTAATTCCTTCGCAAGCTTTGCGATCACCTCAAAGATATGCGCAATTACCGCGCTGTTCTCCGGGGTGATGACGGCAGCGCTTTCTATGTGCCGCTTTGGGATGACTAAAACATGCGTCGGCGCCATCGGCGCAATGTCGTAAAACGCCAACACATCCTCGTCCTCATATGCCTTTTTCGACGGGATCTCTCCCGCGATGATTTTACAGAAAAGACAATCGCTCATCTTCTTTACATCTCCTGTTCCTATCAGATTTAACCCAGCATCTGCGCCAAAATATCCGGGAACGCAGCCAACGCATCCGAAAGCTTGGAAGCATCCGGAACGCCCGCCATTGCAGAATCCGGACGCCCGCCGCCTTTGCCTCCCGCAACCGCAGCCGCCTTGGAAACAAGCTTGCCCGCGTGTATGCCCTTCTTCAGCAGATCCTTTGAGCAGACGCACAGAAGGTTTGTTTTGCCCTCGTTTGTGCCGCCGATCAAGCAGACGATGTTCTCATATTCCGCCTTGACCTTATCGCCGAACTGACGCATTGCATCCGGCTTCGCGTTTTCCATCACGCCGGTGATATAACGCACGCCGTTTACCTCTTTGATATTTTTTACCAGATCGTCAAGCTTTCCAGCGCTCAGGCGCTCTGTCAGCGATGCGATCTGCGCGTTTTTCTCCCTGATCTCCGCCATCACCGAGGCGCTTCTGGCAACCAGATCGGAAACGTTTGAAAGCTTCAGGTTCGCGCTCGCCTTTTCGATCACAGCGTTCGCCTCGTCGAGCAGCGCAAGCACGCCCAAGCCGGTCACTGCCTCGATACGGCGCACGCCCGCAGCCACCGAGGATTCGGACACGATCTTAAACAAACCGATGCTCGCCGTGTTAGAAACATGGGTGCCTCCGCAGAATTCAACCGATTTATCGCCCATCGAAACGACCCGGACGATCTCGCCGTATTTCTCGCCGAACAGCGCCATCGCGCCGAGCTTTTGCGCCTCGGCAATCGGCATCTCGCGCACCTCGACCGCAATACCGGATAAAATCCATTCGTTGACAAGCTGCTCAACCTGCTTTAGCTCCTCCGCACTCATCGCGGAGAAATGCGAAAAGTCAAAACGCAGACGATCCGGCGTGACAAGCTGTCCCGCTTGATGCACATGCTCGCCAAGTACCTTGCGCAGCGCCGCTTGCAATAAATGCGCGCAGGAGTGGTTGCGCATGACCGCATCACGGGATTCTGCGCAGACCGCAAAATGCGCCTGCTGCCCTTTCTGCACGCTGCCTTCCACTACCCTCACTTTATGCGCGATCTTTCCGGCGACCGCCTTGATCGTATCGAGAACCCTGCATTTTCCGGTCGCGGTAACAATGCTGCCGGTATCGCCTACCTGACCGCCGCTTTCGGCGTAAAAGCAGGTTTCCGGCGCGACAATATAAATCTCCTCGCCGCAGAAGGCGCTGTCGATCAAATCCTCCTCTGTGGTAAGATAATCCAGCGTAGCGTCGCACTCCCGCTCGGTATAGCCTACAAACGCCGTATGATATTCCTTGCTGATGCGGTGAAACACCGTTTCATCCGCGCCCATATATTTGCTTCCGCCGCGCGCCGCGCGCGCAGTTTCCTTCTGCCGCTCCATGCAGGCTAAAAAGCCGTCCTCATCACAGGTAAAGCCTCTTTCCTCCAGCAGTTCGCGGGTCAGATCGATCGGGAAACCATAGGTATCGGATAAGAAAAAGCAGGCCTCGCCGTCCAAGACGGTCTTTCCTTCCTGTTCCATCTTCTCCACATACTCGTTTAACAGGTTCATGCCGCGGTCGATCGTTTCGTGGAAGTTTTTCTCCTCGTTGGTCAAAAGCTTGGAGATATACTCATACTTCTCATCTAATTCGTTATACTCGCCCTTGGAATTTTCCACTACGACGGCAACCAAATCCTTCAGGAACAGACCGTCGATGCCCAAAAGCTTCGCATGGCGCACTGCGCGGCGCAGCAGGCGGCGCATCACATAGCCGCGTCCCTCGTTGGACGGCAAAACGCCGTCGGACGCCATAAAGGTGACGGAGCGGATATGGTCGGTGATAACGCGAATCGAGATGTCCTTCTTGGCATCCGCGCCGTACTCCACCCCCGCGATCTCGCAGACCTTGTCGCGGATCGCCTTGATCGTATCCACGTCGAAGATCGAATCGACCCCCTGCATCAAAGCGGCAATGCGCTCTAAACCCATGCCGGTATCGATATTTCTCTGCTTAAGCGGCGTGTAGGTGCCGTCCTCGTGACGCTCGAACTGGGTGAATACCAGATTCCAAAACTCCATATACCGATCGCAGTCGCAGCCGATGCCGCAGGTCGGCTTGCCGCAGCCGAACGCTTCGCCGCGGTCGTAATAAATCTCCGAGCAGGGACCGCATGGACCGTCGATGCCGGCTTCCCAGAAGTTGTCCTCCTTACCCATGTAGTAGATGTGATCTTTTTTCACACCGACCTTTTTCTCCCAGATTTCCGCCGCCTCATGGTCGTCCTCATAGACCGTGACGTAAAGCCGGTCCTCCGGAATTTTTAACACCTTGGTGACAAATTCCCACGCCCACGCGGTCGCGTCTTCCTTAAAGTAATCGCCGAACGAGAAGTTGCCGAGCATTTCAAAGAAGGTGCCGTGACGCGCAGTGACGCCCACGTTTTCAATATCGCCGGTGCGGATGCACTTCTGGCAGGTGGTCATCCTGACCCGCGGCGGTACCTCCTGCCCGGTAAAATACGGCTTCAGCGGCGCCATACCCGCGTTAATCAGCAGTAAGCTGTTGTCGTTCTGCGGTACAAGCGGGAAGCTTTTGTGGCGCAAATGCCCCTTGCTTTCAAAAAATTTGAGATACACCTCGCGCAGCTCGTTCAGTCCCATCCATTCCATTGATTTTTCTCTCCTTGTTTTTTGGGTCTATTCTTTCCAGTAAAAAAAGCCTTCCCCGCAGCGCGCTAAAAATGCCGCTGGGACGAAAGCCTTCGTGGTACCACCCAGATTTATCCGCCCGCAAAAAGGCGAACCTCATTCCCTTCGTAACGCAAAGGTAACGTTCAGCTTGTTTCGCCGAAAGGCTCCAAGACGGCTTATAAGCCTTCCGCCGCAGAAACCTTCCAGCAAACGGCTTCCTCTCTGTCTGGCATTTTGCTTATTTCTTCTTTTCCTCGCCCTCTGATTGTTCAATTATTCTTATTATATAACGTCAAGCTCGCGCTGTCAAGCTTAAAACGGCGGAATCGGGAAAACTTTTTTTGCGCAAAGAAAAATATTGCGGTCATATCGCGCTTTCTGCGGATCGGAGCGGCCTTTGCGTTTCCGCCGCCGTTCTATGATATTTCTAAAATATAATCTTGGCGCCGACGGATTTTTTTAACATTTACGGCTTGTACTTTTCACACGAGTTGTGCTATAATAAATGATGTATAGACCTGTCCGATTTTTGAGCGTATTTTTTCGACCGCTCAAAGTAAAAAAAGGTCAACCCTTAGAATCAGCGCGCGAAAACATCGCTTACGGCGTTCTCGCGCAGGAAATGGAGGAATAGAAAAGATGAATAGCAAGATGGAAAAACTTGCTGAGATGAAACAGAGAGCTGCCGCCGCTTCTCCTGCGAGAGACAGACTGACCGCTTTATTCGACCCGGATACTTTTGTTGAGATCGACACCTTCGTGAAAACCGGGAAGCAGTTATCTGGCGTTATCGCAGGCTACGGCTGTGTCGAAGGCAGCACGGTATATGCTTACGCGCAGGATGTTACGTCGGACTGCGGCGCGGTAAGCGTCGCTCACGCAAACAAAATCCGCAAAATCTACGACCTCGCTTTGAAAAACGGCTGTCCGGTCGTCGCTGTATACGACTCCAAGGGCGCGAAGGTCAGCGAAGGCGGCGCAATGCTTGCCGCTTACGGTCAGATCCTACAGGCTGCAAACAATCTATCCGGCGTTGTGCCGCAGATCGCGGTTGTTCTGGGCAGCTGCGGCGGTGCGTCCGCTTTGCTTGCCGCCAGCGCGGATTTTGTAGTCGCCGACAAAGAGGGCGAGATTTTCTTAACCGCTCCGACCGAAGAAACCTGCTCCTGCGACGGCTGCAAACAGGGCAGCGCCGCTTACGCCGCGAAAAATGGTTTGGTACACATCCTGACTGAGGATGAGGCGGAAGCCTTGCAGGAAACCAGAAAGTTGCTTTCTGTCCTGCCGCTTAACAACCTCTCCGCAGCGCCGCTTTACGAGTACAGCGAACCGGCTGCGGCTGCTGACGCCGCCGACGCAAAGGCGCTGATCGCCTCGGTCGCAGACGCGGATTCGGTCATTGAGATATCGAAGGAATACGGTCCTGCCGCTGTCACCGCATTCGGCACCGTCGCAGGCTCCTGCGCCGGCTTTGTCGCGACGAATAAGACGGAAGACGCTCTAAACTATGTCGCTTGTGAAAAAATTTCTCATTTCATTAAGGTCTGTGACGCTTTCGGCATTCCGGTCATTTCGCTGATCGACACCGACGGCTTTAAACGCGCCGCCTGCCCGCAGCTTATCAAAGCAGGCGCCGCTTTGGCGAACGCCTATGCGGAAGCGACCTGCGCGAAGATCAATGTCATCACCGGAAACGCTATCGGCGCGGCGTATATCGCTTTGGCGGGGACAAACGCAAACGCCGATGTCACCTTCGCTTGGCCGGACGCGGTAATTTCCGCCCTGCCGGTTGAAACCGCCGTTGAATTTTCAATGACCAGCCGCATGGAAGGCTGCGACGACGCCATCGCCTGCCGCAAAGCTTTAGCGGAAGAGTACAAGGATACCGCTGCCAGCGCGTTTGCCGCCGCAGAGGACGGATTTATCACGAACGTGATCGCGCCGGACGATACCCGCGCGCAGATCATCACCGCATTAGATATGCTTTCCGGCAAGCGCGTTTCCAAGCTGCCGAAAAAGCACACCACGCTGTAATCCCCTTACACGCCGTTTCTGAAAATATTCTATTTGTAAAACATAAAAATACCTGGAGGATATTAAAATGAAAAGATTTCAGATTACTGTCAACGGCAAAGCTTACGATGTTGCCGTAGAAGAATTAGACGCAAACGCCGCTCCTATGCCTGCCGCGGCTCCTGCTCCTGCACCGACTGCGCCTGCTGCCGCTGCACCTGCTCCTGCACCCGCTGCCGCGCCGGCTGGCGCCGGCGAACCGGTTAAAGCGCCGATGCCCGGCACCGTTTTAGACGTAAAGGTTGCCGTTGGCGATACCGTTTCCGAAGGTCAGCTGCTGCTTGTATTTGAAGCAATGAAGATGGAAAACGAGATTATGGCGCCGAAGGCAGGTAAGGTCACCGCCGTTTCGGTCAAGAAGGGCGAGAATTTCCAGACCGACGCAGTTTTGCTGACGCTCGCTTGATCGCGCCGCTTCTCATTTAATGGAATACTTGAAAGATACAATGATTGCGAGGTAATAAATTCATGGCTCAGGTTAAAGTTACCGAAACTGTGCTTCGTGACGCCCATCAGTCGCTGCTTGCGACCCGTATGCCGCTTTCCGACATGCTCCCGGCGCTGGAAGCACTTGATCAGATCGGGTTTTACTCGGTGGAATGCTGGGGCGGCGCAACCTTTGACGCCTGCATCCGCTTCCTGCATGAAGACCCGTGGGAAAGGCTCCGCATATTAAGGGAGAAGATGCCGCATACCAAGCTGCAGATGCTGTTCCGCGGTCAGAATATGTTGGGTTACCGTCCGTACGCTGACGACGTATTAAAATACTTCGTACAAAAATCCGCCGCCAACGGGATTGACGTGATCCGCATTTTCGACGCGCTGAACGACATCCGCAACCTCCAGACCGCTATCGACGCTGCAAAGCTGGAAAAGGGTTTGCACACACAGGTCGCGATCTCCTACACCACCGGCGAAACCTTCACGACCGAATACTACGTCGACTACGCCAAGCGGATTGAGGAAGCGGGTGCAGATTCTATCTGCATTAAGGACATGGCGGCGCTGCTGACCCCTTACCGCACTTACGAGCTGGTCAAGGCGATTAAAGAAAACGTTAAAATCCCGGTTCAGCTGCACACCCATTACACCTCCGGTCTTGCCTCCATGTGCTTATTAAAGGGCATTGAGGCTGGCGCCGACGCGATCGACACTGCGTTAAGCCCGCTTGCGCTCGGCACCTCCCACGCGCCGACCGAATCGATGGTAGCGGCGCTTCAAGGCACCGAATATGACACCGGTCTTGACCTAAAGGCGCTGTCCGAGATCAGACCGTATTTCATGGAACTGCGCAAAAAATATATCGACAGCGGCTTAATCGATCAGAAAATGCTTGCCGCCGATCCGAAGGCGCTGCTTGCGCAGGTTCCGGGCGGCATGCTTTCCAACCTCCTCTCCCAACTAAAGCAGATGGGCAAAGAGGACAAGCTCGACGAGGTTCTCGACGAGGTGCCGCGTGTCAGAAAAGACGCCGGTATGCCGCCGCTTGTCACCCCGTCCTCCCAGATCGTCGGTTCTCAGGCGGTTATGAACGTACTCTACGGTGAGCGTTATAAAAAGGTCACAAAGGAATTTAAGGATATGGTCAAGGGGCAGTACGGCAAGACCCCGATTGCAATCGATCCGGAATTCCGCAAAAAGATCATCGGCGATGAAGAACCGATCGAATGCCGTCCTGCGGATCTGATCGCACCGGAATTGGAGCAGCTCAGAAAAGAGTGCGCGCAATGGGTTGAACAGGATGAAGACGTCCTTACCTACGCCCAGTTCCCGAAGGTTGCGCCGAAGTTCTTCGAAGAGCGCAATGCAAAGAAGCACGGCGTTGATCTGGCGCACGCAGATAAGGCTGCGCAGGTTCACCCGGTATAATAAAAGAAACCGTCTTAAGCGGAAACTGCAGCGCGTAGTTTCCGCTTTTTGCTTTTTGGGCAAAACATTTCCCGCCCTCGCGCTGCGGACGCTTCTTCCGCTGGGAATCTCTGTTATTATAATCAATAATTTTTCTATCCCTTCACCCCCAAAAAAATCAAGCCCAAAACCCGCATTTTGGCGGGTTTTTCACATTCGTTAATTTGACGAAGAATTGCCAAAATCAGGGTCATAACAGGCACACAATAGACAAATATTTGCCACAACAGCCGTTACCCTGCTTTTCTGCTTCCTCCTCCCTTTTCTTCCTGTCCTCCTTTCGCAGAATTTTTTATACAGAAAAAGGACTGTTTTCACAGTCCTGCTTTCTCGCCAGCTATTGTTTTTTTCACAAAACAAAACGTCTTGCTCTATATGCAAGACGCTTCATTTTGCCGCGTTATAACCCCGGGATGATTTCTTCTTCCTGCGGCTCAGCATCTGATTTAAGGCACGCGTAAAGGTATGCAGGAATACGGCATACGACTACAAAATAGTCATTTTTTGCCATTTAAGCGCACCCCTCCTTAGGTTGCATTTTCCGATAATTCAGCAACTTTTTTAGCGCAAACGGC
>CAZPLR010000021.1:0-31105 GCA_964587555.1 uncultured Oscillospiraceae bacterium
TGCTGAGCCGATTATTGAACAGCCTATTGAGGAACCGAAGGCGGAAGAACCGGCGGATGATGTGTTTGGCAGCTTTTTCCATGTTGGCGCAGAACCGGCTGCAGAACCGATTATCGAGCAGCCTATTGAAGAACCACAGGCAGAGGAACCGGTGAATGATGTGTTTGGCAGCTTTTTCAATGTCGGTATGCCGACCGTTCCAGACGATCCAGCAAAGCAGGAAGACGAGGATGCTGCGGCGGACGTCTTTTCCGGATTTTTTCAATAAATGAATAAAAGCGGCTTGCCTCCATAGAATGAAAACGGAGGTGAGTCGCTTGCGTGAGAATCGGATGTTCCGGTGGGGATTTTGGCTTGGCAGTACCGCCTTTATGATCCTTGCCGGAACATTTTTTCATTTTGTATTTGAGCTGACCGGAGAGAGTGTGTTTGCAGCGCCGTTTTTCCCGGTGAACGAAAGCATTTGGGAGCATTTAAAGCTGATCTTACTGCCGGGCGTATTGACGGTACTTTTGGTATTTGCCGCCGCAGGATGGAAAAAGCCGCCGGCAGGGTTTATATCGGCGCAGACAGTTGGGATAATATGCGGGATGGCTTTGATCGTTGTATTTTATTACACCTATTCCGGCATTTTGGGACGGGATATTTTTTGGATGGATATCCTTTCGTTTTTGCTTGGATGCGGGGTATCTCAGGCGGTTGCGGTACGCCTTTTTGACCGGGAACGATGGAATCGCCCTGTGTGGAAGATCGGGGCGGCGATGGCGCTGCTCCTACTTTTGGGGACATTCGCATTTTTCAGCTTCGCGCCGCCGAGGATTCCGTTATTTGCCGATCCGGAAAATGGCAGCTTTGGCTATGTCATACGGTAGTTTTCCCAATTGCAGGCGTCAATCAGAATGGCGGCAGCTTGTTCCAAAAAGATTTTATCCGCTTCGGTGAACCGGTTCTTGTCCGGGCTGTCGATATCAAGAATGGCGAGCAGACGATCATGTTGGAGCAGCGGAACAACGATCTCGGAGGCGGAAGCGCTGTCACAGGCGATATGCCCAGAGAAGGTGTGGACATCCGGAACGACCATAACAGTCCTTTGCACTGCCGCCGTACCGCAGACCCCTTTCCCAAACGGGATCTGGATACAGGCGGGTTTGCCGCAGAACGGCCCTAAGACCAACGTTTCGCCGACCGGAAAATAAAAGCCGGCCCAATTGAGCTGCGGCAGCGTATGGAATATAAAAGCTGCCGTATTTGCGCAGTTTGCTGTTACATAACGGCAATTGGCAATCAGCGCATTTAGCTGATCTAACAGCGTATGGTAAAAAGCTTGGTTCATTGGTATTTCCTTTCGTCAGTAATATCGGTTTTATTATAACATGCGTGCAATACATTTGCAAGCCGGAGCTTTGGCTTGCACTTGTTTTTTTGCGCCGATTATGCTACAATGGAGAGGAACTAGGTTGAAGAGGGGTTTGCTTGATGAAATGGATGATAGCTTCAGATATTCACGGCTCGGCTGACTGGTGCAAAGCGCTGCTTGCATTATACAGAAAGGAAAAAGCGGACAGGCTTATCCTATTAGGCGATATTTTGTACCATGGTCCGCGCAACGATCTTCCGCAGGGATACGCGCCGAAAGAGGTGATCGCGCTTTTGAATCCGCTCAAGGATGAGCTTTTGTGCGTGCGCGGCAATTGTGATACCGAGGTGGATCAGATGGTGCTTTCTTTTCCGATCTTAGCGGATTATGCGCTTTTACATGTTGATAACCGGTTATTTTTCCTTACCCATGGGCACCGTTATAATGCGGAAAACCTGCCGCCGCTGCAAAAAGGGAGCATCCTCGCTTACGGGCATACGCACATTCCAAAATGTGAGGAGCATGAGAATTACTGTGTTTGGAATCCCGGCTCGGTTGCGATACCAAAGGATGGTTCCGCGCATAGCTGCATCATTTTGGAGGATAAGACGGCGTATTGGAAGGATATTCAGACTGGGGAAGCTTATCATAAGGCGGCATACGGATGTTGATTTTTATTTCTCCCGCAAAGAAGATGCGGGAGGACGCGGATTTCATTCTGCCGCGCACCATGCCGGTTTTTCTGGATCAAGCGGAGATCCTTAGGGAATACTGTAGGGCGTTAAGCTTTGCGGAACTGAAGAAGCTGCTCTGCTGCAATGAAAAGCTCGCTGCGGAAAACTATGCGCGGTATCAGCGGATGGAGTTGACGCGGAATCTTTCTCCGGCGATCTTTGCCTACGATGGCATCCAATATCAGTACATGGCGCCGCAGGTGTTTGAAACGGCGCATTTTTCCTATATCCAGCGGCATCTGCGCATTTTATCCGGGTTTTACGGCGTGTTGAAACCGTTTGATGGGGTCGTTTCCTATCGGCTGGAGATGCAGGCGAGGCTGAACGCGCCGTTTGCCAAAAACCTGTATGCTTTTTGGGGAGACCGTATTTATCGGGAGCTTGTCAAGGAGGATAGCGTTTTGGTTAACCTCGCTTCAGAGGAGTACGCAAAATGTGTGACCCGGTTTTCGGACGGAAAAATCCGGCTGGTCGATTGTGTCTTTGCCGAGCGGGAGGACGGGAGACTGATTGAAAAGGGCGTTTATGTTAAGATCGCGCGCGGTGAGATGGTGCGGTATTTAGCGGAGATCGATGCGCAGCAGGCCGACCAGCTTACAGGGTTTGACCGTATGGGATATCGCTTTTGCGAGGAAGCTTCGGAGAAGGATCGATTTGTCTTTGTGCGGGAGAAAACGGATATTCCGAAAAAATAATCATTTTTTTTGGAAGGAAGTATGGTATTCTCTTTTGTTTTTGCTATAATAAAGGTAGATTCCGGGATCGACCCGGCAGAAAGGGGAAAGTCCGAAAAGATTTCCATTCGGGCAGAAAGAGAAGATGGAACAAAAGCGATATTTTGCCGGTTATGTGACGCTGCGCTCTATCACCGGCGTTACCGACACGCAGGCGAGGAAGCTGACCCACCTGAATTTGGCGTTTGCACCGATGAAAGACGGCGTTACGGTGATGAGCTTGGACGAGCGGCAGCAAAATGAATTGGGCAGGATCCGCAGAGCAAATCCAAAGCTTGCAATCCTTGTTTCAACCGGAGGCGGCGGTGATCGCGGACATGGCGAGGCAACCAGAACGCCGGAGGGACTGAACCGTCTGACGGAATCGACGCTGGAGATTGTCAAGCGGTACAATCTCGATGGCATTGACTGCGACTGGGAGTTCCCGGGCGACACCGGTGTCATCGAGGAGAAGTATCAGCATACCGCGCTGTTTGCTGATTACAGAAAAAAGCTTGACGCGCTGAGCGCGCAGACCGGGAGAAAGTATTGGCTGACGACCGCTGCGGGCGCGGGAGAATGGTACTTAAACCGCACTGAGATCGGCGAGAGCCATAAGTATCTTGATTTTATCAACCTAATGACCTACGATTCCAACACCGATTCTGTGATCGCAGGACATCACACCCATCTGTATGAACCGACCGCGCCGGGCTGCCCGCGCGTGCAAAGCGCCGATCATAACATTAAGATTATGGTGGAAGCGGGCGTTCCGATTGAAAAAATATTGATTGGCGCCGCATTCTACTCGCACCGTTGGGATAAGGTGCCGGATGTCAACCACGGCCTGTACCAGAAGACGCCGTACAAGAATATGTTCGGCCCGAGCTATACCGAGATCATGCTGAAATACGAACGGCAGATGGGATACATCAAGTACTGGGACAACGATGCAAAAGCGCCGTATCTGTACAATGGCGAAACGTTCATTTCCTATGACGATCCGCAGTCGGTGCGGCTCAAATGCGAATACGCTTTAGAGCACGGTATGGGCGGCGTGTTCTATTGGGTACATGACGCGGATGCGGGAAGTGTGCTGTTTGACACAATCTACAATACGCTTTATCTGAAAGGGGAATAATATGAAGATTGGCATTATCAGCAACTGGCATGTCCATTCCGAAGAGTATACTAGGGGATTCTTGGCAATCCCATATGTCACAGTCAAGGCGTTTTGGAACGAGGACGAAGAAAGCGGGGAAGCGTGGGCAAAGAAGCTTTCAATCCCATATGTGAAAACGCTGAATGAGATTCTTTCCGACAGCGAGATTGATGCGGTGATGATTACCTCGGCGACGACCGATCACGAGAAATACATGATTGCGGCGGCAAAGGCGAAAAAGGCGATCTTTACCGAGAAGGTTTTAGCGGCGGACAACGCTTCTGCAAAACGGATTGCCGCTGCGGTGAAGGAGGCGGATGTGCCATTCTGCATCGCGCTGCGTCGGCGTACCGAGGGCAGAATCCGCTATGCAAAACAGCTTTTGGATTCCGGCGCAATCGGCAAGCTGACCCATCTTCGCATCAGAGATGCGCACAACGGCGCTACAGCCGGTTGGCTGCCGGAGACATTCTTTGACGACGCGCAGACCGGAGGCGGTGCAATGATGGATCTGGGCGCCCATCCGATGTATTTAACGGATTATTTTATGCCGAATGCGATTACAGCGCAGTCGATGTTCACCGAGTACACGCACCACGGTACAGACGATAACTGTGTAACGCTGGTGAAAGGAAGCGACGGTGAGATCGCGGTTGTGGAAACCGGTTTTGTTTCAGGCAATTCGCCGTTCTCGCTCGAATTAAATGGGGAAAACGGCTGCATTTATCTCTCTGATGCGATTGACGGCATTATTCTACGCAACGCGGATGGGCAGAAACAAATCCTGACGAGCGAGCTTCCAGAGAACGAGCCGCTGCCGTATGCGCTGTTTGCCGACGCGGTGGAGCATGGCAAGGCGCTGGAATTTGACATTGATTCCGCCGTTCGGCTGACCAAGCTGATGGATGCGGCATACCGCAGCGCAAGAAGCGGGAAGGTCGAAGCGATTTAAAACAAGAATCTGAAGCATAACAGCAATCGCTGCGGGCAGAGATGCTCGCAGCGATTTTTTATCCGTGATTCCTTTGCGCCTCCCATTCACTCCGGAGGATGCCGTAATTGCAGACGTCGTGGAATTCTCCGGCGAAGGATTTGTAGTATTGGCGGCTTGTGCCCTCGTAGGTCAAGCCGCATTTCTGCGCGACCCTGCCGGAGGCGGGGTTTTTCGCTAAGTGGGAGATAGCGACACGGTTCACACCGACCTCAGAAAAGAGGAAGTCGATCACCGCTTTTGCCGCCTCGGTCATGATGCCCTTGCCCCAGTAGGCGTGACCCATGCAGTAGCCCAGCTCGGCGTGTTCGCTTTTCTCGTTCAGATGAACGACCGAGATGTTCCCGATCGGGGCGCCCCCAAACTCGATGGTCCAATTGTAGTAATCCGAATTTTCATAACGCGCGCACCAGTCGGTCAAAAGCTGCTTGGTCAGTTCCGGCGATTCGTGCGGCAGCCAGGTCATGTAGCGCGTAACGCTCTCATCGTTTGCCCAGCAGTCGAACATCGCCTGCGCGTCCTCCACGGTAAACCGGCGCAGGGTCAGGCGCTTTGTTTGGATGGTTTGTGTTCCTTTGTTTGTGATTGGCATGATAAATCAATCCTTTCTGAAAATGTCGAGCGTATGGTGAGAGTAGCCCGTGAGTTCCGGACGTTCACAGGTGGCAAGATGGTATTTGAGATACAGCGCGTAGGTTTTGTCATCCATCTGGTCGACAGTCTCCTTCATATGATTGGTATAGCCGTCGGTCGCGACAAAGTGAAGCTGCGTGACCGGAAAACCGGTTCTCAAGTTGTCAATGTCCTCCTTGCGGTGCAGCTCGATGATGTTTTCCGGCTGAGAGAAGGTCTGGAAGGTTTCAGGGTCGACCATTCCCGCAGCGATCACGTGGTGAATCTCGCCCCGCGCAAAGCCGTAGGTCAAAACAGTCGCGTCGCTCATACAGTATGCGGTGAAGATGACGCCGCCTTTCTTGGTCACGCGGATCGCCTCGGACAGCGCTTTTTTCTGATCCTCCTTTGTGAACAGGTGGTACATCGGACCGAGCAGCAGCGTGATGTCATAGGTATCGCCTGCAAATCCGGACAGATCCATTGCGTTGCCCTGCGTGACGGTGACCGGTTCGCCTTCAAGGGTGTTCTGCTTGAAGATCTCGATGTTATGTTCTATCAGCTCAACAGCGTCCACCTGATAGCCCTTCTGCGCCAAGGTGTGGCTGTAGCGGCCGGTTGCCGCGCCGATCTCAAGGACGCGCATTCCCGGTTTGAGATATTTCTCAATGTACTTCATGGTCGTGGTATATTCCACCATTCCATGTCTTGAGGTGAGCCTGCCGTTTTCGCCGTAGGACTCGTAATAGTTCTGCAAATATTTCTTTGTTTCCATATAGCTCCTTTCGCAAAATAAAAAAGTGCAGGTCAAATATGAAATCTGGCCTGCACTGTGCATCGTTTATCTTTTCAAGCGGGTATCATCCGTTTGAAAATGGGTACGACAATGTAAGCCCGTGATCCTGCCAATAAAGGACGAAAACGGACAGCATAACGAATGCAAAAGAATTCTGTTTTTTGCAAAGCGTATGCGAATACATTGTTTACCCTCCAAATGATATTTTGTGATGAAGAAATCAGGCGAGTCTTGCCTTCAGGTTGTTTAACTCGTCGCGCAGTTCCTTCGGCAGTCTGTCACCAAACTGTACATAAAACTCCTCGATGCCGGCAGCTTCCTCTTTCCAGAGGTTTTTATCGACAGAGAGCAAGCCCTTTAAGGTATCTAAATCGATGCCGGAATCTTCGATATTGATGTCTTCCGGTTTCGGCTCATAGCCGATTGCAGTTTCTACTGCATCCGCCTTGCCGTCGCAGCGATCAACAATCCATTCAAGCACGCGCATGTTGTCGCCAAAGCCCGGCCAGATGAAGTTGCCTTCATCATCCGTTCTGAACCAGTTGACGTTGAAAATCTTCGGCGCTTTATCGCCAAGCTTCTTGCCCATGTCGATCCAGTGCTGGAAATAATCGCCCATATGATAGCCGCAGAACGGACGCATTGCCATCGGGTCACGGCGGACTACGCCAACTGCGCCGGTAGCGGCAGCGGTCGTTTCAGAAGCCATGATGGAGCCGACAAATACGCCGTGATTCCAGTTAAAGGACTGGTAAACCAGCGGAGCAGTCTTTGCGCGTCTGCCGCCAAAGATAATCGCAGAGATCGGAACGCCCTGCTTGGAGTTGAATTCCGGGCTGATGCACGGGCAGTTGATTGCCGGTGCGGTGAAACGGGAATTCGGATGCGCACCGGTGGTGGTAGCAGTGCTGCCATCCCAAGGCTCACCTGTCCAGTCGAGCGCGTGGGTCGGCGGGTTCTTGTCGAGTTTCTCCCACCAAACGGTCATGTCGTCCAAGTTCAGTGCGACGTTGGTGAAAATGGTGTTCTTGCGGGTGGATGCAAGCGCGTTCGGATTGGATTTTTCATTGGTACCCGGTGCTACGCCGAAGAAGCCGTTTTCCGGGTTGATCGCCCACAGCCTGCCGTCCTCGCCCTGACGCAGCCAAGCAATATCGTCGCCGACGGTGAATACCTTGTAGCCCTTTTCCAGATAGGATTTCGGCGGGATCAGCATAGCGAGGTTCGTCTTGCCGCAGGCAGACGGGAACGCTGCGGTGACATATTTAATCTCACCCTGCGGATTCTGTAAGCCTAAGATCAGCATATGCTCTGCCATCCAGCCTTCGTTCTTGCCCTGATAGGAGGCGATACGAAGCGCAAAGCACTTTTTGCCAAGCAGTACGTTGCCGCCGTATGCGGAGTTGATCGACCAGATCGTGTTGTCCTCTGGGAAGTGGCAGATATATAATTTGGTGTTGTCGATGTCTGCTTTGGAGTGCAGGCCGCGTACAAAGTCGTTGGACTCATCGCCGAAGTTATCTAAAACAGCCTGTCCCATTCTGGTCATGATGTCCATGTTCATGACAACGTAAATCGAGTCGGTCAGCTCAATGCCGACTTTGGCAAGCGGAGAACCGATCGGCCCCATCGAATATGGGATAACGTACATCGTGCGGCCTTTCATCACGCCGTCGAACATTGCGCCGACCTCGGTATAAGCCTTCTGCGGATCCATCCAGTTATTGATAGGACCGGCATCCTCCTCCTTGCGGGTGCAGATAAAGGTACGCGCCTCTACGCGCGCGACGTCGGTTTTTTTGGTGCGATGCAGATAGCAGCCCGGCAGCTTCTCTTCATTCAGCTTGGTCATCTCTCCGGTGGCAACTGCTTCATCTCTTAAAGCGGCAAGCTGTGCTTCGTCTCCAGTGATCCATTCAATCTTATCCGGTTTGCACAGCGCAACCATTTCGTCAATCCATTTTAGGATATTCTGATTGTTGGTATAGGTATTGCCCATAAGTTATTTCTCCTTTCATTGTTTGGGGATTCTTCCCTCTTGGGGCAAAAAAGCCAATTTCCCTTAATATCATTATACGGTGGATTTTGGCAAATGTCAAGTCATTTTGCGCTCTTGTCTGCGATTTAACAATTTGTCCATGATTCCGCATATGATTAAAATGTTTCCCGTTTGAAGGCGGAAATATGCTGTCACTTAGCAAGCTGTCTAGCTAATATATTTATGAACGACCGGAATTCTGCGGATGATTGTGATCACAAGGTAAGAAATGACAAAAACAAGCAGCGTTATGACCGGCACCGAGAACAGCGCATTAAAGCTCAGCGTGGTCAGCCGGAAAGTATCCTTCAACAGATTATCTAAGATCAGGATATGAACCATATAGATGCCGAAGGTACGGTTTGAGATATGGTAGATGAGATTGCGCGCTTTGTCGGAAAACTTAATCTTTTCCACACCATATTTAAAGAAAGTGAAAACGCCGAGCGCCTCGAACATAACAAAGAAGGTGAAATGATCGTAGTATTGTGTCTGCGGTTCATAGGTCTTTAGTGAGACAACGGCGGTAATCACAGCGGTGCCGGCGAAGCCGATGATACCGAGGATATAGATGATCCTGCGAGCAATTTTCGGGACGCCGTAATGATGGATCATGCCGCCTGCGATATAGTAGCAGGAGATGCCGAGGGTCATGTGGAAGTCCATTGTGGAGTAAAGCCCCGCCAAATAGTCGTTGTGATTGACGATGAGCGGCGTCACAAAGGAGAAAAAGAGCGCTGCTCCCAAGAAATACCAGCCCGCCTTTGGGTTTGCGACGATAGCGCGTGCGATCGGTGTGATGATGTAGACCCCAAGCAGCATGAACATGAACCACATATGGTAATGCCCGGACAGCCATGTGTGGAGCAGGTCGATTCCCTGTACCGGCTGGGCGTAGGTATGATAGTTAAATAGAATGTAAACTGCCGACCAGAACAGAAAAGCAACGACGATGCGCACGACATTTTTGGTATAGAGCCTTTTCACGCTGAATTTCCGATCCGGATCAAGAAAAAGCGCGCCGCTGATCATGATAAAGACCGAAACGCCGAAACGGGAGATACTGTCGTAAACGTTTAGGACATTCCATGTATAGGAATGGGTCGGCAGGTCGTACCAGTACTGTGCGGAAACGTGGGTTAGAATGACAGCGAGCGCCGAGAAGATGCGCAGCAGATCCATATAGATGGTGCGGTTTTTCGGACATTCGTCGATCAGCCGCCATTTTTTGGCGGTCGGCTGAAGAGTTTTTGTGTCAGTCATGATAAGGATCCTTTCTCTGCCGGTAAAGTAGCAAAAGCATAATAAGTGGGAAAGCCGCTGATAAAAGCAGTCCGAATGTGAGTGCGAAGGTGTTTTCTCCCCACAGGGAGACAGGCGCTTTCGGCAGGACTTTCTGCACAGCGTCCGACAGTACGCCGACAAGTCCCGGGCCGAACGCGCATTCTGCTAAGCTAAGCGCCGGAAACGGCGCAAATACGGCGAGCAGGCAGCCGGCGCAGCGGAGAAGATAAGCCTCCACGGATGGTGACACGGCTTTTTTTGGCACTTGGCAGCGCCTCGATCAGCGGGCTTGCTATGACCTCGATCATTCCGCCGCCCGCAGCGTTCACGATCATTGCGGTGATAAAGCTTAAATAACAGGCAGCGCGTGTGAGATTGGGATTGGGACATTTCATCGTTTTTCAAAAAACGGGCAGGAAATCGTTGAAATTTCCTTCCCGTCCTCTTCACGTAAAAATGGCAGCTTATACTCTGGATTTTTTCGCTTCGATATCAGCCAAAGCATCTTTGCGCGAGAGATTGATTCTGCCTTTTTCATCAATCTCGATGATTTTTACTAAAACTTCATCGCCGATGCTGACAGCGTCCTCGACCTTTTCTACGCGACGTTTATCCAGCTTGGAAATGTGGATCAGGCCCTCTTTGCCCGGCGCAAACTCAACGAATGCGCCGAAGTTCATGATGCGGGTCACTCTGCCTTTATAGATGGCGCCGATCTCTGGAACCATTGCGATCGATTCCACGATTGCGCGGGCTCTCTTGACGTTTTCCATGTCAGTGCCCATGATAACAACCTTGCCGTCGTCGTCGATATCGATTGTGACCGAGCAGTCGGCGCAGATTTTTTGGATGACTTTGCCGCCGGAACCAATGACCTCGCGAATCTTATCGACCGCAATCTGGATTTGGCAGACCTTTGGTGCGAATGCGCTGACCTCTGCTCTCGGCTCCTTGATCGCCTTCGCCATGATCTCATCCAAGATATAGAATCTTGCCTTTTCCGTCTTTTCAAACGCCTGACGGATGATGTCCATCGTTAAGCCATCGACCTTGATATCGACCTGAATCGCGGTGATGCCCTTATGCGTACCGCCAACCTTGAAGTCCATATCGCCGAAGAAATCCTCTAAGCCCTGGATGTCTACCATCGTTTCGAACGAACCGTCCTCCTTGGTAATCAGACCGCAGGAGATACCGGCAACCGGCGCTTTGATCGGGACGCCGGCGTCCATCAGCGACAGGGTGGAGCCGCAGATCGAGCCTTGCGAGGTAGAGCCGTTGGAAGAAAGAACCTCAGAAACCACGCGGATGGAGTACGGAAACTCCTCTACACTTGGCAGAACCGGGATAAGCGCACGCTCAGCAAGTGCGCCGTGACCAATCTCACGGCGGCCCGGCCCTCTGCTTGGGCGGGTTTCGCCGACCGAATAGGACGGGAAGTTATACTGGTGCATATAGCGCTTTTCTTCATTTTCATCGATGCTGTCGAGCATCTGCGCATCTTTCAGCGAGCCCAACGTGGTGATAGAAAGCACCTGTGTTTGACCGCGGGTGAAAAGCCCCGAACCGTGAACGCGCGGAAGCAGACCGACCTCGGCGGCAAGCGGGCGAATCTGGTTCATACCGCGTCCGTCGACGCGCTTGCCCTCAAACAGCCAGTTGCGCACAATCTTCTTTTGCAGCTTATACATACACTCGCTGAGCTTTGCTTCAGAATCCGGATATTTCTCGGAAAGCTGCTCCATTACCTTGGCGTAGACCGGCTGTAGGCGCTCGTCGCGGATCAGCTTATCGTTGGTGTCGAGCGCGTATTTGGTGTCCTCCTCGGCGATCGCGCAGACGTCCTCAAACATATCGTGCGGAATCTCTTGGGACTCGAACTTGAATTTCGGCTTGCCGATCTCGTCCTTAATCATCTGGATGAAAGCGACCATCTTTTTGATCTCGGTATGACCTGTTTCGAGTGCTTTGAGCATCGTCTCGTTGTCGACCTCGTTCGCGCCTGCCTCAATCATAACAATCTTTTCGGCAGAACCGGCGACGGTCAGGTCTAAATCGGAAACAGCGCGCTGCTCCTTGTTCGGGTTGATGATGATTTCACCGTCGACCAAGCCGACCGAAACGCCTGCAATCGGACCGTTCCACGGAATATCGGAGATCGAAAGGGCGATCGAGGTGCCGATCAGACCGGCGATCTCCGGGGAGTTGTCAATGTCGGTGGATAGAACCGTCATGACGACTGAAACGTCGTTGCGCATATCCTTCGGGAACAGCGGGCGGATCGGGCGGTCGACCATTCTGGAGGTGAGGATCGCGTTCTCGCTCGGACGGCCCTCTCTCTTTAGGAAGGACCCCGGGATTTTACCAACCGAGTATAATTTTTCTTCGAAATCTACCGAAAGCGGGAAGAAATCGACGCCTTCCCGCGGGGTGGCGGAGGCGGTTACATTGACCATAACGACGGTTTCGCCGTAGGTGACCCAGCAGGAGCCGTTAGAAAGACCGCAGGTCTTTCCGGTCTCAACCTTAAACGGGCGTCCGGCGAAGGTGGTTTCAAAAATACGATAATTTTCAAACATAAATTTTTCCTTTCCAGCAAGTATTGCCTTGACGTTCGCCGCAACAAAGGAAAATACGAATGGAGTAGTAGCACACCTTCCGCGCCGCTTTTTGTTAAGTAGAGCGGAAGCTATGCTAATACCTCGACTCGTCATCGTTTTGTTGTGGCGATACGACGATAAAAAGGCAAGGCAAAACAAAACGATGCTTTACCTTGCCCGCTAACCAAAATTATTTTCTTAAACCAAGCTTCTCAACGATGGCGCGGTAACGGTTGATGTCCTTTTTCGCAAGGTATGCAAGCAGGTTTCTTCTATGACCAACCATTTTCAGAAGACCGCGGCGGCTGTGGTGATCGTGCGGATGCGCTTTGAAGTGATCCTGCAGGTCGTTGATACGCGCGGTTAAAACGGCGATCTGAACCTCTGGGGAACCGGTATCGCCCTCGTGCAGCTTGTAGTTCTCAATAATTTCGTTTTTTTGCTCTTTTCTCATCATGATATATTCACCTCATTTAATATTTCGCTTCTCATAGCAGAGGGAAGGGAATTTTCCTCAAAGACAGCTTTCTTCTGCCGGACGTTTAACACGTCGCGCGAGGCTTACACCCAAAGCCATGGCAAGTAATAATATTATATCATAAGAAGCTTCTGTTGTAAAGCCTTTTTTCAAAAAAAGTATGGTTTCTTTTCAAATTTACGACTTTGAAGAAGGCAGTGAAAAAATTTGAAAGGAAATTCCTTCAAACCCTTGACAAATCGATAAAAATAGTATATGATATAAATAGTCTTAAAAAAGATGGTCGTTTCGCGGACTTCTTGTCATTTTCTGTCGTTTCTTTGCATGCGGGTCGGCTCGGATGAGCCGCCCGGGTGCGAAGAAAAATTACAAATGATAAGTTTTGATATAACAAATCCCGATATCCTAAGCGGATATCGGGATTTCTATTTTATTAAGAAATCGTCCAATTCTGGCTATTGCTTTGCAGATCCTTCATATGCGTATAAATACCGTTTTGCTGATAGAGCCACTCTGGAGCGCCCTGTTCCGCAACCCTTCCGTCGGAAAGAACAATGATCTGATCCGCACTCGCCACAGTGCGCATCCGATGCGCGATAACCAGTACGGTTTTATCCTGAATCAGCCGCGAAAGCGCGGACTGAATCAGCGTTTCATTCTCCACATCGAGGGAGGCGGTAGCCTCGTCAAGCAGGATAACCGGCGCGTCCTTTAAAAAGGCGCGCGCAATGGAGATGCGCTGACGTTCGCCTCCGGAAAGCTCACAGCCGTTTTCTCCGATCATGGTATTCCACCCATCCGGCAGCTTTTCGGCAAACTCACAGCAGTTTGCAAGCCGTGCGGCGGCAAGTACCTCCTGATCTGAGGCGCCTTTTCTGCCGATGCGGATATTTTCCAAAATGCTGTTATTAAACAGGGTTACGTCTTGGAACACAATAGAGTAAAGCGACATCAGCGTTTCCGGGTCGATTTCCGACACGTCCATTCCGCCCACGGTGATCCTGCCCTTCTGGATATCCCAAAAGCGTGCCGCCAGCCGGGAAACAGTCGTTTTTCCGCCGCCGGACGGCCCAACCAGCGCTGTGACCTCGCCCTGCTTTGCGGTAAAAGAAACATCTTCCAAAACCGTTTCGCCGGAATGATAGGAGAAGCTGACATGATCGAATATGATGTCGCAGCCTTGATTGGTAAGCTGTTCCTTGCCCTGTTGGATCGGATGATCGAGTATTTCGTTCATGCGGGCAATGTTGGTGCGGGTGGCGATGATGGCGGCAAGGTTCTGCAAAGCGCCCTGAAGCGGATCATAAAGGCGGGAGGCGACAAGCAGGAACATGAAGAAGGTCATGATGTCCAGCTTGCCGCTGACGAGCAGCAGCGTCCCGACCAAAGCGACGGTAGCAATCCCCAGCTTCAGGATCAGTTGGGCGGACACCACGAAGATCGCTGTTCCAAGCTCGGAAATAATCGAGCGTTTTTCCACTGCGACGATCTTTTTATCCAGCCCCTTTAAGTATTTTTCCTCCGCATTATTCGCTTTTAGATCGCGCATGGCTTCAATGCACTCCTGAATCCCGTCGGCGCACGCCATCTGCGCTGCCATCGACCTGCGCTGCAGTTTTTCCTGCGCGCCGGAGGAAAACAGCGTGATGGCAAACGAGACCGGAATGACCCAAAGCGCTGCCAGCGCCATCCGCCAATCAAAGAAGAATAGGCTGACAGCGACAAGCGAAACTGAGATTATAGAGCCGGCGAGTTCCGGAATGAAATGAGAAAACGCTGTTTCCAGAGAGGCGCAGTCTGCCATAATCGTGCTGGTCAGATCCGCCAAGTCCTTTTTGCCGAAAAAGGAGAGCGGAAGCTTTCTGAGTTTTTCGGCGACGGAGATTCTCCGTTTTCCGCTTTCGATATAGGTGGCAAGATAGGTCGCGTTATACTGCAAATAGGTTGTTATGAAGATCAGCCCAAGGCAGAGAATGCAGCCGACGATGTAAAACGCGATCCTGCCGCCGGCGATCCCTTGCCCCAACAGGTCGGATACCAGAAAATAAAGCAGGCTCACCGGAAACAGGAAGGATAGATTTTGCAGCACACACGCAAGGCAGCCCTTGATCAGATCGGCGGCGCCCTGTCTAGAAAGCGCGAATCTCCTTTGCAGCTTTTGAATCATCATGCCTTGCCCTCCTTTGCGACCCTCCATTGTGCGGAGGTCTGATAATCCTTCCACATTTTTGCGTACAAGCCGCCCTTCTCACAAAGCGTTTCCTGCCTGCCGGATTCTGCGATCCTTCCATTCGCTATTACGTAAATGCAGTCTGCGTTTCGGACGGTCGAAAGGCGATGGGCGATGATAATGACGGTTTTTCCTTTGGCAAGCACGTCAAACGCCGCCTGTACCTTTGCCTCATTATCCGGATCGGCGAAGGCTGTGGCCTCGTCAAGCAGGATAATCGGCGCGTTTTTCAGGATTGCGCGGGCAATGGCGATTCTTTGCTGCTCACCGCCGGAAAGGTAGACGCCCTTTGCGCCGATTACGGTGTTGACGCCCTGCGGAAGCTTCTCGATGATGTCGGTGCATTGCGCCGCTTTCAGTGCCGCGGCGACCTCGCGTTCCGAAGCATCCGGCTTGCCCATGCGCACGTTTTCCAATATCGACGCTTTGATCAGACGGCTGTTTTGGAATACGAAGGACACGGTATCCATCAGTTCCTCTTTCGCGATATTTTTTGCGTTGACCCCGCCGATTTCAACGTTGCCGCTCTGCGGGTCAAAGAAGCGGGCGATCAGGCTGGCAAGAGTTGATTTGCCGCCGCCCGATGGTCCGACCAGCGCGACGGTCTGCCCCGGCTGAATCGAGAGTGAAACGTCCTTGATTACATCCGTTTTTCCATCGTAGGAGAAGCTCACACTGCGCAGTGCGACCGAGGCGTCGCGCGGTTTTTGCGGCGACTCCGGCACGGAAAGCGGGGAGAGCTTCAAAACGCTGTCGATCCGCTCCATTGCGTCGGTAACGATCATCTCGTTTTCGCTCATATACATGATTCTTGTTAAGGTCAACGCGATCACCGGCGTGATGATGATATAGAGCAGCAGGTTGAGCAGGAAAGCGTCGGATGCGCCGTTTTGAGTCATAAGCAGCGCGCCCGCGATCAAAAAAGCGAATACGCCGTTGATGGCGGTGGTATAGAGCATCATTGGCAGCCGCAGCTCCTTGGTATAGGCAATTGTCCATTTTTCATATTTATCGATGGTCGCTTTGAATTTTTTAAAGGAAAACACAGTCTGACCGAAAGCCTTTACGACCGGAACGCCGCGGACATATTCCACCGCTTCGTTGGACATTTCAACGAGAGAATCTTGGTATTCTTTCATTTTTTGTTCCATCCGCTTTCCGGTCATCGCCATCATGATGCAAAAGCCCAGGATCACCGGGATAAGGCTGAGCAGCCCTAAACGCCAATCAAAGCCGAACAGAAACACCAAAAGTCCTGCCGGCGTGGCGATCGCGCCAGCTTTATCTGGAAGCTGGTGCGCCAAGTAGGTTTCGGTCGCGGCGCTGGATTCGTTGACGATCTTGCGCAGCCTGCCGCTGCCAAAGCTTTCCGCAAAGCCAAGCGGCAGCCTTGCAACATGGTGTATGGTTTCGATCCGCAGGTTTCTCGCCACGCGAAACGCTGACAGATGGGAGCACATCAATCCGCCGACATAGATCAGCAGCGATAAAAACGCAAAGATTACAGCCATCCAGCCGTAATGAGAAAGATTTTCCGCATCGTCAAAATTCGGCGCGGTCAGCAAAACTTCTTGGATGATGCGCCATATATACCAAAACGGTACGAGCGCTATTAGGGCGCTGATTGCTGACAGCGCCCACGAAGCATAGGTAAGATACCGATGTTTTCCGGCGTAGCCCATCAGCCTAGATAAATTCGATTGCTTTTTCAAAGCAAATACCTCCTTGTTTCTATCTATGATATCAAAAAGACGCTGCAGTCGTGTCCCTTTATATCCAAAGGATGAGTTAGTTTAAGCTAATCTGTGATTAAAAATTATAGGGCATCACTGCCCCATAATTTTTAACCAGCCAGCGATGTAAAAATCGCGCATTTCCTGCAAATAAGATTTTGCCTTTTCCAGCGGCATTTCATGGATAATCAGCTCGAAATAAGCGTTGAACATCCCTGTAATCAAAATATGCTCTAAGCGTTCGTCGACCGGAGGAGAGGGTCTGCCCAACTCCTTCAGCACAGCCATGTAATCATGCGTGCTTTTTACCTCGATCTCAACCATCTCGTCGATCATGCCGGAAAAGCGTGTCCCTTCTGAGCAGCAGAGCAAAAGCTTAAACTCCTCCAAATGTGCGTAGGCATACAGCAGCATTTCCATCATGCAGGCGCCGGAGGTGGTGCTTAGATGCTCCGGCTGCGTTTCGGGAGGAAGCGTCGCGAAGTCCCGCTGCGCCTTTGTAAAGCACGCCATCATATAACGGTATTGTTCGCCGACAAGCGCTTCAAACAGCTTTTCCTTGCTGTCATAGTAACCATAAAATGCGCCGGTTGTTACGCCCGCCGCTTTTACAATGCTTCTTAAAGAGGCGGAGTGATAGCCTCTTTCCAAAAATTCCTTTTTTGCCGCTGTGTGGATCAATTCCAACGTGGTCTTTTCCGCTTCGCTCATTCTATCTCCTTTGATATAACGATGTTATATAATACTGTTATATTATATAGCATCGTTGGGGATTTGTCAAGAGGGAAACAAAAAATTTTTGAAAGGAGGCAAAGACCGGATGTGCGGAATGATCTTTTCCAAAGAAAACGGCGGATGAGAAGATCAGGTTCTCATCTGCCGTGTTTTCTTATTTTTTAAGCGAGTGCAGCGCCCAGCGCCTTGCAGGAAGCGATTGCATCGTCATCCGGCGCATCGTTGCAGATCACCGACGCGCAGGCGAGGACTGCGCCGTCAGCGGCACAGGTTTCTTCCCAATTGCGCATCCATTCGCCGTCGCCCCAGCCGTAAGAGCCAAACAGCGCGATCTTCTTTCCGCCCAGCTTTGCTTCGCAGGCGGAGAACATCGGTTCAAACTCGCTTTCCTCCAGCTGCTCCGATCCCATTGACGGGCAGCCAAACGCAACTGCGTCATAGGAATCCATCATCGAAGCGTCAAATTCAGAGGCGGCGAGCATGACCGCTTCCGCGCCCTGTTCCGCTGCTCCCTCTGTGACGGCGGCTGCCATCGCCTCGGTGTTTCCGGTTCCGCTCCAATATACCACTGCAATTTTGCTCATGTTGTTGTTCCAACCTTTCTTAATTTTTTTATATCAAACGGCTGTGATCAGCCGTTTCATAAACGAGTCTGCTTATTCGGCGCCCTTGAGCGCTTCCACCATGTCGATCCTGCGGTTTTTTCTTGCCACCATCCACCCGACCAGTAAGGACATCCCCACTGTGAGCAGGATGCTGATCAGCCATGTCGGAAGACAGATGGCTGTTTTCATTTCATATTCCGATGCCAGCGCGGCGATCAAATAGTTCAGCGTTGCAGCGCCGAGCGGAAGTCCTGCGGCAACGCCGAGCAGCGAAATCCAAAGATTCTGCCCGATCAGCAGCGTGCCGATCTTTTTATCCGGAAAGCCGACGACCTTCAAAGTAGCCATTTCTCGGTAACGCTCGGTATAGCTCATCACGCCGAGGTTATAAAGCACCACGACGCCCAATATGATAGCGGCAATAATCAGGATTGCGATCATCAGGTTCATCAGCTCCAAAAAGCTGTCAAACGAATCGATAATCGCCTGTTTTGACTGTACGCTGGCGATCGCGTCGTCAGAGGCGATGTCCGCCTTTTCCGTTTGGGTGTAGATTGCGTTGATCGTATAGGGAATGCCAAGGCTTTCGGCGTATGCCGGGGAGATTGTTATGCTTTCAGACAGTGAGCGGATCACACCCGCTGCATGCAGCGTGTAGGTTTGATCCGAGCCGTAAGGGCTGACGGTAAAGGTGTCGCCCGCCTCCAGATCAAACTCCTTTGCCAGTCGCATACAGAGATAAGCGCCGTCGTCTCCAAGCTTGGTAAGGTTGTTATCCACGTCCGGAAAACACACAAGATCGTTCGGCGTATGGTAAATCTCCAAAGCGACCGCTTTTTCCTCGATCTGTACGCTGACGGAAGCGCTGTAATCGCCGTCGTATTTTCGGATCAGCGTATCCGCTTGCTCCTGCGCTGCCTGCTCGGAAAGATTGATACGGGAGCTATAACAGATCGCTTCATTATAATATAGATCTAAAAAGGCGTTCATGGTATCGCCCATGCCGAGCGCCGCCACAACGATGATCGCGCAGCCGACAACGCCGATCAGACTCATCAGCGTTCGGGATTTGTGCCGCATGCTGTCGCGCAGATTCCATCTGGCGCCGAAGGAAAGCTTTTCCCAAAGCGGCGTTTTTTCCAGCAGAAGCTTTTTCATCTTTTTTGGCGTATATGGGCGAAGTGCATCCGCCGCCGTGCCTTTGAGCATCTGCCGCACCGACAGATAGCCGATCAGCGTTAAAAAAGTAAGGATCGCCGCCGTTGCCACAATACAAAACCAAGGTAGATACAGCTTCCACTCTGGAATATCGATATAGGTTGACATCATGCCGTTCGGATTTAAGACCAGCCAGCCGACAAAATAGCCCAGCGCCACGCCGAATGCCGCTCCTATCACGCCGATCATAAAAGCATAGGAGGTGTAGTGCCTCAGTATGCGCCGGTCCTGAAAGCCGAGCGCTTTTAATGTTCCGATTTGGGTTTTCTCCTTTGCGGTCAAGCGGTGCATGGTCGTGACCATCGTGAGGACGGCAATCAGGAGAAACAAAACCGGAAGAACGGTTCCCATTGTTTGCCCCTCCTCGATTTCGCTCTGCGGTCCGGCGTAGGAGATGGTTTCGTCCTTTGTCAAAATCATCAGCGTTGTGTCCAGCGCATCGTCGACAATGTCGGTAAACGCGCCTTTTTCCAGCTTAGACAATACGTTGATCTGCGGATAGAACGCAAAGCCGGCTGCTTTCTGGTACAGGGCAGGGGAGATATAAGCAAAACCGTGGGTATCATAATCCGGCATTAACTGCGTCGCGTCGCGGACGCACACCATATGCTCTCCCGACTTAATCAGCCCTTTTACAACGCCCTGAAACGCAATGTTTTTGTAAGTAAAGGTGATAGTGTCGCCAATGGCAATTCCGTTTGCAGCGGCGTATTTGTCGGAAAGCCAAACGCCATCGGCGCTTTTCTCGTCATAAGTTTCGCCCTCCGCTGTCCAAAAGCCGGAAACGCTGTCGTCTTCGGTAACGGTGAGTGCGACAGTATCCCCGCTTTGCTCTTTTACATCCGCCTGTACCGAGAGGTAGCGCGCAGCTTTGTCAATGCCGCTGCATTCGGAGATTCTCTGTACGTCCTCTTCAGAGAATCCGGTCTCTGAAACAATCCGGTAATCCGCAAAATGGGTTTGCGTCAAAAAATCGCCGACATTTTTCCGGATGCTGACCCACTCCATGTTAAAGCCGATAAAGACGCCGACGCCGAGCGTGATCATGATAATCATCGAGATAAATTGCGCTTTGTACAGCCCCATCGTCCTCCATAATTTCCGAAACAGCATAAATCACCACTCCACTTCGTCGGCGGATAACGGGTTCTCCTGCTGCTCACAGGAGCATATTCTGCCGTTTTTGACGCGGATTACCACATCCGCCATTTTCGCGATACTTTGGTTATGGGTGACAATGACAATTGTTTTTCGATAGCTTCTTGCCATCGATAAAAGCAGCTTCAGCACAAGCACGCCGGTTTCGGAGTCCAACGCGCCGGTCGGCTCATCGCAGAGAAGAATTTTTGGGTTTTTGGCAAGGGCGCGGGCGATTGAAACGCGCTGCTGCTCGCCGCCGGAAAGCTCGGACGGAAAGTTATTCAGATGGTCGGAAAGCCCAACCTCGTCGAGCATCTGCTCGGCAGACAGTGCGTTGGGCGCAATCTCCTTAACCAACGCTACGTTCTCCTTGACCGTCAGGGTCGGCACAAGATTATAAAACTGGAATACAAACCCGACTGTGGCTGCTCTGTATGCCGCCAGCGCATCTCCCGCCAGCGCTGAAATGTCCCGCCCCTGCACATATATCTTTCCTTCGGTCGGGCTGTCAAGTCCTCCGAGCAGATTTAACAGGGTGCTTTTTCCCGCGCCGCTTGGACCGAGAATGACGACAAATTTTCCTTCCTCCAACGAAAGATTCACGCCGTCGAGCGCTTTTGTTTTGTGGCTGCCGCTTTGATAAATGCGGCTGACATTCTTAAATTCAATAATCGGCATAGATCCTATCTCCTACGATTGTCATTTATGCTTTCTCTGCTGTATTGCCTTCTGCCGGATTTGTGGGGCTGGAGGACATCTGCTTGTTTTCGGGAAAGCATACTTTAATTAGCTTTAACTAACCCCATTTCAAAATAATAGGGTTAGCTTTAACTAACCAACACTATTATAGACGATTTGGAGCTGTTTGTCAATAGGTTTTTGAAATTTTGCCAAAAAGAAATTCCATTGCGGATGTCTGAGCGAGCGGGCCGCAAGCCGCTGATTGGGCGGTGGAGGATAGTTAAAAAAAGAAAAAATATTTTGTGACCTTTTTGTTTCTTTGCTTGACAAAAGTTGATAGAAAGTGTACAATAATATTATATAAATATTATTATTCGAAGGTGAAGTGAAACATTAAGAAAATAGAATAGGAGGTGGCTTTTCCTTGAACCAAAAATTGAAATCGAAAATACTGGAATCGCTTTCATCGGTTTTGCCAATCCTCGGCATTGTATTGGTGCTCAGCGTCATACTTGTGCCGTTGGAGGTCGGTACGGTTGTGATGTTCTTTGTGGGGGCGATAATGCTGATCTTCGGCATGGGAATGTTCCAGCTTGGCGCTGAAATGGCGATGAGCCCGCTTGGAGAGGGAATCGGTGTACAGATGTCCCGGTCAAAGAAGATCGTGTTGACTGCGGCAGGCAGTCTGCTGATGGGAATTTTAATCACCATTGCGGAGCCGGATTTGCAGGTGCTGTCCAATCAGGTTCCGTCTATTCCGAATATGACCTTGATCCTGACGGTCGCGATTGGCGTCGGCATTTTTCTTGCCTTAGCGGTTTTAAGGATCGTTCTGCGGATCAATCTGTCCTACCTGCTGATGGGGCTGTACGGTGTGCTTCTGATCATTTCCTTTTTTGTGCCCAAGGATTTTCTTGCGGTCGCGTTTGACTCCGGCGGCGTGACGACCGGACCGATCACCGTTCCGTTCATCATGGCGATGGGCGTCGGTCTATCGGCGATACGCGGCGACAAGGACGCCTCCAGCGACAGCTTCGGTTTGGTTGCGCTTTCCAGCGTCGGCCCGATCATAGCGGTTATGATACTTGGATGCTTTTATAATCCGCAGGATACCGTTTACGCTGCGGCGGAGGTACCGACAGTTACCACAATGCGGGATGTTGTGCGCACGTTTGCGGTTGATATTCCGCATTACGCAAAGGAAGTAATGATTTCGGTCCTTCCGATTCTCGCAATGTTTTTGGTTTTCCAACTGGTCAGCCATCGATACCAAAAACGCCAAAAGCAGCGTATTATAGTCGGTTTTCTTTATACCTATATTGGGCTGGTGGTTTTCCTGTGCGGGGTCAACGTGGGGTTTGCCCCGGTAGGGACGATGCTCGGTCATGATTTAGCGGGCGGCAAGCAGAAATGGCTGCTGATCCCAATTGGGATGCTGATCGGATACTATATCGTTAAGGCGGAGCCTGCCATCCAGATCTTAAACCGGCAGGTGCAGACCGTCACCAACGGAACGGTTTCCGAAAAAGCGATGAACCGCTGCCTTTCGATCGGCGTTGCGGTCAGCGTTGGATTATCGATGCTGCGGGTGCTGACCAAGCTCCCGATCCAGTGGATCATCATCCCGGGGTACATACTTGCCTTAGTGCTGTCAAGGCTGGTGCCGAAGATATTTGTCGGTATTGCTTTTGACTCTGGCGGTGTGGCAAGCGGACCGATGACCTCAACCTTTCTTCTGCCGCTTTGCATTGGCGCATGCGAGACGCTGGGCGGCAATATTATGACCGACGCTTTTGGTGTGATATCTCTGGTCGCACTGACCCCGCTGATTGCAGTGCAGATCATGGGATTACAGTACGGATTCAAGCTGAAGAAGCAGCAGAAGATCACCAAGTCGGCGGATATGATTCCAGACGACAGCGATGTGATCGTCGAGATCGAGGAGGATTTCGCATATGAATCAGAATGAAAAACGGGAATCGTTTCGCGTATTGTTTCTCATTGCAACTCCCAAGCTTGCGCAGAAGGCGGCGAACATGTTTAGCAAGGAGAATGTGCCGATACAGTATCAGTTTAATGCGGCGGGCACCGCTTCCAGCGAGATGATCGATATTTTGGGTTTGGGCAACCCGGACAAAACGATTCTAATCAGCGTACTGCCAAAGCATTTTGCGAACGAGCTGCTCCATAAGCTGAGGGTGCAGCTAAAGCTCGGCACGGTCAACAGCGGCATAGCCTTTACCATACCGTTGACCGGTGCGAACCGTCTGATCCTGCATATGCTTGAACCGTTAAAAGACAAGGAAGATGAAGCAGCCCAAAGAAAGGATGAGATCACGATGTCGGAAATAAAATATGTGCTGATTACAGCGATCGTCAATCAGGGATACAGTGATGAGGTCATGGACGCCGCGAGAGCAGCCGGCGCGAGCGGCGGTACGCTGGTTCACAGCCGCCGCATCGGAAACCGCGAGGCACTGGGGCTTTGGGGTATGGGCATCCAGGAGGAAAAGGAGATCCTTTTCATTGTTGCAAAAGGCGAGAACAAGCTTGAGATCATGAAAGCCATCGGCGATAAATATGGAATGCACAGCGACGCTAAGGGCATTGTTTTATCTTTGCCGATCGACATGGTGCTTGGAATAGAATAAATCCAATGATTACAGCGCGCGCCAAATTTCCGTCTCGTTCGGATTGCCGGAACGATTTTATGGAACCTTGATATCGTCTTTCTCTCTGAGCGTCAGGACGCGGGCGATAGCTGAATGGGATTTTGCAGCTGTATGGGCGGTTCCGCAGCAAAACGCAGGCTTCAGCGTGGAGAAGGGTGCGTGAAAGCGCTTCCCTTGTACATACGCTGGATAAATCCGCAAAGCCAATGATCGAAAAAGAGCGGGAGAGGAAGAAAAGGGCGTAGGAGATAGGAGACGGACTGCGAAGAGAACAAGAAGCACCCAGAAACTCATTGTTTCTGGGTGCTTCTTCATTTGCGCGAAGCTTTGCCAAAAGATAACCTGCAAAGAAAAATATATGCTTTGCGGCGGTGCTCAAATTCGCGCCATCTGGCGGAGATGGAGGGATTCGAACCCTCGTGCCTATCTCTAGACAAAACGATTTCGAGTCGTTCTCGTTACGACCACTTCGATACATCTCCATGTTTACAGCTTTTTTATTATATCATACCTTTTCCTGATTTTGAAGCACTTTTCTTGATTGTTAACAAAATATTCATTTTTATCGTACGTACTTGCGCTGGTATTCGGTACAGGCAGCGGTTTGATCGAACAAAGTCAGTCCGCTTTTCCGCCTTTTGGCGAGCTGGAACGCCTGTCTGGCGGCGGAATCCGGCAGAGAAAACCGCGCCGGAAGCGCCAAAACGCCGACTGCGGCGGGGCGCTCCTTTTGAAGCTTGGCGGTTTCCCGCTTGATTCGCCCGATTGAGCTGTTAAGCAGGGAATAGGTCAGTCCCTGCGCGGTGTGAGATCGGATCACGCCTGAAAACGCCGCGCTGTCTTGGGGGATTGTGCATAGCAGATAGTGCCGGATCCGTTTGCAGTGCGCTTTTTTTGGCAGAATTTTGGATGTAGTCATAGCTGCTCCTTCCGAACGGTTTTGTAGCAGGATAATATTAGTATAGCCCGGTGCGCACAGCTTGTCAAGCTGATGAGAGGGTTTTACAAATTGTTATTATTCTGGCATGAATTGTTCAAAATTTGTCGATATAATATTATCTGTACTGGTATGATTTCTGCTTTGATGGAAGGAGAAGGATAATGTCAGCGTTTGTAGCGTTTGAGAATGTAAAAAAGTTTTACCATATGGGTGAGCATACGATCGCCGCAGCGGACGGTGTAAATTTTACGATTGAGAAGGGGGAGTTCTGCATTATCGTAGGACCTTCCGGCGCAGGAAAGACTACCGTTTTGAATATGCTTGGCGGTATGGATAACTGCGATGAGGGGCATATTTTTCTGGATGGCGAGGAGGTAAGCAGCTACGATGAAAAGCGGCTGTGCCTTTATAGGCGGTACGACGTGGGGTTTGTGTTCCAGTTTTATAATCTGGTGCAGAATCTAACCGCGTTGGAGAATGTTGAGCTTGCCAGCGAGATCTGTAAGGAGCCGTTGGATGCGCGGAAAACGCTTTGCGAGGTTGGGCTTGCCGACCGGCTTGACAATTTTCCGGGGCAGCTTTCCGGCGGCGAGCAGCAGCGGGTGGCGATCGCACGCGCGCTTGCCAAAAATCCGAAGATTCTGCTTTGCGACGAGCCGACTGGCGCGCTTGATTTTAAGACCGGCAAGGCGGTATTAAAGCTTTTGCAGGACACCTGTAGGAACAGCGGACGCACAGTCATCGTGATTACGCATAACGCGGCGCTGACTGCGATGGCGGATCGTGTGATCCAGATTCGCGGAGGCAAGGTTACGTCCTGCGTGACCAATCCGCACCCGACGCCGGTCGAGCAGATCGAGTGGTAGCTTGGGGAGGAAAAGATGCGGATTTTGCGTACTTATCGAAAGAATATCCGCCGGGAGATCAAAAACAGCTTTTCCCGGTTTATCGCTATTTTCGCGATTGTTGCGCTTGGCACTGGATTTTTAGCAGGATTATTTGCGACCGAGCCGGATATGTGCGAAACAATCGATGATTACTTTGACAAAGAAAACCTGCATGATGTCAGGCTGATCAGCACGCTGGGATTTTCAGAAGAGGACGTTTCCGCTGTGAGAGAAACTGCGGACGTTTTAGAGGTTATGCCGGCGTATACGCTTGATGCGATGGCAAAGACCTCATTTGATTCTGAACTGTGCCTGCGCCTGCATAGTCTGCCGGACGGTGCAAAGCAGGAGGATTTGATTAACAGCTTTGAGCTGTCTGAGGGCAGAATGCCGCAAAATGCCTCGGAATGTATCGTGGAAACGGCAAGCACCTATTCCGGCGTATCGATTGCGGTCGGGGATCAGCTTATCCTTGATGCCGATACGGACAACATGAAGGAGACCGTTTATACCGTGGTGGGGTTGGCGCGCAGCGCGCGGTATTTCAGCATGGAGAAGGAAACAACCACGGTTGGCTCCGGCTTTATTAACCTGTTTGTCTACCTGCCGGAGTCCGCATTTGCGATGGAGGCTTATCCGGAGATTTATCTGACCGTTGCCGGAGCGAAATTGCAGAACACCTTTGATGACGCATACTGGGAGCTTGTTGACCCTGTGACCCAAGCGCTGGAGGATTTGTCGGATGAGCGGAGCGCTTTGCGGTATGAGGAGATATACGCCGACGCAAAGCGGGAGATCGACGATGCGTGGGAGAAGTACAATGCGGAAAAGGCGGACGCGGATCAAAAGCTTGCGGATGCGGCGGCGGAGCTTTCTGACGCGGAAAAGGAGATAGCGGAGGGTCAGCAGCGCTTATCAGACGGAAAAGCGGAATACGAGAGCGGGCTTGCTGATTACGAGCAGGCAAAGCGCGATTATGATCGTGAAATTGCAGCGGCGCAGAAAAAGCTTTCCGATGCCAAGGAGCAGATCGATGAGAATGAGAGTAAGCTTTCCGACGCGAAAAAAACGCTGGACGCGAGTAAGAAAACGCTGGATGAAACCCGCGCTGCGCTGGACCAGCAGGCGGATGAATTGGCACAGGGAAAGGCGCAGTATGCGGAAAATCTTGCGGCTTACGAGCAGCAGAAGGCGCAGTTTGACGCGCTGCCGGCAGAGTACCAGACCGATGAGCAGCGGGAAGCTCTGGCGCAAGCAAAAGCTGCGCTGGATGCGGCAAAGGCTAGCCTTGACACAGCGGAAACGACCTTGGCCGGATATGAGGCGGCGTATCAAAGCGGTTATGCGGAATATGCGTCAGGGCTTGCGGAGTATAACGCCGGCGTAAAAGCACTGAAAAGTGCGAAGGAGCAGTATTCCTCCGGTGTGAACGAGCTGGAACAGAGCCAAAGGGAAGGCGGCAGACAGCTGTCGGACGCAAAGGCGGAATTGGACGCCGCAGCAGAGGAGATAGCGGAAAACGAGCAGAAGCTTGCCGATGCAAAGGCGCAGTATGAGGATGGCTTACGCGAATACGAGGAGGAAAGCCAAAGCGCGCAGGAGGAATTTGCCGACGCGAAGACAGAGATCGAGGAGGCGGAGCAGGAGCTTGAGGATTTGGAGGAATGCGAGTGGTATGTTTTAGACCGCAATAGCTGCGCCAGCTTTGTCAGCTTTGACTCCAACGCGGAGAAGATTGCAGCGATTGCGCGGGTTTTTCCGATCTTTTTCTTCTTGGTTGCAGCACTGGTTATCATTACGACGATGACCCGTATGGTCGAGGAGCAGCGTATCCAGATCGGGACTTTAAAATCACTCGGCTATACCAACGGCGCGATCATGGTAAAGTATTTCACTTATTCGGGTATTGCGGTAGTTTTAGGCTGCGTAGTAGGTTTGAGTATCGGCTTTGTACTGTTTCCAACGGTAATTTATAATGCCTACAGTCTGATGTACTATCTTCCGCCGCTGCAATGTAAATTCCGCTGGGGACTTGCAGTTATCGCGTCTCTTGCCGCGTCGGTTTGTACATTTGGCGCCACCTATTCAGCATGCCGCGTGAGCCTTTCAGAAAAAACGGCGTCGCTGCTGCTGCCAAAGACTCCAAAGGCGGGCAAACGGATTTTGCTGGAGCATGTGACTTTTTTGTGGAAGCGGATGAAGTTTACCCAGAAGGTAACAGCGCGGAACCTGTTCCGCTATAAAAAGCGGTTTTTCATGACGGTGATCGGAATTTGCGGCTGCACGGCGCTGCTTTTGACCGGCTTTGGCCTGCGCGACAGCATTTCGGATATTGTTGAGTTGCAGTATGGCAGCATTATGTTGGAGGATTTTACAGTGACTGTCGAGGAAGAAGAGGACATCGCTCCGGGAAGTCCGCTTGCTGATTATCTGGAGGGGCACGAGCTGATCTCCGCTTATTATCGAAACAGCCAGCAGAACGCCAAGCTGATCGACGCCGACGGTGAGCATCAGACGGTGCTGCTTGTACCGGAGCAGACAGACGAGCTTGCAAGCTATATCTCGCTGCGGAACCGAAAGACTGGGGAAACGATCCCGTTTGAGGAGAACAGCGTGGTTGTAACCGAGAAATTTGCCGAAACGTATCATATTTCTGTCGGCGATACCATCCGTTTGAAAAATGCGGATGAAAAGGCTGCGATGCTCACCGTGACCGGCATCTGCGAAAATTACATCTACTCCTTTATCTACGTTTCCCCACAGATATACGAGAGCTGCTATAAAAAGCTGCCGGAATATACCTCGATCTTTGGGGTGATGGCAAAGGATACGGAATATGACAGTGAGCAGATCTGCACCGAGGTGCTCATGCTTTCCGGCGTGCGTTCGATCAGCTTTGTTTCGGTGAGTAAGCAGGCGTTTGCGGATCTGCTGAGCAACATCGATTTTATTGTGATCGTGCTGATTATCAGCGCGGGCGGGCTTGCGTTTATTGTGCTGTATAACCTAACAAATATCAATATTGAGGAGCGCCAGAAGGAACTTGCAACGATCAAGGTGCTTGGCTTTAAGAACCACGAGGTGGCGTTTTATATTTACCGCGAAACGATTATTTTGTCGGTTGTCGGCACCATTTTCGGCTTGATTGCGGGCGTTTTCCTGCATATGTTCGTTGTGCGCACCGCCGAAGTCGACGCGGTGATGTTTGGGCGGACGATCAAAGTGGCAAGCTATTTTTATTCTGCGGCAATGACCCTGCTTTTCAGCTTCCTTGTCAACCTGTTCATGGCGCGTAAGATGCGCAAAATCAGCATGGTGGAAAGCATGAAGGCAAACGAATAAACCGAGAAGCATGAAAAAATCCGGCTCTCGCCTAGGTTTGGGCGGGAGCCGGATTTCTCGTTTATTCAGCGATTATCATAGCATGGCAGCAAGTCTGCAAAGCTCAACCAGCTGCATTGTGACCTTGTCCATCTCGTCTGTGTCGGCGTATTCGAACCGTCCATGGAAGTTCTGCCCGCCGGTGCCGATATTTGGGCAAGGCAAGCCCATGAACGAAAGCCTTGCGCCGTCGGTGCCGCCGCGAATGGCAACCTCGACCGGATTTAACCCAACCGCTTTGGCGGAGGTATGCAGCATATCGATCAGGTACATATGCGGCAGAATCTGCTCCTTCATATTGCGGTAGGAGTCGGCAATCTGTAAAACGACGGTGTTTTCACCGTATTTTTCGTTGAGGAAAGCGGCAGCGCGCACAGCAGCCTGCTTTTTCTGCTCGAATTTTTCAGCGTCGTGATCGCGGATGATGTAGAAAAGCTCCGCTTTCTCCACCTCTCCCTGCATTCCGCAGAGGTGGAAAAAACCGTCGTAGCCCTCGGTGTACTGCGGCTTCTGCGCGGCGGGCAGAAGCGCTTCAAACTCCATGGCGACAAGCGAAGCGTTAATCATGTGATCCTTTGCGCTGCCCGGATGGATGCTGACGCCGTTAACCGTTACCTGCATCGAGGCGGCGTTGAAGTTCTCATATTCGATCTCGCCTGCGCCGCCGCCGTCAACCGTATAAGCAAAATCCGCGCCAAACCGCCGGACGTCGAATAGGTCCGCGCCGCGTCCGATTTCTTCGTCCGGCGTGAACCCAATGCGGATTTTTCCATGCGGGATCTCCGGATGGGAAAGCAGGTAGTCTGCTGCTGCGGCGATCTCGGCGACGCCGGCTTTATCGTCCGCGCCAAGGAGGGTCGTACCGTCGGTGACGATCAGTTTATGCCCAATTTTACCCGATAGCGACGGGTAATCCGCCGCTTTCATGACGATGTTTTTTTCAGCGTTTAATAGGATATCCCCGCCCTCATAGGTCAGGACGCGCGGCTTGACGTTCTTTCCTGGTGCGTCCGGCGAGGTGTCCATATGGGCGATCAGCCCTAGGGTCTTGCAGCCGGGCTTTGTTTCCGGAACGGTGGCGAACAGATAGCCGTTTTCATCGACGGCAGCATCCGAAAGCCCCGCAGCCCTTAGCTCCTTCGCCAAAGCGTCTGCAAATACGCGCTGCCCTTCGGTGGACGGGCAGGCATTGCTTTCCTCGTTCGAGGTGGTGGAAAACGAAACATAATGCAAAAATTTGTTGACAGTATTGGACAGCATATCGATTTCCCTTTCTACGTTTTCTATAGCGGCAGGATCCCCGCAAAAAAACAAATTCCTTGCGGGAAGGGCACTGCAGGATCCCGTTTAGCCATTCCGCCATTTTTGCCGCCTTCCGTGAGCAGTTGAACGGGAGCCGCAGGAGCGGCTGATTTCAGAATAAGACCGGCAAAAGCGCCGCATTGCGCCAAAATGGGGACACGACCGCGTATTATTGGAGTTTGCCGGTGCCATTGCAGTAGATACACTTGCCATCGTGATTACGGCACTTCCAGCAGTTACGATTTTCTTTGTCGGCTGCGCTGCTCCAAAGAAACCCGTCGCCGCCGCAGACCTGACAGTCTCCCGAGCCTCTACATATGTTGCAATCAGGATGGTTATAATCGGGTGCTTCTGGTACATCTGTTCCTGTGTCACCGGATCCGTCAACGGAGTTCCCGCTAAAATCTGCGGGTGGATTTTCAAGCTGTTTCCCCGGATCAATGATGGTAAAGCCACTGCCAAAATACAGCGTCAAACCAATACGCCCTTGACTGTAGTAATAAGACACTTGCAATTGAACATTACTTACGTCACCCCAGATACATTCATACTGACCGACAGAAGCATCTCCTGTATAATCATAGTAATAATACTCAAAAAGTGAACCGACTGAAGTAGTATCAGTTTCCTCAGTGTGGTTTAAACTCAGCTGATACTCCGGTTCAAGCATCAGCTCCAGCACATCATCAATTATGCTTTTCCCCTCGTCCAGATCAAAGCTATAGCTGACAAGGTCAGAATACTCCTCGCCTTTGCCGCACTGCAGGAATGTTCCGAGATCGGGCAGCACTGCGCTGTTCGGATCGATACTCTGTA
>CAZPLR010000022.1:0-30226 GCA_964587555.1 uncultured Oscillospiraceae bacterium
AAAATTTGGAAAACAGAGCAGCAGCAACACCAAAGGCAAAGGAAAGACGGCACACATTGCCTTGACAAAATGATAATTTTGTGTTAAACTAAAAAGGAAAATAATTGGATAATAAAAAGCGGCAACGACACATGTGGCGCCTATTTCTGCGCGTAAATCTGATCACGGAACTTTTTCTGCGTTCGATTACAGCGGGAAAATTGGCGCTTTTATTATACTGGAAAGAGGTTATTTATGCCAAAAAATCAATTTCAGCGAATGATCTTCGCTTTCCTTACCGTCGTTGTCACCGTACACGCCTATGTCTTTTATAGCCTATATGTAGTAAACGGAGCTGTCCTGATGGAAATAAACGGCACAAACAGTGTGCTGGCGGCGATCCGGGAGCAGGGCGGCGTCTATATGTTCGGACGGTATCTGCCGATCTGGGCGGTGATCCTAATCGAGTTTGCCTGTGCGTATTTGCTGGAGGTTGTGCTTGGAAGCCCTGCTTCGTTCAAGCTTGCTTCGCTGAATTTCAACCCACAGAACACCCATCCGGTGATCTTCGAATCTGCGATTATTTGCGCGACGGTGGGCATTATGTGCCCGGCGATGAGCTTTTTAGCAGCGATCATGTATTATCCGTATTACGCGGGCTTTCATGTATGGACATTGCTTGCAAATTGGCTGAAGCTTGTTTGCTTTAATTTCCCGTTTGCATTTTTTACTCAGTTATTTTTCATTCAACCGCTTATTCGCAAGGGCTTTAAGCTGATCTTTGTTCGAGAGAAAAAAGCGGTCGGCGTATGACCCGCGCTTGGAGAAGAGAAGCAAAAAAAGGGGGAAAAATGAATATCAACAGAACCATTTACTCGACCGAAAAAACGGAGTTCGATCCGGTTTATACGCCGGATATCGTGTTTGCAAAACGCGAAACAGGCGATCTGACGCTGCAAATCGTTTCGCCGATTGGGCTGCGGATGCCTGCCCCGCCGCATAAGAAAACGCCGCTCGATCAGCGTTTTGAGGATTGGCATAAGGACGACGAAAAGCCGCATTTCCAGCCGCAGGACGACCGTGTTTTTCCGCTGATTGTCAACGTTCCGGGTTCTGGCTGGCAGGGCGCGGACGGTCATAGCGGTGTGCTGAAGCTGGCGGAATTTGCGCGTCACGGCTTTGTCTGCGCGAGCATTTCCTATCGCGGCACCTATAAGGACGACACCCGTTTTCCGGCGGCAGTACAGGATACCAAGGAGGCGATCCGTTTCCTGCGTGCAAACGCGGCAATGTTCCGGGTCGATCCGGAGCGGGTTGCGCTGCTCGGGGATTCCTCCGGCGGGCATACCGTTGCGATGGCGGCGCTGACCGGCAGCGAGGAGAAATTCAACATCGGTGCGCATTTGGATCAGCCGACCGACGTAAAGGCATGCTGCATTTTCTATGGTCCGAACGATATGCTGCATTTGGTGGAGGATCGTGTTGCCGAGCATAAAAAGCTGCGTCCGGGCGAAGGGGACTACCCATTTGAAGCGTGGGAAATGTATCAGGATGATTTCCTTGCCGATCCGCAGAATATGCTCGCGCAGGCAAGCCCGATCAATTATATCGCTTCGGATAAAAAGCTTCCGTCATTCCTGTTTATGCAGGGCGACGAGGATGCGATCATCCCAATGGCGCAAGGGCTGCGCTTCTGCGATAGAGTCAGGGAGTGCGGCGGCCGCGCCGAGTTTATCAAGCTCGCCGGAGCCGGACATGGCAACGGCTGCTGGGGCAGGGAATCGGTTGCGCAGGTTATCCGCTTCTTCGAGGCATATGTATTATAAGCACATACTGATCAGATGATTTCACAAGCGCGGTAGGCGCAAACAGTATAAAACCGGATCAGCCGTTTGGTCTGATCCGGTTTCTTTTATTTTTTCCGCTTATGTAGAAGCTTTTCTACCCGCGGACGATTATAGCGCTGAATGAGCGCAAAGCTTAGGTCAAAAAGCGCGGCGGCGGCACTGGTGATCAAAAAGACCGGAAGCGAGCCGACAAAAAGAGCGGCAAACAGCGGTAAAAAGCTTAGCGCCGCGTTGATCTCATGTCCCAGCTCCGATACGCACATTGTGGTCAGAAGCTGCTCCTTGGAGCGGGTACGCAGGTCAAAATCCTCCGGATAAAAGGTTGGGAGCTTATTCTTCCACTGTTTTACCCGCAGGAAGCGGTACAGCTTTTGCTCCCATGGCTTTTGTGCGAAATATCGGTTTTGCGGATTCGGCTTTGCCGTATTGCGCAGAATGCCGCCGACGATCAGGCGAAACGCAATGTGATAAAAGATCGTAAAGCAGGTAATGGCGCCGGAAAAATATGCGGATTTGCCGTTTTTCAGATAAAGATAGACGCATCCTGTGCCGCCAAGCAGCGATAGGATCAGGACGCCGTAGAAGGCCGCTTTTGCGGAAATGCCCTTTTCAGACGGAAAGATCAGCTCTCCAATGCCGTCCATCACCTTATTGTAGAGAAATACCACCGGTTTAGAGGAGAGCAGGAATACCAGCGCCGCAGCGATGGCAAACGCTGCGAAGAGGTAGAGATATCCCTTCCCGCCGAAGAGCTTCAGCCCCTTGATACGCGGGACGATGAATAGATGCAGCGCGTAAATGGGAAGTGTGTTGCTCCCGACCACAGAGAGGTAGCTGTATTTACGGGAGAACAGATTGATTAACGCAAAGGTCATCAAAAGCCCGAAAAAATACAGCGCGCATCGCCAGAGGATCCCCTCGGCAAAGCCTTGATCCAGCGTGTGGTAATCATCGCGAAGAAACATCGTCTGGTGGGAGAACAGTTCCAGCCTGCTTGCTGTCACAGCAAAAGCGGCGCAGAGCAGCAGAGTGAGCGCGCCGACCCATTTCGGAATGCGGCGCAGTTTTTCGATCAGCGCAGGGGTTGTGTAGTATCCCGCTATGAACAGCGGCAGGAACGCCAGCGTGCGGCCGAGCGCCAAGAAAGAACCAAAAGCGGGGAAGCAGCCGGACAGCAGCCCGATTGCAAAGCAGACCGGCAGCGCATAACGCAGCCGAACGATATCCTTGAGCAAGAATTTCCAAAAGAACATCGCAAGTAAAAACCACATTCCCCAGCGCGGGAAAAGAAGATTGAGCTGGTACCAGCTTTTTCCGCCTTCATATAGATAGAGGACTGAGCTGATCAGATTCAGCACCAAAAATGGCAGCAGAAACTTGGAAACCGCTGTTTCCCGGCATTTTTCCGTATTTTTTGAAAAATAGCCAGAGATAAAACAAAACGCCGGCATATGAAACAGATAGATGAAATAATAGATATCCTTTGTGACGGCGTTTTGTTTACTGATCGGAGAGAGCAGATGGCCAAAGGCGACCAGCAGGATCAGAAAAAAACGGATATTATCGAACAAGCAATCGTGCTGCTTTGTTTGTCCTAAAGCCGGTGCGGCTGGCATGATAAGCCCTTCTTTCTATATGAAGCTTTTAACGTCTGGGTTTTAACGCCGGTTATGACAGGCAAGCGTCAAAATCCAGCGAAAACTGATAACCCTTTTGGCGCATGGCGTCGATGAAGCTTCCTAAGATCTGGGTGTTGGTTGAGGAAACGGCGTGCAGCAGATAAATCGCGCCGTCGTGTGCGCTGGAGGTCAGTTTTTGTAAGGATGCGCCCGGCTGCGGCTGATCGTCGGTGACCCAATCCTTGTAGGCGAAGCTCCAGAACACCGAGGTATAGCCCAGATCCTGCGCGACTGCAAGGGTTCGCGTTGAGAACTCGCCCTTTGGCGGACGGAACAGGTTCATCTGATAATGATACTGCTCCGCAATATAGTTGTGCAGCGCCGTGATCTCATTCACCGCGTCCGCCGTCGAAAGCGACGGCATCGACGGATGGGTCGCCGAATGATTGCCGACGATATGCCCCTCGTCTATCATACGCCGGACAAGCTCCGGCTGAGATTTAGCGTAGTCCATCGTGATAAAAAAGGCTGCCTTGCAGTTTTTCTCGGCAAGAATGTCTAATATTTTTTCGGTATAGCCGTTTTCGTACCCTTCGTCAAAGGTCAGGTAAATACGCTTTCCGGCGCTTTCCGCGCCGCCGAACAGCGCTTGGTAGCCACCGTATAGGCGGTTATAATCATTGCTGCCGACCGGGCAATTACGCTCGTCGACGATCGTACCTTGTCCCCACCCCATGCAGGTGTTGTCCAGCAGATCGATATTTTCCCGCAGCCCATTGGAAACGCCCTCTGCATCCTCGGCGGATGCCAAGATAGCAGGCTCGGACGGTTCAGACGAGTCGGAAACGTTGTGATCATCCTGCTTTTGCCTTTGGCAGCCGGAAAATGGCAAAACGATCGTCAGCGCGATGAGAAAAAACAGAATACTGCGTCGCATGGCAAATTACCTCCATCATATGCTTTTGGCGTTGAGATATCTGTATTTTGCCCGATTTTATCCGGCGTATTCTGTTTTTTGATTGTCGCATTTTATTTTTTGATCGTGACCTTGATTGATTTTTTGACGCCGTTCACCGTCGCGGTGACTGTGACGGTGCCGCTTCGCTTTGCAGTCAGCTTGCCTTTGGAATTGATCGTTGCATATTTTGTATTTGAAACGCTCCATTTCACTGTGCCCGAAACGCCGTACTTTTTCACTGCGAAGGTGTAGCTTTTTCCGACCTTCAGGCTGCTTACCGAGGTTGTATATTTCAAAAATGGCCGATAAACCTTAAACGATTTTTTGAAGGTATAGCTGGAAACGCCGTCCGATACCTTAACGCCGAGCGTCACTGTTCCGGCCGCGTTTCCGGTGACGGTTCCGGCCTTTGTGATCGAAGCGATGGTCTTGTTTGACGAAGCGTAGGTAAGCTTTGCATCCGCCAACGAGTCCGGAAGCGTTACCTGAACCTTTGCGGTGTGGTAAAGCGTTTCGGTAAAGGCGTAAGCCCGGTTTAATGTCACCTCGACTTTCTTGACCTCGGTTTTAAAATAAGCGGCAAGTCCGTCGGTATCCTCCTGCCGCATCAGCAGATGGTCAAAGGAAAACGCCTCCAGCGTCGGGTCAAAGTAACGGGAAAAACCGCTGCCAGTGATCCTTTTGCCGGATAGAAGCGAATTACCGCTGTCCCAGCAGGTATCCAGTATCACCCAGCGCCCCAGTTCTGCGTCATATGCCTCGTTCCAGCAGTGATTTTCCTCCTTTTTGCCGAGGTCGGTCAACGCCTCGCTGGTATCGGTTTCAGCATAGCCGTAGACCACCTTGGCGGGGATATCTGCTGCGCGCAGCAGCGCCGCAGTCAGATTGGCGTAGCTCGCTTCATCGCCGACCTGCGTTTGAAACGCGGTAACTGCGTCGCTTGCGGCGCTTGTGCCGTCGTAATCGTAGTATAAGTAACCCGCCGTCCAGTCATGGATCGCTTTGATCTTCAAAAGGGTGCTTTCTTTATCCGCAGTGAGCTGCTTTGCTAGGGCAGAAAGCGTTTGATTGCCGCTTTGAATTTCGGCGGAGGCGGTTTTATAGTAAGAAAGCGCCAATGCGTCGGTGCGGTTTTGGGAGAACAGCTTGAGATTTTCCGCCCAGCTTTCGCTGATTACCCGCGAAGGGATGCCGCTTTTGACTGTGATGAGCAGTGTGCTTTTGCCGGAAGCGTAGCTTTCGTACTCTCCGGTTGCCGTTTTTCCGGTAAATAGTTCGACATAGTAATTTCCGTCCTTAAGAGCCGCAGTGGAAAGGCTTACGCCGCTTTTGCGGGAAGCAGCCTTCTCTGCGCAGACGGAGCCGCTTGTATTGGTTAAGCGGACTAATAGATAGCCGCTTCCTTTTGCAGAAAGAGGCGTGACCGTTACAGCCTTGTCGCTGCAATCGATCGAGAATCCATCGCAGGTATCGACAGCGCTTTCGTGCGTTACAAAGGTGTCGGCAAACGCCGGGAGCGCGGGGAACAATCCCAGCGCAAGGCAGAGGAAAAAGCAGAAAAATCGTTTTTTCAACAGAGACATGAAAAGCACATCCTTTCAAGCGCGGGGCGCGGTCAATCCTCAAGCGGCAGCCGGTAAGCATTTCCGCCGCCGGAGAGGGTCGGTTTGGTATAATCAAAAAAGTAAGCGTATTCCGGACAAGGTTCGCCGGTGGTAAGGTTTCTTGTGAAAAATTGGATATCAAAGATACGGATCAGCTGTTTGCTGTCCATTCCGGCATATGCGGTATTCTCAAAATGCCGCTTTCGAAACGCCGGATCGCTCAGGATGGAGAGCGCTTTCAGGTGATGCGCGCGGTCAAGATTGGCTTCGATCCAATCCGGCGCCTTTTTTGGCTTTCCGTGCGCGCAGAGATCAAATCGCGCACAGTCGGTAAATTGTGCTGCCGTATCGGCGTCCTTCGGCGCGAGGGTCAGCAAAAATTCCCGCAGGATATCAAACTGCTTGATAGGGTTTTGGCTTGCCTCATCATAGCCGCGGCTTTGATAAAATTTTCCAAGACTATCATATAATTCGAAGGAGGTGAGGCTTTTTTTGGTGAACAGCGTTTCCAAAAAATCCATACAGCGCCCAAAGCGGCCGCTGTTATAGTAAAGCTCCAAAACATTTTCCAGCGCTTTCAGCTCCTGTAGCTCCGTATACGGCAGCGCGTCGGTGTAAAACACCTCGTACGGCGGATAATCGGCGTAGACAATTCCGTACTTTTCACAGAGCGTTTCCATCTCCGAACCGGCAAGCACCTTCAAAAAACCAAGCTGGAGCTGCTGCGGCTTTAGGCTGTAAACAAACCGGAAGGAATCCGCAAACTCTTTGATCCCCTCATGCGGCAATCCGGCGATCAGATCCAAATGCAGATGGACGTTTTGGTTTTTTTGTAATCTGCCGATGACGTTTCGCAGTTTTTGCGGATCGGTAAAGCGGTGGATGGCGGCTAAGGTTGGCGGATTGGTCGACTGCACGCCGATCTCCAGCTGGAAAAGCCCGAACCGCGCGCTTTGCAGCGCTTCAACCAGCGAGTCGGACAATAGCTCCGCCGCCGCTTCAAAATGGAAATTGGTGACGCCGTTGTCATGCGCAAGGATATACCGGATGATCTCCAGCGCTCTTGCCGGATCGCAGTTAAAGGTGCGGTCGATGAATTTGACCTGACGCAGATTGTTTTGCAGAAAGAACGCGAGATCGGACTTGACCCGCTCCATCGGCAAGTAGCGCACCGGCGCGTCGCTTCCCTTGATAGAGGACAGGCAGTAGGCGCAGCGAAACGGGCAGCCGCGTGAGCTTTCATAGTAGACGATACGATTTTTATACGCTGCCATGTCGCGGTAGATAAACGGGATTTCGGAAAGCTCTGCCGCGCCGTTTGCGTATCCGCGTCCCAGCACCCGCTCTTTCGGCGGATGCCCGGCGCAGATATCCTCGATCAACCGCAGGACTGGAATTTCGCCTTCGCCGGAGACGCAGTAATTTGCCTTGCATTCAGCAAGCGCCTTTTCGCAGTGATAGCTGACCTGCGGCCCGCCCAAGAAAAGGTATGCTTTTGGCAGGATGCGGCGCAGGCTGCCGCATATCTTGACCATATATTCATAGTTCCAGATGTAGCAGGACAGCCCAACGATATCTGGGCGTACTCCGACAATCTTAGAAACGATCTGCTCCAACGGCTGGTTGATCGTAAATTCGGCGATTTCGATCTGCCCGATCTCGCCGGTGTGGTGCGCATAAGCGTATTCCTTCAGACAGCGCACTGCCGGATTAGAGTGGATATATTTCGCATTGACCGCGACCAAAAGTGTTTTCGTGGCAGAAACACTCCCTTATCTTTCTTTGTTTTTTGCATGTTAAAGGCATTTTTTAATGTTCATGCTATTTTTATTATATCATAACAGTTTGCTTCAAATCAAGCATTGACAAAGAAAAGGGAGGTGTGGTATAATAGGTTTGTACAGTGGAGAGCCTTCGGTGCCAAATACGGCGAGGGAAGGCGCAATGAAAATATAAAAATGATAATGGAGGATTTATTATGGCAAAATATGTATGTCCAGTATGCGGTTATGTTTACGAAGGCGATTCTGCCCCGGCAGAGTGCCCAATATGCCACGCGCCGGGTTCTAAATTTATCGTTCAGTCTGAGGAAATGACTTGGGCTTCCGAGCATGTCGTCGGCGTTGCGCAGGGTGTTTCGGAGGATATCATTCAGGATTTAAGAGAGAACTTCACCGGCGAATGCACCGAGGTTGGTATGTATCTTGCAATGGCGAGAGTGGCTTATAGAGAAGGCTATCCGGAGATCGGCGCTTACTGGGAAAAAGCTGGTTTAGAGGAAGCGGAGCATGCTGCAAAATTTGCCGAGCTGCTTGGCGAAGTCGTCACCGACTCCACCGAGAAGAACTTGCAGATGCGTGTGGAAGCCGAGAACGGCGCGACCGCCGGCAAGACTGATCTTGCAAAGCGCGCAAAGGCTGCCGGCTTAGACGCGATCCACGACACCGTCCATGAGATGGCGCGCGACGAGGCTAGACATGGCAAAGCGTTTGCGGCGCTGCTCAAGAGATACTTCAATAAGTAAGAAGCAAGTCGGTAAAAGAAACATAACCCCTCCGGTTTTTTTCATCCGGAGGGGTATGCCGTTCTATTTCGGATAGGGCGGCTTTATTTTTCCCTTTTTCTTTTGGCGCTGCTGCTTGAATCTGAAAATCTCTCGCCAAAATATATCCATCGGCAGACGGCTTAGGTCAACGTCTGCCGATAACGAAGAGCCGCATTTTTCCAAAAGGCGCTGGCTGTATTGCGTCGATCTGGGCGTTGTTGGTTTTCTGAAAATAAGTTATAACATGCTCCGCCGTGCGGTCATACAGCGTGACGTTCATAGCCATCCTCCAACATCCAACACAAGCTGCCTGCAGGCGAAAAGCTTGCAGGCAGCTTGTGCTTTTAATTGACGGATTCCGGCTCCTCGATGTTTTTCGGGCTGTATTTGCGCAGCGAGGCGGCATTAGAGTTAACCTCCAGCGCTTCGACCCACTCAGTGACCATCGCTTCGAAATCGCTGTTTTTCAGCGCGGCGAGAATCGTGTCGCGGGCGTCTTCTATATTGTTCTCTAAATCATCATCCATGTCATACTTGACAACGACATAATAGGTCTTGTCGATGGTCAAAACGGCTGCCTCGCCCTCCTCAACGTCGTTGAACAGCGCAGTGACCAGATCCTCCGAAAGGGAGGTGGAGGTTTTCGGGATCAGGCTTTTGGTTTCCTCGTCCTTCTGAATGGAATCCGGGTCGGTCGGGGTAAACTCCTCATCGTTCTCCTCGGCCTCCGCCTCAGACTGCTCGTCGTCGTATTCGGTCATTACCTCGTTGAAGGTGCTTTCGCCGTCGTTGATGCGCTTGGCGTAATCCTCCGCCTTTTCTTTTAGGGCTTCAGTCTCCTCAGCCGAAAGCGAATTGCCGTCTTCGTCCGCAAACGAGATTGCAAAGTAGTTGACGTCAACATAATTTTCTTTCAGATAGGTTTCGATCTGCTTTTCGTCGACCTCCTCAATACCGCCTTTGTTGTAGTAGGCGTTAAAGATCGCGTCCTCCTTGGAGCCGGATTCCAGCATTTTGCGGAAGGATTCTAAAGAGGTGCCGTTCGGCTCGAAATACTGCTGATAGCCGTAAAGGTTCCACAGATAGTAGGCTTGGGTATCGACACTGGTTTCGTCCTCTTCGCTCAGAGTCAGCCCCATCTCGTCAAATTTTTTCGCGATAGCGAGATAGCGTTCGCTGTAATGCGCGGCGCTGTCGATGCAGTAATCCTTGTAGGACATCCCATTGATCTGCTGCTTCCAGATATTATTGATCTCAGAATCAAACTCGTCGTCGCTCTGCCCGGTCAGATAGCTCTGAGTCAGATAGCCCAGATAGATGCCGGAAGAAACCGAATAATCGCCGGATTCATAGACCCAGTCGGTGCTGCTGCACGCGGTCAGGGATAAAGTAAGCGCTGCCGCAGCGCCAAAGGCTGCAAGACGCTTTAGAATTTTCATTTTCTTTGTTCCTCCTTATCGGAATGATGTTTTCGTGATACGTCTATTTTTACGCATGAAGAAACGCTCCAATTTATTATACCTTTTTTTGCTTCGGTTGTAAATAGTCCGACGCAAAAAAATTATGAAATTTCGTTGAAATCTAAAGAATGGAAAGGCTTTTGACGCCAAGCAGTGCCGCAGCCGTTTCCTTTAATGTTTCGACTGCCGGCTGATTCTGCGCGCATTTGACCGCAATATATGGTTTTAAACCCGCGGTTGCGGTGACTCTTGTTCCCAGAACGCCGATCAGCTTTTTCACAATCCCATCATCCAACGCAAGCGGATACAGCAGCAGACTGTTTGCCTGCTGGCGCACCTCAAAGAAGTTGTTTTCGGAAAGGATGCTTTTGATCAGCGCCACATAAACAAGGTTTTCCACAGAGGCAGGCGGATCGCCGAAACGGTCGACCAGCTCGTCGAGTACATCGGAGGCGTCCGCGCCGTTTCGGATTGCGGCAATTTTGTGATAGATATCGATTCGCTGGTTGATATCCTCGATATAGCTTTCCGGCAGATGCGCGTCTGCGCGGACGTCGATGCTGCACGCAAGTTCTTCCTTGACCTTCTCGCCTTTTTTCTCGCTGACCGCATCGGAGAGCATCTTGAGATACATATCATAGCCGACCGCTTCCATATGGCCATGCTGTTTGGTGCCAAGGATATTACCGGCGCCACGGATCTCCAGATCCCGCATGGCGATGTTGAAGCCGGAGCCGAATTTGGTAAATTCTCGGATCGCGGTCAAACGCTTCTGTGCGACCTCAGAAAGCGATTTATCCCGTCGGAAGGTGAAATAGGCGAACGCGCGGCGGGTCGAGCGGCCGATCCTTCCGCGCAGCTGATAAAGCTGGGAAAGCCCCATATAATCCGCGTTTTCAATAATCAGAGTGTTGCAGTTTGGCACGTCGACGCCGGTTTCAATAATAGTGGTGCAAACAAGGATATCGATCTCACGCTCCAAAAGCTGCCGCCAGACAAAGGAGAGATTCTGTTCGGACATTTGTCCGTGCGCCACGCCGATGCGTGCTGTCGGGATCTGCTCGGCAAGTCTTGCCGCCGCTTGTTCGATGCTGCTGACCCGGTTGTGAATATAGTACACCTGTCCGCCGCGGCGCAGTTCCTTGCGGATCGCTTCGGCAATCACGCCGTCGTCATGCTCCAAAACGTAGGTTTGTACCGGGAAGCGATCCTGCGGCGGCTCGTCGATCGTGGACATATCGCGAATTCCGGTCAGCGCCATGTTTAGCGTGCGCGGGATTGGGGTTGCGGATAGCGAGAGCATATCCACACCGCGAAAAAGCTCCTTGAACCGTTCCTTATGCGCGACGCCGAACCGCTGTTCTTCGTCGATAATCGCAAGGCCCAGATCGTGAAAATGGATATCCTTTTGCAGCAGGCGGTGTGTGCCGACAACGATATTGACCTCGCCGGTACGCAGCTTGTTCACTGTATCATGAATCTGCTTTGGCGAGCAGAAGCGGGATAAAAGCTCAACCCGGATCGGAAAATTGCCGATCCGGCGCAGCAGGTTTTGGTAATGCTGCCATGCTAAGATGGTGGTTGGGCAGAGCAGTGCGCACTGCTTATCATCCATGACGCATTTGAATGCGGCGCGGATGGCGACCTCAGTTTTGCCGAAGCCGACATCGCCGCACAGCAGGCGGTCCATCGGGATCTCGCTTTCCATGTCCTGCTTGATTTCGGCGATGCAGCGAAGCTGATCTTCCGTCTCCGGGTACTCGAACCGCTCCTCGAATTCTTTTTGCCACTCGGTGTCAGGGGAGAATACGTAGCCCTTGACCTTAGCGCGTTCGGCATACAGGCGAATGAGTTCGTCCGCCATCTCGGTGACGGCGGTCTTGACCTTGGATTTTGTCTTGTTCCATTCGCCGGAATTCAGGCGGTTGATTTTGACCCGCTTTTCATCCTTCGGCCCGATGTATTTTGTTATCATGTCAAGCTGCGTGACCGGGATATGGAGCGTTGCGCCGGCTGCGTATTCGATCTTGATATAATCCTTTGTGACTCCTTGCAGCTTCAGGGTTTCAATGCCCTCGAAAATGCCAATGCCGTGGATATTGTGAACGACGTAATCTCCCGGATGCAGATCGGTGAGTGAGCGCAGCTGCTTCCCCGCCTTATGGCGGTTTCTGCGCGCTTTTGTCACCGAACGGCGCTGTAAAGTAAAGAGGATCGTTTTGCTTTCAGGATACTCGAAGCCGCCGGAGAGCGTATTGGATAAAACGCTGACCATTCCCGGCAGGGCGGGGGCGTCGCCATGCAGAAAGGTGGCGGGGATATTCTCACGCGCCAGATCGGCGGCGAGTACCGCCGCCGCTTTCGGCGTTCCCGCCATGACCAAAACGGTGTAATTCTGGCGCAGATATGGCGCCAGATCCTCGGTCAGCACCTTCCATTCCCCGCTCCAGCCGGAGGTTTGCAGCGGGGAACAGGTGATGAGATGATAGATAGGGAAATTTCTTGCACTGTGGGCAAAGGTGTCGATCAGGATTGTCGGGCGCTTGAAGATCGCCGTTTCGATCGCGTCCGGCTCAAACGCGAAGCTGTCCATTCCCGGGCAAAGCTCCCCTTCTTCAAGCATATGCGCGATATCCTCTTGCAGCTGCCAGGAGGAATCGCGGAGCCTTGTGCGGCTCTCGTTGTATTCGCAGAAGAAAACCACGCAGTCGTCGTAGTAGTCAAATAGGCAGGCGTTTTTTTCGTACGCGATTGGCAGGTATCGGTCGCTGCCGCAAAGCTCCGGTTGTGCGGAAAGCGCTTCGATCTGGCTGTACAGAGCCTCCTTTGCTTTTTTGCTGCGCGTTTTGGCAAGCAGTGCGGAGAGCTTTTTGCTGCATGCATCGGCGCTGTCAAACAGCGTTTCGAGCGCCGGGACGATATTAACCGTGTCGATAACCTCTGTGCGGCGCTGAGAGTCCAGCTCGAACTGCGCGATGCTGTCGATCTCATCGCCCCAAAATTCAATGCGAACCGGGACGGTCATCTCGCAGGGAAAAACGTCTAAGATGCCGCCGCGCAGCGCATACTGCGCGGTACCCTCGATCTGCGGGCGGCGCACATAGCCGGCGCGGCTTAATTTTTCGGTGAGCGTGTCTAAGCTCCAAGACTGCCCGGCCTTTAGCATGAAGCTGCGGGCGGAAAGCTCCTTTGGCGGGATCGTATATTGCAAAAAAGCCTCATAAGAGGTCAAAACGACCGGAAGTTTTCCCTCCGACACCTGCGACAGCACCGCGATGCGCTGTTGGGAATATTCGCTGGAAGCACCCTCAATACTGTGAAAGAGCAGGTCATGCGCCGGGTAAACGGCAGCGAAAGTCTCCTCTTTTTCTCCTTGGGTAAGCTCCAGCGGGTTTTGATGCAGCGCGCAGATATCTTCGCACATCCGGCGTGCAGTCAGCTCATCCTCGGTGATGACCAAAACCGGCTTTTGCAGCAGCTCTGCCGCCGCGGCGATATAGTGAGCCTTGTGAATGCCGGAAAGACCGATCAGGTTTGCCGGCGTTAATTTTTGACGGATTGCGGTCAGCATCTTTTGAAAAGAAGGCTGGCGGGTCGCCTCGTTTGTAAAAATACGCATGATTCTTGACTGTTCCTTTCCCAAGGATTATTTCAAAAGCTGATTTTACAGGCGGGAAATTAAGAGTTATAGCGGTTCATAGCAGTATCGATTTGACCTGTAACAATCAGCCTGATGATATCCGGACAGACCTTCAGTGCCTTTTCCAGCTCGGCAAGCTCTTCTTTTTGGTAATGGGAGAGTACCCATGCCGCCAAATCATACTGTGGATTCGGCTTTGCGCCGACGCCCAGCTTGACGCGTGGAAAGGCGTCCTTTCCGGTGAGATAGATGATGTTTTTGATTCCGTTATGTCCGCCGTCGCTGCCCTTGCGGCGGATACGCAGCTTGGACGGCGGCAATGAGATATCGTCAAATAACACGACAACCTTTTCGATCGGTATCTTATAGAAATTCATCGCGGCGACGACCGACTGGCCGCTTGCATTCATAAATGTCTGCGGCTTTAAAAGCAGGCAGGAGTGTCCCTCGATCGCGGCGCGTCCGGTCAGACCCTTGAACTGTATTTTTTTGATTTCGGTCTGATACGCCTTCGCTATGGTATCGAGCGCCATAAATCCGGTGTTGTGACGGGTGTTGTCGTATTCAGCGCCGGGATTACCCAGTCCGACGATCAAATATTCTACGCCGGAAGCATTTTCTTTTTCGGCGGCTTTTTTGAAAAACAGCATAATATAATGCAATACATCCTTTCAGAGTTTGGCGCGGCTTCACTTGCCGCATACATCTTATATTATAGCGGGAAAGCGAAAAAAAAGCAACTGAAACGTTGTAAATTGAAGAGAAATATGGTATGATAAAAGAGTATGAACCGAAAAGGGTGTTCATTCAAAGCCAAACGATAGATTCTGCCTTTTGACGAGGGAAAATGAGGGAGAAGAGGGAGATAGCTATGAAGAAAAAAATCGGCGTACTTTTTGGCGGCGTTTCCAGCGAGCATGATGTTTCGCTGCTATCTGCCGCAGCGGTACTGGAAAATATGGATCCGGATAAATACGAAATCCACCGCATTGGCATCACCAAGACCGGCGACTGGTACTACTATACCGGCAGCAACGAGGATATTGCGGGCGGAAGCTGGCTTTCCGACACGGCAAACCTGATCCCCTGCACGGTCAATGTCAACCGCAGCGAGGCGGGACTGCTGCTTTTGGAGAAGGAAGGGGTTAAAAATCTTCCGCTCGACTGTGTTTTTCCGGTACTGCACGGTAAAAACGGCGAGGACGGGACGATGCAGGGGCTTTTAGAGATTGCGGGGATCCCGTATGTCGGCTGCGGGACGCTCGCAAGCGCCGTATGCATGGATAAAACGATGACCCATGCGCTGCTTGCCCAGAGCGGCGTGCGTACTGCGCGGTACTTATCCATTATGGATTATGAATACAAGGAGCATGGCGGAGAATTTTTACAGTATGCAAAGGAAACGCTAAAATACCCGATGTTTGTCAAGCCTGCCAATGCCGGATCGTCGGTCGGCATTTCGAAGGTGAGCGACGACGTTTCATTCCATCAGGCGATGCAGATGGCATTTGAGCATGACAGCAAGGTGTTAGTCGAGGAGATGATTACCGGGCTGGAGGTGGAGTGCAGCGTGCTGGGCAACCGCGATCCGATTGCCGCTGTGCCGGGGTCGATCGTTTCCTGCAACGAGTGGTATGACTATGAAGCAAAATATCTAGCGGGGCAGACCAAGACCATCATTCCGGCAGCGATCTCGACAAGGCTGATCGACAAGGTGCGCGCGCAGGCAATCCGCGCATATGTTGCGCTGGGCTGCACGGGCATGGCGCGGGTGGACTTTTTTGTCCTGCCGGATGAGCAGGTGATTGTCAACGAGGTCAACACGATTCCGGGTTTTACCAGCATCAGCATGTACGCAAAGATGTTCGCCGCCGCCGGCATTCCGTTCGGCGAGCTGGTCGACCGGCTTTTACACCTTGCGCTTTCCGCAAAGGACAGGGACGGATTTGAAGGGGACTGAAGAAAAAATGGATGCAAGGCCTATTGGGGTATTTGATTCCGGCGTAGGGGGGCTGACCGCCGTCAGGGAGCTGACCCGTGTTCTGCCGCAGGAGGACATTATTTACTTCGGCGATACCGGACGCGTGCCGTACGGCACGCGCGGAGAACAGACCATCCGGCGGTATATACAGCAGGATGTGCGCTTCCTGCTTTCCAACAATGTAAAAATGATTATTGTCGCTTGTGCAACCGCCAGTGCGAATATGACCAAAGAGATCATTGGCAGCATGGGCAAGGTTATTTACACCGGCGTGATTGTGCCGGCGGCGCTAAAGGCGGCGGAGATCAGCAAGACCCGCCGGATCGGCGTGATCGGCACAAGCGCAACCATCCGCAGTAAAGCGTTTGAGAACGTGTTAAACAGTGTGTGCAGCGGCAGCAGGCTCACCGCCAACCCCTGCCCGCTCTTTGTACCGTTGGTGGAAAACGGCTATATCGACTTTGAGAATCCGGTGACAAGGCTGGTGGCTGAGGATTATCTAAAGCCGTTTTTACAGGATCCGGATCTGGATACGTTGATCTTAGGCTGTACCCATTTCCCTGTTTTGGCGGATATCATCGGGGATATTATGGGCAAGCGCGTTTCACTGGTAGACCCGGGGCGGGAGGCGGCGCTGTATGCAAAGCACATGCTGCAAAATGCCGGGCTGTTGAACGATGAGAACCATACCGGCAGTTATCACTACTATATCAGCGATAATGCCGAGATATTTTCACAGGTTGCCTCGGTCATCCTGCGCGAGCCGGTGAAGGGCTGCGTGGAGAAGATCGATATTGAGGCGTACTAGTATTTTCAGGAAAAGAAGCATGCAGAAAGGAAGAGCTGTATCGATATGACAAAGGAAAAGAGCAATAAAAAGGCGGTGCAGGTTAAGGTACACAGCGAGTGCCGGTCGCGGGACGAATATCTGCCGATGGACGTTTACGCGATGGGGAACCTATACCGCAAAAACAATCATTTATACCTTGTCTACGATGAGGATGAGGAAGAAGAAGGGCAGTCCCGCGTAATTCTGCGGGTGGAGTCCGGCAAACGTGTGACACTGACGCGCAAAGGCGGCAGCGAGATGCATTTTGTACTGGAAAAGGGTCTGCACAGCGTGGGGTATTATGCCGTTCCGGAAGGGCAGGTTTCGATGGGCGTAACCACCACCCGTTTAGACGATCATCTAACGGAGGACGGCGGTACATTGGGGTTTACCTACTGCACCGATTCCGGCGGGTACGAGTTATTTGAAAACAATATTACGATAGAGATCAATCCCGCTGTAAAGTAACGAAAGAAAAGGGGATCCAACCAACAAAAGGGAAGGAATAGAAAAGGAAATGAAAAAATACCAAAACCCAATGGAGCAGGCGGCAAAGCAGATCAGGTCACTGCTGCAAAGCGCGGCAGAAAGCGCCATTGAGAAGGGCGTTTTGCCGCAGGCGCAGATACCGGAGTACGTCATAGAAATACCGGGCGACCGCAAAAACGGCGATTACGCCGCAAATATTGCGATGGTCTGCGCGCGAGCGTTCCGCATGGCGCCGGTGAGGATTGCCGCTGCAATCAAAAGCGAGCTGGATCTGGACGGCAGCTATATCGAGCGTTGTGAGGTCGCAGGACCGGGATTTATGAATTTCTATCTGTCCGACGCATGGTACGCTTCGGTGCTGGACGCGGTGCTCGCACTCGGCACTGACTATGGCAAGACGAGGTACGGCGAAGGCAAGCGCGTACTGGTGGAGTTCGTTTCGGCGAATCCGACTGGTCCAATGCACATTGGAAACGCCAGAGGCGGCGCGATCGGCGACTGCTTGGCCAGCGTGCTGGATGCCGCCGGTTTTGAAGTGGACAGGGAATTTTACGTCAACGATGCAGGCAACCAGATCCAGAAATTCGGCAAATCGCTTTCCCTGCGCTATCAGCAGCTGTTTGATCCGTCGGTCGAGATGCCGGAGGACTGCTATTTAGGGCAGGATATCACCGACCATGCCGCGCATTTTGCCGAGGAATACGGCAGCAAGTATCTTTGCTGCGGCGAAGAGGAGCGCAGAAAAGCGCTGGTTGATTATGCGCTTCCGAAAAATATCAAAGGCTTGGAGGACGATCTAAAAAAATACCGGATTGTCTATGACCGGTGGTTTAAGGAGTCGACGCTGCACGAAAGCGGCGCGGTAGCGCGGGTTGTCGAGGTGCTGAAGGAAAAGGGCTGCACCTACGAAAGCGAGGGCGCGACTTGGTTTAAAGCGACCGATTACGGTGCGGATCAGGATTTTGTTTTGGTGCGTTCCAATGGCATTCCGACCTATGTTGTGCCGGATATCGCTTATCATTATGATAAGCTTGTCATCCGTGGCTATGATAAAGCGATCGACGTGCTGGGGGCTGACCATCACGGCTATGTGCCGCGTTTGAAGGCGGCGCTGCGCGCGATGGGGGCGGATGCGGATAAGCTTGACATTGTGCTGATGCAGATGGTCAGACTGGTGCGAAACGGCGAAACGGTCAAGCTCAGCAAACGTTCGGGCAAGGCGATTACATTAGTGACGCTGCTGGAGGAGATACCGATTGATGCGGCGCGGTTTTTCTTTAATCTGAGAGAGGCAAACTCCCATTTTGAATTTGATTTAGACTTAGCCATCGAGGAATCGTCGCAGAATCCGGTCTACTATGTGCAGTACGCTTATGCGCGTATCTGCCAGATCGAGAAGGGGCTTGCCGCCAAGGGGATCGAGCCGATAGACGCGCCGGATCTTACGCTGCTGACCGCTCCGGAGGAGCGGGTGCTGATCTCGGCGCTTGCTAAGCTGCCGGATACGGTCAACGAGGCGGCAAAGAGCTACGACCCTTCTAAAATGACCCGGTATGTCTGGGAGCTGGCGAACAGCTTCCACAAGTTCTACAATGCCTGCCGCGTTGCGGTAGAGGATGAGGCGCTGATGCAGGCAAGACTTTCTCTTTGTTTATGTGTGCGGACGGTTATTGAAAATGTGCTTTCGATACTCAAGGTCGATGCACCGGAGGCGATGTAATGTTAAATTTATTGAATCAAACGAAGCGCCCGGGAACGATGCTGCTCGACGGCGCGACCGGAACGAATCTTTACCTGCGCGGACTGCCGAAAGGGGTCTGCGTAGAACAGTGGATTGCCGAGCATCCGCAGGCGATTATTGAATTGCAGGACGCATTTATCAGCGCCGGTTCGGACGCAGTATATGCGCCGACCTTCGGTGCGAACCGGCTGAAGCTTTCGCATTTTGGGTTAGAAGAGCAGGTGGAAAGCTTAAATAAGCGGCTTGTAGGGATCACAAAGGAGGCCATTGCGGGCAGAAAGGTGTTCATTGGCGGGGATATTGCGCCAACCGGAAGCTTTTTGATCCCGTATGGGGACAAAACCGTCGATGAGATGATAGCGGTTTATCGGGAGCAGGCGAAGGCTTTGACCGAAGCGGGGGTTGATTTTTTCAGTTTGGAAACAATGATGAGCTTAGGCGAGCTGCGCGCGGCGGTGCTGGCGTGCAGGGAGTTTGATAAGCCGATCCTTGCGACCATTACGGTAGATGAGCATGGCAGGACGATCACCGGCGCGACTTTGGAAAGCACAATTGTGATATTGCAGGAATTGGGTGTGAGCTTCTGCGGATTAAACTGCTCCTGCCCGCCTGAATTTTTGCTGCCGATTGTCCAGCGGGCAGCTAAGTACGCAAAGATCCCGCTGGCGGTCAAGCCGAACGCAGGGAAGCCGGATCCTGCCAATCCAGGGCACTACGATATCACGCCGGAAGAGTTTGCGGCGGATATGGAGCAAATCGTCAAAGCTGGCGCCGCCGTCATCGGCGGCTGCTGCGGCAGTACGCCGGCGCACATTGCGGCGCTGCGGGCGATGCTCGATACGGCGGAATTGCCGCGGAATGCCTGTAATCAGGGGCTGATTCTCGCGGACGAGGGAAAGATATACGCGCTTGATTTAGAGGACTGTGCCTTTTCGGAGCGCTTTGCCTGCGACGAGGATTTAGAGGACAATCTAATGGACGCCGAGGACGAAGGGATTGACTGTGTGCAGATCGCGCTGGAAAGCTGCGAGGATGCAGAGCGTTTTGCGGAGGCGATCACACAGGTGCATTTACCGGTCTGCTTATGCTGCGAGGATGAGGAAACGCTTATCCGTGCGCTTACGCTTTACACCGGACGGGCGATCGTGAAAACGGGTCTTACGTTTGATGTATCCCGCTACGGCGCGGTGAGGATGGAATAAGGCGAAGCCGGCTATTGCCGAAAGGCGGCCGGCTTTTTTGGACGAGGCTTGCAAGCTTCAGAAAGGCAGGGTCTTTGGATTGAAATTATTGTGCATTGATGGAAACAGTATCATGAACCGCGCTTTTTTCGGGATTCGGCTGCTTTCCAACCGGCAGGGGGTATATACCAACGCGCTGTTTGGGTTTTTAAATATTCTGCAGAAGCTCATTCGCGAGCAGAGTCCGGATCGAATCGCGGTCACGTTTGACAAGCATGCGCCGACTTTCCGGCACGAGCGCTATGAGGCGTATAAGGGCACGCGCAAGGGGATGCCGGAGGAGCTGCGGATGCAGATGCCGTATATCAAGGAGATCGTGGCGGCGTTCGGCTATGCGATTTACGCGCTGGATGGCTTTGAGGCGGACGATCTGCTCGGCACGCTTTCCGCCCATTGCGAGGAAAACGGCGACGAGTGCGTTATTGCCACTGGCGACCGCGACTGTCTGCAGCTGATTGGCGGCTGCACCAAGGTGCTTTTGATTAAGACAAAGGAGAATATCCTGTATGATCAGCAGAAGCTGATGGAGGACTACAACGTAACGCCGACGCAGGTGGTGGAGCTAAAGGCGCTCATGGGCGATGCATCGGACAATATTCCGGGCGTGCGCGGCATCGGCGAGAAAACGGCGCTCGGACTTCTGGCGCAAGCGCCGGATCTTCGCACGCTTTATGAAAAGCTTGACGTTATCAAGACCACGCCGCGCATTCGGGAGATGCTGCGCACCTCAAAGGCGGAGGCGGAGCTTTCCAAAGAGCTTGCGACCATCTGCCGCAGTGCGCCGATTGATTTTTCTGCTTTGAAGCAGGCGCAGATCCCGGACAGGGAGAAGCTGACGAAGCTTTTCACCGAGTTGGAGATGGTCAGCTTTTTGGAAAAATTTGACCTGACCGGCGCAGCCGAGGAGGAAAGAGAGAATGGGGATCCGCCTTATGTGATAATCGCCGATGGGGACGTTGACAAGGCGGCTGCGGTTTTCGCAAAGCGCGGACGGCTTGATTTTCTGAACGCTGACGGCAGCTTACAAGCGGTCGATCCTGTGGAAAAGACGGTATATGTATTTACCGAGCGGTATGAGGAGGCGTTTGACGCGCTTTTGACGCTGCCGGTGAAAAAGCGTACATTTATGGGAAAGAGCGCGTATCGTCATGCGATGAAAAAAGGGCGGGAGCTGCCGCTTTTTGACTTTGATTTAGAGCTTGCAGCCTATCTGCTGCTGCCGACCGCGAACGAATATGCGATCGGCGGGTTAAGATTAAAGTATGGGCTTTCCGCCGCAGCGCAGACCGAATACGCAGATATTTTAAGCCTTTCAGCGCTCTGCGATATTTTCGAGCGGGAGATCGAGCAGAATGGGCTGCATACCGTGCTGTATGAGATCGAACTGCCGCTTTGCAGGGTGCTTGCCTCGATGGAGGAGGAGGGCTTTGCGGTAGATAAGGAAGGGCTTGCAGAATACGGCGGCTTTTTGTCCGACCGGGTGGAGGATTCGATGCAGGCGATTTTCGACGCCGCCGGGATGAAGTTTAACCCGAATTCAACCAAAGAGCTTGGATATGTGCTGTTTGAAAAGCTGGGACTGCCGGCGAAGAAGAAAACCAAGCGCGGCTATTCCACCAATGCGGAGGTATTAGAGGAACTGCGCGGGTTCCATCCGATCATCGGTGCGATTTTGGAGTACCGCCGGATGAGCAAGCTGTATTCTACCTATATTATCGGGCTGTTAAAGGTGATCGGCGAGGACGGCCGGGTTCATTCTACCTTCCATCAGACGCTTACCCGCACCGGACGTATTTCTTCCGCCGAGCCGAATGTGCAGAACATCCCAATCCGCACCGAGGAGGGAAGTGAAATCCGCAGATATTTTGTCGCGAAGCCGGGATACACCTTGGTTGACGCGGACTATTCTCAGATTGAGCTGCGGGTGCTTGCGCATATGGCTGACGACCGGCAGATGCTGGACGGATTTGCGCATGGCGCGGATATTCATCGGATGACCGCCTCTCAGGTGTTCGGCATTCCGCTTGAGGATGTGACGCCGCAGATGAGAAGCCGGTCAAAGGCGATCAACTTCGGCATTGTTTATGGTATCGGCGCGTTTTCGCTTTCGAAGGATATCCATGTTTCGGTAGCGGAGGCAAGGCGGTATATCGACCAGTATTTACGCACCTACAGCGGCGTGAACGCCTATATGAAAAAGACGATCGAGGATGCGCACAAAAACGGCTATGTCACTACGCTTTATGGCAGGCGCAGGGATGTTGCCGACATCAACGCGAGCAATAAGCAGCGCAAAGCATTGGGTGAACGCATTGCGATGAACACTCCAATTCAAGGGACAGCGGCGGACATCATCAAGCTGGCGATGGTGCGGGTTTATGAAAGGCTGAAAAAAGAGCAGCCGGACGCAAAGATCATTTTACAGGTACACGACGAGCTGATTATCGAGTGTCCGGAGGAAAAGGCGGAGCAGGTAAGCCGGCTTTTATGCGAGGAGATGGAGACGGCGGCAAGCTTAAAAGTAAAGCTTGAGGTTGATTCTCACGCGGGCAAAAACTGGCTGGAGGCAAAGGGATGAGCGATTACCGTATTTTGCCAATGGAGCAGGCGCACATCGACGGGGTCAGTCTGCTGCACGCCGAATGCTTTGCCGGGGAGCGCTGGAGCCGCGCAATGATCGCGCAGGAGCTGGATAAGCGGCAATCGCCGTTTGCCGTAACCCTTGTCGCAGTAAACGGGGAGCGTGTGATCGGCTTTATCAACGCACGCTGTATTGCCGGGGAATGCGGCGTCAACGATATTGCGGTGACTGCGTCCGCGCGAAAAGCGGGAGTCGGGACAGCGCTTCTTGATGCGCTTGAGAAATATGCGAGGGCGCAGGGGGCGGCGGTGATCCAGTTGGAGGTACGCGCCTCCAACGAAACGGCGATTCGCTTTTATGAGCGGCGCGGCTTTATACGCAACGGGCTGAGGAAACGCTATTACAGCGCGCCGGTGGAGGATGCACTGTTATACGAAAAAGGGATAGGAGGATAAACGGCATGAAGATTCTGGCGCTGGAGTCGTCCTGCGACGAAACGGCGGCGGCGGTCGTGGAGGACGGGCGGAAGGTGCTTTCCAACGTTGTTGCAACCCAGATCGAGGAGCATAAGCTGTACGGCGGAGTCGTTCCGGAGATCGCCTCCCGGCGGCACTGCGAGAACATCGTCGGTGTGACCGAGGAGGCGCTGGGCAGGGCAGGATGTACGCTGAGCGAGGTAGACGGTATCGGTGTGACCTTTGGGCCGGGGCTGATTGGCGCGCTTTTGGTCGGCGTGAATTTTGCAAAGGGGCTGGCGCTTGCAGCGGATAAGCCGCTGATCCCGGTGCATCATCTGCGTTCGCATATCGCGGCAAATTACCTGACGCATCCGGATCTGAAGCCGCCGTTTTTATGTTTGGTTGTATCCGGTGGGCATTCGCATATCATAGAGGTAAAGGATTACACCGACTTTGCGGTGGTCGGCAGGACATATGACGATGCGGCGGGCGAGGCTTACGACAAGGCTGCGCGGGTGCTGGGCTTCCCGTATCCGGGCGGCGTTTACATCGACCGCGCGGCGCAGCTCGGTAATCCAAGGGCGTATTCCTTCCCACAGCCGCGCGTGGGGGAGAGTCCGTATGATTTCAGCTTTTCCGGGTTGAAAACCGCTGTGATCAATCTGGTGCATAACGCTGCGCAGAAGGGCGAGGAGTTAGACAAAAACGATCTGGCGGCGAGCTTTCAATATACGGTATCGCAGGTGTTGACAACCCGGACGATCGCTGCGGCGAAAGCGCTGGGATATCGTCAGGTTGTATTGGCGGGCGGAGTCAGCGCGAACAGCGGCCTGCGCAGAGCGATGGAGGAGGCATGCCGGCGGGAGCGTCTTATGCTTGCGATGCCGGAGCTAAAATATTGCGGCGACAACGGCGCGATGGTGGGCGCGCAGTCGTATTATGAATTTCTATCCGGAAACATCGGGAAAATGGATTTAAACGCCTGCGCTTCCTTGCCGATCACCGAAGCGGCGCGGTAGGGAGAGCGAATAAAGCGAAAGGAGGAGCTTACAGTATGGAGAGAAACAAACCGGTTATTGCGCTGCTGTATGACTTTGATAAAACGCTTTGCACCGACAATATGCAGGACTACAGCTTTATTCCGAATATGGGGATGAAGCCGGAAGACTTTTGGAATGAGGTCAACGCATTTTCAAAAGAGAACCGGTTTGACGCGGTGCTGTCCTATCTGTACCTAATGATCCGCAAATCCGCCGAAAACAGGCGTTCGGTTCATCGCGAGGATTTTATGCGTCTGGGGCGGGATATCGACTTTTTTCCGGGGGTCGACCGATGGTTTGACGCGGTGAATACATATGCCGAAAACCTTGGCGCAAAGGCGGAGCATTACATCATCTCCTCCGGGCTGAAGGAAATCATTGAGGGCTGCGGCATAGGGCATGTGTTTTCGGAGATCTATGCCTGCGAGTATTATTATGACGAAAACGGGGTCGCAGTCTGGCCAAAGACCGCTGTGAACTACACCGGAAAAACGCAGTTTTTGTTCCGGATCAATAAAGGCGTTTTGGATATCACCGATGACAAGGCGATCAACCGGGTGACGCCGCAGGAGGAGCGCAGGGTTCCGTTTGCCAACATGATTTATTTAGGGGATGGGATGACCGATGTGCCGTGCATGAAGCTGACCCGCAGCTACGGCGGGCACTCCATTGCGGTGTATCCGCCGAACGCCGGGGCGCGTGAGCGCGAGGTCAGCCATCAGCTGATTTTAGACAACCGGGTTGATTTTTCGACTGCGGCGGACTATCGCGATGGCAGCGAATTATCCGAGCTGGTGAGGGCGATTATGCGCAAGATCGTTTCCGACAGCGAGCTGATGCGGCTGCATCGGCAGCAGAAGGAGGATGCGAGAGCGGCGCTGACCGGACAGATACCATCATGAGAGCAGCAAAACAGCCGGGATGTTCCCGGCTGCTGCTTTATAATCTGCCGCGCAGTTAAAATTCCGCGATGATTTCCTCCAGCATTTTTTTCGCATGTAAGACGTCGGTTAGCTGATCTGCGCCCTCGATTTCGCGCTCGATGGTAATCGCGCCGTCGTAGCCCTTTTCGTGCAGCTTATGCAGGAAGGCCGGGAAGTTTACGCGCCCTTTCCCCAGCGGCGTTTCTTTGCCCAGTTCCTTGCCGTTTGTCGGATAGCAGCCGTCTTTGCCATGCACGCCCTTAACGTACTGCCCGACAACGTCCAGCCCGTCGACTGGGTTGGCTTTGCCGTACATGAGCAGATTTGCTGGATCATAGTTTAAGAAGATGTGGGAAGAACCGGTATCCTCGATAGTGCGAAGCAGCGTGACCGGCGTTTCCTGTCCGGTTTCGCAAAGCAGGTTTGCGTCCAGCTCCTCATAGCGTCTTAACAGGTATTTTAGGCTGTGAAGGAGCGAAACGTAGGCGTCGCTGCTTGGGTTTTCCGGGATAAAGCCCAAATGGGTCGCAATGTCGCTGCATCCGATCTTTTTAGCAAATTCAGCGTATTGGATTAAAATTTCAATACGCGGCGCGCGAAATTCGACTGGGACAATTCCCAGGGTCTGCGGTCCGGCGGTGAAGTTCCATTCGGATGGACCGACGCTCCACCAGCCGCCGATTACGGCGGTGATCTCAAAGCCAAGCTCATTGCGGCAGTCGTTGATCAGAGCGGCGTTTTGATCGGTCAGGTTCCAGCTTTGAATGCTAAGCTGGAAATTGTCAAAGCCATAGGAAAGATAGCGGATGAATTTTGCGCGCATATCCTCCTGCGGCTGAAAAGCAATGATTGTTCCGACTTTCATAATCGATTCTCCTTTTTTGTAAAAATAATAGCGAGTGCTCCCGACGGAAGCATAAGGGCTGATTTTTTGGCGAGTATAAGCTCCTCCTTTTTGACACAGCTTTGCGTCATATCGTTCTGTGCCAGCGGAGCGGCATGGCAGAGAACAGCGCTTGTAAACTCCTCCGGCAGCGAAACCATGACTGCATTTTCAAAATCGCGATTGACGAGTGCCAGACAGCTCATATCGCCGTTCTGCACCGCCGCCGCGCTGATTGCTGCAATCCTACCCGCTTTGCCGCCGTCTACGGCGTACTGTCCGGAAATCTCCGGCTGTAAGCGGATGCCGTGCATATACCTTCGATAAAGCGCGCACGGCGTGAAGATGGTCTGCACAAAGCTGCCGCTCTGCTCTGCAATAATCGGCGCAATGATATTGCAAAGCTGCGCCATGTTCGCCCCGGCGATATGTTCGTCCGAAATCAGACGATTGAGCATCGACGCCGTCCAGACCGCGTCGCGCCAGTTGTAACGCATATGCAGTCCGTAGCAGCCGTCGTCCTGATACTGCCAGATGTTCCATTCGTCGATCAGCAGCTTGATCTTTCCCTGACGCGGCGGGAAGCGGTACCAGACGTTGAAATGCTCCGGTTTATCCGGATATTCGTCCAACAATACGTCGAGCTGAAGGAGCTTATCCGCAAATTGTTTTTCGCCATAGAACGGTCCGTAAAGCCCCATATCCGCCTCGGAAGCGTAGAAGTGGTAGGAAAGATAGTCGGTCATATCGCCCAAAGCGTCTAATACCGGACGATCCCAGCCGTCGACGTCATCCGAACCGACCATGACTGTCTGGATCGTTGGGTCTTGCAGCTTCATGAACTTCACAAACTCGCGTGCTTCGCGGATATAGGTCTGCACGTCGTTTTGCAGCCCGATATCTGGTTCGGCGTAACATTCGTTGCCAATACACCAGTATTTGACGCCAAACGGCTTTTCGTAGCCATGACTTCGGCGCAGATTGGCGTAATAGGTGTCGTCCTCGCTGTTGCAGTATTCCACCCAGTGCGCCGCTTCCTCCGGCGTGCCGGACGCCATATTGACGCAGAGCATCGGTTCGGCGCCGACCCGACGGCAGTATTCGACGAATTCCGCTGTGCCAAAATCCGGATGCAGTACCCCGCCCCAGATCAGGTTTTTCCGCTTTTTGCGCGTTTCAAGCGCGCCGATTGCGTCCTCCCAATGATAGATGGACATCACCGTCCCTCCCGGGAACCGGATGACGGACGGCGCAAGCATTTTGACCTTATCCAGCACATCCTGCCGGATGCCGCTCTCGTCGCTGAGCGGATGCCCTTTTTCATAAAGCCCGCCCATTACGCAGTCGCCAAGCTGTTCAATGAACTGCCCGTAGAGGTTTTTGCTTACCTCTCCATAGCCTCCCTTTCGGATTGTGATGGTTACTTGCTTCATAGCATTTCCCCTCCTTCCCCTGCATAACGTTATATCCACGTTTGCCGTAAGACATTTTCATTATACCATATCGATGTTTACCGTCAGGTAAACTCGGGATGATATCGCTTGCGATATCATCATTATACCATATTTTTAGGTGATTGCAATCCTGCAAAGGGGAAAACATTTTAGCACTCGTATGACCAGAGTGCTAAAATTTACAATTCATACACACAAAACACATGGTCTGACAATAAGTTTTCGATATACTGAAAGCAGTGAAGGGCGGCTTTCACAGCGAAGCTTTTGACCTAGCCAAAAGCGGAAAGGAATGAGAAAAATGAATGCACAGAAATATACAAAGAAATCATTGGAGGCGCTGCAAAGAGCGCAGCAGATGACGATCGAATACAGCCAAATGCAGATCACCCAGCAGCATCTGCTCTACGCGATGCTGACGATAGACGATAGCCTGATGACGCAGCTGCTGACCAAGATGAACGTGCCGACGCAGCAGTTTACAAGCGAGCTGCTGCAAAGCGTCGAGCGGATGCCGCGTGTAAGCGGTTCCGGGAGAGAGGCGGATAAAATCTACATCTCAAACGATGTGGACGCGGTGTTTACCGCCGCGGAGCAGACTGCGGAAAACATGAAGGACGAGTTTGTTTCGGTCGAGCATATCTTTATCGGGCTTCTCGATCATCCGAACGCAGCGTTAAGCGAGCTTTTTCGAGCTTACGGGATCACAAAGGATCAGTTTTTACAGGTGCTTTCCACGGTGCGCGGTGCGACCCGTATTACAAGCGACTCTCCGGAGGGCACCTACGATGCGTTAAAGAAATACGGCTCTGATTTGGTCGAGCGGGCGCGTTCGGGCAAAATGGATCCGATCATCGGCAGGGATGACGAGGTGCGCAATGTCGTACGCATTCTGTCGCGTAAGACGAAGAATAATCCGGTTTTAATCGGCGAGCCGGGCGTCGGCAAGACCGCTATTGCAGAGGGTTTAGCGCAGCGTATTGTAGCGGGGGACGTGCCGCAGTCGCTGAAGGACAAGACTATTTTTTCATTGGACATGGGCGCGCTGATTGCGGGCGCAAAATATCGCGGGGAGTTTGAGGAGCGTTTAAAGGCGGTATTGAGCGAGGTAAGGAAAAGCGATGGCAGGATTATCCTGTTTATCGATGAGCTGCATACCATTGTTGGCGCTGGCAAGTCAGACGGCGCAATGGATGCGGGCAATCTGCTCAAGCCGATGCTGGCGCGCGGCGAGCTGCATTGTATCGGCGCTACAACGCTGGACGAATACCGCCAGTACATCGAAAAGGACCCGGCGTTGGAGCGCCGGTTCCAGCCGGTGCTGGTCAACGAGCCGACGGTAGAGGATACCATTGCTATCCTGCGCGGGCTGGAGGAACGGTATGAGGTATTCCATGGCGTCAAGATCACCGACCAGGCGCTGATCGCGGCGGCGACGTTGTCCAACCGTTATATCACCGACCGGTTCCTGCCGGATAAGGCGATAGATCTGGTGGACGAAGCGTGCGCGATGGTTCGCACCGAGATCGACTCGATGCCAACCGAGCTGGATACAGTGCGCCGTAAGATCATTCAGCTTCAGATCGAGGAGGCGGCGCTTGCCAAAGAGGACGATCCGATTTCGGCGGAGCATTTGGAGGATATCCGCAAGGAGCTTGCCGAGATGAACGAGCGGTTCAACGCAAAAAAAGCGCAGTGGGACAATGAAAAAGAGAGTATCGAGCGTCTGCAAAAGCTGCGTGAGGAGGCGGAGCAGATCGGCTCCGACATAGAAAAAGCGGAGCGTGAGTATGATCTTGGCAAGGCGGCGGAGTTAAAATATGGCAGGCTTCCGGCGATCAAAAAGCAGATTGCCGAGGAGGAGAAAAAGACGCAGGAGCTGCACGGAGACAACGCATTGCTGCGTGACCGTGTGACCGATGAGGAGATTGCGATGATCGTCGAGCGCTGGACCGGCATCCCGGTTTCCAGATTGATGCAGGGCGAACGTGAAAGGCTTCTGCATCTGGAGGATATCCTGCACCAGCGCGTGATCGGGCAGGACGAAGCGGTCAAAAGCGTTTCAGAAGCGATCCTGCGCTCCAGAGCGGGAATCCAAAGTCCAAACCGCCCGATTGGTTCGTTCCTTTTCTTAGGTCCAACCGGCGTGGGCAAGACCGAGCTGGCAAAAGCGCTGGCAGAAGCGTTATTCGACGACGAGAAGAACATGATCCGCATCGACATGTCCGAGTATATGGAGAAGTTTTCAGTATCGCGTTTGATCGGCGCACCTCCGGGATATGTTGGTTATGAGGAGGGCGGTCAGCTAACCGAGGCGGTGCGCCGCAGACCGTATAGCGTCATTCTGTTTGACGAGGTGGAGAAGGCGCATCCGGATGTGTTTAATATCCTATTGCAGGTGCTCGACGATGGTCATGTCACCGATTCCCAAGGCAGGGTGGTTGACTTCAAGAATACGGTTATTATTCTGACCTCCAATTTAGGTTCGCAGTATCTGCTCGAAGGGATCGACGCAGACGGCAATATTACCGAGAGCGCAAAAGCGGCGGTAAACGCACAGCTAAGACAGCAGTTCAGACCGGAGTTTTTAAATCGTCTGGATGAAACGGTATTCTACAAGCCGTTGAGCAGAGAGAATATCACCGGTATTGTCGATCTGATGATTGCAGATTTAAACAGACGTCTGGCGGATAAGCGGATTATTGTAACGCTTTCGCCGGAGGGGAAGCAGTTTATCATTGATAACGGCTACGACCCAGTGTTCGGCGCGCGCCCGCTGAGAAGATTTATCCAGCACAATGTGGAAACGCTGCTGGCAAAGGAATTGATCGCAGCGCAGATTCAGCCGAATGCCACCCTGACCGTAACGGTGAAGGACGGGGCGCTGGTGATCGAGAAGTAAGTCCAAAAGCTGCCGCCCGACTGGAGGGATCCAGCCGGGCGGCAATTTTTAT
>CAZPLR010000023.1:0-29718 GCA_964587555.1 uncultured Oscillospiraceae bacterium
TGGTATGCGGAGAAATCGCCCTTGACCTTGAGCGAATGGTTTGGAATATAGCGGCGATCCGATCGCATATAAGCCGTGAGGAAATAAAGCTTTCCATTGGGAACGCGGGAAGGAGACTAGGCGGAAAAAGGAAGAATTATTTTTCTCAATGGGGTAACGAGTTCCGGTAAAACGTCGATCGTTAAAGCACTTCAGGCGTCTGACGAAATCTTCTTTTATGTCGTTGCAAACGATCTGTTTCAAGAGATGGTAGGAGAAAAATACCTGGGGAAAATTACTGGAAATATTTAAGCGAGGTCATCCTGATGATGTACCACACGGCAAAGCTTTTTTCTGATATGGGAAAAAACGTTCTGATCGACGGCATCCTTGTGGAACAGGAGGAAAACAAGCCCCATTATCAGCAGCTAAAGGAGATTCTAAACGGCTGCCCGCTGGATATTGTCGAGGTATTCTGTCCGCTGGAAATTTGCAGGCAGAGAAATATCACCCGCGGCGATCGATACGAAACGCAGTCGGAGGAGCAGGATAGGCTTATGGCGAAAAAAATAGATTACAGCCTGCGGGTGGATACAAGCGCGCTTAGCGCCGAAGAATGTGCGAAACGCATCATCAGTGCGCTCTTTCATTGGGATGTGTGATGCTTGAACCGGGAAAGGATGGTTTGATGCAAAAGAGGATACTGGCGGTTTTGCTCGGCATGCTGCTTTTCTTTGGAGTAACAAGCTGCAAAAGTGCGGATGATGCGCAGAGCGGCGTCGCGTCCGGCGAACAGCAAAGCAGTTCTTCTGAGATAAGTTCTGGGGAAGAAAATTCTTCTGAGGAAAGTTCCAAAGAGGAATCCTCTGCTTCTGAGGATAGCGGGGAGGCACAGCACGAGGCGGTGCGGATGGAGCTGCTTTTGATCTCCGGCGATGAAAGAAAAGAGACTTCTGTCACCGACGCTGCTGCGGTCGCCGATCTCTATCAATTTCTAACCGCGCTGACCTATGAGCCTGTGGAGGACGCTTCGATGGACGAGGAAAGCATCAGCGTGTATTTTTACGATGCGTCTGATGCAGGGATCGAATCCTTTGCGATCGATAGAGAGCGTTTAAAATGCAGCGGCGTGCCGGATACCTACCGGATCACAAGCCCGGATTTTGATTATGACGCTTTTATGGAGAGGATAAAAGCCCTGATCGATTAAAATGAAAAATGGGCTGAAAAACAGCAAAAAATAAACCGGTCGCTTGGGAGAGGTGGTTCTGAAGCGATCGGTTTTTCTTTTGTTATGCTTCGTAGGTTTTTAGGATGTTCTCCGCAACCTCGCGGCGGGAGATACGCAGATCCATTGCTTGTTTTTCAATATAGCGGTGTGCCTCCGGCTCGCTGAGCTTTAGGTATTCGATAAGAATGCATTTCGCGCGGCCGACAAGCCGCAGGTCGTCCAGCTTTTCCCTTAGTGCCTGCGTCTGCCCGCTTAATAAAAGCAGCCTTTCCCGCGCGGTATCCGCCATAAAATATGCTTGCTCGAACGCCGTCTTAGAAAGCGGCTTTGGCAGCGTGTAGACGCCGCACGGCGTCAAATTTCTGCGCGCCCTATCATATAATTCTTCCTTGACCAGCAGCAAAAGCTGTAGATTGCTGTACTTCTGCGCGGCGTTTGCCGCAAACCGGTCGCCAAATTCATCGGCAAGCGGCGTGTTGAGGATCAGCAGATCGTAGTCTGTGCGCTGCAGCAAAAGCTTTGCTTCTTCTGCGGCGGAGCATCTGTCGATCCGCTCTAGACCATATGGGGACAAAAGCCCCGCCAATGCGCTCATGCCTTTTTCAGAGCCGGAAAGTATCAAAGCGCTGCGCACGGTTTTGTCCCTCCTTTTTGGGTTTAGCGTACGGTCAGTTTGGGGTGTAGAGCGTTTTGTACGGATTCTTGGCGTTTGGCGTCAGCTTGAAGAAGTGATCCTGAAGCAGCGCGTCGGCGTCATATCCGAACTGCGTGCAAAATTCGCCGACCAATGCGCGGATTTCCTCTTTATCTTCGTCGGCCGCATCCGAAAGGATAACCTGCGGCGGCAGATCATGCGGCGGTTTTTCGCTGCGCAAGAGGATTTTTCCGCCGTGCATTCCGGTCCCGGTAAAATTACCGACAATCCGGCGGTTCTTTGGGCTGTGGATGCCCAAAACGACGATCACGCCGCCCGCCAAATATTCTCCCAAGAAGCTGCCAACCTCCTCGCCGATGACGATCTGCGGCACCTTATCTTTGTATTCCTTCATGTGGATGCCGGCGCGGTAGCCGGCGCTGCCCTTGATAAAGATCTTTCCGCCGCGCATTGCGTAGCCTGCGGCGTCTCCGGCGTTTCCGGCAATAACGATCATGCCTTCGTTCATCGTGTCGCCGGTCGCATCCTGCGCGTTGCCATTGACTGTGATATGCGCGCCGTCTAAGTATGCGCCCAAGGCGTTGCCCGGCACACCGTTGATGAGGATGTCCTTTCCGCTCATGCCGCTGGCGATATAGCGCTGACCAATGCAGTTGTCGATCACGACCGTCTGCTCGCCTTCACGGATCTTCTGGTTTAGTAAGGAAAAGTCTATTCCTTTTGCGTCGATGGTAGTCATGCTTTCTTCCCTCCTAACACAGTATCGCGGTACGCGCGTCCAAAACACGCAAGCGAGGGGTATTTTTTGATCAGCTCAAAATCGAGGCTCTCAAGCGGCGTTTTTTCCCGGATCAGATTTGTGTAGATTCCGGCACGAGCGACGTCGCCAACGATGATAAAGCCCTTGAGCAGACCGTTTTCGGTAAAGAATTTGCGGAAACCATCCTTCGTTTTGACGGTTTCGCAGGTTCCGGTGCAGCAGCCCGCCGTCACCATATGCAGCCCAAAAAACCCGATTGCATTAACCGGCAGCGCGTTGTCAAACGATGCGCTGCCTCCCGCCATATTTTCACCGCAGGTTTCTCCCTGCATATAGGCATTCGGCAGGATTGCAAGCGGACGGGTGGTGCCGGACGAGATATCGTACTGCTCGGTGCAGTCCCCGGCGGCATAAACGTCAGGCAATGAGGTTTCTCCCCTGCCGTTGATCGTGATACCGCGCCCTACTTTGCCGCCGGCATTCCCAACAAGCGCAGTGTTAGGCCGAACGCCGACCGCTATCACAACTACATCATACTCCACTTGATCGCCCTTTGTCAAGTGCGCGACGCCATTTTGAAAGGAGGAAACGCTCTGTCCCAAATAGAAGGTCAATCCCTTTTCCTCTAAATGCGCCTGTACGACGGCGGCGGAAGCCTTGTCTAAAATGGACGGCAGGATGTGTTCGGCAAGGTCGACCACCGTGATGCTTCCGCACAGCGCATGGATGCCCTCGGCGCATTTTAAGCCGATCAGGCCTGCGCCGACGACCAGCACCTTCGATTCCGGCGTCAGCGCTTTAGAAAGCGCTTTTGCGTCGTCTAGTGTCATAAAGTGAAACGCCTTTTCGACCTGATCCAGCCCCTCCATACGCGGTATAAACGGGTCGGAGCCGGCGCCGATAAATAGCTTTTCATAAGGGAGGGTTTCGCCGCCTTGCAGCGTGACTGTCTTTTGATCCGGATGGATTGCGGCGACGGTTTTTCCTAATAAGGCTTTGACCGCGTTTTTCTCGTAGAAGTCGTCGCTGCGGTATTTCATACGCTGTTCATCAGTTTTCCCCTCCAGCAGGTAGGAGATCAGCGGGCGGGAGTAGGTGTGGTGCGGCTCGCTTGCAATCAGCGTGATAGAGCCGGTTTTGTCGACGGCGCGGATTCCCTCGACTGCGCCGACCGCAGCGGCGGAATTGCCGATGATGATATATTTTGCCATTGTTTCCGTCTCCTTATCTTTCCTCAAATACAATCGCGTTGTTCGGACATCCCTGCACGCATTTTGGAACGCCGTCCGAGGTCGAAAGGCACAGCTCACACTTGGTGACCGCGCCATCCTCGGTCGGCAGCACGCAGCCGTATGGACAGCTTACCACACAGGTAAAGCAGTGGACGCACCTGTCTTTGTCGATTCGGATCACGCCGTTTTCGTCTTTAGAAAGCGCGCCGGTAATGCATCCCTTGACACACAGCGGGTCGTCGCAATGGCGGCAGTTGACCGCAAAGCAGATGCTGTCGTTCTCGTCCACCCGGATGTTTGGAGAGATTGTTTTTCCTTTGAGCGCTTTTGCCATTGTGGTGGTCATGCCGGTTTGGGCAAACGCGCAGTTATATTCGCAAAGATGGCATCCAAGACACCATTTTTCATTGACATATACTCGTTTCATAATCAGATGTTCCTTTCCGGATCACAGCTTCGCAAAGCGCGTTATTCACCAGCGTGGGCAATGCCCAAAATAGAAAGCTCTTTTTCATTCAATCCAACGCCGCGCAGCATCAGGCGGTTGCCCTTAAGCGCTTCGATGGAGTTGATGCCCATGCCGCCCATCAGTTCTTTAATTTCGTGCGTCCAAGCGTTGACCAGATTGATTAAGCGTTTGCAGCCGATGTCCGGATTTAGACGCTTGACAAGATCCGGACGCTGCGTTGCAATTCCCCAGTTGCACTTTCCGGTATGACAGCTTCTGCACAGATGGCAGCCGAGCGCCAAAAGCGCCGCGGTCCCAATGTAAACGCAGTCAGCGCCCAAGGCGATCGCTTTGAACACGTCGGCGCTGGAGCGGATCGAGCCGCCAACGATGATCGAAACACGGTCGCGAATTCCCTCGTCGCGCAGCCGTTTATCAACGCTTGCAAGCGCCAGCTCAATCGGGATACCGACATTATCGCGGATGCGGGTCGGCGCAGCGCCGGTACCGCCGCGGAAGCCGTCGATTGCGATGATGTCTGCGCCGGAGCGCGCAATACCGGAGGCAATCGCCGCGACGTTATGTACAGCGGCGATTTTGACGATGACCGGCTTTGTGTAATTGGTCGCCTCCTTCAGCGAGTAGACCAGCTGTCTTAAATCCTCGATTGAGTAGATGTCGTGGTGCGGAGCGGGGGAGATCGCGTCGGTTCCCTGTGGAATCATACGTGTCTTGGAAACATCGCCGACGATTTTTGCGCCGGGAAGATGCCCGCCGATACCCGGTTTTGCGCCTTGCCCCATTTTGATTTCAATTGCGGCGGCGGCATTTAGGTAATTCTTGTGAACGCCAAATCGTCCGGACGCGACCTGAACGATGGTATGCTCACCGTAGGCATAGAAATCCTCATGCAGACCGCCCTCGCCGGTGTTGTAGCAGATGCCAAGCTCGGTTGCCGCCCTCGCCAAAGATTCGTGGGCGTTGTAGGAGATTGATCCGTAGCTCATTGCGGAGAACATGATTGGGGTGGAGAGGGTGAGATGCGGCGTGTTGACCGGCTTGATCTCACCGTTTTCATCCCTGACGATGTCGTGATTTTTGGCTCCCAAAAAGACCTTAGTCTCCATCGGCTCGCGCAGCGGGTCGATCGGCGGATTGGTGACTTGGGAGGCGTTGAGCAGGATTTTGTCAAAATAGACCGGAAATTGTTCCGGATTTCCCATCGAGGAGAGCAGTACGCCGCCGGAATCTGCCTGCTTATAGACCTCGCTGATGAGCTTGTTCGACCAGTTTCCGTTTTCGCGGAAGGTGTCGGGATTTTTGACGATTTTCAGCGCGTGGGTCGGACAGAGCGAAACGCAGCGGTGGCAGTTGACGCATTTGGTTTCGTCAGAAATCATGATCCCTTCGTCGGAAAGGTAGGTATGTACCTCGTTGGCGCATTGACGCTCGCAGACGCGGCAGGCAATACAGCGATCCATATTGCGCAGCACCTCGTATTCTGGTACCAGATAGTTGACAGCCATTAGTTTTCACCTCCGTTAGCCGTTTCGTTTAAGGTGACGATGACAGGCTCGCCGCCGCGCGGTGAGAATACCCTGTCAAGCTCCGGCTCGATCAAGCGGATCGCGGCCTCCTCGCTGGCGACGTAGAAAAAGTCGCCTTTTTCGCCCGCAACCATTGAACGCAGCTTTAAGCGGTCGTTCAGCGCCATCAGCCCGCCGGTAAAACCGACTAGGATGGAAAACGGACCGGTAATCAGCTCGGAGGCGAATACATTGCGCAGATATTCATACTGCGCCTTCTTTTTCGGCTCCATACGGTTGATCGTCGACCAGAACGGCGCGGCGACAACGTGCGCGACCTCCTCCATGCTCAGGCCCTTTTTCCGATGGAGATAGTCGATGATATAGGTGATAACCTCGGTGTCGGTTTGCAGCGTGCATTTATAACCGTACATTTCGATTGCGCGGCGGTTTGCGTCGTAGGAGGATATCTCGCCGTTATGCACGACCGAGTAATCCAACAGCGCAAACGGGTGCGCGCCGCCCCACCAGCCCGGTGTGTTGGTTGGGTAACGCCCATGCGCGGTGAAGCAATAGCCGGTGTACTCCTCTAAACGGTAAAAGCGTCCTACGTCCTCCGGAAAGCCGACAGCCTTGAATACGCCCATATTTTTGCCGCTGGAAAAGACGTAAGCGCCGTCAATCTGGGTGTTGATCTTAAAAACGCACTTTGCGACATACTCGCGTTCATCCAGTTGGCTTGCGGCAAGCCGCGTCGGCAGCGGGGCGACAAAGTACCGCCAGATCAGCGGCGCGTCGGTGATGCCCGGCGTACTGCGGGTCGGAATCTTGGAAAGATCCACCATGTCAAAATGATGCTCTAAAAAATCCTCGCATTCCTTTTTGCACGCGTTGTCGTTGTAAAATACGTGAAACGCATAGTAGTTTTTGTACTCTGGATAGCAGCCGTAAACGGCAAAGCCGCCGCCTAAGCCGTTGGAGCGGTCGTGCATGACCGCGATCGAACGGATGATGCTCTCGCCGTTGAAACGTTTGCCTGATTTGGAAAAGATGCCCGATATCGCGCATCCGGAAGGAATCCGGATGTCGCCTTCCTTTTGCAATTCCATATAGCCTCCTTAAGTATATCCCTTTGGTATGCTCTGTCAGAGCAGCTTTTCACTTTGTCTTCGGCGGTCGCATCCGAAAGGATGGTCCGCGCAGGCCGATGCAGAGCGCTGCTCTTTCTGTATTCTGTCCTTCCCCTTTTGGAAAGCGTCTTTTCCCAAATAAAGGATTTGCAGGAAAAAAATCATTAAAATTCATAGAATGACATTTTTTCGAGCGCATTAGCCGCTTTCCTTCGGCTTTATGGTCTATTATAACACCAGAAAAATATGTTTGTCAATAGCAAAATGAAAGTTCGAGAAGAAAAACTTTCAGAAAAGAAGCACTTCCGGATCAGATTCGTGCAAGTTAAGCAAAATTTTTTTCAACTCGCCCACATTAAGCTGCAAAAGATAAAATTTGTAAAAAGGGGGTTGACAAAGAAAAGCTGTAGTGCTATAATTAGCTCCAGAAACAGCAAAGGCGCTGTGAGCGGATGAATTTTCCTGCTCACGGCGTTTTTTTCTGATTACGGCAGCGCGAGAGATTCGCCTGTCAGGAAGAAGGAGCATATTATGAAAAATAGGATACCGCAGTTGTTTGGAAGCATGGTGTTCAATGAGGAAGCCATGCGGGAGTATCTGCCGAAGGATGTATTCAAGGCGGTGGAAAAGACCATCAATGAGGGCACGCATTTAGAGCTTGAGGTTGCCAACGTTGTCGCGAACGCGATGAAGGACTGGGCGACCGAACATGGCGCGACCCACTATACCCACTGGTTCCAGCCGTTGACCGGCGTCACCGCAGAAAAGCACGACAGCTTTATCAATCCGGACGGCAAGGGCGGTTGTATCATGGAGTTTTCCGGTAAGGAGCTGGTAAAGGGCGAGCCGGATGCGTCCAGCTTTCCTTCCGGCGGTCTGCGCGCCACCTTTGAAGCAAGGGGCTATACCGCGTGGGATCCAACCTCTTACGCCTTTATCAAAGACGGAAGCCTTTGTATCCCGACGGCGTTTTGCTCCTATTCAGGCGAAGCGCTGGATAAAAAGACGCCGTTGCTGCGCTCGATGGAGGCGCTCAACAAGCAGGCGATGCGTATTTTGAAGCTGTTTGATCCGAGAACGACCGTCAAGCAGGTCATCACAACGGTTGGACCGGAGCAGGAATACTTTTTAGTAGATAAAGAAATGTACTTAAAGCGGCCGGACTTAATTTTTACCGGCAGAACGCTGTTTGGCGCGCGCCCGCCAAAGGGTCAGGAGATGGACGACCATTATTTCGGCGCGATCAAGCCGCGTGTTTCGGCTTATATGAAGGATTTAGACGAGGAGCTTTGGAAGCTTGGCATTGCTTCTAAAACCAAGCACAATGAGGTTGCGCCTGCGCAGCACGAGATGGCGACTGTTTTTTCGACGACCAATATCGCGACCGATCATAATCAGCTAGTTATGGAGATCATGCGTAAGGTTGCCGACCGCCATGGGCTGGTCTGTCTGCTGCACGAAAAACCGTTTGCGGGCGTTAACGGTTCCGGCAAGCACAACAACTGGTCGATGTCGACCAGCACCGGCGTCAACCTGCTTGAGCCGGGTCAAACTCCGTGGTCAAACGCGCAGTTTTTGCTGTTCCTAGTCGCTGTGATTAAGGCGGTCAACGAATATCAGGATCTGCTGCGCATCTCGGTGGCAAGCGCCGGAAATGATCATCGTCTGGGCGCAAATGAAGCGCCTCCTGCGATCATCTCGATGTTCTTAGGCGACGAGCTGACTGCAATCTTAGACACGCTTGTCAAGCACGAAACCTATGAGGCGAAGGAGCGCGTCGAAATGGAGATCGGCGCGTCGGTGCTGCCGCACTTCCCGAAGGACACCACCGACCGCAACCGTACCTCGCCGTTTGCCTTCACCGGAAATAAATTCGAGTTCCGTTCGCTTGGTTCGAGCGCGTCGATCGCAGACCCGAACATTGTATTAAACACCATTGTTGCCGAGGTGCTAAAGGGCTTTGCCAATCGGCTGGAGCATGCGGAAAACTTCCAGAAGGAATTAAATCACCTGATCCGTAAGACTTATCGCGAAAATAACCGCATTGTTTTCAACGGCAACAACTACTCTGAGGAGTGGTTAGGGATTGCGAAGGAGCGTGGGCTGCTCAACCTCAAGACCACGCCGGAAGCGCTGCCGTATTTTGTACAGCCAAAGAACGTCGCGTTATTTACTTCGCACGGCGTTTACAGCGATACGGAGATGTACTCGCGTCTGGAGATTATGCAGGAAAATTACTGTAAGACGCTGCATATTGAAGCGCTGACCATGATCGACATGACCACCAAATACATCATTCCGTCGGTATTTGCCTATGAGAAGGAGCTTTCCGGCATTGCGCTGAAGAAGAAGGAGCTGCTGGTCAACAGCGACTTAGAGCTGCGGATGTTAAACAAGCTTACCGCTCTTTCGAATCTGCTTTATGATAAGCTTGACAGCCTGCAGAATGCGGTGCTGGGCACAAAGGATGTGGAAGGCAGTGAGGCGTTAAGCGTGTATTATAAGGAAAGCGTATTTGCAGCGATGCAGGAGCTGCGCGGCGTAGCGGACGAGCTTGAGTCGCTGATCTCCAAGGATTGCTGGGCGCTGCCGACCTATGCGGATTTATTATACAGCGTAAATTAATCGCGCAGATGATTTTTGAGGACTTCGGGATAACCCCTTTGAAAGTATGATGGGAAAGGCATTCGGTTCACTCCACCGGATGCCTTTTCCATTTTTCAAGGGGTTTTTCATATCCTTTCCAAAAAGCGCATATCATGGGATGAGAAAAGCTTTTGAAAGGATGATGGTTATGAAGCAGCAGAGTCCCCCTTCATCAGAAGACTTGAGCGCATTGGAGGAGTATTATCGCAGACAGCTTTTGGAATACAAAAAACATGCAAAGCTGCCGGAGCAAAGCGCAAAAGCGTCCGCTTTGCCAAAGCAGGAAAAGGCGTCGGAGCCTGCAGAGCGCTCGATGCAGCCAAAACCGCCCGTGATACAGGCCGAAGCCCCTGCGCCGAAGGCAGAGCATACGGAGGCTTTGCGTAACAGCGAGCAGGCGCAGAAAGCATCCTTACCGACGCCGAGGAAAAGGGAAGAAGCGTATCCGCTGTCAAATGGCGTCTCGCAACAGGGGAGATCAAGTCCCGCGCTTCCCACGCCCGGAGCAGAAGGATCCGGCGTACTGCCCCGTGTTTCACCGGTATTGCGTGCTGCGGCCATGGTGCCCCCACAGCGATCCGAGCCGTTTGGACGACAGAACGTAGCGTCGCCAAGCGAGGAGCAGCAAAACGCCTTTGGATGGATTAAGGTCAACGCGACAACCGCTTCACAGGCAGTGCCGGTGAAAGGCGCGGTGGTTTTGATTGAAAAAGTGGAGAACAACCGTCGCGTCCTCGTGGATCAGATGACGACCGACGGCTCGGGAAATACGCCGCTTTCTAAGCCGCTTGCGACCGTACCGGCATCCGAAAGCCTGACGCCAAACGCCATCAGTGCGCCGTACACGATCTATGAGGTGCGGGTGAGCGCCGATGACTTTTCACCGTATCGGGCGCCGAACGTGTTGGTGTTTGCCGGCGAAACCTCGCTGATCGACGCGGATATGATCCCGCTGCGGGAAACGATGGACTTTTCGTGAGAGGGAGGGGGAGTGCATGATAAGCGGACTGCCGGTTATCCCGGAATACATCACGGTGCATTTGGGGCGTCCGGATGCAAATGCGGAGAATGTGACGGTCACTTTTCCGGATTACATTAAAAATGTCGCCTCAGGAGAGATTTACCCCACATGGCCGGAAAGCGCACTGCGCGCGAATATCATCGCGCAGGTCAGCTATGCGCTCAACCGCGTCTATACCGAATGGTATCGCTCGCGCGGCTATGATTTTGATATCACCTCGACCACCCAGTATGACCAGACCTACGCCAAGGATCGCGAGGTATTTGATAACATTTCAAAGCTGGTCGACGAGCTTTTCAACGATTATCTGCGCAGACAGGGAAATATTGAGCCTTTGTTCGCGGCGTTCTGCAACGGCACGACTGTAACCTGCGACGGGCTTTCCCAATGGGGAACAGTCGATCTGGCGCAGGCGGGCATGACGCCGTATGAAATCTTAACCTATTACTATGGAAATGACGTGGAAATTGTGTTTAACGCACCGGTTGCCTCGCCGATTATGTCCTATCCGGAAACGATCCTGCGGTTTGGAATGACCTCGGAGGAGGTCAGACAGGTGCAGCGCTGGTTAAACCGCATTTCCCGAAACTTTCCGCAGATTCCAAAAATCCCGCAGACAAACGGCGTCTTTGATAAAGCGACTGAGGACGCGGTGCGCGTCTTTCAGCGGGATTTCAATCTGACGGTGGACGGCTTGGTCGGCAAGGCGACATGGTATAAGATCAAATACATTTACACCAGTGTGACAAAGCTGGCGGAGCTTACCAGCGAAGGGCTTACTTTAACAGATATTTCCAGACAGTTTCCACAGGTGCTTCGCCGGGGCGATACCGGCGACTATGTACGGATCATACAGTATTATTTGGATTACGTTTCCCGCTTTTACGAAAGTATTCCGGGGGTGTCCAGAGACGGGATCTTTGGCCCGGCGATGGAAAACGCGGTAATCCAGTTTCAGAAAACCTTCGGCCTGCCGCAGGACGGCATTGTCGGGCGGAACACATGGAATACGCTTTACAGCGTATATCTCTCGCTGGTGGACAGCATCACCGTAGAGGAAACGCAAGTTCCGCCGTTTGGCGGCACACAGCTTGTCGTCGGTGCAAGCGGAGATGCGGTACGGCAGCTGCAGCAGTGGATCAACATTATCGCTTCGGTCAACCCGGCGATCCCGTCGGTCACAGTGGACGGCGTATTCGGGACACAGACCGACAACGCGGTGCGGATCTATCAGGAATTGTACGGTGTGAATACCCTGCCCGGTGTGGTGGGGCCGGTGACTTGGGAGAGTATCGGCGCAAACGCGATCGAGATCGAGCTTTCCGGCACGCCGCAGATCGGGCAATTTTCCGGAAACGATATCGGTGCGTAAGGAGGAGCAGACATGACCGACGGGCAGATCGAAAGAAGAAGCGTTCTTACAGTGCAGTACTACCTGCGCACTCTCCATAGGTCAGACCAGTCCTTCCCGCTGATAAATCCCGACGGCATCTACGGCGAGGAAACCAGAGCTGCTGTGACCGAATATCAAAGACGGGCAGGAATGCCGCAGACCGGTGTCGTCGATTTTTCAACTTGGGAGAATCTGAAGGCGGACTCAGAAAAGCAGGAATTGACGCGCTCGATCCCGCTGCCGCTATATGTGTTTTCCGCCGAAAGCCTGCCGCTTGCGATGGGCTGTGCTTCGGACAGCGTTTATATTTTGCAGGCGATGATGAATTTATTGGCGGGAATATACAGCAATTTCGGGCGGGTGGATCTGACTGGGCGATATGATGCGCAGACCGCAGATCAGGTAAAAGCGTATCAAAGGCTGTTTCAGCTCAACCAGACCGGGATTGTCGACCTAGAACTTTGGAACCGGCTTTCCAGTATTGCGGGGGCGAGGATCCACTGACTCAAACAAAAAGCGAGCTTGGGCGAAAGGCAAAAAAAATCGAATAACGGGAGAATTTGCGCCGGACTGCGGCGCTTTTTTTCCGCGGAAAAACCGAAAAAATGAAAATAAAACAAATTATCTGGCAAGATATCCGTTTACAGAAAGAAAAAGGGGTTGTATAATGAGGCCAGTGCAGGTTTTGCATGAATATGCCCAAGTAGGAAGGTTTTGTATTTTGAGCAGCGATAATATCATGAAAAAGCAAGGGTGGCTGATGCGCCAACTGGATAAGCGGCTGACCACCGATCAATTCAGCGCAAAGCAGATTATCGATCTGTATGTGCCGATGATGCTCGACCAATTTTCGATTTATGTCATAGGGATTCTTTCCTCTGCGATGGTCAGCGCTTCGAGCGAGGAGGCGATCTCTGCTGTCAGCCTTGTCAACTCGCTGGCATTTATGGTAACGGCATTGTTCACCGCGATGTCCACCGGCGGTACGGTCTTGGTCGCGCAGGCAAAGGGGCGCGGCGATCCAATAGAGATCCGGCGCGCCTGCGGTCAGATTATTATGCTTACCACCCTTATCGGAACACTTGCAACCTTGATTCTGTATTTCTTTTCCGATCCGATCGTACATCTGATGTTTGGCCAGGCGGATGAGTTAATCGTTTCCTACGGCATCACGTATTTAAAGCTCTACGGACTTTCGTTTATGCCGTTTGCAATCTTCAACTCGATTTCCTGCTGTTTCCGCGGGATTGGCGAAGCGAGGGTGTGCTTGTTCTTAACGATCGTCATCAATGTGATGCACCTAATCATGTCGTTTGTGTTGATCAACATCTGCGATATGGGCATTGCGGGTTCTGGGCTATCTTTTATTATTGCGCGCGTGGTGGGCGCGATCGCAGCGATTGTGGTTATGTTCTTTACCCACAACATCGTACATGTCCGATTTAAGGATCTGTTCCGTTTAGAGGGAAGATTCCTCTTAAGCGTGCTGCGTCTTGCCATGCCGTTTGCAATCGAGCAAATCCTGTTTAACGGCGGTCAGCTGCTCACAAACTCTTATGTTGCAAATCTGCCGACCGAGAGCATCGCCGCCAACGGCATCGCAGCATCTGCCAACAACATGCTGTTTATTGCCGCGTTTTCGCTGCAAAACCTCATTATGACAGTTTGCGGTCAGTGTATCGGCGCAAAGAATTACGATCTTGCAAAGCAGTATGTCAAGCAATTGATTAAGATTGGGCGAATACTGATTATCCTCAATATTCTCATCATTGCTCCGGTGATGCCGCTTATGATGCTGCTTTATCAGCCGAGTGCGGCGGTTGAACCGGTGGTTTATCAGCTTCTGGGCATTGGCGCGCTGGCGCTTGCGATGCTCTGGGCGGACGCATATTTGATCCCGGCGTGCCTGCGCGCTGCGGGCGACGCGATGTTTACAACGGCCGTCTGTTTAGGCGCGATGTGGGTTGCGCGCGTCGCGGTCGGCTATCTGCTGACCATCACCTGCGGCTTTGGCATTTACGCGGTGTGGGCGATCAACTTTTTGGAATATGCTATCCGCGCGGTGATCTTCCATGTTCGCTTCCGCGGGACAAAGTGGCGGAAAATGTAGCGCCGCAGCCTAACCTGCCGGCTTGAAATAGGGAAAAGCAGCTTATCCTCAAGTTTAGGATAAGCTGCTTTTTGTTTTTTAGAATCTGATTTCTATTTTGCTGCATCCGGTTCAGAAATGAAGATTAAATGATATCCGTCTGCTGCGCCAGCGCGTTGACGACGCGGATAACGTCTTCGTAGAAAATCAGGTCGGCGCGGCTGTCATACGGCGTTTTGGTGCGGTTGATTAGAATGAGGTGCTTTCCATTAAAATAGCGGATGAAGGAAGCGGCGGGATAGACAGCAAGCGAGGTGCCGACGATAATCATCGTATCCGCTTTACTGATCGCATCGACCGCGTCGATGATAGTCGCTTGGTCAAGCGATTCCTCGTACAGCACAACCTCCGGTTTGATAACGCCGCCGTCTGCCGGGCAGCGCGGGACGGAGTCTTCGCTCTGCTTTGCCGCGTTCAGCATCTCCGCAAGATCAAAGAAGCGTCCGCAGCAGGTGCAGCGGTTTTTGTGGATTGTACCATGCAGTGTGCAGACATGGCTGCTGCCCGCTTTTTCGTGTAAGCCGTCGATATTCTGTGTCACAACCGTTACATCCCGGCGGTCATTTTCCAGCGCGGCAAAGAATCGGTGCGCTGCGTTCGGCTTGGCGTCAGGATACACCATTTTGTTCAGATAAAAGCGGTAGAAAAGCTCGGGGTGGGAGATGAAAAACGAGTGGGAGATGATTTCCTCGGGGGAATACTCCTCCTCGCCGGCGCCGCGATAGAGTCCCTGCTCCGAGCGAAAATCCGGTATTCCGGACGGGCAGCTGATACCCGCCCCAGTAAAGACGCAAAGTCTTTTGCTGTCGTTGATGATAGTGCGCAGCGACGCCGCCTGCTTTTGAAGCTGCATATCGTCCATCTTATTGGTCCTCCTTTTGCGATGAAAGTTCTGTCTTTATTATACTATAGGGATTTGGGAAAGTCAACGCTTGGAAAACGCGGCAAAATATTCCGCCCGAGGTCAAAAAGGTTTTGACTTCATATAGGAAACGTATTATAATAGTACTATATGATTTTTGAGGAGGCGCGTTATGGAAGGGAGAACGAAAAGGGCCATCCGGGATTATGGGATCAGCATTGGAGAGCTTCCGCCGGGAAAATACAATAAGATCACCGATGTGCCGGGGGTTCTGGTCGGGCACAGCACGCTGCGTCGGGGAAGGACCAATACCGGCGTGACCGTTGTGCTTCCGGGCGAGGGAAATCCATATCAGCGCTCCTTTCCGGCCGCCTGCTTTGTGCAGAATGGCTTTGGGAAAACGCTCGGGCTGCTTCAGATCGAGGAGCTTGGGCTTTTGCAAACGCCGATTGCGTTGACAAACACGCTGAACGTCGGGCTTGTCCACGACGCGCTGGTCGGATATATGGTTGGAATGTGCGAAAAGGATGGCGTGAAGCTGGAGTCGATCAACCCGGTCGTTGGAGAATGCAATGACGCTGAGATCAATGAGATCGCCTGCCGCGCGGTAAAGGAGGAGCATTTCCTTGCGGCGGTTGAAAATGCCTGCGTCGACTTTGAGATGGGCGACATCGGCGCGGGAACCGGCACAATCTGTCACGGGCTGAAGGGCGGTATCGGTTCGGCATCGCGGATGCTGAGCGTTGATGGGAAGGAATACGCCTTAGGCGTTTTGGTACAGAGCAACTACGGCAGGCTTTTGGATTTAACGATCGATGGAAAGCCGATCGGAAAAGCGATCGCAGAACAGATCGAAGCCTGTCCGGAGGAACAGGTCGATAAAGGCTCGATCATGATGCTGCTTGCGACAAATCTGCCGCTTTCGGACCGGCAGCTAAAGCGGGTGATAAAGCGGATGGGGGTCGGCATTATGCGGCTGGGATCATTTATCGGTCACGGCAGCGGCGACATCATGATTGGATTTTCGACCGCAAACCGGATTCCGCTTTACAGCGCCAGCAGCGTGCTTTCTGTAGAGCAGCTGCGCGAGGACTGCTTGGATCTGCCGTTTCGCGCGGCGGCGGAATGCTGTGAGGAGGCGGTGCTTAACTCGATGATCGCGGCGGAGAAGGGCGTGAGGCTGGACGGCAGAGCGGTGTATTCGCTGAGGGATTTTTCCGCGTATTTTAAAAAATGAGGCTTTGGGGGAAGGGATATGGAATTAAAGCTTTGCAACGAATATTTTACCTACCGCTGGGGCACGGATGAGGCGCCGATTGAAAATGAGCAGGTACGGCTTGTTGCCGGCAGGAATGACGAAGCGTTTTGCAGCCTGTTTGTCCGCCCGGACGATATAGCGACCGTTTCAGTGGGGGCAAATCCGGCGTTTTCCCGATACGGCTGTTATGATAATTACCGTGTGGAAGCGGCTTGCGAGGGAGAGGGGATCGAAATCTCCTGCATCCTGCTTGGCAAGGTAGAGGATGACGCTGGGGTTTTGACCTCGGATATTCTTCTGCGGCAGGATTATATCGAGGTTTTGCGCGGAGCCGGACAGCAGGTGATGATCCTATGTGAGGTAAAGCCGCAGGCGAAGCCGGGGATGCATACCGTTTTTTTGCGCGTCTACCGCAGCAGGGGCTTTGTGCCGGAAGCGCTTTGCCGGGAGTGGCAGATTCCGCTTTGCGTTTATAGCTATACGATGGATGCGCCCGCCGAGCGGCGGTTTTATCTGGATCTGTGGCAGCATTGCGGAAACATTGCGCGTAAGCATGATGTGAAGCTTTACAGCGACGAGCATTTTGCGGTGCTGGAGGGGTATGTTAAAAGTCTTGCCGCGCTTGGTCAAAAAGCGGTGACGGTTATCGCCAGCGAGATCCCATGGACGGGTCAGCGAGGGTATAACGTAAGCAGCTATCCTTCGGATCTCTATGAGTACAGCATGATCCGCGTGATGAAAAAAGACGGCGTTTTCCGCTATGATTATACGCCGATGCAGCGGTATATTGACCTCTGCTTTGCAAACGGTATTGATAAGGAGATCGAGGTCTTTGGGCTGATAAACATCTGGGCGGACGATGCGCGCGGTTTTGGAAAGGCGGCGCAGGATGATCCGGATGCTCTGCGGGTGCGGTATTATGACGCGGATCAGCGTATTTATCGCTATATGGAAAGCAGCGACGAGCTTGCGGGATATATTGCGGCGCTGGAGCAGTATTTTATCCGCACAGGGCAGATTGAGCTGGTGCGGATTGTCGCGGACGAGCCGGGGGATATCGAAGCCTATCGGGCGTCGCTTGGCAGACTCAATGCGGCGGCGCCGCGCTTCCGCTATAAGGTTGCGGTCAACCGCATCGAGTTTATCGAGGAGTTTTCCGACTATATCGCCGATCTTGTGCCGACAATCAATTTTGCCGCACAAAAGGCGGAATATCTTGCGGCGCGCGCCAAAAAGCAGAAAAATCGCACGCTTTTATATGTTTGCTGCGGGCCGGATTATCCGAATCATTTCCTGCGCTCGCCGGGATACGAGGCGGAGGTAATCGGGGTGTTCTGCCGCTATGTCGGCGTGGACGGGTTCCTGCGCTGGGATTATACGGTCTGGCCGGATAAGCCGCGCGAGAAGCTTTCGTTTCGCGCGCCGGGCTGGAAGGCGGGAGATATGTGCTTTGTCTATCCGGGCAGCGACGGGAAACCGCTCCTTTCGCTGCGCTGGTATCATCTAAAGCGCGGGATTCTGCACTATGAGCTGCTTTCTAAGCTGCTGGAAAGCGGAAAAGCGAATGTAGTGAATCAGGCATACGCGCTGATCCTGAGATGTAAAAAGCCTGCAGATTTTTCTGTCACCAGCTATGGACTGCGCGGCAGCAAGCTGCCGGAGGAGCTTTATTCAACCGATCCGACGGATTATCTGCGTATGCGGGAACTGCTGCTTGCCGCCTTAGCGGAGGAATAAGGACTGGCCGGTCTGTCCGCACCGCGGCGTTTTCGCCGGTACGGACGTCAATAAGGAGAAAATGGTAACATGAATCGATGGAAGGAATTATACAACAAGTATCGTGAGATCATATTGTATGTCTGGTTTGGCGGGTGGACGACGGTAGTCAACTATGTTTCCTACTTGCTTTTAGCAGATGTGATAAAGATACATTATCTGGCGGCGACTGTGATTGCGTGGCTGCTTTCGGTGCTTTTTGCCTATTTTACCAACCGCAAATGGGTTTTTTCCTCTCAGGCGAAGGGGGCAAAAGCGGTATGCGTGGAGGCAGCGTCATTTTTCGGCAGCAGGGTGTTTTCCGGCGCCTGTGACTTCGGTTTGATGTATTTGGCGGTAGACGCGCTGCATTTCAACGGCGATATTTCTAAGATCGTAATCAACGTTTTGGTCATTGTTTTAAACTACCTGCTCAGCAAGCTGTTTGTATTTCGGAAAAAGAAGACTCAGGGCGATAAGCCGTAACGCTCGGCAAGCGCAATGATCTCATCGGTCGCCTGAGTACTGGTCTGACCGGCGGCGATTGCGTTCTTCATGCCGGCTTCGCCCAGCGCATAAGCCATAACGCTGTCGTGCAGGCTGTATTTTTCCAGATAACCGGAAAGAAGCGTTACCCCGGTCAGCAGATTCTGCTTCGGATCGAGCAGATCGGTTACGCCGCACGTATCCTTCGCCCAAGACTTTGCGGCGTCGTTGATCTGCATCAGCCCGCTGTCCAGCGTGCCGTTTGCGTTTCGATGCACCGCGTTTTCATCAAAGCCGCTTTCGTGGTCGATGATTCCCAAAACAAGCGGGTAGGGCACGCCTGTTTCTGCGCAGAGGCCGATTGTATAGCGCTGCAGCGCTTCGGATAACGGAACGTCTGCCAGCGGTTCCTGCTTTTTTTCAAGCAATGCGGCGGTAGGCGAAAGCTCCGATTTTTCGGCGTGCAGCGGTTCATCGACGGCGGCGGAGACGTTCTGCGGCAGAGATGCTTCCGGCAAAACCGTTGCTTTTGGCAGCGCGCTGGTTATCAGGGAGATAGGCTGCGGATAGAGAAAAAGCGCCGCGAAAAAAGCCGCCGCAAATGCAAGCGCGAGGAAAAAGTGTTTGATTGCGCGGAAGATGGGCTGTCCTTTTTTACGGTAAAAAATCAGTTTCATTGTATCGTCCTTTCTAATTGGATCCTTTACTTCCAGTATATGGTGAAACGGACGGGTTCATTCATAAAAATAAAAAAGGAGGGAGAAGAGGTGTTTATCCGCGCAGTGCGCAGGCAGGGCGGCGATTTTGAAAAAGACGGCGCCTATCTGCGGAATATCCCGGCGGTCAGCGGGCTGACACACCTCGACTTAGATACGCCGGTTTGCTTTTTCGTTGGGGAAAACGGCAGCGGAAAATCGACGCTTTTAGAAGCGATTGCGGTGCTGTGCGGGTTTAACCCGGAGGGCGGCGGGCGGAATTTCTCCTTTTCGACCAAGGATACCCATTCCCCGCTTCACCGGTATTTAAAGCTTGTAAAAGGGGTTTTGCTGCCGAAGGACGGGTATTTTCTGCGGGCGGAGAGCTTTTACAATCTTGCAAGCGAGGTTGACCGGCTGGACAATGACCCGCTTGCCGGGCCGCTTTTGCCTTCGTATGGCGGCGTGTCGCTGCACGAGCAGTCGCACGGGGAAAGCTTTTTTGCGCTGATGAACGAACGCTTTTTTGGAAATGGACTGTATCTGCTCGACGAGCCGGAGGCGGCGCTTTCGCCGATGCGCCAGCTTTCGATGCTGGTGCGGATGAAAGAGCTGGTCGGGCTGAATTCGCAGTTTATCATTGCAACCCACTCTCCGATCCTGATGGCGTATCCCGGTGCGCGCATCTTTTTGCTGGATGGTGAGGATGGGATCCGGCAGGTCGCCTATACGGATACGCCGCATTATCAGGTGACAAAGGATTTTTTAAATTATCCGCAGCGGATGTTAGACGTGCTGCTGGAGCAAGATTGAATCAGAAAGGAATGGCAGAACATGCAGAATATGCCAAGTGCATCTTATACCGACCGCGAGGAATATACGTTTTCTCCGCGCGCCAAGTGGATTTGGGCGGAGGACAACCGGCAAAAAAACGATTTTGTCGCGTTCCGAAAGGAATTTTTCCTGCATCAAATTCCGGATCGGGTGATCTTTGCTGTCGCCGCTGAGACAAAATACTGGATGTATATCAACGGCAGGCTTGCGGTGTTTGAGGGCGGTTTATTTCGCGAAAGCACGCCGGGAAACGGCTATGCTGATCTCTGCGAGCTGACCAGCTATCTGAAGGAGGGGCAGAACGTCATTGGGATTATCTGCCGTTACATCGGCGCGGGCGGACGCGGCAGCGTCGATTCCGGGGAAGCGGGGCTGCGGCTTGAGGCAAAGGAGATCGATATTTACTCAGACGAAAGCTTTTATGCGCTGCGGCATCCGGCTTATTACACGCCGGCGCGGGAGGCGCCTGCCGGACTATACGGCGGGGCGCACATCGGCTATGATACCAACAAACGTATCGGGAATTTTTCCAAGGTGAATTACCTGGCGTACGGCTGGCCGCAGGCAAGGGTTTACGATGGGGCGGCGTTTGGAAGGACGCTCATCCGTCCGATCCCGCTGCTGCGCTATGGCGCGCCGCACGTCAACTGCAACATCCTTTCCGGAAGAGACGGGGAGGAGTACACCTATACGATGAAGCTGCCGTATGCGATGGCGTTTACGCCGATTGTCCAGCTTACGGCGGACGGCGGCGAGCGGCTTTGGCTTTCCAGCGACCGCGAGTGGGTAAACGGCGGTCCGGGCGACGAGCATAACCGCTATCATGCGCAGTGCGTGGAGTATGTATGCAACGCGGGCTTTAATCATTTTGACTGCCTGCATTATCTTTACGGTGAGCGGTTTGTTATCCGGTCGAAAAAACCGCTTTCGATTCAGGCGATGGGCTATCACGAAACAGGCTATCCAGCCGATATCTGCGGCAGCTTTGTCTGCGATGACGAGGTGCTGAACGCGCTGATTGAAAAATCGGCGCGAACGCTGTATGTTTGCATGCGGGACAATTTCATGGACTGCCCGGACAGGGAGCGCGGACAATGGATCGGAGATGTTTCGGTGCAGACGCCGCAGGTGTTTTGGCTGCTGACGCCATCGGCGAAGGAGCTGGTGCGCAAGGCGATTTTTGATTTTTTATTGCTGCGCGACGGCGATGTTCTGAGGGGTTTAGTGCCGGGGAAGGACAGCGCCGAGCTGCCGTCGCAGAGCCTTGTAGCGATTGGGAAAAACGGCATGATCGCGGAGTATGACTATTTCACTGGGGATGATTCGGTATTGGAAGCTGCGCTTTCGCCATGCGTTGCCTATTTGAAGCTGTGGGAGATAGAGGAAAACGGGTTAGTCAAGCATCGCGAGGGCGATTGGGGCTGGTTTGACCATCTTTACAACGCCGACGTTCCTGTTTTGGAGAACAGCCTTTACGCCTCGGCGCTGTCCTTTGCGCTGACAATGGCAGAGCGGGTGGGGAATCATGCGTATGATGCGTTTTTGCAGAAGCGGCTTACAGGGATCGAGCAGGGTTTTGCGCAATTTTGGAATGGGACGTACTACGCCTCCGGAGATATAACCGACGATCGCGCCAACGCAATGGCGGTGCTTTCCGGACTATGCCCGAAGGAGTATTACCCGCAGATGCGCGCAGTTTTGTTAAAGACCTTTAACGCGACGCCGTATATGGAGAATTTTGTGCTGACCGCGCTTTGCGAGATGGGATATTGCGCCGACGCATACCGGCGGATGACCGCGCGGTATTATCCGCTTGCGCAGAACAAGGATTCAACGCTTTGGGAGGACTTTTATATCCTTGGCAGCAGGAATCACGGTTGGAGCGGCGCGCCGGTGAATATCGCATTTCGGTATTTTTTAGGCGTGCGCTCGGAGGATGGGTTCAAAACAGCTTCCGTTCATTTGCAGGAGGGTTTGTTTGACAGCGTCAACGCTTGTTTCCCGATTGGAAAAAAGCTGCATTATGTCAGTTACAACCGCTATGCCGGGACGCTGAAAGAAACGGACGAGGAGATTCCGCGGTATTAATCCGCAGGGCTTATTTATGAAAAAGACCACGCCGGCAGGGAAAATTCCTGTCGATGTGGTCTATTGTTTTATGATGGATGCAAGGGCGCGGCGCATAAGAGTCAAGAGGCTGTGCAGAAAAAACACGCAGAATACGGGAAGATCGGCTTATTTTTAATGGTGATTGTGCAGAGGGGTGACAAATGAGTTTATCTATGCTATAATAAGGATGTTATCCTTGCACGGCTTTTTGATGGCGTATGGCGGCTTCGGAAAGGATTGGCAGGGAGCATATCGGAGGAAAGGGAAACGGAGGGAATTTGTGCATGGATCAGGTTTTACACTACCGCTGCCCGAACTGTGACGGCGAGATACAGTTTGACAGCCAGAGTCAAGGGATGAAATGTCCGTATTGCGGCAGTCAGTTTGAGGTTGCCGAGGTTGAGGAATATAATGAAAGCATTGGGCGGCGCAATCAGACGGACTGGCAGCCGTACACGACCGATACCGGTGCGGCAGAGTGGAACGATGGAGGGATATCGCTCTATCGCTGCTCCTACTGCGGCGGCGAGCTGATCTGCGAAGATACGACTGCGGCGACGACCTGCCCTTACTGCAACAATCCGGTTGTGTTGACCGAGCGGCTTTCCGGACTGCTGCGTCCGGATTTTGTGATCCCGTTTGCGCTGGACAAAGAGCAGGCAAAGATGGCGTTGAGCGGGCATCTGAAGGGGAAAAAGCTGCTGCCGCGCTCCTTTACCGAATCGCATTATGTTGACAGTATCCAAGGGGTCTATGTGCCGTTTTGGTTGTTTGACTGCGAAGCCGACGCATCGATCCGTTATAAGTGTACCAGAGTCCGTCATTGGAGCGACCGGAATTACCGCTATACCAAGACCGACTATTACATGGTGCTGCGCGACGGCAATATGCGGTTTGATAAGGTTCCGGTCGATGGGTCGAGCCGGATGGCGGACAATTACATGGAGGCTCTGGAGCCTTATGACTACAGCCGGATGGTGGGCTACCGGAGCGCGTATCTTGCCGGATATCTTGCCGACCGCTATGATGTTGCGGCGGCGGACGCGATCAAGCGCGCCAACGAGCGCATCCGCAATAGCGTGATTGCGCAGTTTGATACAACGGTTTTGGGCTATTCTACTCGCGTTGTTACCGGGATAACGATGCAATATGCCGATCAGCGGACGCGGTATGCGCTGCTGCCGGTCTGGCTGGTCAACGCGCAGTACAACGGCAAAACCTACAGCTTTGCGATGAACGGGCAGACCGGAAAATTCGTCGGAGAGCTTCCGGTCGATTGGAAGAAGTTCTGGCTTTGGGTGCTGATGATTACGCTGATCGGCACGCCGGTTATCTTTCTGCTATTGACCTTAATCTATTATTATTTGCAGTGAGGGGGCGATCGGATGAAAAAGGTTCATATATTTTGGGGAATCATGCTGGCGCTTATTCTCTGCTTCCCGCTTCCGGTATCGGCGGATACGCTGCCGCGTGTGAATGATGAGGCGGAGCTTATGACCGTTGACGAGGAGGCGCTGTTGGAAGAGCGGATCGCCGCGATCGGAAAGGTTTATCAATTTGATGTGGTGATCGTCACCGAAGACAGCTTTTACGGCAAGAGTGCGACGGCGTTTGTCGACGATTATTTTGACGACAATGGTTATGGATATGGCAGCCGGAACGACGGCATTCTTTTTGCGATAGCGATGGATGAACAGGTCTGGGCGTTTTCCACAACCGGACGGGGCATCGATCTGTTCTCCGACCCCACGCTCTCCAATATGGAGGACGAGGTCATCCCGCATCTTTCAAGCGGGGACTATGTGGGAGCTTTTTCGACATATGTTTCATTTGTGGAGGATGTTTTGGAGAGCGCAGAAGCGGACGGAGTCACCGGGAATGGCGTATATCAGTCGAAAAAGAAGCTTGTTTTCAGCCCGGGCGCGCTGTTTATGTCGGCAGTGGCAGCGTTTGCCGTCGGGTTGATCGTCGCATTGATATTAAAAGGAAAGCTAAAGACCGCGCGTCCGCAGCCCTTTGCAGGGAGCTATGTGCGGCAGGGAAGCTTTTCGCTGCGGCGGCGCAGGGATATTTTTCTTTACAGCCATACAAGCAGGACCGCGATTCCGAAGAACACCTCCCCCGGCGGTGGCTCACGGACGCACACCGGCTCCAGCGGCGTCAGGCACGGCGGCTCCAGCGGTCGTTTTTGACGCAGGCGTTTTCTCTTTTTGCCGGCAGGCGTTGGCAGAGAAGCGATACGGCGGGATGGCAGGGAGCTTTTATCAAGAGAAAACCGGCAGCGGAAATGCCTCCGTTGCCGGTTTTCTGTTTTTGGCGTTTTGCCTATCTCCTATGTACCGCATGGCGATTTAATAGAAACCCGAATATGCCGCCGCATAAGCCGCCTAGGATATGGGCAAACTGAGAGATATTGTCTTTGACAAAAAGCCCGCTGATGATCTCGTTTCCGATATAGACCGCTGCCAGCAGCAAGAAGGTCAGCGGAATGCCGTTAGAGGAAACCAAGCTGTATGCCGCTAAAATAATCAGCATGAACACAAGCCCCGACGCACCGCAGAGCGCTGTCGTCGGAAACAGGACGACGTTCAATATCCCGGTGATTCCAGCAGTAAAAAGGATCATCCAAAATAGGTTTTTACTGCCGAATTTGCTTTCTACCATCGGCGCAAGCAGCAAAAACAGCGTAAAATTCCCTGTGAAATGCGCAAGGTCCGTGTGTCCCAAAACATGGGTGAACAGTCGGAGGTAAAAAAGCGGGTCGGCAAGGCTGCTGCGGTAAACCATGAACAAAAGCTTTGTGCTTGCACCGTTTGTGATTATGCCGGCAATCGTCGCTGCAAACGCGATAAAGGTGAAGGTCAGCGAAACCGGCGCGTTATAAGAAATACGTATCTGCTTCATTTTTCTCTCTCCTTATTGCTTTTTCCTGTAAAAAGGTGGTCGATCTCATGCTTTCCTCTTCATCATATCATATGTAAAGCAGAATTGCAAGCTTTAACGCTTTATTTCATTCATGTGATACACTGTTAAAAAAGTGATGTATGCAGGATAAGCTTTTTCATTGTGCAAAATGGAAAGACACAGGGCAGCGCTGCTCGTTTTCTGCAGGCAGGAAGGATTGCGCTGTTTTTTCGAAGAAATGGCAGAAAAACAGCGGCATATTCGTAAGACCGGTTCCGGGAATCATGGCGATGTGCGGTTTACACAAGAAGTGCAAAAAAAGTGATGAAAAGTTTGGCGGCGGAAAATTGCAGGAATTGAGGAATTATCTTGCAAAGCGAGATAGATTGGTGTATAATGAGGAAGCGTGAGAAAAAGTCTGGAATTGCCGTAAAGAAGAGAGCGTTTACGGCGGAGATGGAATCAGGAGCTATCTATTCTGCAGAGAAAGGTATGGTTAGGTATGGAGATCGAGCTGAATCCTGTAAAAGAATTGACTTTAGAAGAAGCGGAGCGCCTGTTTGCGCTGGAAAAAGAGAAATATAAAGCTTATCAGGCGCAGAACCTGAAGCTGAATATGGCGCGCGGCAAGCCCGGCCCCGATCAGTTGGATTTAAGCCTTGGGATGCTTTGCGCGCTGCAGCCGGAGGATATGGTGCAAAATGGATTGGACGTACGCAACTACGGCGTTTTAGACGGTATTTCTTCCTGTAAGGAGCTGATGGCGCAGATGGTCGGCGTACAGCCGGAGGACGTAATCATCGGCGGAAATTCCAGCTTAAATATGATGTATGACGCAATTGCGCGGGCGATGAGCTTTGGCGTTTACGGTTCGCCGCAGCCTTGGGGTCAGTGCGAGAAGGTGAAGTTTTTATGTCCTGTTCCGGGATATGACCGCCATTTTTCGATCTGCGAGCTGTTTGGTATCGATATGATCCCAGTTGAAATGACGCCGGACGGTCCGGATATGGACGTTGTCGAGCGGTATGTACAGTCCGACCCGGAGATCAAGGGCATTTGGTGTGTGCCGATGTACTCAAATCCAGACGGCATCACTTATTCGGATGAAACGGTGCGCCGTTTTGCCAAATTGAAACCGGCCGCGCCGGATTTCAGAATCTTCTGGGATAATGCATACTGCATTCATCATCTAACCGATAAGCATGACACGCTGCTGCCGCTTTTGGAGGAGTGCCGTAAAAACGGGACGGAGGATATGGTGTTTATGTTCGCTTCAACCTCGAAGGTAACTTTCCCCGGCTCCGGTGTTGCGGTGATGGCGGCAAGCGAGCATAACCTGGCTCTGATCAAAAAGCAGCTTGGCATTCAAACCATCGGGTTTGATAAGCTGAACCAGCTGCGGCACGTCAAATTCTTTGGAAATATCGATGGGCTGAAAGCGCACATGCTGAAGCATCGCGCGATTATCGCGCCGAAATTCCAGATTGTGCTGGATACGCTGGAGCGGGAGCTTGCGCCGCTTGGTATCGCGCAGTGGAACAAGCCGACCGGCGGGTATTTTGTTTCGGTCAACACGATCGACGGTTGTGCAAAGCGCGTGGTGGCACTGTGCAAGAAGGCTGGCGTGGAGTTGACCGATGCGGGCGCGACCTACCCGTACCATATCGACCCAAGTGACCGCAACATCCGCATTGCGCCGACCTATCCAAGCTGCGAGGAATTGCAGACGGCAATGGATCTGTTCTGTATTGCGGTGCGGTACGCTTCGCTCGAAAAGAAGATCAACGACTTGAAATAATCGCAGTGGACGGCGTATTTACACCACCCGCTTTTGGTCATATAGAAAAAATGGGGGATCTATGGTGAAAACACTCTTTGTATGCGAGAAGCCGGAGATGATTGCGCGCATCTACACAAACGAGCAGATCAACGACGCGCCGGTGATTGCGAATCAGCAGCTATATTCGGGGGATTATCGGGAGACAGCGTATCTTTTTTCCACTTGGGGCGCTCCGCGCCTGACCGAGCAGGAGATCAAGACCTATCTGCCAAAACTTGAGGCGGTGTTTTACGGTGCGGGATCGGTGCAGTATTTTGCGCGTCCTTACCTAAACTGCGGTGTGCGGGTATTTTCTGCTTGGGCAGCCAATGCGGTTCCGGTCGCAGAATATACCTTAGCACAGATTCTGCTTGCGAACAAGGGATATTTCCAACTGGACCGGCGGTACCGAGAGGGCGGTTTTGCGGCGGCGGGCGCGTATGCCGACCGTTTTACTGGCAATTACGGTGCAAAAGTGGGTCTGCTTGGCGCAGGAATGGTCGGCAGAAAGCTGATCTCGCTGTTAAAACCGTTTGAGATCGAAACGTTCGTGTTCGATCCGTTTTTATCAAGCGACGACGCGGCGGCGCTCGGCGTGAAAAAAGCATCCTTAGAGGAAATCTTTGCAAGCTGTCAGGTGATCTCAAACCATTTGGCGAACAACGAGCAGACCAAAGGAATACTGCATTATGGGCTGTTTTCCAGTATGCTGCCCCATGCCGTTTTCATCAATACCGGGCGCGGCGCGCAGGTAGTTGAAGCGGATCTTCTTCGTGCGATGAAGGAGCAGCCGGATCGCACCGCTTTGCTGGATGTGACCGACCCGCATGAGCCGCTGCCGGAGGATCATCCATTTTGGGATTGCCCGAATATTCTGGTCACGCCGCACCGCGCTGGGAGCGTCGTAAAGGAAACACTTCGGATGGGGAAGACAATCTATGAGCAGTATTGCCGTCTGATTGCCGGTGAGCAGCCGGAGTATGAGGTGACGCTTCAGATGCTGGAAACGATGGCGTAGGGGCAAGGAGGAGAAGGATGAAAACAGGATTGGTTTCTGTGACATTCCGCGGCCTGACGCCGAAAGAGATTATCGCACTTTGCCGGAAGGCAAAGCTTGACGGCATCGAATGGGGTGCGGACATCCATGTAAAAAACGTCGGCGACGCACTTGCGGTGAAGGCGCAGATGGAGGATTTGCAAACGCTTTCCTACGGAAGCTACTATCGCGTTGGAGAGGGCGCGGATTTTGCGCCGGTTTTGGCGGCGGCAAAGGCGCTTGGCGCGCCGAATATCCGGGTCTGGGCAGGTATTCGGGAGGACCATGAGATATCCGTGGAAAAGCGCGCGAGCCTTGTTGCTAACGCAAAGCAGATCGCCAAAATGGCGGCGGGGGAGGGGATCGACGTTTCGTTTGAATATCATGGACAGACGCTGACAAACACGCAGGCTTCCACGCTGCGGCTTTTACAGGAGATCGACGAGCCGAATGTTTATACCTATTGGCAGCCGATCTGCGACCGTCCGCAGGAGGAGCGGCTTGCCGAGATTATACAACTGGGAGAGCTTGGACGGCTGAAAAATATCCACTGCTATACTTGGCGCGGGGCGGAGCGTTATCCGCTGGAATATGACGGCTTGCTTTGGAAGCAGCGGCTGGAAAGGGCATTTCCGTATGCGGACGCGGCTCTTTTGGAGTTTGTAAGGGATGATTCGCCGGAACAGTTTTTGCTGGATGCGGCATTTTTGCGCCGGATAGCCGCTGAGATTGCGGGAGAAGAAGAATAAACGTACAAATTCTTCTTTTTTTTTTGAACACATCAGCCTAAAATGTCAAAAAACGGAATTCCAGCAAAAAAGCTATTGACAAACAGCGTTTTATCTGATATAATACTAACTGTTCGGTAAGCGAAACGGGTTTGCCGGGAAATGCGAGGATGGCGGAATGGCAGACGCGCTACTTTGAGGGGGTAGTGAGTGTATGCTCGTGGGGGTTCAAGTCCCCTTCCTCGCACCACCTTTTCAAAACTGCGAGGCGCGAACCGAAAGATCATTATATGCGGATGTGGCGGAATAGGCAGACGCGTTAGATTCAGGTTCTAATGGTCGCAAGGCTGTGCAGGTTCAAGTCCTGTCATCCGCACCAAATCAATATAATCCGAACCTATTTATTTTCAATTATAGATGGGTTCGGATTATTTTTTCCTTTATAAATGTCCTCTGCCAAAAGCCGGGCGTTGTACGAATTGGAGGTAAGCAGAACAATTAGAAATACTAAACAACGAGTTTAACGGCGAAGGCGAAACTACGCTTGTTAATATTAAAGCATCCCTCACAGGCAACAAACAAGAAATCGTCGTAGTTGATGAAATGAATGGTGAATTGACTGGCTTTGTGTGCGTTCAGTTGAAGAAATCATTTTGTTATGATGAGTATATGCCGGAAATAACTGAGGTGTATGTAAAGCCCCAGTACAGAAGATGTGGCGCTGCACGGCCGATGATTGCTTATGCTGAAAAATACTGTAAAAGCCACTTTCCTCTTCATAAATTTGAACTACTTACTGGTGCGGAGAACGATGTTGCCCGGATTGCATACGCCAAGCCGGGGTATTGTGAAGATGCCGAACTGCATTTAGCCAAAAGATTTACGAGGAAATAATATGGACAATGTGATTATCCGAAAAGCCATACCCGGCGATGAGAATGTGGAGGTAGAATCCTGTAAGACGGTGCGGCTGCTGTTCTCCTTGCAGGAAATGCAGGACGGGGAGACAAAGTTCCGACTGTGTGATAGGCAGATGAAAGCTGGATGAGAATCTGCTGCAGT
>CAZPLR010000024.1:0-25823 GCA_964587555.1 uncultured Oscillospiraceae bacterium
GAAACGATATTTTGCTGTGATGGCGGCAGTAATATGCTCTGTTATGCTTGTGATTAACAGTTTTCCTGTTTTTGCGGCGGATGCATCGGAGGGAATGCTTCTATACGTCGAAACGTCAAAAGCCAGCCTTCAGGCGTATGATGACGAGGATTATGTTCTGCGTGCGCAATATAAGAAGGAATTTTATAGCAACAAAGATATAACAGCGGCGATGCTTTCCCGCTGTTTGGAGAATACAGCGGAAACGCTTGCGGGAGCAGAGGAATATATTCAAAGCGTTGCAAAAAGACATATTGATTCCATGGAGATCACACAGGAGCAGAAAGACGCGGTGCTTGCCGGAGAAAAGCAGTTTGAAATCACAATCCTTCCAAGGGTAGCACAGAATGAACTGTTCTGCATGAAAGATGGGCAGGGGATCAGTGCCGATGATATCCGAAACGCAATTAGCGGCTGGTTATATGCCGTTTATTTAGACGATGAGCCGGTGGCAGCCGGGCGAATAACCTATGAGAAGGACGATGCGTATTTTGATTACATGCGGTCTGTGTACCAAAAGTATGGAATGGAGATAGAGCCTGGCTATTGGCTCGGTAATCTTGGCGTGAGCAGATTTTACGCGGAAGATATTTCTGAATCGGTCGAAGCTGCGGTTCGGCTGGGCGAAGTATACAAATTAAACGCATCCGACGTCTATGTTAAGCTGGACGGGGATCAAGTAACATTTTATGAGAATGATGAAGCGCTGTATTCTGATACGCCGATGAGCGCAAAAGCAACAAAGACATATACAAAAGCACTTTATCTTTGCTGGATGGATGAGCTTGATTATAATATTATACACGCAGATAAACAGCTTGCTTCCGGAAGCACTGGCGGTTATCAGAAAGCCGCCGCCGACTTCCTGCCGCAGGCGGAGTTTATCTTGTACTACCGCCCGTGGATCATCGCGGGGAGCGTAATGCTCGGCTTGGCTGCCGTTGGGACGGTCGTGGTGGTGATTATAAAGAAGCGGAAAACGGCGAAATAATCAAATACCAAACATGAGAGCGGGCGAAGGTCCGCTCTTTTTCTGGGAGAGAGGCGGAGGGGACTCACTTTTCCGTTTTGTTAAAGGTTTGGACATAGACATTTTCTGATAAATGTGCTACAATAAATAAAATACAGAAAATGACTCCCTTTGCGGGATATGCGTCGGACAAACCCCGACGGATGGAAAGGTATTTATGAAAAACAAAACGAAAAAGACGCTGACGATCGGCTTTATCCTTCTGGTTGCGCTGATCACATTGGCATACGCGGTTTTTTCAGACGGCATCGAGTCGTTTGCCGCCGTGTTTAAAGCCGCACGTTACCGCTATTTATTCCCTGCTGCCGGCTGTATGGCGCTTTACTGGATCTTTGAGGCGGGCGCGATGTTTGTTTTGGCAAGGCTGATTATGCCAAAATACCGCTTTAAGCATGCGATGCAGACGACGATGATCGGGCAGTTGTTTAACAGCATCACGCCGTTTTCCTCCGGCGGGCAGCCGGTGCAGATTATGACGATGCGCAAGCACGGCGTTGAAGTTGGCGCAGCCACAGCGGTGCAGCTTGGGCGGTTTATCCTCTACCAAACGTCGTTGACCGTCGTTTCGGTTGTTGCGCTGTTTTTGCGGTTTCGCTATTTCCACTATTGGGTTCCGCGGTTTTCCGACCTGATTTTTATCGGCTTTGCGGTCAACTTAGGTGTAATGATTGCGTTGTTTTCGCTGGGCTTCTTTCCAAAATTTACCATCAAAACCTGCGTTTGGGCGATCAAGCTTCTGCATAAACTGCATCTTGTCAAGGATTTAGATGCAACCTTGAAGAAGATCGATATGCAGGTCAGCCAGTTTTTTGAGGGTTTTTCGCTGCTGAGAAGCCATCCGAAGGCAATTTTTTCAACCTTACTGCTTTCATTCCTGCAGCTATGCTCATTTTTTTCTGTGCCGTATTTTGTCTGTCTGTCGCTCGGCGCGTCGCCGGAGGCGTATCTCTCGATGTTCTGTGCGGCGTCGTTTGTGCTGATGATTTCTTCGTTTGTACCGCTTCCGGGCGCATCCGGCGGATCGGAGGGCAGCTTTATCATGTTTTTTAAGCTGTTTTTTGCCTCCGGCTCAACGACCGGAATGGCGGTGCTTATCTGGCGGCTGTTCACCTTTTATCTGCCGATCTTGGCAGGAAGCATGTTCACCCGCGTAAAGGATTACCGAAAGAATAAAAGCACCGAGCGGCCGTGTTTATGAATGATAGAAAGGAAAGTTATGATGGAGATCAGCTGTGATATCGCAATTTTAGGCGGCGGGACGGCGGGGCTTTCCGCTGCGGTCTATGCCGCGCGCGCGGGATTTGATACCTGCGTGATCGAAAAAAATATCGTCGGCGGGCAGATCGTCAACTCGCCGGAGGTGGAAAACTATCCGGCGCTTGCGGCGGTGTCCGGTTTTGATTTTATTGATATACTGCAAAAGCAGGCGAAGGGATTCGGCGCGAAGATCATATCCGGAAGGCTTGTTTCCTGCGATTTGGGCGGTGAGCGGAAAACGATTGCACTTGCTAGAAAAACTGTGACCGCAAGGGCGGTTGTTTTAGCGCCGGGTGCGGCGCACCGTAAGCTTGGCGTTCCGGGCGAGGATGAGCTGGCAGGAAAAGGCGTTTCCTATTGCGCGACTTGTGACGGCAGCTTTTTTTCCGGAAAGGACGTCGCTGTCGTTGGCGGCGGTGAAACGGCGTTTGAGGACGCGCTTTATTTGGCGGGCGTCTGCCGCCATGTGACGCTGGTTCATCGCAGGGATACTTTCCGCGCTGCAAAATCTGCTGTGGACAGGTTTGCGGCTCAGAAAAACGCGACAATCCTGACAAATACCGTTCCGGTGCGGATTGCAGGGGAAAACGCGGTAGAATCGCTGGTCTTGAATACGCCGGACGGAGAGAAAACGCTGCCGGTGAACGGCGTGTTTGTCGCTGTTGGGATGCAGCCGGAAAACAATATGTTTTCATCTTGGGCAGCGTTGGATGAAAGCGGCTATTTTGCGTCGGATGAGTCCTGCAAAACCAAAACGCCGGGCGTTTTTGTCGCGGGTGACGCGAGAAGCAAGCCGCTGCGGCAGCTTGTAACTGCCGCAGCGGACGGTGCGGTCGCTGCCACCGCCGCCGTACACTATTTGCGCGGATAACGCTTCGAAGGGGGAATTTGCATGCCGCAGTTGAACGAGATCAGGGGACGTATCAATCAGATTGACCGGGAATTGCAGCGGCTATTGTGTGAGCGGATGGATTGTGCGAGCTTAGTCGCCGAGGCGAAGGCTGCGCAGGCGAAAATGTCCGAACGCGAGCCGGTTATCTTTGACGCGGCGCGCGAGGAGGAAATATTGAACGCCGTCAATGCCGGGGAGCATACCGAGGCAGTCAGACGCCTGTATGGCGAGATCATTGGCGTTTCCCGCCGCTGCCAATATCGTATCCTTACCGAAAGCGGGATGTTAAGCGATCCGTTCGCCGCTTATCAGCAGGAAGCTGCGGTCTTGCTTCCGGTTAGACGCGAGCGGCTGACCGATGCGCTGCGGATCATCTGCCGCTATCCGGCAAGAATCCTGCGCGCGGATGCGGATGGCGTCCTCGTCACAGCGGAAAATCCTGCCGAATTGCGCGCCCTGCGGGTGCAGCTTTGCAAGGAAGGGTATTTGCAGTAAGAGAAAAGGCGGGGATGGAAATTATGACATCATTCATCAGGGAGCCGATGTTACAGCGGGTATCTTGTGATGGAAACGAAGTAAAGCAGATTCCCGTTAGCCGAACCTTCGCCGTTATTCGCGCGGGTTTGCACCCGACATGGGAGAGAATTTGAAATCCAATGAAGGATGATTCAGGATATGAAACAAATCTACATTCACGGCCTGGGACAGACGCCGGAAAGCTGGGACGAAACCATCCGGAAATTAGCGCTCCAGAACAGCATCTGCCCTGATCTGGGTGAGATGATTCGCGGAAAGGAAGTCACCTATCCGAATTTGTATGCCGCGTTTTCGGATCTCTGCGACCGGGCGGATGGAAAGGTTGATTTGTGCGGATTGTCCTTGGGCAGCGTGCTGGCGCTGCATTATGCGACAGAGCATCCGGACAGAGTAAATTCGCTTGTGCTGATTGCGGCACAGTATAAAATGCCGCGGATGCTGCTGCGGTTTCAAAATCTTTTCTTTCACTGGATGCCGGAATCGAGGTTTGTGCAGACGGGATTTGGAAAAGCCGGTTTTCTCCGGCTTTGCAAGACGATGATGGGCTTGGATTTCCGAAAATCGCTTTCCAAAATCTCCTGTCCTGTGCTGGTGGTCTGCGGGGAAAAGGATAGGGCGAACCAAAGGGCTTCCGCCGAGCTTGCAGAGCTTTTGGAAAATGCTAAGATGCAGATCATAGGCGGAGCTGGTCACGAGGTCAATGTGGAAGCGCCGGAAGAATTGGCGGAGATTTTAGGACGCTTTTATGATAGGGTGGACTGAGCGTTTGCCTTGGTAATATCCTCTAGCGCTGCCAATGTATATTGGCTTTTATATTGGTGTGAGCGCGTTTTAAAATGAAATCAGCCCGGCTGTTCCGATCCCTGATACAGGATTCAAGACAGTCGGGCTTTTCTTATATTTTGAAGCGCTCTTAGTCCTCCCACAATTCGCAAAAGCGCAGGATTAAGTCTGCCGAATGGTTTGCCGCAATTTCGGCAAACTGATCGAACGACATCGAAGCGCCGCCGTCGGCGGTATCGGAAAGGGAGCGCAGCGCAAGATATGGGATATGGCAGATGAAGCAGGCCTGTCCCACCGCCGCGCTTTCCATGTCCACGCAGCCCGGCGCAAACCGCTCCTTGATCGAGGCCTTCAGCGCGTCGTCCTCGACGAAAACGTCGCCGGTCACAATCCGCGCCGGATACAGCCCGTAGTCTGCTTCTCCCGCCGCTTTCGCGTCCTTGTGCGCTTTGAGCATGACGCGCTGCATCGTTTCATCGCACGGGAATTCCTCGCAGAATGGAAAATTGTCCCGAAGGATTCCCGGCGTGAAGTCGTGATAGCAGACCGAGGTGGATAAAATCACGTCTAAAACGCCCGCTTTTTCTAAAACGCCTCCGGCAACGCCGGTGTTGATAATGTGGGTCACGGCAAAGCGGTCGATGAGCAATCCGGTGCAGAACGCGGCGTTCACCTTGCCAATGCCGCAGCAGACAACGACTGTTTCGATCCCGCCGATTGTGCCGATGTGATACTCCCGCCCGTAATGGGTTTCGCTGTGGGCAAGCTGCATCGTGTTTTTTAATAGTGCGATCTCGCAGTCCATCGCGCCGATAATGCCAAGCTTCATATGGATTCTTCCTTTCTGTGTTCACAGCATCCAAGATCAAAGGATGTCCGTGGTCTATGCCCTTATTATAGCATATTCCGGCGGCGCGCGCAATCCACAGCCGGCAAAAAGGCGTTTTTATTCTTCCTGTAAAAGTTGGATTAAATTAGAAAGCAGCGTTTCCAGCTCATTTTGCGAAATATCTTTTGTATCCACGTCGACGCCGATTCCCGCGCAGTGAAATTGCGCAAAAAAGCCGCTGTCACCATAGCTGTAGAGATAAACCGGCAAGTCTGCTATCATAGATGGCTGCGGATTTCCTTCGTCTTCGAGTACGACGTAACAGCGCAGCGGGTCGCCGGTCGCGCAAAGCGAAATGGCCACGCTTCTGCCATCCTCCGCTTGATAAGAAAGCAGATAATCGTGCGGGCTGTAGCCTGACGCGGACGCTTTGTCCGGTGCGTTTAAGGTATAAAAGCTGCTGCTGGAGAAAACGGCGGAGAGCTTTGGGGTCAGCGCGTCGTGCGGGAACCCGAAAGCACGCTCAAAATCTGCCGACCATTCCGCTTTCTCTTCTTCAGAAAGCTCGTCATAGTAGGTAAATTGCACATCTATGTCCGCAGTGACGATGTTGACATGATTGAAGATTAGCTGGTTTTGATACTGCCCATCGCTGAAATCCTCTCCTTGCGAAGAGGAACTGCTCAGCACAGGGTCGACTGTGAAATTGCTTTGCTGCTGCAGGCTGAACGCGCAGATTGCCACAGCGCACAGACAGGCTGCTGCTGCTCCCCATTTAATCCAAGCCGTATGCTGCGTTTTTTTGGCTGTTCTTGCTTCCGCAATGTAGCGTTCGTCAAGATCTGCGAGAAGTGCACAGAATGTTTCTTTTTTCATAGCTCAAATCCCCTTTCAGAAAGATAGCGGCGCAGTTTGTGCCGGATGCGGTTCAGCGTGACCGAAACGCTGTTTTCGGTCATGTGAAATTGCAGCGCGATGGCGGAAATGCTGTCAAAATACCAGTAGCGGCAGAGGAATAGGCTCCTTTTTTGAGAGGAGAGTGTGCCAAGAAAGCGGTTTATGGTGCGCAGCAACTCTCTTTGATCGATCGTTTGCTCTATATCGCTTTGGTCGGAAACGATCTCCGACAGCTCGTCTAAAACAATGGGAAGCTCGTTTCCGCCCCGTTTTTCGGCGGAGGAACGCCGGTATTTGTTCAGCGCTAGGTTTCTTGTGATCCTGCCGAGAAAGGCGGACAGGACGTTCGGCTTCTGCGGCGGGATAGCGTTCCACGCGCGAAGATAGGCGTCGTTGACGCATTCCTCCGCATCCTCCTTGCTGCCCAAAATATTTTGGGCGATTGCGGTGCAGTAGGAGCCGTATTTGTCGGCGGTCGCGGCAATTGCACGTCCGTCTCTGTCCCAGTATAGCTGAATAATCCTTGTATCCTCCATGATTTCACCTCGCTTTTTGAATCCTTTCACTTATATAGACCGCATTCCTTCTCTTTTCTTAACACCGATTCCGGCAGCTTCGCTTGTCCGAAAAAGGAAAAATAAAAAGCAGGGCCGTTTCGACACTTTCCATGCAGGATTACGGAGAATAGATGACACGGCTCTGCTTTTTGGCATTATCCGATCGGCGGATTCTCGCGGCGGATCTTGAAGATCATCCGCAGTAAGCCGGATAACAGCCGGTTGCTTTTGATTACGACCACTTTCATATAGACGCCTCCTGTAAAAGAATCACTGCCGCAGCAGATTGCAGCCTGCTAAGAGCATAAGCCCGCCTGCGATTAAAAACACGGCGCGCCAAGCAAAGAAAAACAGCAGAATAAAGCTGACCCCGCAGCAGATAAGCGCATAACAGCAGCTTTTGCGGTGACGGCGAAAGATCGGCGGCAGCATGATTTCATCCCCTTTGCTTTTGTTTGCTCTATCCTATGCAGAAATGCGCCGTTAGGTGACAAAAGCTCAGGTCAGCGTAGGTCTTTTTTCTTCCGACGCTTTCGGTGTGCAGCCAAACTGCTTGCGATAGGCGCGGAAGAAGACCGAATAATCCGAAAAACCGCATTCGCCGCAAACCCTGCTGGCCGGAGCCCCGCCGTCGATCAGCTCCTTGGCGCGCAGCAGCCGCTTGACTGTAATATAGTGCCAGACTGTCGATCCCGCGTACTGCTTGAAGAGACGGCAAAGCTGTGATTTGCTGATAAAAAAGGTTTTGCAGATACTGTCCAGCGAGAGCGGCGCGGTAAGGTTTTCGTTGATATAGCGGATGATACGGTATGGAAGCGTTTCTTCGGCAGAGTCAAGCGCGTTTTTCTTCGCGGCTGAAAGCGCATATAGGACCGGGAACAGGTGGCTGAGGATATTTTCACGCGGCGAAGGCTCGTTTTGGAGCATCTGGCGCAGATTGGCCTGCAGCAGAGCGTTTTCCTCCGCACTCACCCGGATGAGGTTGCGGTTTCCCGGTTCGCGGCCGTAAAATGTAGATAACAGCATATCGCTGAGCTGCTGCGGGATCAGACGCGGATGAAAATGCACCGCCATCCGTTCATACGGCTTGTCCGGCAGGATGCGGATACAGTGCGCCTCAAACGGGCGCATAACCAGAATATCGCCGCTCTCAAGCGGATATTCGCTGCCTTCGATCAAAAACGTCCCCTTTCCCGCAAGAAATAAATACAGCTCGCAGCGGTCGTGGGTGTGCATCGCAAAGCTCTGCGGGTTAGGGGCGGAGTCGATGGTGTGGTGGAAATATAAGTCCTGATCGGAATAAGAAAACGGCGTTGGCATGAAAGATCACCTCTCCTTTTCAGTATAACATAATCTTGGCACGATTTGCAATCTATTCTGCAAAGAAAAGTAATTTGTTTGCACCGATTTTCGCGGTATAATGGAAGAAAAAGGAGGATGTCTATGCGGGAGGATTTTTTGTTAAGAGGGGAAGCGGCGCGTGCGCTTTATCAGAAAACACGCGATCTGCCGATTATCGACTATCACTGCCATCTTTCGCCGAAGGAGATCTATGAGGACGTCCCCTTTGACAACATTGGGGAAATCTGGCTTGCCGGCGACCACTATAAGTGGCGGTTGATGCGTCAAAACGGGATAGATGAGGAATTGATTACCGGCCGTGCAAGCTGGCATGATAAGTTTATCCGTTATATCGAAACGCTGGAGTATGCGTTGGGAAATCCGCTTTACGATTGGTCGCGAATGGAGCTAAGCCGGTATTTCGGCATCGATTTGCCGCTTTGTCGGGAAAACGCAGAGGAGATATGGCAAAGGGCAAACATTTCCTTACGGGAAAAGCGGCTTTCGCCGCGCAGCTTGATTGCGCAGTCGAGGGTCGAGCTGCTTTGCACAACCGACGATCTGGCGGACGATCTTTGCTATCACGAAAAAATTGCGGCGCAGGGCAGCTTGAAAGCGAAGGTTTTGCCATCGTTTCGTTACGATAACCTGCTGCTGATGCTTAGAAAGGATTATCCGGATTATATCCAAAGAATGTCCAAGGCAGCGGGAATGCAGATTCAAAATCTGGCGGATTTGAAGGAAGCGGTTCGCCGCAGGCTGGCGTTTTTCCTCTCACGGGGCTGCAAATGCGCCGACGTCGGCATCCCGTATTTTCCGGACAGGATCGCTCCGGAGCCGCAGGCGGACGAAAGCTTTCAGGCTGTGCTTGCCGGCAAGGGGATATCAGAGGAAGCGTATTTGGGGCTTTTGGGGAATCTGTACCTGTATTTTGGAAAGCTGTTTGCCGCGCACGATCTTTTGTCGCAGTGGCATCTAGCGGTTGTGCGCAACGCGAATTCTGCGCTTTATGCGCGCTGCGGCGCAGACAGCGGCGGAGACTGTATCGGAAAGGCGGTTTCGGGGAAGGCGTTGATTCTGATGCTGGATCGGATGCAGCAGGAAGACGCGCTGCCAAGAACGATCCTATACACGTTGAATCCGTCGAATTTGGAGGAGCTTGCCACGATCGCCGGGTCGTTTGCACGAGTGAGGCTTGGAGCAGCGTGGTGGTTTAACGATCACGAGGCCGGTATTCTGCGGCAGATGGAGGTTGTCGCGCAGACCGGGCTGCTCGGCAGCTTTTATGGGATGCTTACCGACTCGCGCAGTTTCCTTTCCTATGCGCGGCACGACTATTTCCGCCGGATATTGTGCAGTATGGCAGGACGGTTCGTGGAGGACGGCGTCTGTACAGAGGAGATCGCTTTGCGGCTTGTAAAGAGAATCGCCTATGAGAATATCCGGGATTATTTTGAAGGTGAGGAGAAAAGCATATGAAAATGACATTTCGTTGGTATGGGGAAAGCGATCCGGTAACGCTGGAAAAGATCGCGCAGATTCCCCAGATGAGCGGGATTGTTTCAGCAGTCTATGATGTAAAGCCGGGCGGAATATGGAGTCCGGAGAGCATTCAGCGGATCAAGGATGCCGCAGGCGCATATCATTTGGCGTTTGAGGTGGTGGAAAGCGTTCCGGTGCCGGAGGATATCAAGCTCGGCACCGACCAAGCGCCGCACCTGATCGCAAATTACTGTGAGAATATCAAGCGGCTTGGCAAGGCGGGGATTCGGTGCGTCTGCTATAACTTCATGCCGGTTTTTGACTGGCTGAGAAGCGAGCTGCGGCATCAAAACGCGGACGGTTCGAACGCGCTTGCCTATGACGAGGATACCGTGCTGCGGATGAATCCGCTTTCCGGAAACCTTTCGCTGCCGGGTTGGGATGAAAGCTACACCAAAGAGGGTCTGCGCGCGCTGCTGAATGCGTATCAGAGCGTGACCAAGGAGCAGCTTTGGCAGAATCTCGCCGCGTTTTTGAAAGCGGTTATTCCTGTCGCGAAGGAGGCGGGGGTCAATATGGCAATCCATCCAGATGATCCGCCGTGGGATATTTTCGGTTTGCCGCGGATCATTACCGATGAGGAAAATTTAAAGCGCTTTCTGGATATCGTGCCGGAGAAGAATAATGGCCTTACCTTCTGCACCGGCTCGCTTGGCGCAAATCCGCAGAACGATCTGGTTAAGATGGCGGGCAGGTTCACCGAACGCATCCATTTTGTCCATCTGCGCAACATCCGTCGCGATGGGGAACGAAGATTCTGCGAAACCGGGCATCCGACTGACTGCGGTTCGCTGGATATGTACGGCATCGCCAAGGCGCTGGTACAAAACGGCTTTGACGGCTATGTCCGTCCGGATCACGGCAGAATGATCTGGGGTGAAACCGGACGCTTTGGCTACGGTCTTTTTGACCGCGCGCTCGGCGCGATGTATCTGAATGGACTTTTTGAAGCGCTGGAAAAGCAATATAATGTAAAATGATCGTATCGTTATACGGTCTGTAAAGAAAAGAGGAGTTTTATGGGCAAGCTTGTGGTTGTTACGGGAGCGGGCGGCGTATTATGCAGCGCGTTCGCGGAGTTTTTGGCGGGCAAGGGATACACGGTCGCGCTGCTTGATATCAATGAAGCGGCGGCAAAAGCGGTGGAAGAGCGGATCGCTGCATCGGGCGGAAAAGCCAAGGCATATCGGTGCAGCGTGCTGGAAAAGGAAAGCCTGCTTGCGGTGCGGGATCAAATACACGCGGACTTTGGGCTTTGCGATATTCTGATTAACGGCGCGGGCGGGAATCATCCGAAATGCACGACCCAAAACGAGGAGTATTGCGAGGCGGACAAGACTGCGGACGATTATCTGACCTTTTTTAACCTTCCGGGAGAGGGTTTTGACTTTGTGTTCGATCTTAATCTCAAGGGGGTGCTGCTGCCAAGTCAGGTATTTATGGCGGATATGGTGGGCAGAAAGGGCTGCTCGGTATTAAATATCTCGTCGATGAACGCCTATCGGCCGCTGACCAAGATCCCGGCGTATTCGGCTGCGAAGGCGGCGGTTTCCAATTTCACCTCTTGGCTTGCAGTGCATTTTGCCAAGGAGGGAATCCGGGTCAATGCAATTGCGCCGGGCTTCTTTGTCACCAACCAGAATCGGACGCTGTTATTTGATGCGCAGGGAAATCCGACTGCGCGCACCGGAAAGATACTGCGCGCGACCCCGATGGGCAGATTCGGGGAGGCAAGCGAACTGCTTGGAGCGGTCGAATGGCTGCTTGACGAGGAGAAGGCGAGCTTTGTCACCGGAGTCACGATTCCGATTGACGGCGGATTCTCGGCATATTCCGGCGTTTGATTGCCGGAAAAGGGGGTTTCCAAATGAGACTGTATGCGTTTGCCGACGAGGCAAGCCCTTCTGTCGACGGGCAGGTCAGGGCACTGCAAAGAAATAGCTTGGACGGACTGGAGATACGAGGCGTAGACGGGGAGAATGTCGCGGATATCTCCGCCGCCAAAGCGAGAGAAACAATCGATAAGCTGGAAAGCGCCGGTCTTTCCATTTGGTCGGTCGGCTCACCGATCGGAAAGGTTGATATCCAATCGGATTTTGCACAGGAACGCGAACGGCTTAAGCGGATTTTCGAAACGGCGCATATCCTAAAAGCCGGCCGTATCCGGGTGTTTTCGTTTTATATCCCGAAGGGGGACGATCCGGCGGCGTATCAAAACGAGGTCATTAACCGGATGGGCAGTTTTTGCGAGATGGCGAAGGCGGAGGAGATCCTGCTCTGCCATGAGAATGAAAAGGGAATTTTCGGGGACAGTGCCGCACGCTGCAAGGCGCTTTTGGATGCGGTGCAGCCGCTGGGCTGCGTGTTTGATCCGGCAAATTTCATCCAGTGCGGGGAGGATGTGTTAAGCGCGTTTTCGCTGCTGAAGGAGCGTATCAGCTATCTGCACATCAAGGATGCGGAAAGAGATGGAAGCGTCGTCCCTGCGGGCTGTGGCTGTGGGCAGCTTTCCAAAATCTTAGAGGAATGCAGGGCGCGCGGTATAGATCACGCGACGATCGAGCCGCATTTGACGGTGTTTTCGGGGCTGGACGGCTTGGAGCGCGCTGGAGAGGAAACCAAGCGGAAGTTTGTTTATCCGGACGCGGAGAGCGCGTTTGACGCCGCTTGTGCGGCAGTAAAAAATTTGCTTTAGGAAAGAGGAGTGAGATCAGATGTTAGTCGGCGCACAGTTTTATACAATACGAGAGTATTGCCAAAACCAAAACGACTTTGCGGAAAGCCTGAAAAGGGTAGCGGATATCGGCTACAAAACCGTACAGATATCCGGCGTCTGCGCTTATTCGCCGGAATGGCTGAAAGCGGAACTGGAAAAGAATGGGCTGCGATGCGTTATCACCCATACCGCGCCGGATATACTCCAGCATCATACGCTGCAGGCGGTGCGGGATCATGACGTATTTGGGTGCAAATACGTCGGTCTGGGCAGCTTCCCGTTTTCGGATGAAACGAGCTATCAGGAATTTCTGAGCGTCTACCGTCCGGTTGCAAAAACGCTGCAGGAAGGCGGAAAATACTTCATGTACCATAACCACGACACAGAATTTATTAAGCTCGGTGATCAGATTATTTTAGAAAAGCTGATGCAGGATGTCCCGGCAAAGGAAATGGGATTTACGCTCGATACCTTTTGGGTGCAGGCGGGCGGCGGGGATCCGGCGCAGTGGATTCAGAAGCTTTCCGGCAGAGTGCCTTGTATCCATCTGAAGGATTACGCCTATGGGCGGAAGATGGCGGTTATCGGCGAGGGAAATATCAATTTTGACCGGGTGTTTGAAAGTGCGGAGCAAGCGGGTACCGAGTATATGCTGGTCGAACAGGACGACTGTAACGGCGAGGATCCGTTTGACTGCTTAAAGCGCAGCTATCAGTATTTAAAAGCGATGGGCTTTGAATAAGGAGGAAATTTTATGGAAAATATCAGAGCTGGCATCATCGGTATCGGCAATATGGGCACGGCGCACGCCCACACCATTTACGGCGGGCAGATCGCGGGTATGACGCTTTCCGCTGTCTGCGATGTCAAGGAGGAAAGAAGAGCCTACTGCAAGGAGAATTTTCCAGGGGCTGCGGTTTTTGCGGACGCTGAGGAGATGATCGCCTCCGGGCTGATCGATATGATTATCATTGCGGTACCGCATAAGCTGCATACCTATTACGCGGAGAAGGGGCTGTTGGTCGGGCTGCACGTCCTGACCGAAAAGCCCGCGGATGTGCTGGCGTCCAAGGCGCGCTCGCTGCATGAGCTGGCGAAAAGCTCCGGCAAGGTATTCGGGATCATGTTCAACCAGCGCACCAATCCGCTTTTTGCAAAGGCAAGGGAGATTGTACAGGGCGGCCAGCTTGGAGAATTGAAACGCTCGGTCTGGATTATTACCAACTGGTATCGTACCCAGAGCTATTACGATTCCGGCGATTGGCGGGCGACTTGGTCGGGCGAGGGTGGCGGTGTGCTGCTCAATCAAGCGCCGCATAACCTCGACCTCTGGCAGTGGATCTGCGGGATGCCGCAGTCGGTGATAGCGTTCTGCGATATGGCAAAATATCATCATATTGAGGTGGAGGATGACGTGACCATCTACGTCCGCTATCAAAACGGTGCGACCGGCGCGTTTATCACCACGACCGGCGAATGTCCGGGAACAAACCGTTTAGAGGTATCCGGCGATCTTGGCAAGCTTGTGCTGGAGGACGGCGTTTTGAAGTGGTGGAAGCTGAAAACCCCGGAGCCAGAATTTCGCTTTACCTGTCCGGAAGGATTTGCGCAGATCCCTTATGATTATGAGGAGATAACAATGGAGAAGCCGGAAGAAGCGCATCCGGGCATCCTGCGCGATTTTGTAAAGGCGGTTAATGAGCATACGCCGTTGCTGGCGCCGGGCTATGACGGCGTTTACGAGCTTTCCATCTCCAATGCGGCATATCTTTCCGAATGGGAAAATCACCGTCCGGTCACGCTGCCGATGACCAAGGAGGACGAGGAACGCTTTGAGAAGCTGCTCTCGGCGCATGCGGAAAGCTCCGTCGGCGCGCATGCGGCAGGCGCCGGCGAGGAGCATAGGGAGTATTCCTCGCGCTGGCAGGTACGCTGGTAAGCGTTTTGCAAAATTGGATAATCTGTCATAAGGTTAGGAGTTTCGCGAAAGATAATTTCGCGAAACTCTTGTATTTTTAAGCAGGGAGTGCTATGATATAGAGAAGCAAAAACCGAGATTTCATATGGGTTTCTCATAATTGCCCGTAAATGTCCTGTAGAAGGAGAGTAAAAATGGATCAGATAAAACCGTATCAAGATTCGTCGCTTCCGATCGAGGAACGGTTGGACGACTTGATATCCCGCATGACCACCGAGGAAAAGCTGCGTCAGGTTGACCAATATTCGGCGCGAGAGTTTGTTATTCAGGATAAACGCCACCGCCCGGTCGGCGTCGATCATCAGGCGCTTGCGCAAAAGCTTGGAGATATGTCGGTTGGCAGCATTCAAGCCAGAGGGACAAGCCCGGCGCTTGTCAACGAATTGCAGCGATATGCAGTGGAGAAAACAAGGCTTGGCATCCCGTTTTTGTTCAGCGAGGAGGCGCTGCACGGCTTTACCCACAGCGACTCAACCAGTTTTCCGCAGCAGCTTACCTTAGCCGCTACCTTTGATCCGGAATATGGAAAAAGGATGGGACACGCTATTGCGGCGGAGGCGCGCGCGTTCGGTATCTGCGAAACGTTTTCCCCGGTGATGGACTTGGCGCGCGACCCGCGCTACGGCAGAACCGAGGAAACCTACGGCGAGGATACGCTGCTTTCCGCGCAGATGGCAAAGGCGGTCGTGACTGGAATGCAGGGAAAGTCATTAAAAGACCCGGATACCGTTGCTGCCGAGCCGAAGCATTATGTCGGCTACGCCACCCCGACCGGCGGCTTAAACTGCGCGCCGGCAACTTTGGGTAAGCACGACGTTCTGGCATACTGCATGCCGGTTTTTGAAGCCGCGTTTGCCGAGGCAGGCGCCGTTAATACGATGTGCTCCTACAACGCCATCGACGGCACGCCGGTTGCGATGGATCGTCAGCTTTTAACCGATATCCTGCGCGGGCAATTTGGTATGCCGGGCTATGTGCGTGCTGATATGACCGCTGTTGCAATGCTGCATACCGCGCATGCCGTTGCGGACAGCGGCAAAGAGGCGGTGCGTCTGGGGGTCAACGCCGGCGTGGATATGCAGCTTGCCGATTTCTCTCATGAGGAATGGCAGGGTTATATTCGGGAATTGAGCGAGGAAGGCAAGCTTACACCGGGAAGATTAGATGAGGCGTGCCGCCGCGTTCTGCGAGTGAAGATGATGTGCGGGCTGTTTGAAAATCCGTATGTCGACACAACGCTGCGCGATCAGGTCGTCCACTGCGAAACGCATCAGCAGCTTGCAAGGGAGATCGCGCAGAACGCTATTGTGCTGTTAAAAAACGAGAATCAGACCCTCCCGCTTGCTAAGAAGGGATTAAAAAAGATCGCGATCGTCGGACCGCACGCCGAAACCGCCGTTTTGGGCGACTACTCCAACCATCCGCCAAAGGATCACACGATTTCGCTTGCCGAGGGCATTGCCGCCGTTTTGCGGGAGGCTGGCTCTGACGCCGAGATCGTGGTCGAAAAGGGCTGTAACGTCTTGGGTGATGAGATCAAGCCGATGAACCACTGGTGGATGCAGAGCGAGGATCACGAGCATGGCTTTACCGCCCGGTACTATAACGGACCTGAAATTACGGGCGATCCGGTTGTCACCCGGATGGATCAGCAGATCAATTTCAATTGGATCTACACGAAGCCGCATCCGGATGTGGATACCAAGCAGTTCTGCGTACTTTGGACAGGCACGCTGATCCCGCCGGAAAGCTTTGAGGGCTGTATTGGGCTTTCCAGCCTTGACAGTATGCGTCTTTATGTCGACGGCAAGCTGATTGTCGACGGCTGGGGCGAGGGAAAAAGCGCGAATCAGATGGTGCCGTTTACCTATGAGGCAGGCAGACGCTACGACATTCGCATCGAATACCGCAACGATATGCGCGGCGTGCGGGTAATCTTTGGTTACAACAAAGGGACGGAGGATTTCTCCAAGGCGCTTGCCGCTGCAAGGGATGCAGATGTGGTCATTGCGGCGCTCGGCGATTCCAGCGAAACCTCCGGCGAAAACTTCGACCGCACCGATCTCAATCTTCCGGGCAGGCAGCTTGATTTCCTAAAAGAGGTTTATGCGGTCAATCCGAATGTGGTCTTGGTCGCGCAGACCGGACGTCCGGTTTCGATGACTTGGGAGCAGGAGCATCTTCCGGCGATCATTGAGGGCTTCTTCCCGGGCGAAAAGGGCGGCCGCGCTTTAGCAGATGTGCTGTTCGGCGACGTCAACCCGTCCGGCAGACTGCCGATTTCGTTCCCACGCACCGTCGGTCAGATCCCTTGCCATTACGGCAGATTCCCGGCGGGCGGCAGACGCTATGTTGAGATGGACTGGATGCCGCTTTATCCGTTTGGCTACGGGCTTTCCTACACAACCTTTTCCTATAGCAAAATGACCCTCTCTGCGCACGAGATTCCGATTGACGGCAGTGTCGACGTGACCTTTACCGTTACCAATACGGGCAAAGCTGCGGGCAAGGAGGTCGCGCAGGTTTATATCCATGACAGCTATTCCTCGACGGTTAAACCGATCAAGGAGCTTGCCGGTTTTGAAAAGGTGTCCTTACAGCCGGGGGAAACCAAGGAGATCACCATCAACATCGGCTATAAGCAGCTGCGCACCCTCGACGCACAGTACAACTGGGCGGTCGAGCCGGGCGAATTTACCGTGATGCTCGGCAACAACGCGGTCAACGTGCTGGATGAAGATCACTTTGTCGTAAAATAAATCAAAAATATGTTTGCGTTTTCACATCCCGCCGCTTGTAAAGCGGCGGGATTTTCTGCTTGGAAGGTCTTCCATGGTGATATAAGCTGTATAAAGAAGGGATGATATTTCTGCATTTTAGTTGTAAAATATGTGTGAATAGAGCAAATTGATTTGCTTTATGGTTGACAACATCTTTGTACTATGATATAATCAATAGAAATAAATGATAGGGGTGATGTTATTATGGTAATATAAAATTCTTTCATATTTCGTCAAGGCAATGCCTTGTTTTTTTAGAGTAAAAATCATTTATAAAATTGTTTTCAGCTGTTTTGTATATGGCATTGATCTTAGTGGTTCCAAAGGAAAGCATAATGGTACAATTATAAAAACGATTGCATGAAAATAGGGAGGTAATTGCATGAAAAAATCTATATTTGTATTGCTTCTTTCCCTATGCGTGCTGATTTCAACGCTCGCCGCCCCCGTGGGCGCGGAATCCGGCGGAATTTCGGATGAGGAGTATTTGCAGCAAACGGCGCTTGCCTACGCGCAGGCGCAGGCGGACTCTGTGGGGTATGATGCGGACGGCATCACGCTGACCGGACCGTATGCGGTTTACGTCGGTGTGCATAACGCCAAAACCAAGCTTGCCGCCTATACCGAATCCACGAAAATGCAGGTTGCGGAGGGAACGAAGCTTTTCTTTGTTTACGATAATGGGCAGCCGCTTTTCTGCCTGCTGATGGTGGAGGAGGAAACCGGAGAATGGAGGGCGTCCGGCGCGCCTGCGCAAAGCTTAGAGGCGCTGCTTGCGGAGAAGGAAGGGCTTGAGGAGGAATTCCCCGGCGAGGAGATTGGCTATTATAGCTATGGCGGCGCGGTGCTTTTGTGTACGCCGAGCCGGAAAAATGGGTATGTTCTGTTGACCGACGGACAATTTGGCTATGAGCAGGGCGGGAAAACAGTGCTTATCAGCGCGCGTGATATGGCTGTCGCTCATTACGAGGCATATGATGAACAGCAGCAGAGGCTGAAAGAGGCAGGTGAGGCAGACATGTCAAGCGGCGAAGATCGTGTTTTGGAGAAGCTGCTTTCTGGCAAAACCTATCCGGCTTGGAAATTCTGGATGCCGTATATTGGTTTTCCGGCGGCGGTTATCATATTAGCCGCGGGTGTGGCAGTTTTCCTTGTGAAAAGAAAAAAGAAAGCGTAAGTAAATAGATCTATATGGGAAGGGCAGCCCGGTACGGGCTGCCCTTTGCAACGGTTTTTAACATGATATGTTATTTTTCATTGGTAGACAACCGCTCTTTTCCGTGCTATAATAAGGGGAAAAGAGCGGCATTCTCTATTTTTTGGGGGAGGTAAAAAAGCAATATGAAAAACATGAATTTACTGGCGTCCAGACTTTTGAGCCTGCGAAAGGAGAGGGCGCTTACGCAAGAGGCGGTCGCGGAAAAGCTGAATGTTTCCAGACAGACGGTTGCAAAGTGGGAGGCGGGCGAGTCTGCGCCGGATATTGAAAATGCGATGCTGCTGGCGCGGCTTTACGATGTAACGCTGGATTCCCTCGTCGGGGCGACAGAGAATGGAGCGCTTTCCCCGCGCGGTAAGCATATATTCGGTTTTGTCAAGGTTGGCGAACGCGGGCAGATCGTCATCCCAAAGCGCGCGCGAGAGATTTTTTTGATCCGGCCGGGAGAGAAGCTTTTGGTGCTTGGAGACGAGGCGCAGGGCGGGATCGCGCTGGTCAAGGCAAGCGATTTTGCTGATTTTGCGGCTATGGTGCTGCAAAAGGTAAACGAGGGAGGGCTTGAGGAATGACGGCAGTCGAATGCAGGAAATTAACTAAGGCATACGGCAGGGAACAGGCGGTAAAGGGGCTGGAGCTTTCGATCGGCACGGGCGAGCTTTTCTCGCTGCTTGGCGTCAACGGCGCAGGCAAGACCACCACCATCCGGATGCTTTCCGGGCTTTCGGCAGTCACATCAGGGGAGGCGTTTTTGTGCGGCTTTCCGGTCGGAAGCAGGGAGGCGAAGGCGCTTTGTAATCTCTCTCCGCAGGAAACGGCGATTTCGCCGAATCTGACCGTTTTCGAGAATCTGGTGTTCTCGGCGCAGATCTACGGCAAATCCCGTCGGCAGGCGCGGGCAGACGCGGCGGCTATGGAAAGGCTGCTTTTACCCGAAGCGGTAAGAGATAAGCGCGCAAAGCTGCTTTCCGGAGGGATGCAGCGGCGGCTGAGCATCGCGATGGCGCTGATTACAGAGCCAAGCGTGCTGTTTTTGGATGAGCCGACGCTGGGATTAGACGTGCTGGCAAGGCGTGAGCTTTGGCAGGTGATAAACAGATTAAAGGGAAAGGTGACAATCCTGCTGACGACCCACTATATGGAAGAGGCAGAGAAGCTTTCCGACCGGATTGCGCTGCTGCATAACGGAGTGCTTTTGGGAGTCGGGACGCTGCCTGAGCTGCGCGGAGCGGCGGGTCTTCCGCAGGACGCCTCGTTAGAGGATGTGTTTGTCAAAATGACCGAGGAAGCGCAGAAAGGTGAGGGCTAACATGAACGGAATGAAAGCTTTTTTTGTTCGGAATCGAAAGGAGCTTCTGCGTGATCCGCTGAGCTACCTGTTTTGCATCGGCTTTCCACTGGTGATGCTGGTTGTGATGACCTTTGTCAATGAGAGCATCCCGCCGCAGGCGAATATGACCGTTTTCCAGATACAGAACCTAACGCCTGGCATCATGGTGTTTGGCAGCTGCTTTGTGATGCTGTTTGCGGCGCTTTTAGTATCGAAGGATAAAAGCAGCGCGCTGCTTTTGCGGCTGTACGCCTCGCCGCTGCGCGGGATAGATTTCGTGCTGGGGTACACCCTTGTTCTGCTGCTGGTCGCAGTGGCGCAGGCGGCGTTTTTGCTGTTTTGCGGCGGGATTATCGCGGCGATCCAAGGGACGGCGTTTTCGTTCAGCGGCTGTGCCGCCGCGTTTCTTTGCGCGCTGCCGGTTGAGCTTTTGATGATCGGGCTTGGCATTCTGCTTGGCACGGCGTTCAGCGATAAGGCGGCGCCCGGCGTTTCTTCGGTGTTCATCAGCCTTTCCTCGATCCTTGGCGGCGTTTTTATGGATATCGAGGGGTTGGGCGGCGGATGGAAAACCGTCTGCACCATACTGCCGTTTTATCCTGGCGTCAAAGCGCTCCGCGCCGCGCTGAACGGCGGGGAGGGGCTGGGGAATGCGTTGCTGGAGGTCAGCGGATATGCGGCTCTGATCTTTGGCGCAGCGGTACTATGCTTCTCCGCAAAGCGGAAGCGAGATCTGAAATAAATCATGCGCCTGCGGACGCGAAAAAGCCCCTTGTCTATGCCGGCAAGGGGCTTTGATTGATGATATACATGCTTATTGCAGAAGATTTTTGGCGCAGTCCTCTATCGATCTGGGAATTATTCCTCGTCATCGCCGGAATCATCCTGTGCGTCGTCGCTTTGCAGCACAAGCTGATCGGTTTCCTCGTCATAAACCAGATGGGTGACGATCTCCTTGCCATCCTCGTCCTTGGTAACGGTTTTCAGTTCCAAGCAGAACAGCTCGCCGTCGCGCCATTCGTAAACGCCGCTCGAAGTAGAATCGGCGTCGTTTTGGCAGAAGGTTTTAATCTGCTTGTTCTCTGCGTCGATCGTTGGACCGTAATAGTTGGAGAAGGAGTCGTATTTCTCAAAAGATCCGCTTTCCGGGTTATAAAGCCAGAGCTGATAAAGGATATTGTGGGTGTTATAGTTGGCAGGGAAAGCGATGTCCTGATATCCGTCGAAGTTGTAGTCATCGACGATTAACTTGGTTGGGTCGTAGATGGATTTGTCCAGCACGGTTTGCAGCTCCTGCGTACTGCCGCCCGTAAAATCGACGATCAGCTTGGATTTGGTTGGGGTGACGGTAAAGCTGTCGGTAGAGATAGCGGCGCTTTTGTCCGCTTCAGTCGCACCGGAGCAGGATGTAAGACAGAAGGAGAGCGCTGTGGTGAGCAGTATGGTCAAAATAGCATGTTTCCGTTTCATTTGAAAACCTTCCTTTTTGTTTTATAGTCATTTCTTTTAACGCTTGCTGGGACGGCTTTTGCGGTATCAGCAGCAAACAAAATATATTATAACAGAAAAAGTGCGCTTTGTCTACATGCAGAGTCTGAAAATTCTGTGTAAATTCGTTTCCGGAAGGTCATCGCCGTGTGCCTGCGGTCTTTGGCTCGTACAAAAATACCCGCGCTGTGAAAACGCCGTCCTTTGCCTGCGGCGTAAACTGCCCGCCGTAGCGTGCGACCGCGGCTTTTACATTTTGCAGTCCAACGCCGTGCTCGAAAGGATTCTCCTTGGTAGACAAAAACAGCTTGCCGGTTTTGTCCGGAATCAGATGCCCGCAGACCGGATTTTGTAAACAGATATCCCACACGCCGTATTTAAAGCGCATCCGCAGCGATAGAAACGGTTCCTTGCCGCAGGAAATGCACTCCAGATTCGCGCGGACCGCGTTATCGATCAGATTGCCTAGGATGATGCAGAAATCGATCGGCGCAACCGCCGTTTGATCCGGCACGATAAAGCTTGCTTGGATTGGGACGCCCTTTTGCTGTGCTTGGGAAAGCTTGCAAGAAAGCACCGCGTGCAGCGCCGGATTTCCCGGCAGAACCGGAAGCGAGGAAGCGGGCAGCATCTGCTCGAGCGACTGCGCGTACTGCGCAGCAGCGGAATCTGAAAGCATTTCGATCACCGCCATGTGATTGTGCAGGTCGTGGCGTATCTTTTGTAGCTGCGTTTGGGAGTCTTGGATTAGTTCAAGCTGTTGGCGGTAAACCGAGAGCTGTAGCTTTTGGTTCTCCAGCAGCTGCTGACCGTTCAATGCCTGCTCTAGCTGCAGCAGCAGAACAAAGATCAGAATGCCGATACACAGCAGCAGATGGAAGAAAAAAAGCAGCATTCCCTGCGTCTTAACACTGGATAAAAGTCCGGCGTAGATCACCGGGATCCCGATGACAAGCAGCGCGGCGCTCACCCAGAAAAGCGGCTTTCTGCGCACGAACGCGCGGATTTGAAGCAGCCGGAGAATGAAGCTGAGGTAACAGGCGATCCAAAAAAGAAAGCAGCCGAGGATCCATGACCTGCCGCTGCCGAAATAGAGCGCGGTAAGCTGAAGACATTGCAGAAAACAGCTGGCAAGTCCGGAAACGATCCGCCAACGGTTTTTCATCTCATAATCGAGCGAAAGCAGGCTGTAGCCGCCGCCGAGCAGGAGGATTTGATAGAGGATGGGATGTCCTAAATAACAGCAGCTGACTGTGACAGCGGCAAGCAAGCCGTAGCCGATCATCGCCGCCTTGCGGCAGATGCAGCGCTCGGAAAAGAAGGCAAGCAGCAGGTAATCCCAGAGAAGCGCTAAAAGTCCGCAAAGCAGCCTGACCGATAGCAAGACCGTCATAGCGGCGTTTCCTCCATTGGAAAGATACTCTGCATTACAAGCGCGTGGTAGCCGCGTGAGATCGGCAGTATCTCGCCGTTCAATAAAACCACATCGGCTGCGGTGATGCTTTCGATCTTTTCTTTATTTACTAAGTAGGAATGTCCGGTCTGGATGAACCCAAGCGGCAGCAGCTCTCCCGCCATTTCGGATATTTTGCGGCTTTTCGGATAGCTGATCGTTTTGTCCTTTAGATGGATCTCCATCAGCTTGACATTGCTGCGCAGATAATAGATATCCGGGATCGGGATAAATTTCCGTTCCCTGTTCTGGATATATCCAAACCGTTGACCGTGCGGAAGCTGCCGGCGCATGAATAGCTCCATCACGGCGTTGAGCCGCTTCAGCTCGATCGGCTTGACCAGAAAATCAAGCGGCTGTACTGCAAAAAGCTGCATGCTGTATTCGGTTTTTCCAGAAACGTAGACGATCTCTACCGCAGCGTCCGACAGGTTTTCCCGCAGGTACCGTCCGATTTCCACGCCGTTTTTTTCCGGCAGCTCGATATCCAGAAAAATCAGCTCGTACCGCTTTTTTTCGTGCGCGGCAAGCAGATCCTCCCCATTGTAAAACAGGTCGATCAGAAACGGAGCTTTGCCGTATATTGCCGTTTTATATAATGCCTGACACAATGCGTCGGCGAAAGCTTTTGTGTCGTCGCAGACTGCAACCCTCATAAATGCACCGTCCTTTTTGGAGCAATCCCACCCAAATATAGTATAACCTTTTTCCGGCAAAAAAGCAAGGATTCCGGCGTCTATTTCTGCGCTGCGGGCGTTTTTAGCAAAAACATGCGCAAACGCTTGCATTGTCCGCCGATAACTGCTATACTGAATAGAAAGATAGAAAACGTTTGATAAAGAGAAGGGGGTGTTTTTATGAAAGAGCGCGCAGCGCTGGATAAATATTTATTCTGCTATTTTGCCGGGGAGAGCTACCCTGACGGCGAGCAGATCTATCTTGCCGTATCCGAGGACGGGCTATTTTGGGAGGATCTCAATGGCAACCGCCCGGTTTTATATTCGAATCTTGGGGAAAAGGGCGTCCGCGACCCATTTATCGTCCGCAGAAAGGACGGCGAGGGCTTTTACCTCATTGCGACCGATCTGCGGGTGCATGGAAGCTGCGACTGGGCGCGCGCCAGAGAGCACGGAAGCAGGGGGATCATCCGCTGGGAGAGCCGGGATCTGATCCACTGGTCTGATCCGGTCAAGGTTGATATCGCTGTTCCGGACGCCGGCTGCACATGGGCGCCGGAGGCGACCTATGATCCGGAAAGGGATGCGTTTTTGGTCTATTGGGCGTCGGCAACTGCTTCCGACCAGTTTGCAAAGCAGCGCATTTACGCAGCATATACGACCGATTTTTTGACATTCGGCAAGCCGGAGGTTTATATGGAGCAATCCGACCATATCATCGATATGACGATCGAGGAGGTAAATGGAGTTTATTACCGTCTTTACTGCTCGGATATGCACGGCGGGATATGGCTGGATCAGGTGAACGGTTTGCATGGAGTGCCGGCGCAGATCCCCTCGGCGGACATTGACGCGCAGAAGCGTGTGGAGGGTCCGTTTGTGTTCCGGTTTTACGGAAAGGATAGGTGGTGTCTGCTGCTCGACCAGTGCGGCGGCATCGGCTATTACCCGCTTGTTACCGACGATATTTCTTCGGGAAAATTCACCGTTTTGCCGCAGGGAAGCTATCGGATGCCGAGCAGGGCGCGCCATGGCTCGGTGATGGCGATTACGACAGCGGAATATGAGGCGCTCAAAAGCGCGTATTTAAACCAGTGATAAGGGTTTTGTTTTAGAAAGGGCAGGACAGATGTTAAAATTATGTGTGATGGGTATGGGGTATATCGGAATCCCAACTGCGGTGCTGTTTGCACAGCATGGCGTTCAGGTACTCGGCGTCGAGCCGCGCAAGGAGGTTGTGGAAAAGCTGTCGGACGGCGTCGCCACAATCGAGGAACCGGGCATTGAGGAGGCGATAAGGAATACCGTTTTCAACGGGACGCTGCGCGTTTCGCAGTCGCCGGAGCGGGCGGACGCATATATTATTGCGGTACCGACCCCGTTTTGCGATGACGAATACCGCAGCTGCGACCTGCGCTATGTCAAACAGGCTTGCAGGGACATTCTGCCGTATCTGGAAAAGGGAAACGTGGTAATCGTTGAGTCAACCATCGCGCCGGCGACCACCGACGGGGAACTGCGCCCGATCTTTGAAAGCGCCGGTTTTGCGGTCGGAAAGGATCTCTATCTGGCGCATTGCCCAGAGCGGGTATTTCCGGGAAGGATTCTGTCCGAGCTGGTGCAGAACAACCGCGTTGTCGGCGGCGTTACGCCGGAATGTGCGAAAAAAGCAGCGCAGCTCTACCAGCTTGTGGTTAAAGGCGAGATCATCCAAACAACGGCGAAAATCGCCGAGATGAGCAAGTGCATGGAGAATACCTATCGCGATATCAATATTGCGATTGTCAACGAGCTTGCGAAGATTTGCGATCAGCTCGATATCGACACACTGGAGGTAATCCGGATCGCAAATATGCACCCAAGGGTCAATATGCTCACGCCCGGGCCGGGCGTCGGCGGCCATTGCCTTGCCATCGACCCATATTTTATCTATGCAAAAGCGCCGCAGCAGGCAAGACTTATCAAAACTGCGCGGGATATTAACAACAGTATGCCGCAGTTTGTCTGTGATCGGGTGAAGCGCTTGATCGGCAGCGCGCCTGCGGTGATCGCCGCTTACGGCATGGCGTTTAAGGCAGACGTCGACGATATCCGCGAAAGTCCGGCAGCAGAGGTGGTAAGATTGCTGCAAGCGGAGGGATATACGGTGCGCGTCTGCGATCCGCATGTGGAAAATAAGGCTTTTTTTGGCATTTATGAGGCGGCGCAGGACGCGGATCTGGCACTGATCTTGGTTGATCATACCGTTTTTAAGCAAATGGATTACGGGATGCTTGCCGCGCGAATGCATCGTAAGCTGTTGTTCGATACCCGCGGCTTTGTGCCGAAGGACGCGGGCGGGCTGCGCGTAACGCACTACTGATTTTTTATCGGAACAGAGATTGAAGCAGGGAAACAGAAAGCGGTAGAGCTCGTCTACGTTTGCAGAATTTTCAAATTCTTTTGGCGCATCATCCGGAGTATTTGGCGGTCTATTGCAGT
>CAZPLR010000024.1:25923-28572 GCA_964587555.1 uncultured Oscillospiraceae bacterium
TTTTTTCTGTCGGGAATACAAGCATGATTATCAGCCGTGGGCCGGACAATACCCGTACCGTTTTGCGTATCTTTAACCGTCCGGAGGCTGTTGTTGCACAGCTAAGGTGCAAAACAGGGCAGTAGCGGAAAGGCAGAGAATTTTTTGGAAAAACGCTTGACAGCGGGCGCGGGTTATGCTATAATATTCACTGTTAAATCCGCCGCTATGATGGAATTGGCAGACGTGATGGACTCAAAATCCATTGGTAGCAATACCGTGCCGGTTCGACCCCGGCTAGCGGCACCAAGTTAAGAAGCAATCCCAACGGGATTGCTTCTTTGACGTTTTTCATGATGAGTGAAACAAGAAAACTGCAGATTACATCGGCGCTGACCGCAGCACCTATCTTCATTATAAAGAAATAGGGAGCGAATTTTCAAAAGCATATGGAACATTTCTTTCAGTAAACCGCAAAAAGCGAGGCAAAGGGTACAATACCCTTGCCTCGCTTCTTGCATTAGCAGCTATTTCTTTAAATCCTATAAATGATTGACCTTCCCAAATAACCGCGTTTCGGAAATTTTTTTCAATGATTTTCCGTTGTCTTATCCCCTGCGAAGATCGGCTGCGGATTGCAGCCGCCTCACCGCAGTTAAGTGAGCGTCGAATGATTTCTTCCTGTTCTTCACGAGCCGCATCTTTAATCGACAGTTTCATATCGACAGCAGCCTTTCATTTTCACAATCCGATCTTTTCAAGCGCCTGACGCAGATCCTCGATAATATCCTCCGCATCCTCAATGCCGACACTGAATCGGAAGAATCCGTTGTGAAATTCCTCTGGGTAAAGGTACTGCCGCTCATCGTTCTCTCCAAGGAAAACGATCAGGCTTGTGTCGTGTCCCAAGGAAACCGCAGAGGTAATGACCTTGAGGTGTGAAACAAACCGGTTGTGAGTGTCGTGATCGGCTTTGAGTCCAAAGGATAGAACACCGCCGAATCCCGGCGACATCTGCTTTTTGGCAATATCGTGTCCCTTGTGACTCTCCAGTCCGGGGTAGGCCACAAAGCTGACGCCCGGCTGTGCTTCCAGCCATCTTGCCACCTTCAGCGCATTGTCGTTATGCTGGCGCATCCGCAAAGGCAAGGTCACGCTGCCGCGCATAATCAGCCATGCATTGAACGGACTGATGACCCCGCCAAGGTTGACCTGCGACTGCGCGCGGATAATATCCAGATATTTCTTCTTGCCGATGATAGCGCCGCCCATTGCGTCCCCATGTCCGTTGATGTATTTCGTCAGGCTTTCCACCGTGAAATCGGCGCCCAGATCGATAGGACGCTGATTGTAGGGGGAGGCAAAGGTGTTATCCACCGACAGCAGAGCGTTGTTTTCATGGGCAATCTTGGCAATTTCCGCAATATCTGAAACCGTCAGTGTCGGATTGCCGGGCGTTTCAATGTGGATCAGCTTAGTGTTCGGTCGGATTGCCGCCCGCACCGCATCCAAATCCGAGGTATCCACGATGGTGGTTTCCACCTTGAATTTGTTGTTAAACAGCTCGTTTAACAGACGATAAACGGCGATATAGGTCACACTTGAAAAGACAACGTGATCGCCGCTTTGCAGCAGAGCAAAGAACAGTCCCGACAGCGCCGCTACACCGCTTGCCAGCACAACACAGTCCTCGCCGTCTTCCAATGAAGCCAACTTTTCCTGCAAATATTTTTGATTGGAGCCACCGTTACGGGTATAGAGATTTCCTTCGGCGCTGGACCAGTTCATATCGGTGGGATCGTAGGGCAGTTCATAGCTGTTCGCCATAGTGATCGGTCGCTTGATAGCGCCGGTTTCAGCGTCCACATCGTTTCCTGTATGAACGGCTCTTGTCCCGAAGCCGTATTCGTTTCCGTAAATTCTTTTTGACATATCCTTTTCTCCTATGACACGATATAAAATCCGCCGGTACTGCTCGGCAGTACCGGCTGCCTCGAATTATGCAGCATGATAAACGCATAAATCCTATGTGTTTACTATGATATAGTATTATAGTATTTTTTCGCGTAAATGTCAAGTGGGGTGGGCGGTTCCCAAAAAACAATTTATAGATACCTTTCCCAATAATTCAAAATGGGGGTTGACAGAATGAAAATTACAATGTATAATACTTATGAATCAGATGGGAATTATATATTATATAATAAATTGGGTAATCGTATGAAAAAGCAGAAGACGGAAGTACTCTATCCGGCTCCTGCTTTCTTACTGCTTTCTTTATATTACATAATCATTGCCGTAGTACTCGCATGGATTGACAAAAACATCCTGCAAAGGAACGCTGTCCCGATAGGAATGGATGACACGATCTGCTCTAAATACTTTTTAAAAATATTCTGACGTCTTGCAATGTCCTTCGTTGATATTTTCATCCACTATACTCAATATTGATAATCTATGATATTTATTCTTTTAATCCTATAACAGCATATTTTTTGTAAGTTTTCAAAAAGAAAAAGAATTTCTGAATAGCAGAAATGAATTTTGGGAGGTTATCTATGACGATTCAACAGTTACATTATGTCATTGTGATTTCAGAAGTCGGGACGCTCAGTAAAGCGGCAGACATTTTGTATATCGCGCAGCCGTCGTTATCCAGTGCCGTGCAGG
>CAZPLR010000025.1:0-27439 GCA_964587555.1 uncultured Oscillospiraceae bacterium
TTTATAATCAAACGCCATATTGTACCTCCGTTAAATCCCGATTTGTTGAACTGCCCTGATTATAACATATAAACGGAAGTTTCACAAGGACAGTCCAAGCCGTTTTACCCTCATTTTGCCTTCTGCTGATTCCATTTCAAAAAATCAGAAAAAATGTCTTGACAAACTGCTCCCCGACGGGAAGGAATAAAGCCGCCTATTCCCCTAACCGTAAAAACAGCGCTTCGCCGCGTTTTTTGAGATACAGCGCGCAAAGAGCCGCTGCCAGCGCCAGCATCACGAATAAAACGCCAAGATAGCATAGCTGGGAAAAAAGCGGATCAAGTCCGGCAAACGGCAAAAACAGCGCGCCGAAGACTACCGTCAGCCCCATCACGCCGAACACCATAATCATCACCGGCATGCTCTGCTTGAACAGCACAATCGGATTATCCCAGCTAAGGCGCGGGAAATGCAGGTTTAAGATCAATCCGACCAGCGCATAGACAAGCGATAAAAGCAGCGCGCAGACGAATAGGAGTACGACAGCAGGGATCGAAAGTCTCAGCCCGATCCCCGCAAGGATCGCCGACGGCAGAGAAACAGCAGCCGCGACCGTAAGCTGCGCATACACCTTCGCCTTGAAAATATCCCGCACCGCAACCGGATGCGCCTTTAAGATCCAGAGGTTTTTCCCTTCCAGCGAAATCGAAACCGCCGTCATACATCCCATACCGAGCAGGAACGCAAATGCCGCAAAGCCCACGGCAGTATTATAGTTTCCAAGCACCACAAGCGCATCGGAGAAAAACAAGAGAGCAGCACAGCCGATCGGCAAGAGCAGGTATCCAAAGCCTATATTCATCAAATACGGCGTACAGCCAAAGAAATCCCGCAGCTCCTTTCTCCACAGCGACCGCACGATGGAATCGGCTTTTACGACCAGCTCCTGCCGCTTTGCAGCGCGGTAGACCCGCTGCGGTTTGCCGAACGCCCGCGCATAAAGCGCCGTTCCCAGCGCCGCCGGCAAAATACAAAGCGCAAGATTCTCCGCCAAAGGGAGCCACCCGCCAGCGAAGAAGAAAGCAATTGCAAAGCCGAACGCCTTTTCGATCAAACCGCTTCCCGCCGTCGCAAGCTGCGCGTTTGAAGTCATCATAATCGCCGCGAAAAAAACAAGAAATAACAGCAGCGAGAAGATCGAGGAAAATATTCTGCTGTTTTTGGTACGCCCCTGCAGTGCAGAAAGCCCAAGGGACAAAAGCCTGCCGCATCCCAGCGACAAAAGCGGGTAGACGGCGCACAGCAAAAGCCCGCGCAGAACACAGCCCATTCCCGCCTGACTCAGTACAGTATAAACGATCGCCGACGGCATCAACAGCAGCAAAAGCACTGCCGCGTCGGTGATGTAGTCACAGGCATATTTTGCCAAAATGATGGTAACGCGCTTAACCGGAAGCGGCAGAAGCAGCTCTGCATCCCGCCCTGCCCCGTGCGCATTGCTTGCCCGCATAAACGCCATCATCAGCATGAAAATAATGCCCATGCCGATCATACTGGTCGTCCCGCTCGTTTCATTTCCAAGCGTGATCTGGGAAAAGGTCAGCGTAACGCTCTCAAAAATCAGCAGCAGCGCAAATAGCAGCACGCCTGCGCCGACAAATCCAGCCGCCGCACGATTCTTTCTGCCGCCGCGATAGGAGGCGAAAGCCTGCCGCAGCTCGTTCTTGAATAAAATTCCAAACTTACTCATCCGCGCTCAACTCCAAAAATACCTGCTCAAGACTTTTATCCCTTGTAATTTCAGACATTTCTCCGCATCTTAAAAGTTTACCGCCTCGAATGATCGCAACCCTGTTTCCAAGCTCCTGCGCCACTTCAAGCACATGCGTGGAATAAAGGATCGCGCCGCCGGCAGCGCAGAAGTCGCGCATGCAGCCTTTAAGCGTGAACGCCGCCTTTGGGTCAAGCCCAACAAACGGCTCATCGAGCAGCATCAGCCGCGGCTCATGCAAAAAAGCGGAGATAACGGCGAGCTTCTGCTTCATGCCATGCGAATAAGAGGCTATCATATCCTGCAAATTTCCATCGATCTCAAACAGCCGCGCATACTGCTCAATCTGCGCTTTCCGCTTTTCCCTGCCGACCGAAAAAATGTCGGCAATAAAGTTTAAGTACTGAATCGCGGTCAGCGACTCGTACAGATCCGGATTATCCGGAATATAAGCAAGCTCCTTCTTACAGGCAACCGGCTCCTTTTGGATCGACTTTCCATCGATCAGGATCTCGCCCTCCTCAAACGGGATAATCCCCGCAATCGCCTTGAGCGTCGTGGTCTTACCCGCGCCGTTATGTCCAATAAACGCGGTCAGATCGCCCGGACGCACCTCCAAGCTTAAACCGTCTACCGCTTTTTTAGCGCCGTAATACTTGCTAAAGTTCTGAATAGTCAGCATTTTCTATCGTTCCTTTCCCTGCCCGCCGTTTCATGCCCCCATAAAGCAAAAATGTCTTATACGCCTTCATCCGCCTGCGGATAAACAAGCCGCTCCTCCGGATAGTCGGCAAGAACCGCCAAAAGCGGCAGCACATCCCTTTTCGCAGAAGTAAGGTCGTGATCGAGATAGTTGCCGCACTCAACGCGCCGGCTGCCCGGTATCTCACCCTCAAAATCCGCGACAAAACGCAGACAATCGCGGATCAGCGCGATTACCTCTTTGCCGGGCATGCTCCGCACAAGCAGATAAAATCCGGTGCGGCAGCCCATCGGCCCAACATAGACCACCTGATCAGAAAACGCGCTGTTTCGCGCGCAGGTGGCAAACAGATGCTCAATTGTGTGCGCGCTGCCGGTCGAAAGATAGGTCCCGCCGTTCGGCTTGACCATGCGCAGATCGTAGGTCGCAACATCCCCGTCGACGCGGGATAGATAAACGCCGACATCCAGCAGGTCGTGATTGACTGCAAAGCTTTTAATTCGTTCCATGAATCGTGGTAACTCCTTTCTTTTTTCCCATTCTAGCACAAAGCGTAAAGCGCTGCAAGCCATCCGGCAAAAATTGCAGGATTCTGGGAATAAATCGCAGAAAAAGCGGCGAAAGCCGGATAAAGCTCTCGCCGCAGCAGATCGTTTATTTTATTGCAAACGCAAGCGCGAGCGGCGCTTTCTCCGCTTCAAACTTCGGAACGCTTACCAAAATCCCCTTTTCCGTCTTTTCAAACGGAAGCATATCCTCATAGCCAAGCAGGTTTACGCTGCTTACCGGCTCGGTATATGGGATCAGTACCTGCTCCGGAATCACGCTGTCGTCCGCCGCGATGAGCTGGATCGCATAGACTGTGCCGTTCTTCTGGGTGAAACCAAACTCGTCTGCACGGTACGGCGGCGCAATGCGCGTGCCGTAGATCGCCTCGCCGTTGACCTTGAGCCATGCGCCAAGCTCATTTAAGCTATCCACCGCCGGCTTTGGCATTCTGCCGTCCGGCTGCGGCGCAACGTTGAGCGCTAGGTTGCCGCCCTTGGAAACAACCTCAACCAGAATGCGCAGAATCTCTCTGGCGGACTTATAGGTATCACTGTAGCGATAAGAGAAGCCGGTTCCGATCGTGATGCAGCTTTCCCACGGAATGCGCATTGGCTCAGGCGGAATGGTCTGTTCCGGAGTCACATAGTTCTCATACGGACCGCCAACGGTGCGGTCAGCCGAAAGCAGCCACGGCTGATATTTCGCCCTGACCTCATCCACGATGCCGCCTAAGTCGATATCTTGATGATTGGCTGCGCAGACCCAGCCCGCATCCAGCCAAAGAATGTCGATACGACCATATTTGCTCATCAGCTCGACAATCTGGTTTTTGGTAAAGTCGCAGAAGCGCTGCCATTTTTCCGGATTTTTCTGAACCTTGTAGGAAGGATTTCTGCCGTGGTCATAGCCGTCGGAGAGCCTGTCCTCCCAATAGTCTTTGCAGCTCCAATCCGCTTTGGAGAAATAGGCGGCAATCGCCAGCCCGTGCTTTCTTCCGGATTCAAACAGCTCCTTGCAGATATCCGCTTTCGGGTTCGCAGAAAACGGGCAGTCCTTACCGGTGATCTTATAGTCGGTGTACTGCGTGTCCCACATACAGAATCCGTCATGATGCTTGGTTGTGAAGATCATGTACTTAAACCCATTATCCGCCATCATCTCGGTCCACTCGTCCGGTTGAAAGCGGATCGGATTAAAGGTCTTGTTCAAATCAAAATACTGACGCTTAAATTCAGCGCGATCCTCCTGCCAATCGTTGAAATCCTTGGTCCAATCCTCATCACAGGTCGCCCAAGATTCTACAATGCCAAGCTGGGAATACGGCCCCCAATGCATCATGAAGCCAAGCTTCTGGTCGCGAAACCACTCCAACCGCTCTTGGATCAACGGATCGGTCGGTGCGACATAATCCTCCTCCGGACTGTAATTGTGATGATAAAAATCCTCTTCTTCCTCATCCACCACGTCGTCGATGATCTCTAATTCTTCCGCCATAAATATTTCCTCCTTTTCCGGCTCGCAACGCATGAACCCGTCCCAAGTCGTTCAGCGGCAAACGCCGCATTGCTTCTACATGATAATTTCAGTATATCAGTTTACTGCTTTTTCGGCAATAGGCAATCTTGCCCTTTTCTATTGTGAATTTCCCATTGCCGAAAGGCAGTGGAATTGCGGCAGTCTTGCTTCAATACAAGCCGATGAACAAAAAGGTTGGGCAAACGCGGGAATCCAGCACCCGCACGACAAGCCTTTTCACCGATACCGGCGCGAATTTCGCAATCCGCTTATATCCGACCGTTGTCCCGGTATAAAGCGTTGTTTCCTCGCCGTTTTCTGCCATTCCGATCAGCGCAAATTTTTCAATTCGCTGGCTTAGCCTGATATTTTCCTGCAATACCACCTGTGAAACGGTCGTAGGCTGCAAAAAAGTCAGGCTGACGTCCGCCGCGGTCACACCATCCTTCGCCTTATAGTAGCGGTCATATCCCGGCGTTTTTGCGCATGCCGCCTCGTGCCCGTTTTCCGCATCGGACGCCGAAAAAGCGGCGTTTTCTGCGAGATTATGCGCATAGGTTGTCCTTAAGTAATCGCCAAGCTCCTGTAAACGCTTCACATCCGGCGCAGGGATCAAACCGTCCTTGTCCGGCGGAAGATTCAGCAGGAAGGTCGCGTTTCCGCCGACCGCGTTGTCGTAGATCCGGATCAGCTCGGAAAGCGGGCGTACCTTATCGTCCTCGCTTGCATGATAAAACCAGCCCGGCCGAATCGAGGTGTTAACCTCCGCCGGATACCAAATCAGCTCGGTTTCATCCTTCAGCGCCTCCCTGCTGCCTAGATCCGCATCCTGCGAGGAGATTTTCTTCTGCCGGAAGGCTTCGTCGTCCGACTGCTGGCTTTTTTTGCTGACCCTTTCGGCGCCTGCAAGACGGCTTGGCACAACACTCCACTCGCTCGGTCTGGTGTCGCCGGCTTCGTTGCCGCACCAACGCACATCCGGACCGCAAACGCTGATACAGGCGTTCGGCTGCAACGCGCGGACAACAGCGTAATATCTCTCCCAGTCGTAGACCTGCTTTTTCCCATTCGGGCCTTCGCCGCATGCGCCGTCAAACCACACCGAGAAAATCTCGCCGTAATCCGTCAGCAGCTCGGTCAACTGGTTCACAAAATAATCGTTGTAGCTTTCCGTTCCGTAAAGCGCACTGTTTCGATCCCACGGAGAAAGATAAACGCCGAATTTGATGCCGCCTTCCCGGCAAGCGTCTGACAGCGCCCTGACAATATCGCCCTTCCCGTCCATAAACGGCGAGCGGGAAATATTATAAGTGTTATATTTGCTTGGCCATAGGCAGAATCCGTCGTGATGCTTACAGGTCAGGATAAAGCCTTTCATCCCCGCAGACTTTGCCGCATCCACCCACTGCCCAGCGTCGAACCTCACCGGATTAAATATCTCCTCCGGCTCATTTCCAAGACCCCACTCCCGATCGGTATAGGTGTTGATCGAAAAATGGGCAAACGCATAAAACTCGGTGCTTTGGTGCGCAAGCTGCCTTTCGCTCGGCACAATCTGGATCAGCTCTCTGTCCGTCATATATTTTCTCCCGTATTTTTTATGGATTATACAGACAAAAATCTTTTTTTATTTTTCGGCAGCTAAAAGCGCTCCGGAGTCGATATAACTGACCGGGATATCCAGTCCGACGCATTTTTCCTTCAGCCAATCCGCAAAATACTCCATGCCTGCCGTTTCGCTCTCCTGGTGCCCGATTACATAAAGCGCGATATTTTTTCTGGCGGCAAAAGCGTCCTTAACATAGGCGGCGGTTTCCCACTCATTGATCTCGCCGCAGACAAGCGCGTCCAGATCATACGCTCCGGCAAGCGCAATCTGCGGTCTGCCGCCGGATGCGCCGACCGAAAGCCCGATTTTTCGGACATTTCCGCTCATATTTCCCGCTGTGCGAACAGCGCCGCAGTTTAGCTTATCCCGCAGATCGGCAGCAAGGCTTTTCTTGGTATAGACCCCGTCCGCAAACGAAACGACAACGTTATCCGCAGTCTGAAAATCGGCATTTTCCGTCCAGCCAAGCTTTGCAAGCGTCCCCTGCACGATCATATCCGGCTGAAACAGGTGCAGCATATCGTGCAGCCGCCAAACCGCCATCCCGTTTTCCTTCAGCCAACGCTCCTTTTTCTGATAGACCGGATCGTCCTTGAGCCAATCGGTCTGATCGTTGCCGCTGTAGAAGGTAGGCTCGTGGGTAATGACGAGGTTTGCGCCGCGCTTTTTGGCTTCCTCCAAGACTGCGAAGGTCGCCATAAAGGCGCAGCAGATTCCGGTGACATTCTGCGACGGATCGCCGGAATAGAGCAGATCCACCGTTTTCGGCACAGCGCCCTCCTGCTCCAGTACTTTCATCACGCTTTTTTCGTAGACGCTTTCCCCAAGCGCACGATAGATATGCGGCTTTTTCAGCGCCATCCGTCTTGCGACCTCCTCGGCGCGGGACGGGAAATTTCCAAGCAGATTCATCGCCGTTTTTGCGTCCTTCCGGTGATTGCCGCTGTAATTGACCAGAAAGTTATAAGGCTTTTTCTCCTTGGCAAGCGACCTTAAAACAAGGGTCATACATTCCAAAACCTTCAATCCCTGCTCCTCCTTCTCTATATTTCCTAATATTTTACAGTATAACTTCGAAGCTTTTTGAAATCAATAAGAAAAGTTGCGAAAGCCTTTCGACTTTCGCAACGAAAAAACAAGATTGCTAAAATCAGCCGTTTTTATGATTCGCGTCAAACGCGTCGTCAAGCGCCTTTTCAATATCCTCGGCGTTCTCCGCCATGACCAGCGCGACATAATTCCCGCTTTCCACAATACGGTAATTCCGGGTCAGCTCATACTGATCCGGAAGATACTGCTTAAAGTTCCCCTCGACCGCAGCCTGATACTTTAAAAGCTCCTTTTTGACCTCCTCGGTTTTCCCATCCGCAGCGCGTGCAACGATCACCGAGGTTGCATGGACATTCGTGCCCGGAATTCTGCCATAGAACTCCTCAATGTTCGAAAAGTCCATGTCATAGGCTGTTTCCATCGTGTTCTGCTCCGCCTCGGACAGCCAGTTGTCCTCGCCGCCCATCAGGTCGTTATAAACACTCTCTACGGTGTCCTTGATCGAAAAGCTGCCGGAATCGTCAAGCATACCGCTCGAATCATCCGAGCCATCCGTACTGCCGGAGCCGTCGCTCTGGACGCCGCTGTCAGAAAGATCGCCGCCCGACGAGGAATTGTCGTCGGTCCTGCTGCAGCCTGTGAACAATGCGACCGCAGTTAAGACTGTCGCAGCCGTGAGAAAAATAGATTTCATCTTTATCATTTCACTTTGCTCCTTTCAGCCCTCGTAAAAGGGTGGTTACCCGGAGAATACCGGGACAGTCTTATTCTAAGTCAAAACAATTTAAATATACAAGCGTATCTCTTTGATAGGCATAAAGCTGCTGCTTAGTCAAAAGATAAAGCGTATCGTCCACGTAAATGCCGCGCTGAACACAGTAGCCGTTATAAAGATAACCCACATAGGAGCTGGCACTCCAGTCAACATCGCCATTTTCCGCCTTCAGATCAAGCTCCTTTGCAATATCCAATTTTCCATTTTCCAGATCAAACAGCACAAAGCCATTAAACACTTCGCGCCCATCAAGATAGCGGTAAATCGAAACGCCGAAGCGGTTATTTTTCTCGTCATAATAAAATGCCTTATGAGTTACCGCCGCCAGCGAGGCGCTGTCGCCCGAAAGCGTTTTATAATCCGCAAGCTTGGGATTTTCCGGATCGCTGACGTCAAACAGATTGATGCGAAGTCCGTCGGTAAAGCCGTTTTCGTCCGTATTTTTTCCGACGCCGACAAGATAATTCTCTCCCGCCGGATAAAGATAATTACTGAAGCCCGGAAGCTCTAGTTCTCCCACAATCTTCGGTGCTGCTGCGTCGGACAGATCGATCACAAACAGCGGGTCGGTATGATGGAAGGTCACAAGATACGCCGTATCCCCCATAAAGCGGCAGGCGTAAATGTCCTCGCCCGGCGCGATATCCTTTAACTGGGAAACCACCTTCAGGTTCCCGTCCAGCGTTACAATCCTGCTTGCATTGGTATCGGTGGTCGCCACGCGCAGATAACCATCCTTTTCATCCGCAGAAAACTGGTTCAGCATCTGCCCCGCAACGCTGCCCTTGGCCTTTGCAGCAATCTTTCCGCCGTCCAGTGAAAAGCTGTTGATTTCCGTGGAGATGTCCTCAAGACTGGCGCTGACGCTGGCGTCGCCGACCGATTCGTTCCAACGATAGCGTGCCGCAAATAGATAAAGTGTGGTTTCGGTGCAATAAATCTGCGTATCTGCGTTGCCCAAAATCGACAGCGTTTGCACTTGCTCCGCCGGGCTGCCGAAGCGATAGCCGGTAATATTGGTGTAATTCACGCTGCTCACCGATTCACAGCCAATGCAAATTTCCTCAGTCGAAACCAGCTCCTCCTTTTCATTTTTCCAGATCAGCGGCACATAACTTTCCGGCGTATCCTGATCATATGCAGAAATAGAAGACTTATAATCGCTGGTGACGATATATAAAGCTCCGTCTGTCAAGCGGCCGCTCTGGTAGCTGCCCTCCTGCCGGTAGCTGCCAAATTCTGAAAGCTTTCCATCAGCCGCGCGGATCAGCACAACGGCAGTTGTTTCCTGATCGTTCATCCCATCGCTGAAGCTCAGCACCAACGCAAGCTGATCGCCGCACAGGTACATCTCGCGGCTGCTGGCATTTTCATGCTCCCGCACAACCGATAGCCCCGCAACGGAAAGCGAGTCGGTTTTGGTCAGGCTTCCATCCGCCTCGATATGGGTGCAAACCAGATTCCCCAGCCCAGTCAGCGTGTAGATGTACCTTCCGTCGGTCTTGATCATATCGCCCTCCTGTACGTTTTCAACCTGATTATTCGTGTCGGAATAATCGCTGCTTGCTTCGGCAGCGATATCTTCAGACGAGGCAGCGTTCAAATCATCTCCCGGATTTTCTGCTGAAAATACGACCGTGCTGTTCCAAATTTCTCTTAAAAATCCTTCGGAATCATCGCCGGTGCTTTGGCTATATTGTTCCTTTGCCGCACTCAAATATTCCGCAAGCGGCGTATAGTCGTCTTTGGCGACCGCATACTGCTGCGCGATTGTGCCGTAATCCGCCGTTTTCGCGCTTTTCGCCTGATCGGCCTGCTCGACCGAAAGCTCGTCGGCAATGCTTCTGCCGTCCTGCCTGCCAACGCTCTGCAGCGCGACGGCACCGACGCTGATCACCAACGCAAGACTTGCCGCAATAGCGGTAACGCGATAAAATGAAAAATGCCGCTTCGGCTTCTTCTCCTCAAGACCTTTCCCGTTTTCGACAAGCTTTTCCACATACTTTGGCTGCAAGCCCTCCGAAGGCAGCACGCCGTCTATTTCCTGCTGATAAGCGTCGTGAAGTCTCTTCGCGCGCCGGTCAACGTTGTCGTTACGTTTCATGGAGTATCCCCTTTCATCATATTTTTTCATATGCCAATAATCGCTCTAATTTATCCAATGTGCGGGAAAGCCTTGAACGCACGGTGGAAGGATTCATGCGCAGTATCTGCGCAATTTCCGCGCTGGTATAGCCGGCGATGACTGACAATACAACAATCTGTCGGTCGTTTTCCGAAATTTTTTGCAGCGCGCAGTATAGATCCAAACCTTCCTCGCGATCCGGCTGATTTTTATCCTCCAGCTCCCCCGCTTCGTCCAACGGGGTCAGCCGCTTTCGATCCAGCGCATACATTCTGCGTCTGCGCTTAATCTGATTGCTCAAAATACGGAAGAGCCAAGTCGGAAACGCCTCCGGCGCGCGCAGTCTGCCCAATTGCGCATATGCGCTTGCCACCGTTTCCGCTACAGCATCCTCTGCATCGGAAGTATTGGTAAGCGAATAAAACGCATATCGATACATTTCCTGATAGTAACGGGTATAAAGCTCCGCAAAGGCCGCCTTATCTCCCGCCCTCGCGCGCTCCACCGTTTGGGTCAGTGCAAAAATCACACCGCATCACCTGCCTCATTCCCAGTTTATCATACTTTCCCGCGTTTGTATAGCCGCTCTGCAAATTTTATTCCGCAGCGGTGAATCTTCGAAAACCGTCTTCGAGCATCACATTGATGCAGCCTTCCCCCACGCGCTGATAGGAATACCCGATGCCAAAATTAGACTGATCGTCCTCGTCCGGCGTCCCGTCTGTCGTCGAGGTGATCTCCCCGTCTATTACGTCGCAGAGCGCTTCGGTACTCCATTCGCCGCTGTCGATGTAAAGCGTCCCATCCACAAAGATCATTCTTGTATCCTCCGGGTAACAGCCGGTTCTCACCGGGTTGGAATGAACGGCGGCAATGGCGGTCGTCCCGGCGATCTTAAGCGGATCTCCCTCTGTGACCTCTCCGGTATAGCTGATGGAAAGCACGCTGTTTTCGGTCAGCGTGACCTCCGGCTGTTCCTTCTGCGAGGAATCCCAGAGGATGGTAAGCCCGTTGCGGTTTACTAAAACCGGCTTTCCGCCAAACAGCTGCTCATCCATTGGCTGGATTAACAGCGCGTCGTCGCCGATCTCCATGACCGTTCCCACAAAAGATTCTTCTTTCGCTTCCTTCACGACCTCGATTTTTTCAATGTTGGTAATCTGTCCCGGATCGGTTTCCAGGACGATCCCGTCGTAGGTGATCGCAACCGTACAGCCCACGGCAAAATTTTCCGGCAGCGTCAGCCCCTTCAAGCCGAAGACAATGCGGTCGGCGCTTTTGCACTCCCATGTGTCCGGCAGAGGCTCCACCGTGACCGTCGTCTCGGTGGCCTCTCTCACATAAGCCTGTAAGATCGCCGGACCCTTTTCCTCCGTCATTTTCGCACTATCGTTTCCCGCTGCGTTCGTGTCCAGATAATCAGAATTTTTCGCTCCCTTCTGCGTGCATCCCGCCATCCATGCGCAGATGCAAAAAATCACTAATATCGCGCAAAGTATTCTTCTCATATCGTTTCTTCCCTTTCCTCTTTCATTATGTAAACCGGTTACATCTATATAGTGTCGCAGGGAGGAAAAATTGTTGCAGAAAATGAAAATTTCTCAAAGAAAGGATTTGTGCTTTTGATAGAATGTGTGGTATAATGATGATATCGCAGGCGATATCATCCCGAGTTTGCCTGACGGCAACATCGATATGGCATAATAAGGTAGAATCCATGAAGGAGATGATTTTTATGAACCGACCGTCAACCACATCGCTTCCGATCATTTTAGACACCGATCCGGGGCTTGACGACGCAGTCGCGCTGCTGGTTCTGTCAGCCTTTGCAAAAGACAGGCTCGATACGGTGATCTCCAGCTACGGCAACGTTTCTCTTGACCACACCACCCGCAATCTGCTGCGCTGCTGCGCGCTTTACGATATCGCTCCATACCTCATCCGCGGCAGCGCCCATCCGCTTGCCCAGACCGCGTTTACCGACGCTGCCGACATCCATGGCGCGGACGGTCTTGCTGGCGTCGACCTGCTTCCTGCAAAGCTTCCCGTTGCGGAGCAGGATCCGCTGCAAAAGCTTTACGACCGCATTTCACGGCTAGGCAGAGTGGATTATATCACCTTGGGACCGCTTACCAACCTAGCGGCGCTTCTTTCCCGTTTCCCAGATGTTCAAGGGCATATGAACCGCGTAATCACAATGGGCGGCGGCTTCTCCAAAGGCAATATTACGCCGTATGCCGAGTTTAACGTGTACTGCGATCCGGACGCGGCAAAAATTGTCTGCGACGCGCAGCTTGACCAGCTATTCGTGCCGTTAAACGCCACACATCAGATCGCGCTCTCGGTTGAAGAGATCAACGCCATCTGCAAAACGCGCAGCAGAAAAAGCGGCTATGTCAAGCAGCTTTTGATGAAGAATTACGAAACCAATACCGCGCAGGGCGACGAGGGCTGCATTATTCACGACGCAAGCGCCGTAATCGCTTATCTCTTCCCAGAATGCTTTGAAACCGTTTCGGGAAAAGTTGCGGTCGTCACCACAGGCGAGCGCATTGGGGAAACTACCCTTTTGGAAACCGGCAGGGGCTGCCACCGCGTCGCGGTTCGGGCAGACCGCGGCGCGGTAATTGAAATACTAACCCGTTCGCTCGCTGAATAAAGAAAGGCTATCATGGACGTTTTACAGACCATAAAATCAGAATTTCATCTTTCGCAAAATTATGCGGAAAACATCGTCGCGCTGCTCGACGAGGGCAATACCGTACCGTTTATCGCCCGTTACCGGAAGGAGCAGACCGGATCGATGGACGATCAGACGCTGCGCGAATTTTCCGAGCGGCTGGCTTATCTGCGTAATCTGAAAAAACGTAAGGAGGAGATCACCGACGCCATCGCAGAACAAGGGAAGATGACCGACGCGCTTTCTGACGCAATCGAGAAAGCGTCCACCCTGTCCGCCTTAGAGGATATCTACCGTCCATACCGCCCAAAACGCCGTACCCGCGCCTCGATCGCCGCAGAAAAGGGCTTAACGCCTTTGGCAAAGCTGATCGAGCAGGCGGAAAACGACTGTGATCCGGAAACCGAAGCAAAGCATTTTCTGGATCCGGAGAAGGAGCTTTTCACAGTCGAAGAGGCATTGCAGGGCGCGTTGGACATCATTGCCGAGGAAATATCGGACTCCGCCGCCATACGGCAGGCGCTGCGCCAAAGCCTTGTGCAGAATGCGCTCATCGTCGCCAAATCCGCAAAGGAGGAGCCGGACCCGATCTACCGGCAGTACGCCGACTACAGTGAGCCGGTTTTTAAAATCGCCAATCACCGCGTGCTTGCGATTGACCGCGGAGAAAAGTCAGGCGCACTGAAGGTAAGCGTTGAAACCGATACGCAAAAAGCGGTCGCAGTCATCGAAAAGCTGCTTCTGCCCAACCGGAAAAACGCCTGCGTTTCCCTGCTGCAAAAAGCGGCGGCGGACAGCTACACAAGGCTTCTATTCCCGTCGCTGGAGCGCGAACTGCGCACGAGCCTGACCGAGCGCGCCTGCAAGGACGCGATCAAGGTATTTTCCCTCAATCTAAAGCAGCTTCTGATGCAGCCGCCGCTCAAAGGGAAGGTGGTACTCGGACTTGATCCGGGCTTCGCGCACGGCTGTAAATGCGCGGTCGTAGAACAGCACGGCGGCGTTTTGGACACCTGCGTTATCTATCCGACACCGCCGCGCGCCAATATTGCGGATGCAAAGCGAAAGCTTTTGCAGCTCATCCGCAAGCACGGCGTAACCGCCATCGCCATCGGAAACGGAACCGCCTCCCGCGAAACAGAGCGCTTTACCGCCGAACTGCTGCATGAAAACCATCTCAAAATCGGCTACATGATTGTCTCCGAGGCGGGTGCTTCGGTCTATTCGGCGTCCAAGCTTGCCGCCGAGGAGTTCCCGGATTATGACGTTTCGCTGCGCAGCGCGGTTTCGATCGCCCGCCGGATGCAGGATCCGCTTGCGGAGCTGATCAAAATCGATCCAAAGGCGATCGGCGTCGGACAGTACCAGCACGATATGCCGCCAAAACAGCTTGACGAAGCGCTTGACGGCGTTGTCGAGGACTGCGTAAATTCTGTCGGCGTTGATTTAAATACCGCATCGGAGCCGCTTTTGACCCATGTAGCGGGCATCGGTCCGGCGGTGGCGAAAAATATCGTCGCTTACCGCACGGAAAACGGCGGCTTCCAAAACCGCCGTGAGCTTTTGAAGGTAAGTAAGCTTGGACCGAAGGCGTTTACCCAGTGCGCGGGCTTTCTGCGTGTTTCCGGATCGGACAACGTGCTGGACAACACAGCGGTGCATCCAGAAGCCTACGACGCGGCAAGAAAGCTTTTAACCCTATGCGGCTATCGCATGGAGGATGTAAAAAGCGGCGCTTTAGACGAGCTGCTCACCCGCGCAAGGGCGCTTGGCATTTCCACAATATGTGAGGAAATCGGCGCCGGCGAACCGACGGTTTTAGACATCATTGCGGAGCTGCAAAAGCCGGGACGCGACCCGCGCGACGAGCTTCCAAAGCCGGTGCTGCGCAGTGATGTGCTGGATATCAAAGACCTGACACCAGGCATGAAACTGACCGGAACGGTGCGCAATCTTACCGATTTCGGCGCATTTGTGGATATCGGCGTACACGAAGCGGGCTTGCTGCACATCTCACGTATCTGTGACCGCTTTATCCGTCATCCGTCGGAGGTGCTGAAGGTCGGAGATATCATTGACGTCTGGATATATGAGGTCGATTTGGCGCGCGGGCGCATCGCACTGACCAGAAAGCCGCCGAAGGAGCAAACGCCATGACAAAGAAGCGGCCGGTCTGGCTGCGCGTCACGGTTGGTATCGGGGTCGTTGTGATCATCGCGGCTGGGATCCTCATCCTGTTTTTTCGCGGAAGCCCGTTCATCTGCCTGTTTTATACACTGACGCACCTATACTGCCCCGGCTGCGGCTCCGGGCGCGCGGCAACGGCGTTGGTACGCCTTGATTTTATCGCCGCGATCCGCAACAACGTACTGTTTGTAGTGTATATCCCTCCTTGCGCCTATTACTGCCTCAAACAGTATATCCGCTTTGTATTCGAACGGGATCTTCTTCCGTGGCGGGATCCGCCGCGCTGGTTAGCGCTTGTGATTACAGGCTCGTTTGTGCTTTTCTGGATTCTGCGCAATATTCCCGCTTTTCCGTTTACGCTGCTCGCCCCAATCCCAATTGATTAAAAATTTTTATGTTTTTTATTGACAAACTGTGTTTTCGGGATTATAATGTTTTTAGAATGCAGTTCTGCGGAATCGCCGCAGAGAAAAGCATCTGCATAAAGAGGAGGGTTTTCCGATGAAAAACTGCCCAAACTGCCAGCAGCAGATAGGGGATAACGAAATGTACTGCCCAAACTGCGGTGCTCGCGTTGACGCGCAGCCGCAGCAGCAAAATACGCAGCAGTACGCACAGACCGCTCAGCCGGGTTATGGCCAGCAGCAGTATAGCCAGCCGGGTTATGACCAGCAGCAGTACAATCAGCCGGGCTACGACCAGCAGCAGTACAATCAGCCAAATTACAGCCAGCAGCCAAACTATGGTCAGCCGGCTGCTCCGACCAAATATTTCAACACGACTCCGTTCATGGTTTGGTCTATTTTAAACCTGCTTTTCTGCTGTTTGCCGCTTGGTATCTGGTCGCTTGTGCTGACCTGCACCTTAAATAACAAGCCTACCTATCAGGAAGCAGAGAAAAACTATAAAATGGCAAAAATTCTCTGCATTGTCGGCACAGCCGTCGGTTTTGTTGTTGAGCTGATCTATGTCATTTTGGCCGTCATGGGCGTTGCCGCCGCTTCCTATTGATCCTTCACAATGACATAACCGCAGACATAATCGTGCAATCACACCAAAGCGTACTCCAGCCATAACGGGCGGAGTACGCTTTTTTCCGGGGAAACGAACAGAAAGGACATTCGTATGCTTGTTTCCATCTCCGGCGTATCCAAGTATTACGGAGAACGCCTTATCCTAAAAGACTTAAATCTCTCTATCGAGGACAACGACCGCATTGGTCTTATCGGCGCCAATGGCGCCGGAAAATCCACGCTGCTACAGATGATCTGCGACGGCATGGAGTATGACACCGCGCAGGAACAATCCGGCATCGGCGTCAAAAACGGCGTTACCATCGGATTTCTGCGTCAAAACGCCGGTCTAAACAAAAACAACTCTATCTACACCGAGATGCGCAGCGTTTTCTCCTCGCTCAACGCGCTCGAGCAGAAACTGCGCGACGCCGAACGCCGGATGGCGGATATTACCGACCGCGACAGCGAGGAATACCGCCGCCTCATGGCGCAATACGCCGAGGATTCCGCCTATTTCGAGCATCAGGAAGGTTACCAGATCGATCTGAAGATCAAGACCGTTTTAACCGGTATGGGTTTCTCGGACAAATCCTACGACTTCAACATCGCCGCCCTTTCCGGCGGTGAAAAGACCAGATTGGCGCTTGCCAAGCTTTTGCTTGAGCAGCCGCAGCTTTTGGTACTGGACGAGCCGACCAATCACCTTGATTTCCGGACGCTAAACTGGCTTGAGGAATATCTCAAGGACTATAAGGGCGGGCTTTTGATCGTTTCCCACGACCGCTATTTCTTAGATAAAATGGTAACAAAAATTTGGGAGATCGAGGACAAGACCATCGTTGCCTACAAAGGAAACTACAGCAAATACAAGATTCTGCGCGAGGAGCGGCTGAAGCGGCTGGAAAAGGAGTACAGCCAGCAGCAGGAGGAGATCGCCGCGCTTCAGGAGTATATCGATCGCAACATCGCCCGTGCTTCCACCGCTGCAAGCGCACGAAGCCGCATCCACAAGCTGGAGGCGATGGAGATCATCGAAAAGCCGTATATTGACCGGCGCAGACCGCATTTTAGCTTCACCTATGAACGCGAGCCGGTCAAGGATGTTCTGATCGCAGAGCATCTGAAGCTAAACGTCGGTATCGGAGATGAAAAGCTCACGCTGTTTAACGATGTGAATCTGCATATCCGCCGGGGCGAGAAGGTCGCGGTCATCGGCGAAAACGGCGTTGGAAAATCAACGCTGCTCAAATCGCTGATTGGGATTCTGCGGCAGCCGGGCGAAATCACATGGGGCAGAAACGTTACCTTAGGCTATTACGATCAGGAAAACCAAAATCTATCGCCGGATAAAACGGTCCTGCAAGAGCTTTGGGAGCGCTATCCGACGATGCCGGAATTTGAGGTGCGCAAAATACTTGGCAGCGTGCTGATTACCGACGACAATGTCTACAAAAAAATTAAGGTGATCAGCGGCGGTGAGAAAGCGAAGGTTGGACTTGCTGCGCTGATGACCGAGCACCGCAACACGCTGCTGCTCGACGAACCGACCAACCATCTTGACCTGCAAAGCAAGGAAGCGCTTGAGGAAGGGCTGCAGGCGTTTACCGGAACGCTCATTTTTGTTTCGCACGACCGCTATTTTCTCAACGCTGTTCCAACCAAGATCATTGAGCTTTGCGCCAAAAAGGAGGATCCGCAATCGCAGGAGACACGCATCTATAACGGCAACTACGACTTCTATATGGAGCAAAAAGCGTTAGAGCAGCAGGAGATCGCCGCTGAGAAAGCTGCGCCTGCGCCGGAAAAAGAGGGCGCAAAAAGCTATTATCGTTCCAAGGAGCAGCGGCGGGCGGACGCCAAAAAGCGCGCCGATCTCAAAGCGGCGGAGGAGCGCTTGGAACAGCTAGACAACGAGATCGCCGAAGCGGAGGGCATCATTGCCGCGCCGGAAAACGCGAATAACTTCCTGCTGCTGACGGAGCAGTGCGAACGGCTGGAAACGCTGAAAAATACGCATGAAAACGTGATGGAAGAATGGCTTGCCTTATCGGAAGAAGTCGATCAGATTGGAAAATAAAATCAAAAAAACAGGGCGTATCAGCACGATACGCCCTGTAAGATTTTAGTGCAGTGCCGTTTCCGGCGGACTTACAGCCTCACAAGCGGATTTCCGTTTGCATCGGTGTCATAGCCGTTTTTCCCCATCAGGATCAGCACTCCCTCGACTAACCCCCAGATCGTGCCCACACCGCAGGTGACGACCGTTACGATGATCTGCGCAATCGCAGTGTTGGTTTTTCCAAGGTAGAAATTATGGACGCCAAGACCGCCCGCAAGAAGCGCCAGCAGCCCCGCAACGATCTGATAGCGCGGACCGTCCGCTAGCGGCACGTTATTCGCATCAACACACATACTCTGTACATTCGCGAAGATCATGATGCCCTCGATTAGTCCCCAAATACCGCCAATGCCGCAGGTGACGACCGTTACGACGATCTGGATGATCGCACGGTTGTTTTTACCAAGATAAAAGTTATGGATTCCGAACGCGCCCAAGGCCACGCCCAAAATTCCCGCAACCAGCTTTGATTTCTGCTGCATATTCATTCCTTCTCCTTTCTCCGCGCATAATGGCGGATATATTACTTATTAGTATATCACAAAACCTATTCCTTCGCAATACCCTATATGGAAGGAGAAGAAAATATATTTTCCGCACAAAAATCTCCCGTACAAATCCTATACGGGAGATCGGCTTGATTATTTTAAATAATTCAGCGGATTGACATAGCTGCCGTTCAAATGCACCTCAAAGTGCAGATGCGGACCAGTGGCACGTCCGGAACTGCCAATATAGCCAATGGTGTCGCCGCGCGAAACTTTATCACCTACCGAAACGTTATAGCCGCTGCAATGCGCGTACCAGGTTTCAAGCCCGCTGCCGTGACTGATCTTAATCAATCTGCCGTAGGTGCCGCTGTAGCCGATAAAGGTGACGGTTCCGTCCGCCGCAGCGTAGATTTTGTCGCCGTAGCAGCCGCCCACCTTTGCAATATCGATCGCGCGGTGGAACGATCCCCAGCGCGAACCAAATCCAGAGGAAATATACCCGCCGGTCGTCGGCCATGACAGGTTGATGCCGGTCGTATTATTCTCATTATGCGTCGTGATACCCGCCGGAACAGTGACAGGATCCGGTTCCTTCGTGCCGACCAGCACGATCTCATCCACCGGATTTTTCACAATCTCGCTTGAGAGAACGGTACGGCTGGTTTCTATACCGTTAATCAGCGTTACCTGCGCGGTAATCGATTCCACACCGTTTTGCCCTTCACACTTGACCTTGGTCTTTCCAATATACAGCGCGTCAGTTTCCTCCTCCACGGTGTCGTAGGCAATGGCGGCTTCGTAGGTCTGGGTTGTAACTGCTTGGATCGACAGATACGGCTTGGACGCCGAGATCAACAGCTTGTCCCCAACATAAAGCTCCTGATCAATGCCCGGATTCAGCCTCAACAGCTCCTTATAATCCACGCCTAAAGCGGCGGCGATGCCCAGCGGTGTGTCGCCCGCCACAACGTCATAATAACGGTCGGCGGCTTCCTCCGATGTAAACAGCGCCTCTACCTCCTCATAGGAGATCAGGTTCGCTGCAACATAAAAGCCCTTCTGCACCTCAATATCTTTGGTGTAAGAAACCTCCTCATAACCGGTATCCAGTTTATACTGATCCAGCTTTTCATCGAGATAGCGCGTCACCGCACCCAGCTCGGTTACTGCGCCGATAAATTCTCCGTCGATATAGATTCCCTCTGCCTCGACGATATCCTCGTCCGCATTCTGCATCATGCGATTGGTCAACTCCGCGCTGCTGACAACCTCTTCCCCCGCGCCAAGCGCGCGCACCGTCAGCTCCGCATCAACCGAAACCGCCTCTCCATCGTCCGGAATAATGATGCGGCTCTGCATATTCTTCGCGGCGGAAGCATACACCGCTTCATCCGTCACGCAGCCAAGCTCCACGCCGTTATATGTAACCGCCAGAACATAATCGGTATGCAGTAAACTGGAAATGATATTCACCGCAACAACAACCGCAACAACTGGGATCGCATAATTGCAGATCGAAACAATAAATCTCTTTCTCTTTTTCGGCGGCGCAAGCAGCCGCTTTGCGGTCATGAAAAGCCGCCTTGCAGAGCTTTGCTCCGGCGCTAACCGCGACGTAATTTCATATTCCTCTCTCACAACGCTAAACGCATTGCCGGCAAGAAGAAATACGTTTGCAGCTCCCGCGCCAAGCCGCGCAGAAAACCGCGCCAGCTTCCCAAACGAGCGCGCGGTGTGTCTGACTGCAAATGCACCGATACGCTGGGAAGCGGTTTTGCACCAGCCTGCGGCTGTCCTGAGATCGCTGAGCAGGCAGCGCCCAAAATAGGAAAAAAACCGCCAAACACGTTCTATCCCATAAAAAAGGGCAAACAGCGCCTGCTCTTTATCCGTCTGCTTTATTTTCTGTAATCGCCATTTCATTTGATAACCATTCCTTTCGGAGCACTCCATCCGTTTCCTATCCTGTACGCCGTTTTATGATCCCCTTATCTCCCAATTCCTTTTCGCCCGGCCTTCTTACGCGGATGGTAAAAATGAATATCCGTCTTTTGCAAAGCACCATTTGTATTATAGCGGATTTTTCACCCGATTGCAACCCTTTTGTAATCTTTTGTCGAACAAACAGAAAAATCCGGCTATAAAGCCGGATTTTAAGTACTTTTTCAAAAGATTTTCGAGGGACAATGATTACAAATTGTAACTATTCTGCATCCTCTCCATGATCTGGCGGATCATGCGCAGCGCTGTCTAAAACGCGCGACTCCAACTCGCGCAGCCGTTTTTCCAAAAGTGCGATCGTCTGCGCGGTCTGGCGCAGCTTACACTCATTGTTTGAGCCCTTCAGCGCCATAAAGAACATTTTCATCAGCAGCACAAAGATAATCAAGACATAGACCAAATTAGCCGGGCTGTAAAAATCAAGCAAATCTGCAAAAAAGATGGCAATCTGCGGGAAGATGCTTAAAACAAGCAAAGCGGCGCAGAATAATATCCAGAACACCGCGTCGGAGATCAGGAACTTTTCGCGGCGGATGCGGCGCATCATCAATAGAAAAACCAGAAGGGAAACTACGATCAAAAGAATCCGTATAGTTGGCGACATAGAAAGACCTCCTTTTAGGTTTTGCGAAACCACTGAATGAACAGGATGGAAAGCAGCATCCGGATCATATACTGAATAACCCGCCAAAAGCGCAGATAGCTTTTGCCGGCAAGCCGCTCCTCCATTTGGACCGGCAGCTCAACGACCTGATACCCGCTTCGCAGCAGATATGCAATCATATCTGGCTCCGGATCAAAATTCGGCGCCTTGTCGAAGTAATCGAGTACCTTTGTACCGAACAGCCGCATACCGGAGGTCGGATCGGTGATTGTTTTTCCTGTCGTCAGGCGGATTGCGCCGCGCAGCAGAAAGCTGCCTGTCTTGCGCAGCGAATGCAGCTTTTTTCCTGCGGAGTCCAGATAGCGCGAGCCGATTACGACGTCCGCGCCCGCCTTTGCCGCAGCCAGCATCTGCGGAATATACTGCGGCAGGTGCTGCCCGTCGGCGTCGAACTGCATCACATAGCCGTAGCCGTTTTCCTTCGCGTAATGCACGCCGGCCTGAAACGCGCCGCTCAATCCCAAATTCACCGGCAGCCGCAAAAGCGGATAGCCGTTTTGCAGGCAGATATCTGCGGTCTGATCAGACGAGCCGTCGTCAACCACGACAAAATCGACGTCCGGACAGCGCGCCGCGAGATTGTCCACGGTGTGTTTTAAGCTTTCTTCCTCGTTAAAGGCGGGAATCACCACCAAAAGCCTGTCCTTTTGTTCCGGTCTGTGCGGCAAGGCAAGCACCTCTTTTCTTTTGTCTTATTTACTCTCTTATCTTACCATAGATCAAGCAATTTTGCAATTCCTTTTTCTGACCGGATGCCAGCAAGCGATCATTTCAGGAGAACTATATCAGATAATTCGTTGAAAGTGCGGATTTTTTCGAGCAGGGCTTGACAAAAGACAAAATTTGCGGTAAAATAGTTTGACATAGCAAATGGCACAAGTGAGGTGTTTGTATGCTGTTACAGTTAACGCAGGCTTTCAATATCGAAGGCGAGAAGGTCTCAGTTTCCTTTCCGCTCGATTTAAGCGACTGCGATGTCAACGGATCGTATCCGTTTGACCGCCCGATTTCGGTTCGTGCAGAAGCGGTCAACCGTGCCGGGGTCGTAACCTTATCCTACAGTATTGCATCTGCCATACATCTCAGATGTGACCGCTGTTTGGCTGTGTTCCCGTATTCGCTGAACATAACGGAGAAACGGGTCTTGGTTCGTGAGATGCAGAATGCCGAGGAAATCAGCGAAGATTACACCGAGGTTGCAGACGATGTGCTGGACGTTTCCGAACTGGCAAGAGAGGCAATCCTCTTAAGCCTGCCGTCCAAAATTCTCTGCAAGGAGGACTGTAAAGGTCTTTGCCCGCAATGCGGCGTCAATCTCAACGAAAGAACCTGTAACTGCTGTGCAAAAAAAGCGGACCCTAGGCTGCAGATCCTGAGCGAGCTTTTGGAGCAGATGTCAGATGAATCACAACAACAATAAGGAGGTGCAAAACACTTGGCAGTACCAAAGAGAAAAACCTCGAAAGCAAGACGCGATAAAAGACGTTCCGCCGTATGGAAACTGGATATGCCGGCTTTGAGCAAATGCCCGCAGTGCGGCGAATTAAAGGCTCCGCACAAGGTATGCGGCAACTGCGGCTATTACAAAGGCGTAGAGGTTATTAAAAAAGAGGCTTAATCCATCGCATTTTAAGAAGCATAATTGCAAAATGCTTCTTTTGCGTAGGATGCAAAAAGTTCTGCCGCCGCAGCAAACGTGGCGGCAGTTTTTTGTTTGCATACCCCTTTCCGGTTATCCGATCCATCAAATGAGAGCAAAGGAGATATAACGGCATGAGCGTCACCATATCCCGCGTCACGCCGGGCAGCATTGCGCAAAAACACCGTCTGCATGCCGGGGACAAACTACTCACCATCAACGGTCACGACATCGTCGATATCTTAGACTATCAGTTTTACGCCGACGAGCCGCAGCTCATCCTGCGAATCAAGCAGCCCGGCATAGCGCTTATCCGCGTCGTCCGCATCAAAAAAGAGCAGTATGAGGACTTGGGATTAGAGTTTGAAACCTTTTTGATGGACAAGCAGCGAAGCTGCCGCAACAAATGCATCTTCTGCTTTATCGACCAGCTTCCGCCGGGTATGCGCGAAAGCCTTTATTTCAAGGACGACGATTCGCGCCTATCCTTTTTATTCGGCAACTATGTCACGATGACCAATATGGAAGAAAACGAACTGGACCGCATCATCCGGATGCACATCACGCCGATCAACGTTTCCGTCCACACCACAAACCCAGCCCTGCGATGCAAAATGCTCAACAACCGCTTCGCCGGGAACATCTTAGAGCGGCTTAAAAAGCTGACAAGCGCAGGTATTGCGTTAAACTGCCAGCTAGTCCTCTGCCCAAGCATCAACGACGGCGAGGAGCTGCGCAGAACCTTAGACGACCTAACCGCGCTTCCCAACATTATCAGCATCGCCTGCGTGCCGTTCGGACAGACCCGCTATCGCAAAGGCTTATATCACATCGACGGATACGACAAGGAAACTGCCGGAAAAACGCTGGCAATCATCGAGGAATACGGCGAGCGGACGTTAAAAGCCACCGGGAGGCGGCTTGTCTTTGCCTCGGACGAATTTTATATTACCGCCGGGCGGGATATTCCGGACGCCGCGTTTTACGAGGACTTTTCCCAGATTGAGAATGGGGTCGGAATGGTGAGTCTGCTGCGGGATGAATTTTATCAGGCGTTACAAAACATGCCCGGCGATGACCTGCCGCGCGCTTGCAGCATCGCAACCGGCGTGATCGCCGCGCCGGAGCTGACTGCGCTCGTCGCGATGGCAAGGAAGAAGTTTCCAAATCTAAACTGCGCGGTCTATCCGATTATCAACCATTTTTTTGGGGAAACGATCACTGTGACCGGGCTTTTAACCGGAACAGATCTTTCCGCACAGCTAAAGGGGAAGGAGCTGGGCACGCGCCTGCTGCTTTCAGAAAATATGCTGCGCGCGCCGCGCACCGAAGCGGATACAGACAACGTTTTCCTCGACGATATGACCGTTTTGGAGCTTTCCAATGCGCTCCAGATCCCAATCACCATCGCAGGCTCTTCGGGGGAGGAGCTGCTTGACGCGCTGCTTAGCTCCCCAAAACAGTAAAGGAGGGATACCCCTATGGCAAAACCAATTATCGCAGTCGTCGGCCGCCCGAACGTCGGAAAGTCGACGCTGTTCAATAAATTAGTCGGCAGGCGCGTTTCCATCGTAGAGGATACGCCGGGCGTTACCCGCGACCGTATCTACGCCGACTGCGAATGGCGCGGAAAAAGCTTTACCATCGTTGATACCGGCGGCATCGAGCCGGCGGCAGACGACATTATCCTAACGCAGATGCGCCGTCAGGCAGAGCTTGCAATCCGCAGCGCGGACGTGATCGTTTTAGTCACCGATGTGGTCAGCGGCGTTACTGCCACCGACAAGGAGGTCGCAGACATGCTGCGCAAAAGCGGCAAGCCGGTCATCGTCTGCGTCAATAAATGCGACAGCATCGGCGATCCGCCGGACAATTTCTACGAGTTTTACAACCTTGGCGCCGGCGACCTATATCCGGTTTCCTCGGTTCACGGCCACGGCACCGGCGACCTGCTTGACGCTTGCTTTGAATATTTACAGTTTGACGGCGAAGAAGAAAACGAGGAAGGCGTCATCAAGGTCGCCGTTATCGGCAAACCGAACGTTGGAAAATCCTCGCTGATTAACTTCATCTCCGGGCAGGAGCGGCTGATCGTGTCGGAGATTGCCGGAACGACTCGCGATTCGACCGATACATTGGTCGAACACGAATCCGGGAAATATATCTTCATTGACACCGCCGGACTGCGCAAAAAGTCCAAGATACTCGACGCCGTTGAGCATTACAGCGTGCTGCGCTCCCTGATGGCGGTTGACCGTTCGGAAGTCTGCGTTATCGTCATCGACGCGACGGTCGGCTTTACCGAGCAGGACAGCAAGGTGGCAGGCTATGCGCACGAGCAGGGCAAGGCATGCATCGTCGCAGTCAACAAATGGGACGCAGTCGAAGAAAAGACCGGACGCACGATGAAGGAATTTACCGACAGGCTGAAAAACGATTTCAGCTTTATGTCCTATGTGCCGTTTCTTTTCATCTCCGCAAAGACCGGACAGCGGGTAAACGAGCTGTTCCCGCTCATCCGCAGCGTGTATGAACAAAACAGCATCCGGATCACGACCGGCGTGTTAAACGACCTGCTCGGCTATATCACCGCCAGAGTACAGCCGCCGTCCGACAAGGGCAAACGTCTGAAAATCTATTATATGACCCAAGCTTCCACCAACCCGCCGACCTTTGTTATCTTTGTCAACAACGCGGAACTGTTCCATTTCTCTTATCAAAGATATATCGAAAACCAGCTTCGCGAGCAGTTTGGCTTAAAGGGAACGCCGGTGCGCTTCATCATCCGCGAACGCGGAAAATAATCAACAAAAGCATAACATTTTCATGGTCTCATTGCACAAGAATTATGAACGGGGGGGTAAATACACAAATTTTCCGTTGACATGGTAAATTTTTCATGGTATGATATGATTATAACTTGCAAGTTAATATGCCCGTTCTATCAACATCGTTCATGAAAGGAGTGTCAACTATGAAAAAAAGATCAATTCAAAAAATCCTCTGCGTATTGCTTACGCTTCTGCTGATTCCGGCCGCTTTTTCCGGCTGCCAGAAGGATGATTCCGCCTCGTGGGACTTTGACACCGACAGCTTGATCGATTTTCCATGGGGCTGCGATATTGAAACGGCGCTTACCTTGCTGAAGCTAGACGGCAAAACCCCGCTTATGACGCAAGAGGACGAAGGGAATGTCGCCGGCACTCTTTATTACTATGATGCGACCGACACCTGTCCGGAAGCTTTTTGGGTTATTTTAGACGGCAGTGTATTTGGAATGGAGATTGGCGTTGCTCAAATCACCCTTCAGGTCGAGGGCGGCGATAAGCTAACCATGACGGTTGAGGAAGAAAAGAAGTACATTGAAACCTACGGCGAAACGCTTGACGCTTTCCATGAGCGTCAGCTTGAGGCTGCCAAATTGAAAACCTATGAAATTTCCGAAAACACCCTCGGCGCGGGGGACTGGGAAGGCGACGACCGCGAATGGCTCGGATTCCTTGCTGAATTCTGGGGAGAGTACGATTACGATACCTATCAGGCGCAGCATCCGTTTGTCAGCTGCAGCATTACCGAAGGCAGATCCTGTACTTACTTTGGGCTTGTCTCTGCAATTAAGAAAACAGGACTTCCGGCTGAGCGTCCTGCCGAGTAAGCAACGCGATACGAACAAAACGATAGATCAAAAAAACCGGACTGCGGAGATTCCCGCAGCCCGGTTTTTTACCGGATATTTCGCATTATAACGACGCGCCGAAGTCGGAAACAATCACCTGACCGGTGATCGCAGCGGAATCGTCGCTTGCAAAGAACAGGATGATCTTCGCAACGTCATCCGCCATGCACGGACGGATCTTCAGGTCGCTGTGCTTATACATCTGCCCCATCATATCCGCGTCCATCTCAGCCGGATTGCTGTTCATCGTCATCGGGGTGACGATGGTGCCCGGGCAGATTGCATTGCAGCGGATGCCCTTGCCCGCAAAGCGCAGCGCGGTATGCTTGGTCACACCGATGATAGCCGCCTTGGACGCAACATACGCAGCGCCGCCGCAGCCGAGTACGCCAGCCACCGACGCAACGTTGACGATAGAGCCGTTTCCGGCTTTGTCCATCACCTTCGCCGCCTCGCGCATACAATACATCGTGCCTTTTTCGTTGATGGTGATAACCTTTTCCATGTCCTCATCCCGCACACGGTCAATCGGCTTTAAGCCCTCCTCCAACACGCCGGCGTTGTTCACGATCACATCCAGCTTGCCATAGGTCTCTACAGCGGTATTCACTAACCGCTTTGCATCCTCCGGCTTCGAAATGTCGCAGATCACTGGGAGCGCTTCTCCGCCCGCCGCTTTGATCTTCTCGGCCACCTCGTTTAACTGCGCTTCTCTGCGCGCGCTGATGACGACCTTCGCGCCTTCGCTTGCCAGCAAAACCGCTGCCGCCGCACCGACGCCGGAATTGCCGCCGGTTACAATGATTACTTTCCCGTCTAATTTTGCCATTGCTTTTTCCTCCTTATCATTTGAACCGCTTGTCCTTTCTCCACTTTGCTGTCACTTA